>CALFER010000092.1 GCA_937951895.1 uncultured bacterium
CTGGAACTCGATCCGAAAATCGCTGCGGGCCCCCTCACACTGGCTCTCGCGGACATCTGCACGATTCTGATCTACTTTTTCATGGCGACACTGCTTCTGTGATCGATCGGGATGCACGGTTTTCACGCCGATGGTCCTCAACGGCCAGAGTGGTAACGGCGAGGGTGAATCGGATTCTTTTCTCTTGCCGGGAAGCGTCATGCACATAGCGTTTTGCCGGGAAGCGAATTTTTAACCATGGTGCCTCTCCTTGACAGCTTTTTCCTGTTCTTTTTAAATCAGGATGAGGGGTTCTCGTCCGGCAATATACTACTGGAGGAGGTGGACCATGATCGATCCGCGTGGGCTGATACGAGGTCTGCTGGTCGTCGTTCTGTGTTCTCTGGTTCCGGTTTGCTCCGCTACAATGTCTTCTCAGGAAATACTGGATCGATACGAAACACTGCGCCGGACGCTTCCCGGCTTTGCGGCCGAAAGTCTCGAGGCATTCACCGAGATGATCGATTTCCGCCAAGCATTGATCGACGATGGTGTCACCGTCCACCGGTTTTCGCTCCCGGACGGTCAGGACTGCCGCTGCATCGATGTCTACTCGCAGGGTTCACTGTCCGCAGCGGGTATCTCGCCGTCCGATCTGACATTCGAACCGGTCACTCCTCCCCGGAATCTGCCTCCGAAACGAACCGATGCACAGGACGGCGTGATGCGGGATGATTGGAATCCGATCGACGGATCGCAGGATGAGAATGGCAACATCCGTGCATGCCCGGCGTTTTCCTTCCCGAGACACATTCCGCGCATCGAGCAACTCTGCCTGTTCAGGAATCTCGATGAATTCATGCGTCAGGGGTCGATGCACGGGGCGCACGCGGTTGCCGGAGCGACTGAAACCGTGCACACGGACGATGGGCAGGCCCCGTTGCCGTGGACGCGTCATCATGCGACGGGCGATCAGGCCGTCCAGGCGCATGGACTGGGAGCGGATTTCAATCTGTGGTCGCCGACCATCGAGGATCCCACGAAGGAGTTTTCCATCGCGCAACTCTGGGCGACGCGCGGCTATGGGAACGGGCTGCAGTCGATTGAAGGCGGATGGCAGGTATACAAACCGATGTACGGAGACGAGCGCGCGCATCTGTTTCTGTATTACACGACGGTCGGCCACACCGCTCACGGGAACAACATCGGTTGCTACAATCTGCTCTGCACGGGCTTCGTGCAGACCGATTCGAGTGTGGCACTCGGGATGGGATTCAGTTCCTACAGCTCATACGGCGGCAATCAGTATTACTTCACGCTGCAGGTGTATCGTGATCCATCAACGGGAAACTGGTGGATCCGTTTCAATGAAGACCGCTGGGTCGGATACTATCCGTCGTCGCTGTTCAATGATGCGGGGATGAAGCCTTTTGCGGACAATGTGCTGTTCGGCGGCGAGGTGCTCGATGACGAAAGCCCGTCGGTGACGACGACGGATATGGGAAGCGGGAAGCTACCCAAGGACGGGTTCCGGCAGGCGGCCTGGCTGTCCAGGCTCCACTACTTCAACTCGAGTTACGCCTATATCGACACGAACCTGTCCGCGACACTGATCGTGCCGGATACGAACGCATACGATATCCAGATCATCCGGAGTTCGAATCCCGACTGGCGGACGCATCTGTTCTACGGAGGCCCCGGGCGGAAAGGCGTTGCGCCGACGTTGCAACTTTTTTATGTGGATCATCCATCGACCGAGTGCTTTTCATCGGGCGATCCGTTCGACGCCCGTTACCGCCTCATCAACAACGGCAGCGCTCAGAGAGACATCGATCTGTATATCGCTCTGTCGTTCGGAGGCAATTTTTATTTCTGGCCGAGCTGGAGTCAGTCGATGGACAAGCGGAAGATGTCGATTCCCGGTTCGGGCGAGTTGTCGGATCAGTTTCTCGGGTTCCTCTGGCCCGGTTCGCTCGGAACTGTCGAAGGCATGATGTTCTATGGAGTCATGACGGAGGTCAACACGTTCGATGTGGCGGGTGAGGTTGCGGCGCTGCCGTTCTGCGCGCTCGGCTCGGGGGACGTCTCGTTTCAACTCCGCTGGACCTACGGCGGGGGAGGGGAGGGGCCGGATCTCGATCTGCATGTGACCAATCCGAACGGGCATCACATTTTCTATGGTGCGCCGAGTTCACCGGACGGAGGTTCGCTCGATGCGGACGATCAGGGGGCGTGCGGTCCGGGAGATGGTCAGGGGCCGGAGAACATTTTCTGGAGCAGCGGTTCCGCGCCCATGGGAATCTATACATATTCCGTTGCATGGTATGCGGCATGCGGATACAGTTCGGCGAGTTATACTATCGAAGTGCGCGACGGGGGTGACATCGTCGATACGAAACAGGGTTCGATCAGTGGCGGAGCTTATTCATTCACATACGATTACTGATACGATTCAGGCAATTGTCATCACGGTTGATTTGAGTCTATCGGGACGGGCCATGAATTCCTGTTTCCCGAAGGACACTTCGACAGGCTCGGTGTCCGGGTGTTGCGCTTCCTGCGCCGGGTGCGAACAGAAAACACGATTACGCCAGGCGTCTCTGCCTGGCGGTTTTATCTCTATTCTTTTTTAAATCTAAAAAACCAATAGTAAAAATGGATGATGGGTGGCGCCGGCCTCCGTGCCGGCGTCTGATAAACAGCACCCGACAATGATTGAATGTCAGACAACCACCGGCATCTCCGCACATCCACCGATTACACTGATTACACAGATTGTTTTTCAGCGCGGGTTTCACCCCGTTCCGTCCTTCGACACTCCGCTTCGCTCCGGCTCAGGACGAACGGTCACGGGGTGTTCTCCGGGGTCGGGATCGAAGAACCCGAAATCCCAATAGTAAAAATGGATGATGGGTGGCGCCGGCCTCCGTGCCGGCGTCTGATAA
>CALFER010000093.1 GCA_937951895.1 uncultured bacterium
GTCGAAGGGAGCTGCGCCCGACCACCCCGCTCCCTGAGCCTGTCGAAGGGAGCTGCGCCCGACCACCCCGCTCCCTGAGCCTGTCGAAGGGAGCTGTGGGCAGGCACTCGTATCGGGTCCCTAGTCGTTCCTTCTCCTGGACACTTCGACAGGCTCAGTGTCCGGGGGGCTTCGCACACTCTGCGGACACTTCGTCGGACTCAGTGTCCGGGGGGCTTCGCACACTCTGCGGACACTTCGTCGGACTCAGTGTCCGGGGATGCTTCGCACACTCTGCGGACACTTCGACAGGCTCAGTGTCCGGGGGCTTCGCACACTCTGCGGACACTTCGACAGGCTCAGTGTCCGGGGGGGTCGTATGTCTCTTTTTGTTTACGACGGGCGCGAATCATGGCATTGAGGACCCGGTCACGGAATCCGTCGAACAGCGCTTTGTCCCGATCGACCGAGCGATAGAACAGATCGTAGCATGCGTGATAACCCTCTTCGAGACGTCCGGCGGACATGCGTGCGGGGCGGAAGACCGCATGGTTACCGTTGTACAGACTCCAGTCCGTCGAGATCAACCTGTTTTGCGCCCGGTACTGCCGGAAGAGTCTCGATCCGGGAAACGGGGTATTGATGATGAACTCGGGAACCGTCAGACCGGCTTCCAGGCAGAACCCGACAGTGCGCTCGAAGACAGTCTGGTCATGATCATCCCACCCCAGCGCAAATGTGGCAATCACCACGACACCCGCTTCGATCAGCCGTCTGAGATTCCGCTTGCGGATCTCGATGACACTCGGAGGCTCATTTCCGGTAATGGCAAACACCGTTCCGTAAATACCGCACAATCCGCTTTCAAGGAGCAGTTCGAGCCGGACAGGATCTCGTGCAGCATCTTCAGGCGCCATCAATCCGATCCAGTCTTTCCGGTGCGGCACGAGTGCCTCCAGGGCGGGACGGGTGAAGGTCCAGTTACCCAGCAGATTATTGTCGGTGAAGAACAGGATGCCATCGGTCCGCGAAACCGCATCAAACTCACGGCATACATCCTCCATCGGGCGGTTTCGGAACACCGGGCCCTGGGTAGACGGCACGAGGCAGTAGGCGCAGTTCGATGTACACCCGCGACTCAGTTCCATGGATTCGATTCCGTACAAAACCGGGTTGGAGTATGGATAGACTCGTTTGGGGAGGAGTGATCGACGCACGCTCGCCAGATTTCCGAGATCCGGGAGATGGGGTGAGCGGTAGGAAGGGTGTGGTCGACCCGAACAAAAATCGGAAATGAAATCCTCCCAGATCCCCTCGGCCTCTCCGATGACGACCGTATCGGCATGTTTCCCGGCTTCCTCGGGCATCAGGGTCGTGTGCGTTCCGCCCAGTACGACATACTTTCCGTTGGCGCGAAAATGATCGGCCAGTTGATAGGCATGCGGTGCTGCGGGGGTCAGAAACGAGATCGCGATGATGTCGGCATCGGAATTCCGGTCGACCTCTGAGACCATTTCGTCAGTGAAGACGGCGTCGATATCCGGAGGTGTCATGCCGGCGACCCGGAGAATCCCCATCGGTGGTATATTGTAATTCAACCGATACAGTTTTTCCCAGGCTGCCCAGATGAAATGGATTTTCACGTGCCTGATCCGCTGTCCCCGCCGGTCAGTTGCCCTTCTTGATCGCTCGGAGACCGAACCCGAGCGACTGACGGCCGAATTTCTCCTTGATGGCGTCGACCGTGCGATAGAAGGTGTCCGTCCGAGCCGATTCCTGGCGGAACAGGTCGAGTTGTATCTGCGTGCGACTCAGGTTGTGGACCGCGATACCGATCAACCGGACACCCATCCTCGACGGCAGATTATCAAGAAGCAGACGGCACGCAACAGGAAAAATCAACCGATCCGAATCGACAGGCTCGGAAAAAGAATGCGACCGGGTGATCGTGTTGAACCTGCCATCGCGGATCTTGACCGTGATCGTACGGGCTCGAAGGCCTTCCTGACGGAGTTTGAAGCCGAGTTTTTCGACGAGATGCCGCATTTCGTTCGTCAGTTGTCCCGGTTCGACGACATCCCGAGCGAAGGTCGTTTCGTGACTCCGGCTGGGCGCAACGGGCTGATGGTGGAGCACACGCGAGGGCTTGCCGGTCGCGATCGAATGCAGATGCCCCGCCCATTTTCCGAACACCCGCATCAACTCCATCGGCGTTCGCGTTGCGAGGTCTCCGATGGTCCGGATACCGAACTGATGAAACCGCGGAAGACTCCGCTTGCCGACACCCGGAATGCGCTCGATCTTCAGCGGGGCCAGAAAATCCGGTTCGTATCCCGGCAACACCACTGCAAGTCCCCGCGGCTTGGCCAATTCCGCCGCAATTTTGGCCGCTGTGCCGGAATTCGCAAGCCCCGCCGAAGCCGGCAACCCGAGTTCTTCACGGATTTCTGTCAGAATCCGATGTGCGATGTCCGGTGCCGGCCCAAAGAGACGCTCACTGCCGGTCAAATCCACACGCCCCTCATCGATCGACAAGCGGACCACATCGGGTGAATACCGCTTCATAATGTCAAACACGCGATCCGAATAATGGGCATATGCGGGGAAATCACCTCCAAGCCAGATCGCCTGAGGACATATACGCTGCGCCTGTACCGATGGCATCGCGGAATGCACACCGAACGCGCGCGCCTCATATGAACAGGTCGATACGACTCCTCGCGGCGATTTCCCGCCGACGATCACCGGCCGCCCGCGTAACTCGGGATGCTTGAGCAACTCCACCTCAACATAAAACGCATCCATGTCTACATGCAAGACCCGGCGATTCAGATCGAACCAGTCGACCGCGAGCACCTCGTCGGCCGGCCGAATCCCGATTTCCTGTTCCACCATGACCGCCTCCTACCTCTGATACTTCCGGATCAGACCGATAACAACACCGCGGATCATCACCTCCGTATCGGAAACATAAATAGGCTCCATCGCATCGTTCGACGGCTGCAACCGGATCCGTCGCCCCTCACGGAAAAATCGCTTGACCGTCGCATCGGTGCCCCCGATCAACGCAACAACAATCTCGCCGTCTTCAGCGGTCTGACGCGATTCGACAATCAGGAAATCACCATCATGGATGCCATCCCCGATCATTGAATGACCCGTGACCTTCAACGCATACGTTTCACGACGTCCCAGCATGTCCTCGGGGATCGCCAGCGTGTCGGGGTTTTCAAGGGCTGTGATGGGCTGGCCGGCGGCGATCAACCCGAGCATCGGGATGTCGACACCGGGAAGCGCTGACACGGGAACGATGTCCATTGCCCGAGCCCGGCGGGGATCCCGCTTCAGAGCGCCACGGTGTTCGAGTGCCTGGAGATGCTTGTGGACGGTGGCCAGCGATCCGAGATGAAAGTGATCGCGGATTTCGTTCACCGTGGGCGCAACGCCCTTATGCCCGATGTACTGCTGAATATACTCGAGAATCTGTTTCTGGCGGGGTGTGAGATTCATGGCTTTCTCCTTTTGTTCGCCTATCTGAAATATAAGGCGAAACTAAGGCGAAAGTCAAGACATAAGTGCGATCGAGCCGCGCGGTGCACCGGCAGATCGGATCGCGCGGATCGCGCGGATCCACCCGAGACTTATGTTTTGCCAAACGATTTGGAACCGTCTACAATTCGCGTCGATGCAGCACGCCTTCCCTTCCGTCAATCCATTCAATCAGATTCTTGAAGACACATTCCGGGATCCGGAGGGCATTTATCTGGTGTCGATCGATCGCTCAGCCGTCCAGGATCATCAGACATCCATCGTCACTCATATCATCGACACGATTCTCAGCAGAGATCTCGGGCCCACAGCCGCCGGGCGGATCGCGATCGAGATCACCGGGTATGACGATGACATCCGGGATCCCATCGACATTCCCGAAATCCGCTCATTCATGACGGATCTCGACGTGACCATCCCGCTGCTCCCTTTTTTTCTTGAAAACACCCAGTCCGGGAGTCTCATACGTTACACCGGATGTCTGGTCGATGTGTTTTACGATGACGACGGCGCCGTATTCGATCTCGAACAACTCGGCGTGTTTCTCAACAGCAAATCCGCCCTGATCAGCCAGGTCTGTACCGGTTGGGGCATCGATCCGACGCCTCACATCACGAGACTCTGGGAGGGATTCGATCTCGAACCGGACGCGATCCCGGATACGAACTTCTGACCGGACCGGGTCATCCGAACCCGCGAGTGCGAGCCGTTTCCTTCAGTTGATCCCATCCGTGATCATCTCTATAATCCACCCATCGGTCGCGGTATTCCCCGCACGATCGGAACCAGTCCGGAAAGGAGTTCACATGATCATCGATCCCCGCAACCCGAATCTGTCGAAGGACCGCCCGGTTTCGGGCTACCGGCTGGTGCGTTCAGCCGAGATTCACACGATTCAGTCCGTCTTTCATGAACTCGAACACATCCGGACCGGCGCGCATCACATCCACATCAGCACATCGGACGACAACAACATGTTCATGGCGCTCTTCCGGACGCTGCCGACCGATTCAACGGGTGTCGCGCATATTCTCGAACACGCTGTGCTCGAAGGTTCCAGGCGATATCCGGTGAAGACCTTCAAGCACCTTCAGGGACGTTCCCTCAACACGTTTCTCAATGCGATGACCGGATACGATTACACGGGATATCCGTTTTCGAGTCGGAACGAGAAGGATTTTTACAATCTCCTCGACTTGTATCTCGATGCCGTCTTCTTCCCCCTGCTCGAACAGGAAATGTTCCTGCAGGAGGGCTGGCGGTATGAATTCGAGCAACTCGACAACCCTCTCTCGGCGCTCCAGTACAAAGGTGTCGTTTACAATGAAATGAAAGGCGCGCTGGGGAATCCGCTCCGGCTGTTTCACGAGTTCGTCAGTCAGGCCGTTTTTCCGGATCTGGTGTACGGAAGGATATCGGGAGGCGATCCGAAGGTGATTCCGGAGCTGACTTACGAGAACTGGAAGGCGTTTCATGCGAAGCATTATCATCCGTCGAACGCCTGGTTCCTGACATACGGCTCCTTTCCTCTCGAGCAAACTCTCGCGCAGATCGACGCCCGTGCACTGAGCCATTTCGAGCGAGCGACACCGCCCGTTCCGCCCGGTCGTCAACCCGTTCTCGCGGGACCTCGCCGTGTGCACCGGACCTTCCCGGTTCCGGCCAACGACGAAACGACCGGGAAATCCTTCGTCGCCCTCATCTGGAAACTCGCCCCCGTTACGGATTTCTACCTGCATTTGAAGTTCTCCCTCCTCAACCAGATTCTCAACGGCGACAACTCCGCCCGGCTCACCCGGGTACTCCTCTCATCGGGTCTCGGCGGCGGCCCCGCTCCGGTCAGCTACGAGTCTTCGTATACCGAATCGATTTTCGGAGCGGGACTGACGGACACGGATGCCGACAAGGCCGACCGGATCGAAGCGCTGATCCTCGAGACGCTCCGCGGGATTGCCTCGGAGGGGATTTCAAAGGATGAAATCGACGGCGCCCTCCATCTGCTCGAATTCGGCACCCGTGAAATCCGCGGCGACCGGGGAACGCCATTCGGGTTGATCATCGCGCTGCGTGGATTTCCGCTCTGGATCAACGGCGGGGACTTCTTCGATTCTCTCGCACTCGATTCGTATCTCGAACGCCTCCGCGCGGAATGCTTCGAGCCCGGCTTCTTCACGTCACTCATCCACGAATATCTGCTCGATAACACCCAGCGCGTCACGCTCGTGGTCGAACCCGAAAAAGGCGGACTGGAACGTCAGGAAGCGGCGTTGCGCAGCAAACTGGACGGAATCCGGGAGGCGATGAGCGACTCCGAGGTGCAGGGGATCATCGAGCAATCCAGGATGCTGGCCGAGCATCAGGACAAAACCGAGGATACCTCGTGCATGCCCCGCATCGATCTGGCGGACATCAACCGCAGCCCTGATGCCTATCCGCAGACAGCGAGCGCGATGATGAACCGGCCGGTTTATCGGCATGTTCAACCGACGAATGGGATCAGCTATCTGAATCTGCATTTTGATCTGCCCGCATCGAACCGGCCGGTCACCTCCGGAGATCCCCTGCTGGGGCTCTTGACCGAATTGGGATGTGCCGGGATGGATCATGTTGCGACGAGTCGCCGGATCAACAGGTTGACGGGCAGGTTGGGGATTCGGCTGACGCCGTATCGGATGGCGGGGGAGTCGGCATTGAGGACCGCGTTGAATGTTTCCGTGAAGTGTCTGCCCCGCAATCATGTCGGGATGCTGGATCTTCTCGGGGACATTCTGACGCGTCCCGATCTGACCGATGTCCGGCGTTTCACGGAACTGCTCAACATGCAGAAGGCCTATGCATTGCCGATGGCGGCGTACGATGCGCACCGGCTGGCAGCGACGGCGGCCGGACGGTTCAATTCGCCGCTCAAGTGTGCGCAGCATCATCTGGACGGGCTGGGGAGCATCGCCGCGCTGCTGGCCTTTTCGCCGGAGGACACACCGGGCATTCTGGAATCGATCAAGGCCCGCCTGGCGTCCGGGTTGAGGCGTGAGGCGTTGTCGATCGGGTTGACCGGCAGCGAGACCGACATGGACGATCTGAGCGCGGAACTCGGACGGTTGTTGGCCGTCCTGCCTGAGACGGGCAGGCGTCCGGTGGATGAAGGAGTCGAGTGTGCGATGACGCCGTTGCGGGAGGCCTGGGTGATGAACACCAAGGTATCCTATGTGGCGCGGGCGGTCCCGGCCGTCCGGTATGAGCATCCCGATGCGCCGGTCCTGTATGTGCTGACGCAACTCATGGACAATCCTCTGTATGATCGTGTGCGGGCCAAGGGCGGCGCGTACGGTGTGTTTGCGTCGTATGATCCCGAAGCCGGTTCGTTTGCCGTGGCGAGTTACCGTGATCCGCACACCGCCCAGACACTCAGGGCTTACAACGAGGTCATCTCGGAGATCGGCTCCGGGCGATTCACCGATCAGGATCTCGAGTATGCCATCATCGAAATGATCCGCCGGTTCGATGTACCGCCTTCACCGAAGGAAAAAGGAGCGGAAGCGTTCATGTTGACGGTGAGGGGGCGGACATTCGAGATGCGGAATCGGTTCCGCGAGGGTATTCTGGACACGACACGCGCCGACATCGATCGGATCGTGAAGCAGTACTTCGCCGACGGAGTGCCTGCATCGATTGCGATGGTGACATCGGATGAGATTCTGAGGAGCGCCGAAGCAGCAGCGCTGGATCTCACACGGATTTCGCTTCTCGGATAAACGGTTTTCAGACTCGAGCCGGACTGTGGGCACGGGCACACGCACGATTCATTGAAGATTCTGAGCCCGGTGGGGAGGTTGACATGGGTCCGGAATCGGACTATACCCCCGATCCCGAAGTGCGTGCGGTCGTGTTCAACGCTCAGTATTTTGCTCCGGAGACTCGAGTATGACTCATATTCTGCTTGGTATCGCCATCATTCTGACCGGCGGCATGGTCGCGCTGATGCTCGGGAGAATCCCTCGTCTCGCCTCGATTGTCGCCCCGGCCTCCGTTCTGCTCGGCTCGATCGCTTCCGCACCTCCGATCACACGCACGCTGATCGACCGGTCTTCTCCGATTCTGACCGCCAACTGGCCGCTCCCGCTCGGCCGCTTCAGCGTCGGCCTCGATCCGCTCTCCGCGTTCTTTCTCATCCCCATCCTGATTCTCGCGCCACTCGCCGCCCTTTACGGCGCTTCCTATCTGAATCGTGAGCACGACCGGCACCGGATCGGAGCACACTGGCTGTTTTTCAATCTTCTGGTCGTCGGCATGCACCTGCTTCTGATCGCACGCGACGGCATTGTGTTTCTGATCGCCTGGGAACTGATGGCCGTCAGTTCGTTCTTCCTGGTCGTTTTCGATGATCGCAAGTCTGACGTCCGCGATGCCGGCTGGACCTATCTGGTCGCCTCGCACATCGGTGCCGCGCCGCTGCTGCTCTTCTTCGCCTTTCTCGGGAGCCGGGCGGGCAGTTTCGATTTTACCGGGATGGCCACCGTGACGGCTGCGCTCCCGTCCGGTTCACCGATTCCGTCGCTGCTGTTCATTGCGGCCCTGATCGGTTTCGGAACGAAAGCCGGCATCATTCCCCTGCATGTCTGGCTCCCGGAAGCCCATCCGGCCGCTCCGAGTCACATTTCGGCGATCATGTCCGGCGTGATGATCAAGACGGGCATATACGGCTTGATCCGGGCCCTGATGCTGCTTGACTCGCCATCGGCCGCCGTGGCCTGGACACTGATCGGTCTGGGCATCGCGTCGGGGATCGCCGGTGTGGTACTGGCGCTGGCGCAGCATGACATCAAGCGTCTGCTGGCCTATCACAGTGTCGAGAACATCGGCATCATCCTGCTGGGGTTGGGTGTCGGGTTTCTGGGTCTGAGCCGCGGCAATACGGTGCTGGCGATCGCGGGGCTGAGCGGAGGGCTTCTCCATGTGCTGAATCACGCACTCTTCAAGAGTCTGCTGTTTTTCGGAGCCGGTGCGGTCGCGCAGGCAACGGGGCTGCGCGCCATGAATCGTCTCGGAGGCCTTCTCAGACGCATGCCCTGGACAGGCTTTTCGTTTATTGCCGGCGCCGCGGCAATCTCGGCACTCCCACCTTTCAACGGATTCGTCAGCGAGTTTCTGATATTTTTCGGGACGGCTGCCGGATCGCTGCGCGGAAGTCCTTCCGAATTGACGCTCGGGATCGCCGTTCTGGGCGGACTGGGTCTGATCGGAGGCCTGGCGGCGGCTTGTTTCACAAAATGTGCAGGGCTGGTGTTTCTGGGCGAGCCTCGGTCTTCCGAAGCCCGGCATGCGCGCGAAACATCCCTGCTCATGCGCCTGCCCATGCTGATTCTCGCCATCCTGTGCCTCGCAATCGGTCTCGGCGCACCGTTCGCATTCAGACTCGTGTCGCCGGCCGTCGAGTCACTGACGGGGCTGAACGAGACCGCGCTGGCGGCGACGATCGAGGGTCTCCCGGCGATTCTGGGACGGATCTCGGGAATCTCACTCGCACTGATCGCCCTGGCGGTGCTCCTGTGGAGTCTCAGACGCCGACTCCCGGCGAGGCACCTGGAATCCGCCTCGCCAACCTGGGATTGCGGCTATGCGGCCCCCACTCCGCGGATGCAGTACACAGCATCGTCTTTCGCGACTCCCCTCACCCTGCTGTTCCGATCGTTTCTCGGAACCCATATCCAGGGCAAACCGGTGGAGGGGGATTTCCCGGCCGACGCGTCGTTCGCAAGTCACACGCCGGATTTCGGCCGGAGGTGGATCTTCGAGCCGCTCTTCCGAGGAATCGACCGGGTGCTGGCACCGATCCGTCTGCTCCAGCACGGTCGCATCCATCTGTACATCCTCTATATTGCGATCACTCTGGTCGGTCTGCTGATCTGGAAAGTGGGGATGATGCCATGACCCCTTCGACGATGTGGATCGGTCCGCTGTGCGGGTTGCTGTTCGCGCCGCTTTTACCGGGCGTGATCAACAGGGTGAAGGCATTTTTCGCGGGTCGTCGCGGCCAGCCGATCCTGCAGGCGTATCATGACCTGTTCAAACTCGTGCGCAAAGGCGTTGTTTACAGCGAGACATCCGGCGGGGTATTCCGGTTTGCGCCGTATCTGACGCTGTCCGCGGTGATTCTGGCCCTGTTTCTGATGCCGATGAGCGGGATGCGGGCACCTCTGTCGTTCCAGGGCGACTTTCTGCTCATGGTCTACCTGCTCGGAATCGCCCGTTTCGCCATGGTCCTGGCCGCGCTCGACACCGGATCGAGTTTCGAGGGGATGGGTGCGAGCCGCGAGGTGCAGTTTTCGGCGCTTGCCGAACCGTGTCTTCTGGTCGGTTTGCTGTTTTTATCTGCGCATTCCGGCCGGGTCGGCCTGTCGGATATCCTGGGCCGGATCACGGCGGGGAGCTGGCAGGACATGCCGGCCATGCTCGCCTTGCTCGGATCCGCCTGGTTCATCCTGCTGCTGGCGGAAAACGCGCGGATCCCCGTCGATGATCCCAACACGCATCTCGAACTGACGATGATCCACGAGGTCATGATTCTGGACACGTCCGGTCCGGACTTCGGAGCGATGCTCTATGCGGCCGCGCTGAAACTGTGGATCTTCGGCGCGCTTCTGCTGAACCTGATCCTGCCGCTCGGGCCGCCATCCCCGTGGGTCCAGATCCCGTTTTTCGTGATCGGCATGCTGAGCATCGCGGTGACAGTGGGCGTGGTCGAATCGATCATGGCGCGCCTCAGGCTGCTCATGGTCCCCAAACTCCTGATCGGTGCCACCGCTCTCGTGACCACCGCGCTGATCATGAAGATGGCGGTGAGGTAACCCATGACGACGTTGACCGTTCTGCTCGCTCTGACCGGCGTCCTTCTGCTCGGATCCAGCCGCCTCTCGATCTCGATCCGCCTCGTGGCCATCCAGGGTTTCCTGCTCGGCATGACCGCCCTGTGGGGCGAGTCCGGGTTTCATGCGGCGGGATTGAGTTCCGGGTTGAGCGGGATGCTGGTGAAAGGCATCGTGCTGCCCTGGCTGCTCCTGTTCGTGTTGAAGCAATCCGGTGCCCGGCGGGAAATCGAACCGTTCATCGGGTTCGGGGCGTCGATGCTGATCGGCCTGTTGCTCATGGGTCTGTCCGCCTGGATTGCGTGGCGGATGCAACTGGTCGAGCAGGGTTTGTCGCCCGCGCTGTTCACCGTCGCGCTCGATCTGATGCTCGTCGGCCTGTTCCTGATCATCACCCGGCGCAAAGCGATCACCCAGACTCTGGGATATCTCATCATGGAAAACGGCGTCTATGCTCTCGGGGTCGGCGCCGGAACGGAATTCTCGTTTCTGCTCGAAATCGGCGTCCTGCTCGATGTCTTCGTCGGCGTATTCCTGATGGGCATCATGATCTTCAGAATCGACCGTGAATTCGAGCATATCGATACGGACCGGTTCATCGAGTTGCGGGATACGGCATCCGGGAAGCTCCCGGTGGAAGCCGGGGAGGGGGTCCGATGAACCCGTGGCTGTTCGTCTGGATCCCGGCGATCGCCGGATGCATGGCCTATTTTATCTCGAATGATGCGCTCAGGCGAACACTCTGGTTATCCGTCGCCTTTCTCCATCTGATTGGATCGCTGTTCGCCGCCTCGCCGCCCCTCACGCTGTTTCCCGGAGCATGGTTCGGATTCGACAGCCTGACCGCGTTGTTTCTGCCCATCACGAGTATCCTGTTTCTGGGGGCGTCGGTGTATGGAGTCGGCGCGTTGCGGCGCGACGCCCGGATGCCGCACCCCGATCGCCTGCCCCGCCGGTCGTTCCGTTTCTCGCCCGAGGCCATTTTTTCGGGTTGCATGCTGTTGTTTCTGGCATCGATGAGCGGGGTCATTCTGAGTCGGCATTTCGGGTTGCAGTGGGTGGTGATCGAGGCGACGACGCTGGCGAGTGCGCCGTTGATCTACTATCATCGCAGCCGTCATTCGCTGGAGGCCGCCTGGAAGTATCTGATGATCTGCTCGGTCGGGATCGCCCTGGCGCTGCTCGGGGTCTTCTGCCTGGCGCTTGCGGGCAGCGGCGCTATTGAGACGTTGACGATCGAGGGCATGCTGGAGCGCGCCGGTGTTCTGAAAACGGCCTGGCTGAAACTCGCGTTCATCTTCATTCTGATCGGTTACGGCACGAAAATGGGGCTTGCGCCTTTGCACACCTGGCTGCCCGACGCGCACAGCGAAGCGCCGTCCCCGGTATCGGCGCTTCTGTCCGGCGCGCTGCTCAACTGCGCCTTTCTGTCGATCCTGCGTGTGCATCAGGTCTGTCTGCCGTGCGGCATCGGGGATTTCAGCCGCGATCTCTTCACGCTTTTCGGTCTGGTCTCGATGGGTCTTGCGGGCATCTTCATCCTGCATCAGCCGGAATACAAGCGGATGCTGGCCTATTCGAGTGTCGAGCACATGGGCATATTGTCGCTCGGAGTCGGCCTTGGCGCGGCCGGCGCGTACGGTTCGATGCTCCATGCCCTGAACCATTCGCTGGTGAAAGCCATGCTCTTCATGGCGGCGGGGAATATTCTCTGGATGTACCGCACCAAAACCGCATCGGCGATCCGGGGCATCCTGCGGCGCAATCCCACCGCCGGCGCCCTGTGGCTCGGCGGCTTCATCGCCATCGCCGGGTCACCGCCATTCGGGACCTTCCTGAGCGAATTCATTGTGCTCAGGACACTGCTCGATCAGTCCCGCTGGCTCGCGGCCGCCATCTACACACTCAGCCTCCTGACCGCATTCGTCGGGATGGCCTCGATCATGCTCCGCATGGCTCTCGGAGACCCCAACCCCACCGAAACCCGGGAAAAACTGGATCCGCTCTGCATCGCCCCGCCCCTCATTCTGGGATTCCTGGCGCTGGGACTCGGCGTCTTCATTCCACGGGATCTCCACCTCACACTCATTCAGGCCGCGCAGGCCATCGGAGGTTTCATGCCATGACCAACGCAACGACCCCGGCCGCGCGCATTCCCAACGGTTCCCCGTTCGAACTGAATTCGGCCGCGCTCCTTCCGGTTGAGGAGTTCCGCGCGTTCATCCTGAATGGCTCCGATCGAGGTGGCCGTATATGCGCATTGTTCGGTTATCCCGAGCGAGATGTTGTCGAGGTGATGGTTGTTCTGGCCCTGGATCATCAGGGAACGCTCGAAATCGCACGGACCCGGGTCGATCGATCATACAAGGCATTGACTCCCGAGCTTCCGCAGGCGCACTGGTTCGAACGCGAAATTGCGGAACAGTGGGGTGTGCGGCCCGACGGACATCCCTGGCTCAAGCCGATCCGGTTCCACCGCCCGTGGCGTGCTCAGTTATCGGAATCAGCGCAGGTGACTTCCGCCATCGAACCCGGCGTGACGGATTATTTCCGGGTCGAAGGGGATGACATACACGATGTCGCGGTCGGGCCGGTGCATGCCGGCGTGATCGAGCCGGGACATTTCCGGTTTCAGTGTCACGGCGAGACCGTCCTGCATCTCGAAATCGAACTCGGCTACCAGCATCGGGGCATCGAGGCTGTGATGGCGGGATATCATGCCGCTCTGCCGTTCGATCCCGGACGACGGGTCATCCCGTATATGGAAACCGCGGCGGGCGACACGACGATCGGGCATGTGACGGCGCATGCGACGCTGATCGAGGGTCTTTATGGGATCGAGCCGCCGCCGCGGGCGCATTCGATCCGGGCGATCGCCCTGGAACTCGAACGGCTTGCCAACCACACCGGCGATCTCGGCGCACTGGCCGGCGACGTGGGGTATCTCCCGACCGCGTCGTTCTGTGGTCGCCTTCGGGGTGATTTTCTGAATGCGACGGCCATGCTCTGCGGCAACCGTTTCGGTCGCAATCTGGTGATTCCGGGCGGTGTCCGGCACGATCTGACCGACGCGGTGATCGAGCGGCTGCGGAAGCATGTGGCGGCGACCTGGCGGGACACGAAGGACGCGGTCGATCTGCTGTGGAACACGCCGTCCGTGATGGCGCGTTTCGAGGACACCGGGCGGGTCACGGCGGCCGACGCGGATCGTCTCGGATGGGTCGGCCCGGCGGCGCGTGCATGCGGAGTGGTGCGGGATGTCCGCTATGATCTCCCCTGGGGTCGCTACCGAGATGCACCGATCCGGCCGATCTCGGAACGATCCGGCGACGTGCTGGCCCGGGCGCTGGTCCGCCGCCACGAAATCGAACGCTCGACCGCCTTCATTCTCGATGAACTCACACACCTTCCCGCAGGACCTGTTCGCGTGGCGCTTACCCCTCACCGGGAAGCGAACGACATGCGGGACCGCGCCGCGGTGGCACTCATCGAGGGTTGGCGCGGAGAAATCTGCCACGTGGCGCTGACGGGGCAGGACGGTAGGATCCGGACGTATAAAATCGTGGATCCCTCGTTCCATAACTGGTTCGCGCTCGCAATGTCGCTCCGGAACCAGCAGATTTCCGATTTTCCCCTGTGCAACAAAAGCTTCAATCTGTCCTATTGCGGACATGATCTCTGAGGAGTCCCGCCCGTGTTGAATGCATTGCGCGCGCGTTTGAGGCAGAAGTATCGCACGTATGATTATCCCGCGAAGGATCCCGTGCTGCCCGACATGTATCGCGGACGGCCGGGAATCGACGGGAACAAATGTCCCGCGGGGTGCACGGCATGCCGCGAGGCCTGTCCGGTCGGCGCGATCGATCTGATGGAGGGGAAACCCGCGATCGATCTGGGCAGATGCATATTCTGCACGACGTGTCTGGAGGCATGTGAACCCGGAGCGATTGTGTTTTCGCGGGACTGGCGGCAGGCGGGGCGAGACCGTGAGGGTCTCGTGGTGCGGGCAGGCAACGGCGAACCGGGAGCCTGTCCCGATGCGCGGCATGAAATCGCGGCCCGTCTGTTCCGGCGATCGCTGAAGTTGCGACAGGTCAGCGCCGGCGGATGCAATGCCTGTGAGGCCGATATCAATGTGCTCGGGACGCTGACCTTCGATCTGGGGCGGTTCGGGATTCAGATCGTGGCGTCGCCGCGGCATGCCGACGGGCTGATCATCACGGGCCCGGTGCCGGAAAACATGCGTCTGGCGCTTCGGAAGACCTACGATGCGGTGCCCGACCCGAAGATCGTGATTGCGGTCGGGGCGTGTGCGATTTCCGGCGGCATCTACCGGGGGCATCCGGACCTGCATGACGGCGCGGGCGGAATCGTGCCGGTGGATCTGTATATCCCGGGATGCCCGCCGAATCCGTGGACGATTCTCGATGGGTTGCTGCGGTTTCTGGGACGGCAGGCATGACGCTGGGGCTGCGCCGGAGGGGGTTCTTCGGAGTCAGATTCCGGGTATTGACTCTGGGTTAAAAGTCAATATATTGCGACCACTGTTGTCTTCAAGGAGGGAACCCATGGAAGAAGAGAGCTTGCAGATCGTTGTTCAGTACCAGGAAGAAACGACCCCGGAATCGAGTGAAACCGTTGTCAACATTCTGACACAGGAAGGTCTCGACGAGTCACTCAAGGCACACACGCGTTTCGCCCCCGAACAACTCACCGTGCTCGAACGCGCCCGCGACCTGAACGATTTCACCGGCGGACAGGGCGACATCCTGATGTCGTATCCACCCCGTCCCGGCGAATCTCTCAATATCTATCTCGGACTGGGCCATCGCGACAGTCTGAACGCCCGCTCGTTCCAGAATGTCGCGGCGAAGCTGTCGAAGAAGATCGCGAAACTGAATCTGCAGGCCGTCACGCTGGATCTGTCGCAGCCTTCGGGACTCGATCCGTTCACCACCATCAAGCCGTTTCTGGAAGGCATCGCGATCGGTGCATATACGTTCTCGAAGTATTTTTCGGACAAAAGCCCGTTCCCTCTCGGCAAACTGACGATCGTCATACCGGATTACATGGACAAGGCGAAAACACGGATCGCGATCCATGACGCCGCCCACAATCTGATGGCCTCGAACATCGCCCGGCATCTGACCAACGAAGCGTCGAACCACAAGACGCCGAACAAATTCGAGCAGCTCATCCGGACACTCCTCAACCAGACGCATCATCGGATGTATACGCTGGACTATGAGGAACTCGGGAAGGAAAACCTGAATCTGATCCGGGCGGTCGGACAGGCGGGCAGCGATCTGCCGAAGCTGCTGATCATCGAGGATATCAAGCCGAATCGGACGTTTACTCTCGGGATCGTCGGCAAGGCCGTCACGTTCGACGCAGGCGGGCTGATGATCAAATCGAGCGCGGATCTGCCGCACATGCGCGAGGATGTTGCGGGGGCCGCGGCGGTGGTGGGGGCGATGAGCGTTCTCGAGAGTTTGAAACTCGATTACAATATCGTGGCGGCGATTCCGATTGCCGAGAATCTGATCGATTCGCATTCCTACCGGCCGGCCGATGTGTGTTTCACGCGGCGGGGGTTGACCGTCGAAATCAACAATACGGATGCCGAGGGCCGGTTGCTGCTGGCCGACGCGTTCCTTTACATGCAGGACAAGTACAAACTCAATGCGATCATGGACGTCGCGACGCTGACCGGAGCGATCACGCGCGCGCTGGGCAACCGGATGGCCGGCTTCTTCACCAACAATGAAGATCTCGCGGATCTGCTCACAGGCGCGTATTCAAAATCCCTCGAGAAATTCTGGAGAATGCCGCTGGAGCACGCGTATTCGCCGATGCTCAAGAGCAATTTTGCGGATATCCGGAACGATCCGGGCGAGCCCAAGGCGATCACGGCAGCGCTGTTTCTCGAATGCTTCATCCACAATAATCTACCCTGGCTGCATCTCGATGTGGGCTCCATCGTGAATCCCTCGATCAACGATCCGCTTTACGGCAACTATGAATTCGCCACCGGTATTCCATCACTGACACTCATCGAGTTTTTCCGGATGTTGAACCGGCATCTGGAGCGTTTTCCGGGTCATCACTGAGCGCTGATCGGATTCCTGCGCAACAGCCGCTTCATGCTCGGCGGTCCCCACGCATGCGTCAATCCGTACGCGATTGCACCCAGCGCGATCCCCTCAACGGAAAGCCAGGCGATTGCGGACAGAAAACCGATTTCGTGGCCCAGAATCGCTGCAGCGCGAGGGGTCGACCAGGCCCAGAAAACGCCAAGACCCGCCGCCAGGCATGTCGCCACCCCGATCCGGCTCATCGCCCCCATCGAATAATCACCCCGGTTCATCTCGGCGACCATCGAAAATCCCCTCTTCCGGCTCATGCGTTCGAGGAAAAAGAGGTTCAGCCCGAAGTCGCAGGCCGCTGCGGTCGACGCGGCGATACCGAACGAGACCGGGCCGGGGTCGATCCGCGAAAACAGGTAGGAAAGCGAGCCGTTGATGATCATGTAGAGGGTCGAATTGACCACGATCCGGCGTGTGTCACCCATGGCGAAGAAGCCCTGCTGGAGCACTTTGCTGCCGGTTGTGAAGACGATGCCCGCGGCATACGCGCAGATCGCCGCAGCAATCTCGATCGAATCGACCCGCATGAACCGGCCATGCTCGAACAGCACGATGCAGAACGGCAGTGAACAGATCGCGAATGCCAGGACGCTCAGAAACGAAAGCCATTGCGCGCTGTGAAGTCCCTGCCGCAGCAACCCGACGAAACGCGGACGATCATCGGCGGCGAGAGCTTCGGTGAGCATCGGCAGTGATGAAAAGCCCGTCGCGACGCCGAACAGGCCGATCGGCACCAGGATGATGAGCTGCGCGCTGCTGATGTAGGTGCTCGTGCCGACCTGCTGTGTCGCGAGAAGCGTGTTGATGAACAGATTGATGATCACGGCACCCTGCGCCATCGCGCGAGGACCCATCAGATACAGCACGTCGAACAGAGGCCGGAATGTCCAGATGTCCCGCAACGCCATCTTCGGCATGCACAGCAACCCGAGTCTCGCGACGGGAACAGCCTGATACAGAAACTGCATGACTCCGCCTGCAACCACTCCGACGGCCAATCCGTAGAGGGGATCGATACCCATCCGGCTGAAGAGAGGTGATAACGCCAAAGCGCCCAGAATCATGCCGACGTTGAAGAACGACGAGGCCATGGTTGCGTTGAAGGTTTTGCGGCGCGTTGCCAGAATCGCCATGGTCGCGGCGGACAGCATGGTGAGCGGCATGTAGAAGATGAGGACACGGAACAACCCGGCAGCCAGATCGATTCCGCTGGCTGCATGGAAACTCCGGTCAGTCGTGACGGTCATCAGTTCCGGGGCCCAGATCACCCCGCACAGCGACAACAGCAGGGTCACACCGCCGAAGAAGGCGAACACAACGGAAATCAGCCGTCGTTCGGCGTTGATCCCCTGAGACCGTGCGTCCACAAGCACCTTCGTGAAGGCGGACGACAGGGCGCCTTCCGCGAGCAGATCTCTGAGCATATTGGCGTAGCGGAACGGGATCACGAACGCATCCATGACCGCACCGGCACCGAATACAGCCAGAACGACCTGCTGACGCACGATCCCGGACAGACGCGACAGGACGATACCCAGCATCGCGCCGAACGTTGCCCGGGACAATTCTTTGGATTCAGACGATCCCAAAAGGAAACCTCCGGGGAGTATTGTGACTCAGAAGGGGATGATACTCAAGGGAGATCCATATGAACTGAGGGGCGATCACAAGGATCGCCCCTTCGTGGATCCTGATCGCTGCACGGGCGATCACGAGGATCGCCCCTTCGTGGATCCTGATCGCTGCACGGGCGATCACAAGGATCGCCCCTTCGTGGATCCCGATCACTGCACGGGCGATCACGAGGATCGCCCCTTCGTGGATCCCGATCACTGCACGGGCGATCACGAGGATCGCCCCCCTCATGATCTCGCTTTCTCATATCAGAATTGATACACTTATATGTAACATGAAATATGATCCGCAGAAACATCACCGCGTATCGACGCGCCTTAAGGGATATGATTATTCCCAACCGGGGATTTACTTTGTGACCGTCTGCACGCAGCTTCGGCTCTGTCTGTTCGGGGATGTCGTCAATCGGAAAATGATCCTGAACGATGCCGGGAAGATGATCCGAAGAATCTGGAATGATCTGCCGAATCGGTTCGATTTCATTCGGTTAGACGAGTACATTGTAATGCCCAATCATTTTCATGGGATCATCGAGATTCGGAAAGGAAGGGGCGATCCTCGTGATCGCCCCATCGTGTACCACGATCGCTGCACGGGCGATCACAAGGATCGCCCCTTCGTGGATCCCGATCGCTGCACGGGCGATCACAAGGATCGCCCCTTCGTGGATCCCGATCACTGCACGGGCGATCCTCGTGATCGCCCCTCCCCTCGTGGTACATTACCCGGTACACTGGGACGCATCATGCAGGCATTTTTGTCATTGACAACATGTGCATATATCGACGGAGTGCGTCATCATGGCTGGCGCCCCTTCCCAATACGATTATGGCAGAGGAACTATCATGATTATGTTGCACGGAATGAACAGGATTATCATCGGATCCAGGTGTATATCAGAGCCAATCCAGCCAGATGGAAGAAACCTCACACGTGATCACCCCGGCCCGTATCCCCACTCGATCATCGCCCATGAACCCAGGATACTCGATGCATCCGGCGTCAGCATCGCGCCGTAGAACCGCAGCCCCGTCCGGCTGTCCGATCCCGTGTCGGGCCAGATAAAGGCCGGAATCACGATGATCTCGGTCGTCCCCGTCGGCACCGTCATGCGCTCGAAATCGATCCCCTCAGCCTCGGGTGGCATCCAGAGAACCCAGTCGTTCCAGAACCAGTAGGCGTCATCGATCTGCAGAATGAAAAATACCGGCGTCTCCGCCAACACGTCCCCCGGATTATCCAGATATCCCGTCACTCCGAACGATTCGCCGGGATGCACCATCTCCGGCATCTCGATCCGCACCCCCAATTCCGGAGTCGGAGTCGGTGTCCCGGTCGGCTGCGGAGTCGGTGTCTCAGTAACCGATGGTGATGTCGGAGTCGCGGTCACGACCGGCGTGGTCACGGGGAGAGGGGATTGCGACGAATCGAAGTGATATCCCATGTCGAGCAGAACCGTATCATCGAGCAGGTCCGTCCGGGTCGTGGCATGGCCGTCCGGATACGCATCGGAGGGGTCCTGGGGAACCGCGTCGATGCAGGGGCTGTCGATACCCTGTCCCGTCACACACGACAGAAAGAATGGCTGCCAACCTGCCTTTTCCGCAAAAAGGGGATCCATGGAAAATGAACCCGGGCCGGGGAAGCATGTCGAGAAATTCTGATCGTGCCCCCAGACATCCACACAGGACACGCCCTCTTCCACTGTTGCATGGATTCCGGTCGATGTCCCCGATATGCCTCGAGGTATGCCCTGGCCCGGCTGCCCTCCCCATCCGAAACACACCACCGCACCCGCGATTGCTTCCGCCCCGGAATTCTGGATATCCATCCCGACAGCATTTCCTCCGTTTCCACTCCTGCCTTCTTCACCATCGCCTCCCGTTCCGCCGAAACAGTACGCGAGTGTGACCTGTCGGATGTCGGGATCCTCCGTATCGACATGCATTCCCATGGCGTTGCCGGCATCCCCTCCGGAATAACCGAATCCGCCGTCTCCACCCCGGATCGAGTAAAAAAGACCGTTGAACAACCGAAAATCCTCGCCGGCTGTGACATCCAGCGCCCTTCCATTTGCGCCCATGCCACCCTGCGCACTCCTTTCCCCGGTCCCCGAACTCCATCCACCCGATCCACCCGTCACATAACGGACGGTCAGATCTCCCATGACCAGACCCTGCACCGCGAGAGCGGCCAAACCGTATGCATTTCCGCCCTGACCACATTCATAAGAATTGCCTTCTCCCAGACCACCCGTGCCTCCGGACACCACTTCGATCAGGCAACCCGAGATTTCGACGTCCGAACAAAGCGCCATGGCAATGCCGTAAGCTTCCGCACCCTGTCCACCCGCGCCGTAAACACGGGGATCCGATCTGCCGCCACTCCCGCCCCGGACACCATGAATCCAGATGTCCTCGATGGTTGTATTCCTGCACATTTGCATCACAATCCCGAATCCCGGCTTCCCATCACGCCCATCCGGATCGGTATGAAACTCACCCGTGGCTCCGTCCCCCCCCCAGACATGTGCGACTTCGATCCCCCGAAGGACGATCCCGGATTCACTCATCCCGCAACTCTCCAGAAATATGCCGGTTGAGCTTCCTGCGGTCTGCGTGATCGAATCCACGAATGCCCGGACTTCCAGAATCCGGATGTTTTCGATATGCAGATCCTCC
Source organism: uncultured bacterium (assembly GCA_937951895.1). Taxonomy (GTDB): domain Bacteria; phylum CSSED10-310; class CSSED10-310; order CSSED10-310; family CALFER01; genus CALFER01. Next base: position 20,854 of record CALFER010000093.1, read on the forward strand.
GCACCGTTTGCGTGAATCGTGGCGGTATTGAGTACATCCAGGAAGGTAAGATGAAACCCGTCGAACCGACACCTGGAATTCAGTTCGACTGCATGCAGATTGTACATAGGACCCTGATCGAAACGAATATGGGTGACGTGCGCGTTCCAGTCCCGGACGGACCAATCACCCGCCCAGCCTCCATAAACCGACACATCGGACGGCACAACGATCGATTCCGCATAAAGGCCTTCGGCGACATCTAGCACCGATCCGACAGAGGTGGCATCGAGTCCGTCCTGAACGGTTCTGAATGGATGCGCCTGCGTCCCGTCCCACGGACCGGCCGTGTTGTCGTCATCGACGAAAATGTCCGCAGACGCCGACAACGCAATCAACAGCATCGATGCGATCGAGATCGACATGTACTTCCGTTGCAGCCACATATAGCGACTCCCCCTATAACAACAATTCTATGTGGTCTCATCGATACAGTCAAGCGAATCCGGGATGCCGGCCCGATTCGAACCGACATCCCGGATCCCGATCTGTGCTTGTTCCGATTTGGGTGTTATCGAACCCGAATCTCGATCACGACCATCGCGGGTCCCTTACTGAGACTGATTTTCCCGATTATCTTCAATAGCCGGGTTCCTATCTCGGGATTCTGCCAGGTCGATTCGAGGATCTGTGGGGCTTTCACACTGCCACCCGATTCAGTCTCGATTTGAACGAGGATCCTTCCGGCGCCTGCCTGACTGAGCTGTTCCCGGAGTTCCGTCCGCAGGCCGTCCAATTCCTTCATGATCGCCTCCCGATCGATCGTCCCGCTGCTCGACCGGATTGTGATGTCGAGTGTTTTTGTATTTAGGCACAGGCTGTCCGCGTCTTTTGTCTTCGCTTTCTGTTCGTTGACTCCCGGAGCCGTGTCCCCTTTTTGGGGTTTCTCCTGCTCCCGAGGCACGGTCATTCCGGTCCGCCCGTCGAGTTCCGCAGACACCATCGGAACACCGGGACTGCTTCCGATTCCTCGCGCGATCTCCTTCTTTTTGCTCACCGTTTCATCACTTCCCCCGAAAACACCCTCTCGGCTGACCATTTCGGGTAACTCGACCGGCACTTCGACCGTCTCCATCCGCCCTTCCGGGTCCCGCCTGATTGCATCGGATACCGCCACGAACGCCGTATACGGACTCATGATCCGGAACCGGAGTGCCGTCCGGAGGACGTCTTCCCGCACATCGGGACGATCGGTGCGGTGCTGCAGCCGCATGAGACTCTCGATCCGGGACCGCGCCCAGAGTGTTCCCAGAACGTCATGTTCATCCGGTTCTTCCGAAAACGTGACGGGCAGCGTGAGCGTCCACGGAGCCCCGCCCAGGAATCCCCGGAGCGTGACATCGGCTTTTCCGGATTGCTCGAATCGGCCGTGAATGATGACGGGCTGTGTCGAAAAAAGATCCGGAATGACGGCAGGATACATGTCGCGCACATCGAGCCGGTTCCAGTCGATCGAAATATCCGTCAGGAGAGGGTTATTGATCCGGTCATAGAATCGCTGAACCGCCTCGGTCGTGTCCTCGTCCGGCCGCACATACTGAACGAACCCGCGCCCCGCCGTGGCCATCGAATCCAGCAGATAATGGTTGACGCTCGTCCCGACACCGAAGGAAAACAATCTCGCATTCCCGAGCAACCGGTCGATCTCGGCCAGAATCTCAGTCTCGTTGCCGATGTATCCATCCGTCATGAACAGCACCATCCGGAGCCTCGACGGATCCCGCGGGAATCCCAGGGCCGCCCGGATCCCCTCGATCATCTGCGTCCCGCCCTCGCTGTTCATCGACTCGATAAACGCCAGCCCTCTCCTCACATTCTGAGGCGTGTTCGGGATCGGCATCGGGGAAATACTCGATGCGGACTGCGAGAATTGAATGATCTGAAAGGAGTCATCGGGATTCATTCCCATGATCGCCTGCCGCATCGCCGCCTTCGCCTTGTCGAGCGGTGCGCCGCGCATCGACCCGGAACAGTCCACGACGAAAATGAGTTCCTTCGGCATCACCTCATCCGCGACAAAATCGTCCTGAGGCTGGATCATCAGCGTGAAAAAACCACCCTCTTCACCGTGATGCGTCAGGATGGCCGCTTCCGGTTTTTCACCGGCCACATCGTATTGCAGAATGAAATCCCTGTTCGGAATCGAGTCCATCGGATCGAGCGTGACAGCGGCGCTCGTCCGGCCGCGCCGATCGATCGAAACGGCATGGGAGGAACTCCGGATCGCCCGGATCGGGAGTCCGGCATCGAGGAACACCTCGAGATCGATGGTGTGGCCCGATCGCACATCGGGGGGAAGCACATGCGGCGTGATTCGGGAACCGTCCCGTACACGATCCGTGTCCGGAGCGAAACCGCCTCCCGTGCGCCCGGTCGGATGGCCCGGAATAAAGCGCGGCCCGACCACCATGGGGAAATTGAACGTGTAGGTTCCATCGTCATACGCCAGATCCTGGACATAGCTGATCCGGACCACAATGCGATCGCCCGGGAGGATATTGGCCACCGACTGAGTGAAGATATTCGGACGTTCCTGGGTGAGGAGTGCCGCGGTCTTCCCCATGTCCTTCGCACACTGATAGATCCGCTCCGCCTCCCCGCGTTCCCGGATGAGGCCCCGGATGGTGCGCGACCCGATCGTCATGGTCATCGCATCGACAGCGGCATTCTGCGGGAGCGGGAACAGATACACAGCCTCGATCGTGTCGCTGAACGGATTGCCGAACTGCTGTTCGACATCGACCCGCGCCATGAAACCCGTGATTTCAGCCCGCACCGCCGTATGTTCGATCGGGAGAGGCACGAATGACTGGCCAGGCCCCCCCGGCACGATCATCACGCCCTCGGTGATATCATCGGGAAGACCCGTGTCTCCCGACGCCAGGGCCAACCCGCTCAGACTCAGCAACACACCGATCATCATCCATGCTTCAACGATTTTCCTGATCCTTTTCATCCGGCACCTCCTGGAACTGGGGCGGCATTCTGTCCGCGTTGCCGGGATAAACGGATCAATTCCGGCATCGGTCTGAACAATTGCGATCCGACCGCGGAGTTTTCGGAATTGACAGGATCTTCCGCTCATGTCAGGTTATCGGCATGGAACTGCTTTCATTTGTTATTGCAGTATTATTATGTCTGGTGGGCGTAAAAACCCAGTTTCGGGTTCGCTCAGGAGCACCCGGGCCTGCCGCAAATCTCCTCAGAATCATCACGCTGTGCCTCGGACAGGTGTTCATCGTCTCGCTGGCCACCACTGCCGCAGGGATCTTTTCGATTCCCTCGGTACTTGCCGGACACCTTTTCGTGAGCGCAGCGCTTCATCTCCATTTCAAAAGAGTATTACGGATCGATACAGCATGCGCCGCGGTCCGAGTGTCCGATCGGGAGAACCCGGGGCGTGTCGGGATCTCCGGCATCATCGCCGGGGTTTGTTTCAGTTCGGTTTACCTGTGGGATCTGTGGATCAGCGCGCACATGCCGGTCCACATGTGGGATGATCTCTCCTATCATCTCCCCATTGTCGCATCCGTCGTATCGACCGGATCGATGGTCCCCCTTCCGTCATCGTTCACGGCGATCGACATGAGTCTGGGTTCGTTTCATCTGGTGTATGCCTGGACCATGCTGTTTTTCCGGGACAGCCATCTGCTGAGCCTCATTCATGCGTTGTTTCTTCCGCTGGGGGTTCTGGCATGCTACTGCACCATTCGCGCGTTCGGCGGCATGCGAAACACGGCATTGATCTGCGCCTGCTGTGCCGGTCTGACACCTCTGTATCTGATGGAAACGGTCAGTGCATACATCGATATCGCCGTGGCCGCGTTGTTCATCAGCAGTCTGTTCTTCATCATCGACTGGGTGCTGAACGGCCATACGTCGCTGCTCCCCCTGGCTGTCGTAATCGCCTTATCCACCGGAGCGAAGCTCCATTCAGCGCTCTTCACGATCGTTCTGATCATCTGGGCCCCTCTGGTGTTTCGTTCGGAGCGGATTCCGGTTCGATCCCGAAGCGGCTATCTGACACTGACGGGTGCGGCAATCCTGGGCAGTTTTCCGTACATCCTGAGATTCCTGCGGTTTGGAAATCCATTTTTCCCCTTCGAGTTTTCTGTGTTCGGACGGGAGATTTTCCATGGACTGCAGTCGATGCAGGACACGTACATCGGGTGGCGTGAGGTTCCGGAGACGCTTGTTTCCTGGTTAAGCGCATGTCCTGACGGACTGGCCGGGACACCCGGCGGCATGTCTCATCCTCTGGGTGCTGCCTCCGGTCGGTGCATTGATTCTGCGCCGATTCGGGGATACGCACTGGCCGCTCATCCTGTTCGCTCCGGCCATGTTCATACAGATCCTCGATTGCCGGATGATGCCGTTCGCCGGACTGCCGATCCCCTCCGGAATCAGCCAGTCGATCTCGCTGGACGACGCCTGGAGTTTCCGGCCGCTGACGCCCAACCCGGACTCTCTCGCGCACATCACCGCCGCACGGCTCGCCGCGGATAATGGCTCGGAGCATCCCGTAATCGTGTATACCGGGCAGCCTTTCCCCTGCGCCATCGGCATTCTCTGGGATCTCCACTTCCGTAACCGGGTATTTCGCGTCGACAGACTGGAATCGACGGATCGAATTCTTGCGACGGTTCGATCGATCGCTCCGTCGGCCTGGGACATTCCGGGAATTCTGCATGTGGAGGAGGTGCAGATGGCTTATCGGGATCCCTGAGCCTGCAGGCTGGGTAGATCGCGGCCGTTGATGATGAACCAGACGGTGCCGATGAGACCGAACAGGAATGCCGTCATCAGATTGACTTTGGGTCCGATGATCCAGAGCCCCGCTCCGCCGAATGCCGCAATCGACACGATCACGTCACGCACCAGGTAGTACACACCGAACATGGCTGCCTTGCGCCCCTCCGGCGCGAGATCCATGATGAGTGCTTTCCGGGTCGGCTCGCCGAACTCCTTCAATCCCCGGATGATGAACGCCGGCACGAGCCAGAAAAGAGATTGCGACCCCATCAGAAACAAGGGGAACAGGGTGAAAAATCCGAAGGTGATCGCGACGAACGGTTTCTTGCCGAAGCGATCCGCCATATAGGCGACCGGGATGTAGATCAGCAGTGCCGTGAGATTTTCTATTGCGGACAACCAGCCGAAGGTGAACTCCGACACGTTCGCTGTAATCTCACGTGTCACCCAGATCACGACGAATGCGTCGGGGATGCGCTCGCAGAAACGGATCAGGATATCTGAAATGAGCAGATTTCTGAGATCCGGACTCATGATCTTCAGTAAAGCGAACGGGTTTTTCTCGGCGTGCGCCCCCGTCGGGCGATCCGGATCGTCCTCGATGAGTTTCTGCTGGAGGATCATCGCCAGAACCGCCAGCGCCAGCGCCGCGGCAAACGCGAATCGAACGCCGCGATCGACGCCCCATACCATGATGAAGGTTCCTCCCAGAACCGGCCCGAGCATCTTGGGGACGCGCCGGATGAGGGAATGCATCGAGACCCCCATGGCCCGTCTGGATTTCGGCACAATACGGGCGACCAGTTCCATGGTGGCGGGCAGCGAAATCGCCGACCAGGAAATGAAGAATGCTGCGCCCAGAAGAACCGCCCACCAGGTGTGGATGAAGATGACGATCAGATATCCCGCCATCGAGATCAGGTTGAAGATCAGGAGCGACCGTTTGGCGCCGAATCGATCGCTGAGATATCCTCCGGGGAAAGAATAAAGAGCGGACAGCAGGTCGTCCATTCCGGCGAGCAGCCCGATGGCGACCGCAGCAGTCGCTCCTTCGACGAGCATCTGCAGATACAGCGGCAGAAACCGCTCGGCCATGTGCTCGCCCATGCCGATCAATATGACCATGGACAGGATCCCGGTCATGGACCGGTCGATGTGAAGAAACTCCTTGAGGCGCTTGGCAGGGTTTTTCATCTTCATCGTGCCTGGGTTAGACATATGAACGGGGTTGGCGGGGAGTCAGGGCGGGTTGGTCAGGGCGGGGAGTCAGGGCGGGGTTGGTGGGGAGTCAGGGCGGATCGCGATCCGCCCCTGACCCCTGACCCCTGACCCCTGACACACTATTTACCCGTTTTCTGGCAAGCGGTACGATTGGGGCACGCGCCACAACCCGCTTTGACGTCTTTCGGCACGTCGGTCATTTTGAGGAATTTGGCTTTTTCGAAGTTGGTGACCACGAGTTTCCGGGCGACTTCCTGGGTCAGGACCGCTTCATCGAAGACGACCATGATCTGTTTCTGTTCCATGTCCGGTTTCACGGCGACGATCCCTTTTTCCTTGCCGATCGCCTTTGCGAAATCCTTGGCGATTTCATCGTTCAATTCGGGAAGTTCGAACACGGCACATGCCAGTTTCGCTGTTTTCACGGTTGCTTCCGCACCGGATGCTGCAACAGGAGCTGCTGCATCCGCGGGTGCCGCGCCTTCTTTGGCCGGTTCCGCGGCTGCCGCGGCATGTCCCGGGCATCCCTGAGAAAACGAAGCGGGAACGAGTAGCATTGTGATGGTGATTGCTGCGAGAATCATTCTGAACATTGCATTTACCCTCCTAGGCAAAACGTAATGCGAGGGATTCTAAGAATCCCGTTACTTGTTGTCAATTCGCGCCACTTTGAACTGATTGAACAGGAAGTTTCCGGTTTCCGTGTCGTAGATCGGCCCTTCGATCGATTCCCGAAGCGCTTCCGGAGTCGTCACCTGTGGATCGAACGTAACTTCCAGACGACTGTGCGACGCAAAAGCCTCGCACCTCATCACACCCGGCGTGTCGTTCAAACCCATTGCCGCTGTCGCAGCCGTATCGACGCACCGAACCCCGTCGACGATCATCACCACGGTCTGCACGTGCCCCGATGGATGCGGTCCCGGCGGATACTCCACGACAACACTCGGGATCGCGAAAACGGTTGCGCCATAAAGCGCACCGACGGTGATCAGGACGATCAGGATCGGAACGACCATGGTTCCCGGTCTGAATCCACTGGAAAAGGCAGTCAGCGACAGCGCTCCCGGTTGCGGGCACTCCGCGAGACAGTCTCCGCAGAGCGTGCATTCGCCGGAACGGACCGAATCGGCCTTCGACACCGTCAGATTCTGCAGGCACACCCGGTCGCACCGTCCACAATCCGTGCAAGCCGTCGCATCCCGGACCACGCGAAGGCCCCCGACCGCGGAAAACGGCCAGAGCGCAGCGCCGAGCGGGCACAGATACCGGCACCAGGCCATCGGAATCAGAATCACACCGGTCAGAACGACGCCGAGCACGATGTAACTCCAGTATTGAACGTCATGCCCGTGAAAACTGAACAGGATGTAGTAGGGATCGACTCCGCGGAACAGCAGTTCACCCGTCCGGAATGTCAGATACAGGATCGTGGCGAGCACAGGGAGGCGCAACCACCTCAACCAGACATCCAACCGGGGATGCCGCCTCGCAAACGACAAGAGAGCCTTTCTCGGCAGCACCCGGGATCCCCTCAACCGCGACACGAACAGCGCGATCCACTCCGAAATGGATCCCACCGGGCAGATCCAGCTGCAGAAGACGCGGCGGCTGAGCACGGTGAGCAGGATCAGGCCGACGAACAGCGCCAGATTGCGTTCGCCCGTCGCACAGGCGAATTGTTTGTGGGTGAAGAGCGACAGCGCGGTCTCCAGCCCGCCGAACGGACAATAGGTTTCGATGCTCGTGCGCGACCAGCCCATCGCGTAGCGGAAACCCGTGACGAGGACCGCCACGACGATCGCGATCTGAAACAATCTCCGGATGAGGGGAATACGGCTTGTCATCCGGCTGAATCAATCACGCCGGAATCGGGCTGTCAAGAGCAGGAGCGAGACGGCGGCGAGAAGGATCAGAAAACCGGAGACGCCGAGTGCGGGAACCTGGAGCGGGGGAGTTCCGGTGGGTGTCGGTGTGTTCAGGGACGGTGTGGGTGTCGAAGAGGCGGTCGGTGACGGAGATTGGGTTGGCGTGTCCGTGGGGAAGGGCGGGGCGGTGGGGGTTTGCGTCACGGTCGGCGTTCGGGTGCTGGTCGGAGTGGGCGACTGGGTGGGAGTCGGCGTGTCGAACGACGGCGTGAATTCGCTCCAGGCAGCGTAAACCTCGAATTCACCACTGCGGTAATCCGGCCAGACGGCCGCCCGACGGTTCTGGTAAGCTCCCTGTGAGGAGTAACCGACGCCGGAAGAGATCGCATAGCTGCCGTTGCGCGCGGGATCCGCCCCGGGAGCGCTCACCACCTCCGGCCATGTCCATGCAACCGGGGTCGAAAAGGTGCATTCGGTATAGCGGACCTGGGCGGAGGCCGCAGCGAACTGATCGATGAACGCCACGCGATACCCGCCATCCGGATACCGGTTGTCCTCGACGATCGCCGGCATCGTGTTGTCGCCGTCCGTGTCGGAATAGACCGTGCCGTATGTCACCGTCCCCATGCTCCAGGTCGATCCCGCAACCGTGATCGCATTCAGAAGCTGATAGGTGTAACAGATCTTGAACGGACTGCCGGCTGTCTGACTGGCGGACCAGACGGTCATCAGCGTCTTGCCGGTCTGGGAGGGGTTAGAGGCGATCGCGGCGTCGGATTCCGCGCAGTAATCCCATCCCGAGGGACTGATCGCATAGAGTGTGGAAAACCAGGATTGCCCCTGATTGGTCGACAGCGCGATGATGACCCGCGGATGATCACCGGCGGTTCCTGAAACATCCACGGACCAGGAACAGAACAGGCGGCTGTTGTCGACGTCTTCCATGAAATCGGCGCGCCAGAACAACACCTGGTCGGTTGCATAATTGATTGCAGAGTAGCTTCCCCAACTGGTCACATTGGTGTCCGTATAATCGCAGAACAAGCGTCCGTTCGTAGCACTGTAGCTTGCGCACACGATGCGTCGGAGCGCAGGCTGACCCGGTCGGCGGACCGATTTCAGGCGGGGTCCGATGTAATCGTCGGACGTATCGTTCTGAACCGACACAAGCGTGAAATCATCCGTCGTTCCGATGTCTTTCCAGCAGACGACGATATCGTTCGCAGATGACTGATTCGGATAAGGGGCCGACACGGCGACCGCCAGGCGATATGTCGTGGCATTGGTCGGGAAGACGACGATGGAGGGTCGGTCCATGAAGATTCCATACAACGCAAACCCGTTCGATCCGGCATCGGGATTGCCCCATGTCGCGCCGCCGTCGGTCGACCGTTTGACATAGACCGCCCGGTGGTTCGGATACGACGGATTCTGGAAGTCATCGAAGTAGGCGCAATACAAGTTACCGTCCTCGCCGATGATCGTATCGACCAGCCCCTGGTTGGAGGTCGGAACGGTTTCCAGCATGGTTTCCGTCCAGGTGCTGCGCCCGTCGCTGGCGGTCTGCGCACGATCATTCAGGCTGATCAATGTGTTCGGGATGTCGCCCGGCGCGGGTGACCCGGCGGGAACCCGGATATCGGGGGTTCTCTCGAGAGGCGTATTCAGTCCGGCGTCCCGTTCCGCTCCGCTCACGCGCAGTCCCGATCCTGAAGCGGCCATCGGCGCAGCTGCCAGCACAATACCCAGCACGATCGGCATGATCCCTGACACGACTCCGTTGCAACGCATCGCCACCCCTCCCTTTTTTCTCTCTGTGATCCGCCGGTTGAACCCCTCAACCCGCGAAACGACGAAAAGCGACCCGTGCCGTGTGGCACACAGACAACATAGCGTCCGAACCGGCATGGATCAAGTTTTATGCCAGATCCGCAGTGAACGGCGCGTTTCAGTTCTCGGTTTTCAGATGACGGGCGTCAAAGGTCATGTTGATGAAGAACTCGACGTACGGTTCCATCTTGAGGCGATCGTCCTGCCTGCGAAACCGGATTACCGGGCGCATTTCAAATTCGAGCCACCGATAACCGATCGATTTCCGGATTCGCGTTGAAAAATCCGTATATCGGTAAATCCACGGATGGGTTGTTCCGAAGTGCATCAATTCGAGGCTCCATGCGAGTCCCTGGAATGGCATGGCGCGCAGATAGACACCGCCCGACACATCCACTCCCGACGTGATTTCCGTGTGCTTCAGATCGATGAATTCGCGCAGCAGCGTCTTGTCCGTCAGTTGCTGATCGAGTTCAAATCGGCCCTGCAGCCCGAATCCCTCGTAATTCCGCCAGAAAAACCGCTGCACATACCGGTATTCCGTCTCGTTCCACCACCCGGACCGAATCCCTGTGAACCGCGTGAACATTTTGACATCCGGGTCGAATTTCAGGCCGATGTCGAAGTCCCAGTCGAGCCATTTTCGGGGCGCGCGTGAAAAAACCCTCAGGAACGATTCATAGTCCTGCACATCCGAATCCGCCAGATCCCTCGCTTCATCGCTTTCCGCATCGGAAGCGCCTCCGATCATCAGCCCGATCCGGTCTTTCAGGCCGGGCAACGCGATTTTCATCTTGTTCCGCGCCGAAAACCGGGCTTCGCCGTCCCGATCGATCACAGCACCGGCCGACAGCGTTACACGTGACTCCCGGTATTCATTGTCTTCATGCGGTTCGGCCATGAATGCATCGAGATTCTGACTCAGGGTGAGGAGTTTCCGGCTTGCATAATCGTGAGTCGACACGAAGTGTCTGCACCCCATCCCCGCGATCAGGGTGATCCAAAGGAGGAACGCCGGCACAGGAAGACGCCGGAGCGGTTCGACCGGTCGGTTACTGAACCTGCTGAAGGTATTCTTTTTCGAGATTACTGCCAAGACGGATCTCCAGGATCGGAACCCCATGTTCGAGCAGAACCGGGAGGAGGCGGGCGTTGATGTCGGCCGGCGAGCCGGATTCTGTGCGTTGCGAGACCGTGAGCAGTCTGGTCGAAGCGTTGAAATGGACCCCGCAATCCGGCAGGGCGGCCGTGATCACCTCAACAGGAACCGTCTCGGATGCGACCGAGTAGCTGATGATTTTCTGCCGGTTCGTGACGTCCTCGAGTTTCCCGTCGCGAATCGTCCGTCCGTTTTCGATGAATGCCACGTGGTCGCACATCGTTTCGAGTTCAGACAGGATGTGCGAACTGATGACGATCGTGGACTGGGCGCGGCGGCTGCGGATGAGATACCGGATCTGGACGACCTGTTTCGGATCCAGGCCGCTGGTGGGTTCATCGAGCAGGACCAGTTCGGGCGAACCGAGAAACGCCTGGGCGATCGTGACACGCCGGAACATGCCGTGGGACAGTGTGCTGAGGGGGCTGGTGGCACGATCCTTCAGGTCCACCCATGTGAGCATTTCGTCGACCGCATCGATCGCCTGCAGACGGGTCAACCCCTGCAGACGCGCCAGGAACACGAGCGCATCACGGACACGCGAATGGGACGGAAGCCGGGCATCCTGCGGCAGAATCGTCACCCGCCCCCGATGCAGCTTCGGACGGAAGGGGCCCATCCCCAGCAGATCGATCGATCCGGAATCCGGTCGCAGCAATCCCGCGGCAATCGACATGGCTGTCGTCTTGCCCGCGCCGTTTTTGCCGACCAATCCGAGCACGGTTCCGGGTTCGATTTCGAGATTCAACCCGTCGAGCGCGATCTGGCGGCCGTAACGTTTGTGGACGTCCCGCAATCGCAACGCGTATCTCATGCGTCCCTCCGCGCGAAAACAATGTAGCCCGACACATAATACAGAACACACAGCGCCACGAAGAAAAGCCCGGCTGATAAAAGGTGCTGCGGATCATCGATCCACAGGCTCCGGCGGTGGCCCTGCGGCAGCAGGATGTACAGGAGTTCCCAGACCCGCCGCCAGCCGGCTCCGGCCATATGATCCGATATCACCGCCAGAATCGATCCGGCGAAATACAGTACGATCGACAGAATCCGCGTGAGGGGAACCTTGCGCGACAACTGGGACACACCGACCGCGAGTCCGAGAAACGGGAGGCAATAGCACCAGGCCTTCAGACAGGCGATCAGCAGACCGACGGCAGTCCTGCCGTAGGCAAACCCGGCCAGTCTGAACATACCCACCGCGTATGCGCCGATGCCGCTCGCCGCGATCGCCGCCAGAAGCACGAGAGCCTGCCCGGCCAGTTTACCCGTTACCCACGAGAACCGGTCTATCCGCGTCAGAATGAACCTCGATGTCCCGGACGCGACATCCGATGAGATACTGTCACCGGCCAGCAGGACGATCAGGAACGGCGAAAAGGTCAGAGAGAGCCAACCGAAGAAGAGTACCAGAGGGGGTTTTCGAATGAGACTGTTCGCGAGATCCCGGTCGCCGACCAACCCCTCGACCATCCGCCTGAAACTGTTGGATTCCCAGAGCGACTGTGTCATGACCCCGGCCTGCCTGGCTTCGCCGATCCGTGCCAGGCGCGCCACCTCGGACTCGATTTCACGCAATGCGATCGTGAAAAAAAACGTCGCCGCCAACGCGCTGATCAGATAGAGCAACACCCAGAGAATCGCTTTGCGACTTCGGAATGAATCCGTCACGTCGTGCCGGGCTACGATGCCGATGTCCCGCAGACTGAATCCGATCATGAACCCTCCCCTCCGGATCTTCCATCGAACATCCGACCCTCGAGTTCGATGAGCGGCAACCCGACCATCGGATCGATGAAGTTCGGCAGATCGGAATCCGCGGTCGCCTGCGACTGCCAGTTGTCCGGAAGGACGTCGTCGAGATCCGCGTAGGTGTCGAGCAGGACGCCGGAGATTTCGTGTGCGAGTGTCAGCGCGTCCTGGGTCGTCAGTGTTTCGTCATCCTTCATCGTCGTTACGGCGTTTTCGATCCGACGCCTCAATTCCTCATTCATCGCTTCGATCCGCTCATCGAATTCGCGTGATTCCGATTCGGTCAGTTCGAGTGCCTCGATCAGAAGCTGCCGCGCCTGCGACTCACGCATCTTCCACAGATCATGCGCAGCCTCGATTCCCTCCCTGAAATCCTCGGGTGAAAACGCTCCGTTTTCCGAAACAGTCTCATCCGGCACGACCACCTGAGTCGGAGCGGCAGGGTCGGTGGTCGGAGTCGGGACGCGTGTCGGGCGGGGACGTGGAGACGCCGGTTGGCGGGGTATGTTCAACATTTGCGTGATGTTCGGCATCCCCGAGGATTCTTCGTTGGCAGAGGGAGCAGGTTTGGCGCGTTCGAGTTCCCGGATTTTCTGTTTGGCGATGCGCAGATCGGACCGAGGACCCCATGCTCCGATGGCCATGCCGACAATGAACAAAATGACCGCTACCAGGATATGCTTCATCGGGCCTCCCTTGTGCGCTCCATTCACCGTGAAATCAGGCGTTCAAGCCCTGGCGTTCATAGTAACCAACTTTACTTTGACGGGCAATTCAATTAGATTAAATATAGAATGTACGACGATCGAAACGACACGCCACACGGGAGGATGCCATGTTTCCGATCGAGGTGAGTTGCTTGAAATGCGGTCATTCATTGATGGACACGGACACGCCGATCGAGGGATTTCCGTCGGTACATCTTTTGATTCGATCGGAAGGGAAACGCGACCATGTCTACCTGTCGGCGCTCTACGGGAGTCACCGGGGGCGATTGAAGATGGCGATTCCGCGCGGAACGATCGTGGATATCATCTGCCCGTTCTGCGGGAAAGCGCTGTCGGATGGGCCGCCATGCCTGAGTTGCGAGGCGCCGACGGTGTCGCTGGAGATGGCGCGGGGGGGGTGCGTGCGAATCTGCAGTCGATTCGGGTGCCGGAAACATGCCATCGCGTTTGGGGATATCGGAGAGGTTGTCGCGGCGAGCGTGATGAATCGGTATGTGGTGACCGTGTACGAATCCGACACGCTGCAACATGCCGCCGCCACCATGTCGCATTACGATATTTCAGGCCTCCCGGTTCTCAATGAAACAGAACGACTCACCGGCTTTCTGACACTCGATCGCCTGCTCCAGGTCGCCTACCCCGATTCTCTCAACCCGGACTGCCTTCCGATCCCCGCCATCGAAACACCCGAAGACTGGACGGGGATCACGTGCGGGGAAGCCGCCGAGGAAGACCCGCTGTGCGTGACACCGGAAACCCCTCTTCTCGAAGCCAGTAAAATCATGATCGCCTTCTGCCTGCACCAGATGCCCGTCACCAAAAACGGGGTCCTGGTCGGGATGCTCAGCCGCGGCGATCTGTTCCGGGCATTGCTGCGCGACAAGACAGGGTGATCCAACCGGGCAAGTCGGGTCACGCCGCCGCACACTCGACAAATCGGACCGGCATGTGAACACTCGACCGGATCGCATTCAACACAGCCCGCGGCGTCTCTATCTCATTCCGATGTTCCACGATCATCGACTTCCGCTCGAACCCCTGCATCTCATCCAGCGAATTCCACGTGTGCAGCATGTACGGGTGTTTCATGACAACCTCCTTTGCAGTTCCTGACCCACCCTATTGCAGCACTCGTGCCAACTGTAATTTTCCCGGCACAATCGATCTCACGCCAGGCATCGCGCATATACCATAACAATATCAATCATTTATAACACCTCTCCCTGCCAGTCCACTCACCAGACAACCCGCGCATGTCAACCAATATGCCAAAAGTTTTGTCTCATGAAACACCAATATGCCCAGCAACTAGGCATATTGTGGTTTATTTTGTAGGTTTATTGGGCTTTCCAGGCAATCGGCCACGGACGCCCCTCGACACCGCTTCCGCTCACCGCCCTGACCTCGAAACGCAATTCAATCGGCCCGGAAATGGCGCTTCCGTCGAGCAGGACAAATGTACCAAAGATACCGTCACCCGCGTTGATGTCGTGATGCAGTCCGTCGTCGAACAGCTCCAGGTTTGTCGGGAGACCGTCGTAGAGCACCTCCACACGGCCGCCTGCGCCGACGTTCGGGGCGTACGCGAGCAGCCAGATGAATCCCACGTTCTCCTCACCCGATCGCACCATCGAATACCAGACATGCCTTCCCAGAATCGCCGGACCCGCGCCTTCGTCGCTCTCCACCGCCAGCCGGTACGGCGCCGATTCGCTCGGCTGCCCATACGTGTCGAAAGCCACCACATACATCGAATATTCATGGGGCGGCACCCCGAACGCCGGAATCCGGAGTTCCCGGTTGTAGCGGTGGTCTCCGGCTATCCCGTCCCCGTGCGTGCCGTCATCGTACAGTTCGATCAGCGTCGGGAAGTTTTCGAGATACAATTCGACGGTGTCGATCCGCTCGGCACCCTCGGGATGCGTCACCGACGCCGACAGAATGAACACCATTTCCCGGGATGTCTCGAAATGCTCGGTCGATCCCAGCACATCCTCGATGATCGGCCGTCCCGGCGGATTCGGCGTCGGCGTCGGTTCTTCGTTGGACGGATGGTGATGATACCCGACGTCCGCGAACCGATCATCCAGAGTCTCATCGACCGCCGTCGTGAGATTGGCCAGGGAGATCGGATATCCGAACGGCCCCTCGAAGTTGACCGTCCAGACAGCGACTCCGCCCGTGTTCATGTTCGGGCTGATCCCGTTTTCCTCGATGTCATACGAAATGTAATACTCACCGAGAGGGCCTTGCAGAAACAGGGGGTCGCCATCGAAGTTCCGTATTCCGACGACCAAGGCGCTGGTATTGCTGTAATCCGCCTGCGTCACATCGATGATGGTTTCACCGAACAGACTCGATCGCAGAATATGAATGTTTTTCCGGCCCCGATCCCCTCTCACGGCAAACTCTTCATTCGCATCGAATGTGCAATTGATGATTTCCGCCCGGCCCCTCTTGATATACACGCCGCCGCAGTTATGCGAGAACAGCGTATTGCCCAGGGTGATCTTGCTGTTGATCCCCGAGTCCATGACCAGGGCAATTCCGGCGTTCGTGTCGAACTCGCAACTCGTGATCACAGGCTCGGAATCATCCTGCAGATACACACCCCCTGCCTGTTCCATCCCCGCGGCATTGTCGATGAAACTCGTGCGATAGATGACGGGCTGCAAGGATTCGCCACCAAACAACGCCACCCCCCCGCCGCCATCAGATGCATAACAATCCCGGATTTCAGACCCGATCAGCGTGAAGTGCGAATTGTACGCGCGAATCGCTCCGCCGTATGACGTCGCGTCGCAATGAATGAACTGGCAGTTCCGAATGACGGGATACGCACCCGAACGGATCAGAATACCCGATCCTTCGACACTGAATCCGTTCTGAATCCGGATCCCCTCGACGACTGACGTCGACGCTTCGTTCTGATCGAACATAAACCCCCGATGCATGTCGGTGTAGGTTCCTTCGCAATCGATGACGGTCGAGCCGGGGCCGTTGATCGAGCGAACCGTGATCTGTTTGCCGCGAAACTTGATATCCCGATTGCCGACTCCGGAAAACACACCGTTGTTGATCAGCACCACGTCCCCATCCGATGAAGCATCGATCGCAAGCTGGATACTCGAGAAATCTTCGGGGACGCGAATCACACCGCTGACCGGTGTCATTGTCACAGGCGGGCCGGTCGGCGTCGGAGTCACCGTGGGAGTCGGAGTGCGGGAAGGCGTTGCCGAGGTCGGGGTCACGGTCGGGATCGACGTCGGAATTGCGGTGTTGCAATGCCAGCCGCAATCCGGGATCCCCTGATCCGCCACATGATCCGTACGGGTCGTCCCCTGAATCTCCCAACCGGATGAGCCGGCATCGATGCACGGGCTATCCTGCGACTGGCCGGCAGCGAGATGCGACAGGTAGTATGCGCCGCGCGGTCCCTGCGCAAAAAGAGGATCTTCACTGATGTCGTCTGGCCCCTGTGAAACACCGTCATAATCGACCATGTTTCCGAATACATCATTATGATCCAGGATGCAGAAACCATCGAGCGACTCGATGCCGATCGCGTTCTCCGTCAGGACCGATCCGGCAATGAGCCCGAAACCCGATACGCGGACGCCCGCACATCCGTTGCCTGAAATCGTGCACATCCGCACGATCGCCTCGTCATGTTCCACCACAACCGCCGCGCCGCCCGCCGAGTATACGGAATCCAGCACCAGACAGGATTCGATCAGGCCCGGCGCAGCCAGATGAACGGCGGCACCGTCGATTCCGGCATTCCCGAAAAACTCGCAATTCCGGATCTCACAGTCCCCCGACACAACCGCCACCGCTCCCGCCCCGTCCGAGGCGATCTGCAGGTTGTCACGGAACACGCACCCGGTCAGGTTCAGACGGGCGGCTGTCCCCTGAAACACCAACCCGGCCGCATCGGAATTGACCGCAAAATGGTCATGCACGGTCGAACCGATGATCGTCACATTCGAGTCCCGAGCGTCGATTCCCGGTGCGATCAAAGCGCCAGCCGTTTCATCGGCGATGTTGTCATACACCGCGCATCCCTGAATCAGGACGTCCGACCGGTCGATCCGCATACCGGCGCCGCCTGCGGCAGACCGCCCGCGAGTGAACCGGAGACCGAACAGATACGCACCCGGTGCGGGGACGTCTTCAAAGCGCACCACACGTCCAGCGAATCCGCCGTCGATCGTGACACTTCCCGGAACAGACGCGGCCGCCAGCCGGATATCCGGAACATGCGGCCACACGAGATTTTCCCGGTATGTGCCGGGATTGACCAGTATCAGCGCATGGGCCGGCGCATGATTCAACGCCTGCTGGATGGTCGGAAAATCATTCGGCACCCGCAGGATCCATTGCGGAGTCGCCGTGGGTGTGGGCGTCGCCCCCGCAACCGACATTCCGCCCAGCAAGCATGTCAGCATGACAATGTGTCCCAGCAACCGGATGTTCGTTCGATTCGGAATCATGCGCGGATCACCTCCCCTGCAACTGCTCTCTTTCTATTATTGCAAAAACCGTGTCAAACTTCGCGAGTCCGCCGGTTTTTTTTCTCGAACACAACCCCCAACCGCTGCATCTTGATCCGCAAACCCTCCCGTGACACCCCCAGTTCCTCCGCCGCCTTCGCCTTGTTCCCCCTCACCCGCTCCAACGTCTGCGCGATCATGCGTCGTTCGATGTCGTCCACGACATCCCGCAACGGCCGCGGTGTCCCGTCCACATCCATCACACCCGCACGCGCCTCCACCACCCTCCCGGACGCCATTTCGGTGATCCGCCCCGAAAAATCATGGATCCCGAGCGGCCGGCCGGGTGTCGCCATGATCAGCGCCCGCTCGACCTGGTTTTCGAGTTCCCGCACATTGCCGGGCCACGCGTAACGCTGCAGTGCAGCCAGCGCACCCGGGTCAATGTCCACATCGCCCCTCCCCATCTTTCCGGCATGCTTCCGGATGAAACTCCTCACCAGAATCGGAATGTCGTCCGGGCGGTCGCGCAGCGGCGGGAGTGTGACCGAGATGACATCGAGCCGGTACAGGAGATCCTCGCGGAAACGACCGTCGCGGGCCGCCGCATACAAATCCTGATGGGTTGCGCAGACGATCCGGACATCGACATCCAGGAGATTCTTTCCGCCGACCGGTCGCACTTTGCGTTCCTGCAGAACCCGGAGCAGTTTGGCCTGCATGGCCACGGGCATGTCTCCGATTTCGTCAAGAAACAGCGTGCCCTGTCCGGCCTGCGCAAACAACCCCTGCCGTTTGCTCACCCCGGTCGCAACCCCCGCTTCGACGCCAAACAGTTCGCTCTCGAGAATCGACTCGGTGAGCGCTGCGCAGTTGATGCTCAGGAAAGGCCCCGAGGCGCGCGCTCCATTGAAATGCAGAATCCGCGCAATCAGCTCCTTGCCGGTGCCGCTCTCCCCCAGGATCATCACGTTCGCTTCAGTCGACGCGACACGCTCGACCAGTTGCAGCACCTTGCGAATCGCATCGGATTCACCGATGAAATCGCCGAAACGGAACTGATCGGCAATCTGCCGCCGGAGCGACGAGTTTTCCCGGATGAGCCTCGCCTTCAATCGGATGTTTTCGATCCCCGTCGACGCGCTGCGCGCGAGTGATTCGAAGACATCCCGGTCGAGAATCGAAAAGTCGCCGCCCGGCGATGCCCCGTCGACATACAGCACCCCCGCGGCAGGAAGCGTGTCGGTCCGGGAGGATTGGATCACGAGCGGCGCGCACATGATTCGTCTGAGATTATAGGCGAGAATGGAGCGGCGGTTGCGGAAGTCCGCGTCGGACAGTGTATCCCTGAGATGTACCGTATGACCCGATGTCATGACTTCCTCGAGAATCGAACTGCTGATCTGGGCGGTTTTCCCGAAAATGTCCCGGCGCGTCATGTTGCGCATGACCAGAGCCTCCGCGCTGTCCGTACCGGCCTTCAGCCAGCAGAAACCGCGATCCGCCCCTGTCAGCGCGATGGCCTGGCTGGTGATGTATCCCAGCAACCCCTCCAGGGAACTTTCCGACACCACGCTCCTTGTCACATCGACCAGCAGCATGAGTTTACGGCGATCCTCCATCGTCTCCTCCCTCTCGTCGTTCCATCTCCGATCACCCGATCCCGCGCCCGTCGGCATGTCAAGCCTTCCGATCCGACCGGCAAAGACAGCAGGGTCGACGCCGTCCGGCAGATGCGCGCACAGACGCCTGACGATCGCCTCGATCCGGAGACGCACCAGTGCGATCGATCGCGTCCTCCCGAGCATCGACAGGCAGGTCGCCCGCGCTTCGAGCACGCGCAGGAGAGCGGGGTACGCGGTCTGACGCTCGAGTGCCGCATCCGGATCCGTCTCATCGAGCAACCGGAGTCCTTCGCCCGGATCCCCGCCTGCGGCACACTCCAGAGCCTCGAACACAACCGCATCGGCCAGTCTCATCAGCCCCGCCTGTCTCCGGGCCTCCCCGAACAGTTCGCGCGCCCGGTTCCGCTCCCCCAGAACGCTTCTCACTCGCCCTTCGATGATGAGGCGTTCCACCCGCGCGAACACGGGTTCTTCGGCATCGAGTTTCGACCGGTCGAGCCAGGCGAGGCACTGGCGCGCGCAGTCCGGGTCCGCTTCCAGGGCTGCGAGCGCCAGCCGACGCAGCATGGCGGACTCATCCGGCCCGATGGCACTCCCCTCCGACAGCGTGTTGACGCGGTCGAGCAGCAACCGGTGCGCCCGGTCCGCACATCCGATCTCGATGTACAACCGCGCCTGCTCGGCCTCCGCATACCGTCTCGCACCCTCATCCCCCGCCGCTCCGGCCAGCTCGACCGCCTTCTCCAGCCATCGCATCGCCGCCCGATAGCGGCCGCGATCGATCTGCAACCCGGCCAGCGTGCACAGCACCTGTGCCTGCACGGGGATTTCTCCCTGTTTCCATACCAGCCGGCGGGCCTTCGCGAGAAACCCGAAACCCGTACGGATCTGTCCTTGTTCCGCGTGAATGTGCCCGATGTTGTGCATCAGGATTGCGGCACCCTTGCGGTCGCCGGCCGATTCCTTGAGCGGCAGCGCTTTCTGGTAGGATCGGAGCGCGCCTTCGAGATCCTCGCGGGATTCGCGCACTGCCCCCAGGTTGTTCCATGCGGCCGCCAGCAGTTTCGGTGCTTCCGCGTCCTCCAGAACCCCGATCGCCTCCTCGTAAACCGCCGAAGCCTCCTCGAGTCTTCCCTGTCGCATCCGCACATTCCCCAGCTTGAGGAGATGTTCCCCCTCCAGGGCTGTGCGACCGGCCTGAGCCGCTTCCCGACGGGCGGACAGCAGCAACTCGACGGTCGCATCGAAATTGCCCTGTCTGAGATCGATCAGGGCGAGGTTCCCGAGAATCGAGGAGCGGCGGAGGGGATCCCCGGTGTCGCCGAGCAGATCGAGAGCCTTCTGATAGGCGGCGCGCGCACTGTCCATCTGGCCGAGCGACACATGGATGTTGCCGCGTTCGAGAGCGGACTTCCAGACGTATGAAGCCGTCGCGGGATCATGACTTCGCTGCGATTCGATTTGGAAATACAGAGCTGCGGCACCGGAGATATCGCCCGATTTGCGGCATGCGGCCGCCGCCTCGAACAGCATCCGGAAGCCTTGGGCGATGTTGCCGGCCTCCAGATGATGCTGCCCCGCTTCCGCTTCCCGCCCGGCAATTCCTTCGAGCATTCCGGCCGCCGCCCGATGCAGACGGCATCGCGTCGCCTCATCATCGAGTGTGCCGATCGCAACCGCTTCAAGGCTCCCGTCGCGCATCCGCAGTCCATCGGTCACAAGTGCCCGGCCGCGAAGCGCCATGATCGCCTGCGAAATGATCGAGGTGTCCAGCCCGATCAGCTCCGCATGCCGGACCGGATCGAAACACCCCCGCATGCACGCGATCGCTCCCGCCACACGCCGCTCATCCGGCGAGAGCGCTTCGATCGAAGCCTCGGCGATCCCCTCATCCGAGTCCGGAATGCGGATCGGCGCGGCCGGATTCCAGGTCCAGCGGTTCCCTTCGAAATGAACGGCGCCGGACGAGACTGACAGCGATGCGAGCGCGACCAGGCGGCCCGGGATTCCCGAAGCGGCCGTCACGATTCGTTCCACTGCGGAGGCTTCGATGCGCGGGAGAAAACAGGACGCCACGAGTTCACCGGCCGCGTGACTGTCGAGCGGACGGAGACGGATCACCGGGCCGACGGCAGAGCGATCGCCGCTGACATCGATTTCAGCGAAGAGCCCGATACACAATCCCGGAATTGCCGCATCGGCGAGTGTGCCAACGAGATCACGCTCGGAGTCCGGCAACTGATCGATATCATCCACCAGCAGAACGGACGGGTTCCGGGCCAACTGGTCCGTGATTCCGCTCACGAGTGCCTCGCGGGGGATCCGCACCGGTTCACCATCGATCCGATCCGCCAGAACGCGACTCGGCAGATTCTCTCCGGAATCGGCCTGATACACAGAACGGCCTGCGATCCGCATATCCATGGCGATTTCATGCAGGAAACGCGACTTCCCGATGCCGCGGGCTCCGGTCACGTAAACCGGCACACTCGCGCCAGCCGCCGTCTGCCCGACAGCATCCCGAAACACGTTGCATTCCGCATTCCGGCCCGTGAAACGCGGGTGAACGAAATGCCCCCTGAGGAGTCGCCCCGATGCGGACTCATCATCGGCGAGCCTCCGGATCACCTCACCCGCGGACAGAAAGCGACGCTCGGGGTCCGTGGCAAGGAGCGTTCCGATGATCGGTTCGAACGGCCGGAATCGATCCGGGAGAGGGGCTGGGAGCGATGCGCGGGGATTCGACAGGTAGGCGGACAGCGTCGACGACGTGACGACAACGGGAGAGGCCAGGATCAGTTCCGCGCAGATGACGCCGAGCGAAAAGAGATCCGAACGGGGATCGACGGCACCATTCCGAAGCGCCTCCGGAGCGGCATACGGAATCGTGCCTCCGATGAACCCGCCACGCCCGCGGGTCAGGGTCTGAGCGAAGCCGAAGTCGGCGATCCGGAAATGAAACGGAGCCGGTTCCGGAGCGATCAGCAGGTTGGACGGCTTGAGATCGCCGTGGACGATTCCGAGACCGTGGAGGTAATCGAGCGCGGACAGGATCTGCCGGAGTGCCTCGCGGAGACGCTCCGGATCGATGTCCCGGCTGAATCGGTCGAACGGAATCGACCGGATGTAGTCCATGACGATGATGGGGGGAGCGCCGGGAGGGGTGTCGAAGTCGAGCATCCGGATGACATGCGGGTGATCGACGCGCCGGAGCACTTCGAATTCGGCGCGCAATACCGGCAGGACATCGGCGCGGGGCATCCGATCGAGGCACTTGACGGCGACATCCGCGCCGGTCTGCCGGTCCAGCGCTTCGAATACCGTCCCCGATGCGCCGTGTCCGAGCACCCGACGGACCTGATAACGGGAGGGGATCCGCGCCTCTGTGATCGACGTGATCCCCTCGAACGATTCAGATTCTGCCGGAGACTCGCTATTGTACATGTATGGCGTACATCGACCCCGAGGATTCGATTGAGGTCAGCCCGGTGCCGACCGGAAGGAGAAACAGCGTGTTGATGAATTCGGGTTTGCCGATGACTGTTCGAGTGCCTGTTTCCGGGTTGCACTGCACGAGTGAACCGTCTTCCTCGGTCGTATACATCGTGTCGTTCAGGACCGTGAGAACCTTCGTTTCGCTGAACGCACCGGCGTGGCCGACCGATGCCCAGGAACCGTCTGCCGGATTGACCTTGTACATCGTACCGCTCGTTTCGATCGTAAAGAGACTGCCTTTGGAAAACAGCATGAATCTCGTCGCGGCGAAATCCGGCTTGCCGATCGATTTCCAGATACCGGTTGCCGGATCCGTCACAAACAACGCGCCGGTTGCCTCGATCGAATAGAGTTTCCCGGCGCCGGACGCGATCGCGATCGTGTTTTTCCAGTCATTCGGTTTTCCGATCTGCTTCCAGGCCCCTGTTCCCGGATTCACCTGATACAGCGAGCCGGACTCTTCGATGGTATAGAGCTGTTTGCCCGCAGTGAACATGAAACGTGTCGCGGCGAAATCCGGTTTGCCGAGGGGCGTCCACTTTCCGGTTGCCGGATCGGTCGAGAACAGCGCGCCGCCGGATTCGATCGTAAAGACTTTTCCGTCGAGCGTCGTGGCGGCGATCGTACCGGCCCAGTCACCCGGATTCCCGACCAGTTTCCAGGTTCCCGCTGTTGCCGAACCCGGGATGGTTTTCGTGCTGCCCGCAGCGGCGTTCGCGGCAGGAGCGGCCGGAGCGGATGCCATGGCGTTTTTGATGGCCGCAGGCGGTTCGCCCATGAAGCGGACCGACGCATTTTTGAACGTGCCGCCAGCCCAGGAATTTTTGAAACTGCCGCTTCCCTTGTAGCAGATCCCGATTCGGCCCGACGCCGTGCCGGCCTGTTGGAACATGTCGGCATTCGGATCCCACGGTTTCACATTCCATTCAGTGATCTCAAGTACCCAGGCATTGTCCGCGTTCCAGCTCGTCGTTTCGGCCGGGTCATCCGGAGACTGTATCTGCCAGATCCCCTTGCCGTATTCCATCGGCTTGGACATGACTTTCCCGGCGGCGGGTGCATGAGGCAGGTCGATGTCGATGTGCTGACAATCCATGATGATGTCCGCCGGTTCGAACGGTTTGTCCGCAATGATCATCTCCCAGTTGCCGGTGTAACTCGGCTGGAATGCCACAAACTTCGCCTCGAAGGGCTTCCCGTTCGCCTGCCCGGTGATGGTTCCGGCCGGAACCTTCTCGAGCGACGGTTTTTCCGAGTACGTGAACTGAGCGGTTGCCGGAAGAGCGGCAACGGTCAGCAGACACACACTTGTTATTGTCCAGATTACCCATCTTCCTGATGCCATGGAAACCTCCTTTAAAAGCAGACTGTCTGATAATCATATCGTCTCGTTGTCCGCAAATCAATGAAACGCCGGCCTGTTACCCGGTCATTCCGGCGGCGCGGTTTCCCGCAGTTCGCCATCAGGCTGCAGGCGCAGGAAAATGCGGCGGGATTTCAGAGCTGGCGTTCCGGTGCCGGTCATCGAGTCGCCGCACGAAGGTGACACCACTCCGCGGGCGGACAGCAGATAGTCCCGCAAACCGTTTCCGGATCGCCGGGCGCAGGGATCGAACGGAGGCAGCAGTGCGCACCTCCGATGAATCTCGAAGTTGGTAATCGACAGAACCGGATCCATGATATCCAGACTGGTGCTGCCCACACGGCACGGCAACCCGCTCAGGATGATCTGCGCGTCGGCATTCAGGTCCGTGCAGTATTCGGAGAGCTGATCGATCAGGCTGTTCGACAGCTCCGTGGCGTCGCGGAATGTACTCCTCAGATGCCATCCGAGCGGAAGCCAGACGCAGACGATCGTCCATCCGGCGATTCGCATACAGACTTTCCAGGTCCGGCGCCTGGCCGGCTCGCGCCACCCGGCCCGCAGCATGCACGCGACCATGAGACAGATCGCGCCGGAACCCGGATACAGGTATCTCGGGTTCATGAAAAAATCATGCGATTTCCAGATGAGAGGCGATACCGGGATTACGAGCAGGATGCAGGAGAGCGTGCATAAAATGCCGTACATCCGATAATCCCTCGAAACCATGAGTCCGCCCAGGGCAATCCAGAACATGAGCGCTCCGGGCAGTCTGTACAGAAACGAAACATCATGGTACGGGAACGGAAACAAGTACTGCGACGGCAGAACGACCGTGAAGTATGTCAGCAAACGGCGGATATCCATGAGATCCCGGGGGATGCCTCCGGCCCACTGGGGATACCCGCCGATGCCTCCGAGAATCTCGTGACGCAGCCCGAGATATCCTGCAGTGAGAATGAAAAACGGCAGAAGACCAGCTGCGACCGCCCATCGATTCGATCGCTCATCGGATGGGTCTATCCGCCTGCGGAAACACTCGAACAGCAACAGGATCCCCGGCAGCACAACGACGGTTTCCTTGGTCATCAACCCGAACAGAAAGAGCAGGCAGGACAGCGCGAGCCAGCGAGCATCGGAGCGGTTTCGCCAGAGCGTATACGCCACGAACGAGCCGGTCTGGCAGAGGAGCAACTGGGGATCCACCTGATCCGACAACCAGAGCACGGATTCGTAACTGCCGGGATAGAGGGTGAACAGGATCCCGCACAGAGACGACGTCACAGCCGTCAGTCCGAGCGGCCTCCGGCAGATCCAGTACAGCAGGAATCCATTGATCGCATGCATCAGAGCGGTGACCAGGCGGAACCCCGCGAGCCAGTCTCCGAAAAGCGCCCGTTCGACGTATGTCAGCAGCCAGTTGATGGGGCGGATCCAGATGACGTATTGGCGCGGGTCGAGCACACAGAAGATGTGTCTGAGCGGGGTTCCGTCCATCAGGAAAAGGTAAAAGTGGTCGTCGAAATGAGGCGGCAGAGCGAGTTCATGCCTGTACAGCAGTGCGGTCAGAGCAAATAGCCCCGGGATCGCCACCTGGGGATGGATCCGGAAATCTGTTTTCATCGCTCGTTCTCTGACAGGAATATTACATCCAGACCACATGACACGCAATATGATCAATCCGATCGTGTGCCCGATCATCCCGCTCCCTGAGCCTGTCGAAGGGAGCTGTGCCCGATCACCCCGCTCCCTGAGC
>CALFER010000094.1 GCA_937951895.1 uncultured bacterium
AGCGCCGGGGTGGTCCTCCCGTAAAATGTCGACGCGAAGCGCCGGGGTGGTCCTCTCCTATCCTCACAACACTGAATATACCACCATATGACACTACATCTCCACCCCCCCCACCCAAGCCTCCACCTGTTTCCGGATCTCATCCCGGATCCACGCGATCGCCTCGCGTTTCTCGTCATCCGTCCCATCGATCTTCGCCGGATCCGGGAAACTCCAGTGCAACCGCCGGGTCACTCCCGCAAAAATCGGACATCGTTCCGCGGACGCCTGATCGCAGACGGTGATCACATGACTGTACAATCTGCCGGCCCTGACCAGATCAAAAACGCTTTTGGTTTTCTTGTTCGAGAGATCAATCCCGACTTCGCTCATCGAGTGCACGATCAGTGGATTCAGCGTCTCCGGTTCCAGCCCGGCACTCTCCGCTTCGATCCGGTCGCCGAAGAGCGCATTCGTCCACGCTTCCGCCATC
This sequence comes from uncultured bacterium, assembly GCA_937951895.1. Classification (GTDB taxonomy): domain Bacteria; phylum CSSED10-310; class CSSED10-310; order CSSED10-310; family CALFER01; genus CALFER01. The sequence continues at coordinate 473 of CALFER010000094.1, forward strand.
TGACTCCGCGCGCTGTTATGCACGCAGACGAACAATACTCTCATTTTTTTTTCCATGCGATTCCCTTCCCGTGTCTGACCGGCACTCAACCGGGCAGCTTTGTGATTCAAATCTACGGAAGCTCGGGAGTGGAACTCAAGAGTTGTGCCGCGATTCACGAAGAACTCATGATATACTGATATAGTCTGAATCCTCCCTTCGCGCGTTTCAAAAGGTTTACAAACGAATCGATAGCAGTAATCGGCTCTCAATCAGGAGTGACTGATGAAGCATGTTATCCTAGAACGCATGTATCAAAATGTTGACTGTTCCAGATGCGTTCGAATACAATAAACGAAACGAACGGAGGTAAAATGAAATCATTTCGTATTGTTTCGATCTTGATTTTATCAGTTCACTGTTCGTATGGCTCTTATGCCCAAGAGTGGTTCATCTATCCTATTGTTCCGACAACTAACAAAGATCTCACGTCAGTATGTGTCCCTTCCGAAGGAACTTTCAAGAATCAACCCTGGGTCGTCCTGGATACATTTGCTGCGCCCAGCATTATTCATGTGATTTCTCCGGCAACGATTTCGGTTGAAACAGTCAATGGTTTACACGGTAAAGTTTCTCAGTTGATGCACGACCCGGATGGCAACTTGCTGTTTTTCTGTGCCAGCGATTGGGAAGGCGCATGGATTTACCGAAGAGAACAAAACAACCTATGGCAGCAGGTTTTCAGTTATGAGATGGTTGAGACAGAGACACAAGCAACGATTTTCTGGAATCGAGATTCCGGGCGCTGGGATCTGGACGTTTCCAAAATTCAAGATTATAGGGAATATGAGACGGCTACTTTATGGAACCGCGCGATCTGGCATCTCGAACTCGCGCAATCGAGTTTCCTGATCCTGTCTCAGGAATGCGAGTTGCTCTATCCATGCACCATTCGGACGACTCCGGGAGGGACGGTCATCTGGGCGGAAATCTACGAAACGTACTATCCCTCTTCAAGCCTCCATATGTTGATGTGGATGTACTGCGAACCTCCCGACTGTGAAACAGACACGTCGATCGTCCCAATACCCGGTGCAACGTTCTATGAACAGGAACAGTCACAACCATCCGAAACATCGTTTCGAATGCTTCAGGATGTCGATCCGGGACATTCCTGGATTGCAGCCTGGAATTTCAGAAGTGACTATTTTGCCAAATCCAAGCTGGGGCCTGTGATACAATTGCAGCCCGGCCAAACGGTTTTTGATGTCTTGGTTGTAGATGATTTGACTACAGCAATTCTCTACGGAGGTCCCGGTCTTTTTTTGCGGGAATGCCGATCCGGAGTCTGGATGGATCCGATACTGATCAGTGAGGATCCGGCCTTTCAGGCACAGATGGATTATGCATCGGATAAGTATTGGATCGCATATCGTTCAGCTCAGACATTGTATTTCGTTTTCCAGGATGAGATCCCTGCGACACCGACCTCGGGCCCCTCATACACTCCAACTAGCACAGCTACAGCCACTGCAACCAAGACGCTCACCCCAACACGAACCCCGACACGGACACCAACGCCAACGTTCTCCCCGACCGTAACTGAAACGCCAGGTTCGACACAAACTCCGGTGCCAACCCCTACGATGACAATAACTCCGACTCTGACTCCAACCCCTTCCTTGACACCTTCGCATACATCCACTCCAAATTGCTCATCACTTGGCGTGACCCTGACAATGCCATCCCATGAGTTTACATCGGGAACCGTGTGCCTTCTTAACGCAAGCATCTGTAATTCGTTTTCAGAAGACATTCATGACATTACATTTTTCTGCCTTCTGGATGTCGCTGGTTCATATTGGTATTTTCCCGATTGGGACCAGTCTCCAGGCTGGTTCTCGATTGCAGTTTTACCGACCGGCACATCCGAGATTCATGTGATTGATCCTTTTCTCTGGCCGTCTGGATCCGGTGCATGCTCCGATGCCCGATTCGTTTCGGCGATCATGGATACCGAATCGAACACAATCCTGGGATCCATCCATGAATGGCTGTTTTCCTTTCATTGACACCCGAACCTCGACATATCAGAACGAAACCCCCTGCTTTAGAAAACCTGTGAGTTGCACCGGTTGTATCGTTTCTTCGTGCGTCTTGCCATCATCCCGGGAAAATCGGAAACTGCGAAGCTTCCGATAGCAACGCACCTGCGACTTGAATCGGGATCTCGCCGGCGGAATCGTCACGAAGCACTCATGGGATCGCAGTTATCGTTGACTCTCCCTGCATTCTGGTCTATAAAAATGCGGCCGAAACGCGGCATTTTTTCATGACTTCCGACCCGGACGACCTACCGCGCCTGCCATGGCATCCGGGCCCGAGCCTGACGGCTCAAGGGCTGAAGCGGAAACACTTCAACCTCCCATTACGGAAAGGAAATCAGTATGCTTCGAATCATTCTATCCCTGTTGACACTCACCTTCTTCCTCCTCAATCCGGCCCTGTCGATCGCCGCCGATCCTCCGGACGAGGACACATCGACTCCCCTTGTCTTCGATATGGGCCAGATCCACGTCACCGGCTCGGTACCTCCGGAAGAACCCCCTGCCAAAACCACCATCACGACCGAGACCTTCGATCAGAATCTCGAACAGAGCGTTGTCGAAACGGTCGAACGCGCCCCGGGAATTTCGGTTTCCACGGGATCCAAGAACGAGCCTAAAATCTATATGCGCGGTCTGGCACAGGAACGGATTCTGGTGCTGTATGACGGCGTGCCCATGGCTGCCCCATACTACGGCGATCTCGACACCTCCGAATTACCCCTCGAAAATCTTTCGGAAGTCAGTATCCTCCGAGGCAACTCGTCGGTACTCTTCGGCGCCAACGCTCTCGGCGGCGTCGTCAGCCTGATCTCGGCGAAACCCTCCTCAAAACCCAACCTCAATCTCCTCGCAAGCGTCGATCAGGAAGGCAATTTCATGGCCCGTGCTGCGCATGGAATGCGGATCGGCCCCTGGTACTATCAGGTATCGGCCGGCGTGCGCGATTCCGACGGCTGGCCGATGTCGGACGATTTCAAACCGGTCTATGACAGCAAGGGCAACCTGCTCGAAGACGGCGACATCCGCGACAACTCGGATTACTCCCAGTGGAGTCTCGGGATGAAGGCCGGTTATGAATGGGAAACCGGCGAACTGAGTGTTTCCGGCAACTACATGGACGCCGAAAAAGGCATTCCGCCAACCACCGATCCGAACTCAAAGGCGCAGTGGTGGGAATTCCCGACCTGGAAGAAATCCGGAATCGTTCTGGCGGGTCGACAGGCCGCCGGCGATGCAATGGATTTCCGCGCGAACTTCTTCTATCACACCTACGACAATACGCTTAAAAACTGGAAGGATGCCGACCGCACCGAACTCAATTACCAGAGCACATACGACGATTTCAACATGGGCGGCAATTTCCGGTTCGAGTGGGAAGCCTCCGGGCAATTCGTGCTGCGGAGTGCACTGAGTGCGGTCCAGGATAATCACAAGGTCCAGGACAATCCCGGCGAACCCTGGTCGGAATACAAGGCGATGACCACGACGATCGGCGCAGAAGGCGAATGGCAGCCGCTCGATGTCTTCACCCTTCAGGCCGGTGCGGGATGGGAAGTCTACAACTTCGATACCATCACCAACACCAGCGCGTCATCCGCATCGATCTCGACACGCGCCCCCGATATCGACGCGCCGACATTCAATCTTCTCGCGTCCTGGCGGCCCATGGAAGGGCACCAGATCTCTGCGGCCATCGGCCTGCGCAACCGTTTCCCGACAATGCATCAACTCTTCAGCAACATCGAGGAATTCCAACCCGAGGACGTCGACACACTCGATCCTGAAAAATCGATGCAGTATTCGCTGGGATATTCGTTCATCCGCGATGCGATCGAACTGGGAGCGTCCGCGTTCTATTACGATGTCGATGATTTGATCGAACGGCCCGACAAGGATTCGCTGTACGAGAACATCCAGACCGCCACATTCTCCGGTATCGAACTGTGGGGCGGATATCAGCCGAAAACCGGTCCCCAGGGTCTGTTCAACTACACGTTCCTCGATGCGAAAAACAAGACCTCCGGGCAACCCGAGCAGGATCTTGCCTATACTCCCGAACACACGGTCCGCCTCGATGCCGGTTATGCCTTCGACTTCGGCACCACACTCCTCGCCAACCTGACCTACCGGGACAACGTCATCCAGTACGACCGCGACGGCAATCCGCTCGATGTCCCCTCCTATTCGATCTATGGTCTCCAGATCCTCCATACGTTCGACTTCGGACTCTCCCTGAACGTCAAGGCCGATAACCTTCTGGACAAAGACTACTATCAGGAAATCGGGTTCGAGCAACCCGGTCGTGTGATTTCCTTCGGTGTGCAGTACAAGCTCTGATCGGTGATACGAAACGCCGGAAAGATCGATTCGAATCGCTTGAACCGATCGATCCGGCGCTTTTTTAAGATTTTCTGAAACAGCAGATGACGGGGAGGAATCGTGATGATGACATTGAGACACCTGTTGAAAACGATGGTGAGCACCGCGGTGATGCTCGGGACCGGACTGAGTCTGACATTCGCCGGCGATCCGGCGACTCCCGGCGGCCATCCGACACCGAATTCAAAACCGCGCGATGTGTCCCATGCCTATCCGGGACATGGCTTCAATCAGGACCTCGAAAACACACTGCAGGTCTATCCGGAAAAAGTCGGCACGCGGATCGACGACTGCCGACTCTGCCATATCGAAGGCGTCCGGAACAACCGCCGGATCAACAACTGCGATTTCTGCCACATGGTCTACGAAAAGGAAGGTTATGCGGTCACGCTGAACGCATACGGCATCGACTTCAATCAGGCGGGTCGGTCAAAGACAGCGGTCGAATCGATCCGCGAGACCGATTCGGACAAAGATGGCGTGACGAATGACGCCGAAATCAAAGCGTTGTGTTTTCCGGGTGAGGCATCGAGCAAGCCGGGACTGCCGGACTCCAAATCAAAAAATCTCTCGGCGGACGATCTGAACAAGATGCCGGGTCATACTCAGTTCCTGCTCATGAATGCCTCGAAACATACCGACTACTACGCGACGTACGGCGGCTGGACAATCGAATCGATCCTGAAATCCGCCGGTGTCCCGCTGGAAGGAGTCACCGGGATCACGGTTTTTTCGGTGGATGGATATCGAAAAGATATTACGATTGACGAGATCCGCCAGACGTTTCCCGCAGGTATTTTCCATACGAAAGACACGCTCAGTGTTCCGGAAAACTGCCCGGAACTGATTCGTGCTCCCGAGGTTCTTCCGGACGGCGTCAAGCCGGGTGAGGTGATTTCGAACCCTCTCCGCGTCATGCTGGCAAGCGATCGTGACGGTGTCCCGATGAAGAAACTCGGTCGCAATGAACAGGGGAAACTCGAGGGCGAAGGGAATTATCGCCTCATCCTGCCCGAACGCAGCCCGTCTCCTCCCGATCAATCCTCGAAGAATCCGCCGAACGACTGCCCCTTCCCCTACACCTATTCGCTCCATCACAATGCGGGCGATTGTGCACGCGGCGTCGTGGCGATCCGGATCGATCCCCTGCCCGAGGGTCTCAATGAGACGGATTGGCTGCCGAAAGCCCAGGAACTGCTGGATTCCCGGACTGTCCTCCTGTTCGGACGCAACATCACCGACTGATCGGAATCGGGATCGAAATACACCTCGCAGTGCCCAACCTGGGTTTTGTGTTGTGATTTTTCCCCATAGTTGATATTGGTTCGCGAGGAAACCCAGGGGGGCGAATCGCGTGACATCGCACGACACGGACCATATCTGCGAACTGGTCATCCAGATTCTCGCGAAAAGCAACCAGCTCAAACCGCCGGTCGATCTGCCGCTGGTGGCGGAATCGCTCGGAATCGAAATCATCCTCTCCGACCTGACTCCGGATGTGACGGTTCTCACCGATGCCGAGGACCGCACGATCATCCTCAACGAAAATCAGCCCGAGGAAGTCCGGACGTACGGGATCGCGCATGGTATCGCCGAGTTTCTGTGCGTGGACGACTTCGATGACAGTGCGCGCCGCGAATGGATTTCACTGATGGCGACCGAACTGCTCCTCCCGGCGGACTGGTTCCGCCCGATCGGATTCATCTACAACTGGAATCTGATCAATCTCAAGTGCCTGTTTCCGAACGTGAGCTACGAGTTGCTCGCCCGGCGCATCATCGACTTCCATCCGAGTCTCGTCACGATCGTCTCGGACGGCCGCATTCTTTCCCGCCAGGCCTTCCAGGGCATTCGCTTCCCGACCGAGCTGATTCCGGAAGAGGGGGCAGCATACCGCAACACGCATGTATCGCGACGTCCTGACGAAGTTTCGGGGCGTAACTGCCGTGTGCGCGCCTGGCCGATCGACGGCTACAGCGATCGCTGTATTCTGCTGACGGAAGTCTTCCCGACCGCCGCATCGAAATAACCTGACACATGGTGTAAAATACCGCCGATGTCGAATTGAATCGGGGAGTTCAGATGATCACTTTGAAGAGTTTATCTCGTCCGGCAGCGCTTCTGTGCTGGGTCGTCGTTCTCGGCGCATTCTTCGCTCAGGTCGAAATCCAGATCGAAGGCTCGGCGGGCTGGGCTGCGAATTTGCCCACCTGGCGCATCGACGACTCGTGGCTCAATGCGCTCTGGGGAGGCAAAACGATCACGGGCTACCATGTCTGGGTGTTCGCCTTCGTCGCTCTCGCGTTCCACCTCCCGGTCTTCATGCTCAGCGCCTGGTCCCCGAAACTGGAAGCCCGGATCATCGGCTCGATCATGGTATTCTGGATTGCGGAAGACTTCCTGTGGTTCGTGTTCAACCCCGCCTTCGGCCTGATGCTCTTCTCCCCCGCTCATGTTCCATGGCACAAATTCTGGCTCTTCGGCATCCCGATCGATTACATTCTCTCCCTGTTGCTCGGATTCATGTTACTCGCCTGGTCCTACAGGAAAGGAGTTCCGTCATGAAAATCATGCTGCTGCATGCATCCGCGGGAGCGGGCCATAAACGCGCGGCCGAAGCGCTGGCCTCCGCATTCCGGCTCCTGAGGCCCGATGCGGAAACCCGGATCTGCGATATCCTCGATTTCACACCCGCGCTTTTCCGCAAAACCTACGCCGACGGATATCTCGATCTGGTCCGTAAAATGCCGGAACTCTGGGGCTACATCTACAGTCAGACGGATCGGAACGCGCATGTTCCCTGGCGCCGCGAAGTGCGCTCGGTGTTCAATAAAATCAGCACGGTCAAGTTTCAGAAGGTTTACCGTCAATTCGACCCGGACATCGTGGTCTGCACGCATTTCATGCCGCTTCAACTGCTCACCACCGGTGCGCTCCACGAGAATCGTTTCGCGCGGGTCTTCTGCCAGGTCACCGATTTTGCCGTCCACGCGCTCTGGATCTTCGAAGGAGTCGAAACGTACTATGTCGCGATCGAGGAAGCCCGGCGGCACCTGATCCGCGCCGGCCAGTCACCGGATCGTGTCAAGGCGCTCGGAATCCCCATCGATCCCGTTTTCGAAACCTGTCTGTCGCGAACCGAAGCGCTCACCCGACTCGATCTGCCTGCCGATCTGCCCGCCGTCTTGATTCTCAGCGGCGGTTGCGGCATCGGCCCGACGCTCGAACTGATCCGCTCTTTCGAACGCGAAAAACCATTCTGCCGGTTGCTCGTCGTCGCCGGCTCAAACGAACAACTCAGGCACGACGCCGAAGAACTCGCTGCCCGGATAGAAACTCCCGTGTCCGTATACGGATTTGTCCGGAACATCGATGTCATGATGGACGCCTGTGAACTGATCGTCACGAAACCCGGCGGTCTGACCTCCTCGGAAGCACTCGCCAAATCGAAACCGATGCTGATCGTCAATCCGATTCCGGGTCAGGAACAGCGGAATTGCGAAGTGCTGCTCGAGTCCGGCGCAGCGGCTCGTCTGTTTGAGGTGGATGATGCCTGCCATAAAATCCGTACCCTGCTGTCGGACCCGCCGAGGCTGCAGCGTATGAGCCGAAGCGCACGCGACTTGTCCCGCCCGTCCGCGGCCCGCACGATCGCCGCCGATATCCTGTCCTGATTGCGCGACCTGCTGTCAGATCCGCTTCATGAGCCACGCGAGATTGCGGCCGAGCGTCTTCATCGTTTCGACGCCCTCTTCGTCCCGTTCCACATCCCCCGGCCCCATCCCGATCGCCATGTTCCAGTAACTCGATCCGACGACGATCATCTGCCCGATCAGGAAGAAGTGGTTCATGGTGTCGAAGGCATGCGTCGAACCGGCTCTCCGGACCGCCACGACGGCCGCGGCCGGTTTGCGCGCAAACAGTTCCCCGTTCGCTTTAGCCACCATGCCCGTCCGGTCGATGAACGCCTTCATCTCGGGGGTCACATCCGCGAAATACGTCGGAGACCCCAGCAGGATCGCATCGGCGGAAACCATCCGCTCGATCCAGTCGTTCAGATCATCGTTCGCGAGTATGCATCGCCGGTCGCGCGTCTCGAAGCATTTTCCGCAGGCGGTGCAACCGTGCAGTGGTTTTCCGCCGATCTGAACGATCTCGGATTCGATCCCCTCACCCCGGAGTTCCTCGCACACGATCCCCAGCATCCGTGAGGTATTGCCCGTTCGTTTCGGGCTGCCGTTGAACGCAATGACTTTCATTTACATCGTCCTTTTCGGATCCAGAGCATCCCGCAATCCGTCGCCCAGAAAGTTGAGTCCCATGACGACGAGCATGATTGCGAGCCCTGGGAAGAGGGTCATGTGGGGGCCTTCCCGAAAGTAATCCACACCCGAATTCAAAATCCCGCCCCAACTCGGTGTCGGCGGCTGGACGCCCAGTCCCAGAAACGACAGACCGGCTTCCGCGAGAATCACGCCCGCCATCCCCAGTGTCGCCTGAACGATGACCGGCGCGCTGATGTTGGGAAGAATGTGTTTAAAAATCAGATGCCCGAAGGAGGCACCCAGCGATCGCGCGGCCATCACGTAGTCTTCTTCCCGGACAGCCAGCACCTGCCCCCTCGCCAGACGGGCATACCCGACCCAGCCCATCAGGCACAGCGCCAGAATCACATTATTGATGTCCGGTCCCATCACGGCCACCAGCCCGATCGCCAGCAGAATCCCGGGAAACG
>CALFER010000095.1 GCA_937951895.1 uncultured bacterium
GATTCATTTGTCCACCTCCGAATAAAAGGGTGGTGATGAGCGCGGAATTCGTGCTCCTGTTAAGGGTTCTCGACGTAATAGAACGCTTTGTCAGATAAAAAAATACGAATGGAATTAAGCTTGAGAGAAAGATCAGTAATTAAGAAACAGATCGAAGAGATCGAGATACTATCTTTTCAGCGAAACACTGATGAAGTATCATGCGTAAAGTTCTGTGAGACGAGAGGAGAACACCATGAACCGATTCGATGATTCTGTTCGATCCGAGCGTTATTTCACGGCTACCTTGTTGCCTTTGATCTTGTTTCATGACGAATTCACCGGATTACGGTCCTTTGTCGAATTGATAGAGTCACGTGCGGTTTCTGAGCGTGATCGCAATGGTGCGAAGCAAGAGAAATCAGCTCCGGTCTATGATTTTTCTGATCCTGAGATCATTACCGAGTTTCATATTGCACGGGATCTACACCATTATGGAGGCAGTTTGTCACCTTCTGAAGAACAAGATAATGAGAAGGGTATCGAGAAACGAGACGCCCCTGATCTCGTCATTGTCCTGGGTCGAGAGATGATCATCGTTGAGGCAAAATTCTTCGTCAATTCGTCACCAATTGGATTGCAGGTCCAACTTCAATCTCAGAGACGGCAGGTCCGGTATTTATTCGAGAATCGGCCGTCGCTGCGCGCGTGGAGGCATGTTGCGCTTGTTCCGGAGATGGTCATGGATCTCGATTGCGATGCCGTAATCACATGGGATGATATCATGGAACTGTCTCGTTCGGTTTTTGGATCGGGTCATTATGTGACGTGTCGCCTTGAAAATGCCGTTGCACGCTACCCGCGATCGTCAGGGGTCACGGCAACCAAGAATTACGAATCGAAAATGTCACTCGCTGCGGTACTCGAGAAATGTCGGATGGAGGGGAATGCCATCTCGATCGGTCATGCGGGCGGCGAGGCTGATCTGCGGATGCGTGGGGCCGATTATGCACACGAAAAACCCTGGAAATGGCGGCATGCCGATACAGATGGCAAGATTGATCATGCAAATTGGATTCCCGGTAACCGATTTATCGCCCTGATCGAATCTCTCGGAGCACCCGTGGATTCCGATCGTACGAGAAAATCTCGCACGCCGAATTTTGACGGACAACTCGGTTATCACGAGATGGTTGTGTTCTGTCGCAAGCACGGAAACATCATCCAGGTCGGTCATATCGGCGGTGAAACTGATCTGATGATGCGTGGACGTGCATATGCGAGCGGGAAACGATGGAAATGGCGGGATACGCGTACGAATCGAGGCGTTATTGAACCCATGAACTGGATTTCGGGCGAACGCTTCGCTGCGCTCGCTGATCGGTTGAAGTAAGAGTGGTGCGATCGGGCCAAAAGAAACAAGAGAGCAAAGACCTTGGAGGAAGCCACGAAACCGCTATGATTGGACTGAAACGCAATACAGTGAGAGTCGTCCCGCATCATCCCGGATGGATTGCTTTGGGAGCGGAAGCGTGTAGGCAAATCAGACAGGATTGCGGCGATCTCATTGTCGATGTGCAGCATGTCGGCAGCACGGCTGTCCCCCTTTTACCGGCCAAGCCAATTCTCGATCTGGCGATTGCCGTGGTCGTTCAGGATACCATTCCTCTCGTACTGCAGAAGTTGACGCTGATGGGTTACATTTACCGTGGGGACCAAAGTGATACAGGCGGACATCTCCTCATCCGCGAGTCTGAACCGGATGTCCGAACGATCCATCTTCATGTCGTGACCCTGAGCGACCCTCAGTGGAACAATTATCTCAGATTCCGAGATGCTCTGCGGCGAGACCCTGATGTTCGGAAACGATATGCCGATCTGAAACAAAGACTCAGCGAGACGTTCCCTGAAGATCGGGAGGTGTACACCGAGTCCAAGCATGACTTCATTCGCGGGGTTCTGAACAGGGATGTCCAGGAATCGTTGGATGGCCAGCATTGCGAGAGATGATTCCTCTTCACAATTCATATCGCGGTCTTAATCAGGAGAGACGCTAAGTGTCAGAGATATTTTTCAGGTGCGAAACTCGAGTTAGAAACTCAAAATCGTTCTGTTACGTCTGTCTGAATTCAGTCTATCCACTTGCCCTGATGATACACGGCTCGTACAGTCTCAATGTTTGCAATGTTATCCAGAGGGTTTTCATCTAAAATCACAAGATCCGCAATTTTATTCACCTCGATCGTTCCGTAAAGGTCATCCGCACCGATCCATTGTGCGGGGTAGAGGGTAGCCCCTTTTATGATCTCGGCAGGTTTGATGCCCCATTCACTGAGAAATCCTGTTTCGAGAGCAACGCCTCTGGCAAAACTACTGTCATGACCGACCAGAATTTTGACTCCGGCGGATGCCATTGTGTCGATGATGGTGTGCATGAGATCACAGAATGTCTCGTTTATCTTGCGCCGCAATGCTTCACCCGCATTCAATGGCGCGTCTGTGAATCTGGTCCTCATGGGTTGAAGCGTGAACAGCGTCGGGCAGATGCAGACATCGCGGTCGACCATCAACTGACAGAGATCCCGCAAACGTTCCCGATCGATCACGTCATCGGAGTGTGTCATGATCTTCCTGAATAATGCCCGGTTCTCTTCGCTCTCTGGCGGTGAAAACCGATAGGGCTCGATCTCGGATCGCCACTCCGTTTTCAGGACGGACGGTAAAGCAGCCTGGGCATGTTCAAAGCATCGAATGCCAATCTCAATGGCATATTCCATGGGTATCCAATGGTATAGCGCACAGCCGGGATCAAGAGTCACCGGCAGGTGATGTTCGACTGCCCGCTCCAATAGATAGGCCAACATGTCCTGGTCAAATTTGTTGAATGTTTTAACGAGACTCGCGCCATGGCATGCCAAGGAATCAAGCATCGTATCAACATCCTGCCTGGTCTCAATCGGGACAGTAAATCCCGGATACCGTCTGTTCTTGGAGGCCCAATGCAGGGGCGGTTTTTCAAGCATCGGGCCGGCATATCGGATGTCCGGTCCGGTGTATTGCCCATTGCGCATCGATTGGACGAGTGTTTCCAAGCTATCCAGCGGACCTCCGACATCCCTGATATGTGTGACACCTCTTTTCAGAAAAGCGGTGAGTTGATCCTGAACATGATGATCCCAGTCGGAGTCGGAAGGCAAATTCTGATTGGTGAGTATCATGCTTCGAACTTCGGGACTCACCGCGCCCAATTCCATGAGGTGGCCGTGACATTCCCATAACCCGGGCACAGCGTATCCACCCTGGCAGTCAAGGAACGGCTCGGTTTCCAATGTTCCCGCTCCGGCTTCGTCGATACCCGCGATGACTCCCTCGCGAATCGTCAGATTTTTCATGGATGAAAATGCACCGTTGTAGGAATCAAATATGCGAATGTTTGTTATTTTCAGTGTATCGTTCGGGCTTGTCATCGTTTTCTCTTTATCGCGTGTCAGGTTTCAGTCATTCAGTTCACTGCACGAGTCAAACATGCACGACCGGCTTCACTCCATCCCCGTAATGCTCCAATTACATAAAGATACCTGTTCACCGCATCATACGCAACATCCCCAACTCGATTGCGCCGCTGATCACCTCACCCGTGCGACTCAAGGTCGATTCCCGATGGATTCATCAAAATGCGTGCTCCAACAGCCACGCAAGGATCATGTGCGGGTGAGCAGTAAGTTGCCTGTCCGGTCCGTTGTGCGATGCAAACTTCCGGAGGAGGAAGATGCCCCGATCGAGTGGGAAAACGGCGGGGTGCAACTTGAGGTGACACCCTTCCGGGTACTGACATTAAAGCTGACACTCCAGAATCCCAATCAACCGCCCATTCATCCACCGATTACGCCGATTCCAGTGATTCAACCCCCTTCCCCCTACTGCTTGATGGCACACCATCATTTTTCAACCTGAAGAGAAAAAAGCAATCGGCGTAAATCTGTGTAATCGGTGGATAAAAAATCCCGTCCGCCCCCGCAAACATCCACCGATTACGCCGATTCCAGTGATTCAACTTCCCTCCCCCCCTGCTGCTTGATGGCACACCATCATTTTTCAACCTGAAGAAAAAAAGAAATCGGCGCAAATCTGTGTAATCGGCGGATAAAATTCCCGTCCGCACCCGCAAACATCCACCGATTACGCCGATTCCAGTGATTCAGCTCCATCACCCTACTACTGCTCGATGGCACACCATCATTTTTCCACCTGAAGAGAAAAAAGCAATCGGCGTAAATCTGTGTAATCGGTGGATAAAAATCCCGTCCGCCCCCGCAAACATCCACCGATTACGCCGATTCCAGTGATTCA
>CALFER010000096.1 GCA_937951895.1 uncultured bacterium
ACCCAGTTTACTCCGATCAAACCCCATTCCAAGGTGTAGTTGCTCGCACGCTTACAGAGAAAATATCCGAAAAATCGACTGCTTCGATCAACCCCGCACGAACTTGAGTCTGCTTCTTCGTTGGCGCGTTGCAGACATGCTGACCGAAATCAAACTCGTTAACCAGCCGATCGCACGACGGAACATGTATCTTGCTTGCCGGACCAGCAACCGGGTTAACTCAACCTGTCGAGCCAATCGCGGATCGTTGTGCAGGCTTCATCGAGGGGAATTCTTGGTCCCCAATACATCGGAGCGATCTTTTCGTAGGCACGGTTGATAGCTGTGCGTTTCGTCAGGTTCTCGAGAACAAGAGCCGGCTCATCTGCGTTCGGCAACGTGGCGATATCTCCTTGTTCGAACATGTCTCGCGCCAGTGCAGCCACGGTCATCTCCAGTTCAGGCAGTCTCTTCTCTGCTCGGATTATCCAGGCTGCATCCTCATAGTGTCGTATGAAGCTGTCGGGTTCCATTTCATCGCGGTTGTAACGTTTTGCCATTGCATCGATTTTTTCAAGAAGTGTTACCATGGGATGAACACAACGCACGCCTGCTGGCCGGTTATCCGTGTAGTCCGCGAGCAAACCCAGCTTTTCGAGGTGGAGATGCACGAATGATGTGAGTAACTTGGGAACATGAGGTACGACGCGAGCGCCGCCAATTTCCAGACGGACGAAGGGACTCAATGCCGGCCCGAGTTCCGTCAGTAAGGTGCCGGGATAGTATGCCAGGTAGTCGACTCCCCGTGCCCTCTCATCAATTCGAGTCGCATCCAACTGTATTCTGACGCCGGGGATGACGAGTAGATTCAACAGGGCGTTATAGAAGTTGCTGCGTTGTGCCACCGGCCCCTTGTTGTTACTTGTCCAGCTTTTAACCACTGGCAGGACGGTGATTGCTCCGTGCCGAATCATCAAATCCAGATCTTCGGAAAAGCGCTGGATTAACCCAAACCCTTTGAAGAGAGAGGTACCACCCTTGAACCAGACGTCGAGGCCGGTCCTATGGATACCCCAAAGTGTGTGGATCACCCAGTAGTCCTTTTCGATAAGAGCCGCTGCAATGCCAATCGAACGAGCCACGATCCGTACGAGATTTCCGAAATCAGCGTCTTGATGAACAAAGATCATGGCGAATCACTTGCGTTGATCAGGCATTGTTCGACCACTCCGAGAGTTGACTTGGTCCCGTACTGTTGCGCCATCGCACGAAGACGACCGTGATCCCATCTGCCTTCTCGAAGCGTGGCCACCAGTCGGTCCCGCAGATCGGCGATTGCAATACCGGCCATTTCATGGTGCTGCAGGAGATCGACTAAAAACCACTCCGGTGACGGGTTGCTGGGGAAGTAGACTCGGCGCAGAAGGAATCGTCGATCATCGAATTTGAATTCGCCCGTGCGCTTTTTGTTGTAGGCAAGCGTTGCAGCAAACAGAGCCGTTGAACCGAGTCCCAGGGCATTCCATTTCGGCGGGCCGGTGATTACAAAGGAGTTGCTTCCGAGAAAACCACGCAGGATTTCTTCGTCGCGAGGCGGTGCCTGCCCGAATCGGCTCTTGACCGGAACGTAAAAAATTCCATGTGCGGTTTGAATCAGCTTGCCCTCGCGAACGAGACGCTTCGCGAGGCGCGCGGGGTTCGCGCTAAAACAGCGAAGATCCCGAGTTCTGTAAGTTTTTCCTGGCTTCAGGTTGGGTTTTATTGACTGGCTCATGACATCCTCCGGCAGTAATCTACAGTAAAATAAATACAGTACTCGAACGAGAAAGTCAAGATGTGATTGCAGGAAGATTTTTGAGATGTACTACATCCTTCATTCACTGTTGCCTTCAAGATATCGCATTCGTGACTGCAGAAGAGAGATTACACGATGTATTTGTGGGCATTCATCACCAGATCGGTGAAGCACAATCGGGGTCGGGGTCGCTATCGGTATCGGGGGCGAACGGGGTGTCCAACTCAGATTGAATCGATACCGACCCCGATTCCGACCCCGACGCCGAAGGACTGTTCGGAAAGAACCGGATTCCGGGTCTCCGCTGACGCTTCGCCCGGATTGACAGCATTGAAGATCCACAATGGTGGGACCTGCACGGCGGGAAGACGATGAATGCAATCCAGGACTTTGAAGCTAATATGACATGCGCGATTTCGCGTGATAATATTCTCCTTACAGACGAAGGAGATCGACCATCATGCCGCTGTTCACCCGCCGCCTCGCCACAGCCCACTCCGCATGGCTGCTCGTGCTCGCCCTCTTCATCGCCTGCCATGTCCGCTACGTCTCGTCCGTCCACCCGCTCCCCGTCCACGACTCGACGGCCTACCTCGGTAAAGCCGCCCGCATCACCCACCTCTTCGATACCCAACCGCTCTTCTCCGCACTCGCACAGTCTCTTCGCGCCGAACAACGCTTCCGTCCGCCATTCCACCCCCTCCGCGCCATCCTGCTCAACGTCAACTCCCCCGGAATCTTCTCCCGGATCCTCCTGTCCAATATCGCCCTGATCCTCCTGATCGCACTCCAACTCCGCCGCCTCGAATCCAGGATCTCGCCCGCCATCATCCCCGGCACCGCCATCATCCTCTGGCTCGCATTCCCACTCACCATCCGGCAATCGACGTCCTTTTTCAGCGAACTCACACTCACCCCCATCGTCCTGGGACTCTATCTCATGCTCCTCAACCCGACCCCTCCGTCGGCGCGCAACGGGATCGCCTGGGGCGCGCTCTCCGGTCTCGGCTGCCTCACCAAACTCACCTTCCCGGCCTTCCTCCTGCCGGCACTCGCCTGGCGTCTCGCCAATCTCCCCCGGCCTGTCCGCCTCCCCTGGTTCACCCTTTTTCTCATCGTGATAGTGCTCATCGCAGGCCCCTGGTGCGGTCTCAACTGCCACGAGATTCTCCAGAATTTCTCGATGAACATGACGGTATCCCCGGATCGCCCCTGCGGGAGCGCTCTGTCGATCCGCCAATTCATCTGGTACCCTCTGATCTCTCCGCAGATTCTCTCGATGGCAGGCCTGCTGCTGTGCGTCACCGGCACCGCCGCGGCATGGCGTCGCCGTTCCCGCCCGGTCAACCTGCTCATCATCACGCTCCTGTCCGGATATATCGTTTTCTCGCTCCTCTCCCATAAGGAATACCGGCACGTCTTCGCGCTGACACCGTTCGCTGCGCTCCTGGCGGCCGCCGGATTCAGTTCGTTCAACGTCCGCTCGCTGCGCCGCGTGACCCATCTGACCCTCATCGTCGTGGCCTGTCTCAATATCACCGCCATGTATCGTGCCCGGTTCGACATCGGAGTCACTCCGATCGAGCAGATCAATCAATCCCGGCGCTTCGATCGGATTCTGAGTTGTCTGGGGCAGGAGGGCGAACGGAAAAGGGTGGCATTCGGATCGATCCACATGGGATTCTGCGGTGAGGCGTTTTCGGTGTTTTGCGAATTCGAGACGGGGGTCAGGCGATTCGATACAATGTATTATGTCGGTTACTCCGAACGCTGGATCAACGTGATGACGATGGCGGATTACTACATCTGCCGATCGGATCAGCAGACCCTTGATCCCGATAGTCCTGTCTTCGCGATTCTCGAGAAAACCCGGCAGGCGATCACCGGCAACAGGTCGCTCGCACCCCGCTTCACCTTGCGCTGTTCACTCCCGGCCGACACGCCGGGTGAAACGTGGATGATCGAGATTTACGAACGGGTGGTTCCGGCGGACACGGCTGAACGGGAGGAGTGGACGCGTGCGCTCGGAGATCGTCCAAAATCACTGTGATCCGTTGGTTTCGCGGGCCAGCCTTTTGAGATAATCGTCGCCGCGTTCGAGATAGAACGCGAGTGCTTTCGAGAAATACTTGCCGACCAGGCCGTCGACGAATATCTGACTGATCTCGCGCCTCCGTGCCAGGATCGATTGCGCGCGCACGAACACGAGTTTCTCGTCGTGATTCATGGACCGGAAAATGAACTCGAGCGCCGTCCGCGCCCTCGGCTGATACATGTAAAAATACATCAGATCCAGCGCGTTGCTGATCAGAATCCGCTCGATCTCGGCGGCCTTCTGATGCACATCCCGCATCAGCTCCTTCGGCTCCACCAGCATGCTCAGCGCATCGCGGTCCGGGTACAGAAGCTCGAGCTGCCGATGACATGTCTGCATCTGCTGGATCTTCTCACGGTAATCCAGAAGGCGCTGATCCATGTTGATCATCCGATCCGCGAGACCTTCAATGAAACCGGCCACCGTGTCGGAAGCCAGTTTCGAGATGATCGCCGCCCAATTCTGAAGCACGACGCCGGTGTCGAAGATGCCGAAATGGGGCAGAATGGCGCTCAGCGAGTCATTGATCGCCAGGGCGAGGGGAATCGAGACGACCGAACGGAACAGGTTTCCGATGATCGCGCTTTTGGGCAGACTGCGCGCGGCGTTGTGGGTCGCGAGATACGCGCCGTTGGCCAGAGCGATCGCGGTATACAGCAGCACGGGATGCGTCGCCGCGTTGATTCCGAGCGATTGATCGAGCATCAGCGACTTGACCAGGTAATCGAGCAGCGGCACCGAGAATCCGGTGAACAGGAGCGAATCCGCGATCCGGGTCCAACTGATCAGATCGTTCCAGCGCACAAGCGGCGACCGGCGGATGCCGCCTCCTCCCAGAACGGATTGAATGATATTGCGCAGACTCGTGATGCCGAACCAGATGAATGCACCGAAATACGCCAGCACCCACCAGTCTTTCGTCAGATAGAACGTCAGAAACGCCGGCAGGAGCCCCAGCCCGATCTTGAACGCCGATCGGAGGCGCGTATCGAGATACTGGAACGATAACGACCGCGTCGTGCCGGTATCGGTGGAGCGATCGACACGGAACACCGGTCGCGGGGGGTCGCCCAGCCCTCCGAGCGTCGCGACGTTCCCGGGCGACTCGATCCGCGTCTGCCGCTGGTCGAACACCCACTCATCCCGCCGCTCATGACTCAGAAACCGCAACCCCGGCAGCCGGCCGATGCGATGCAGTAATCGCCTGAGTGGATCCCCCGTAAAGGCCCGGGGAACAAACGTGCGGCGCAGCAGGGCCGACGCGCGCACCGGAACGATTTCACGGGACCGGTTCTGCTCCGAACGGATCTCGAGCCGGGCGCGACGGGGCAGCGTATCGAGAATCGCCAGACCCATGCCGTGAACGGTTCTGGATCGTCCCGCGGAATCGCTCCCGATCCACGCCGACAAAGCGGTTCCGGAATAGTAGGTCATCAGCGCGGCGGTGTCCTTCTGCAACGCCCGGAACCGCTCCAGCCGTGCGCCCGCCTCCGGTGCCGGACTCGATTCCAGCCGATCCATGCACCCTTTCAGAACCCGCTTGAACTGGATGATGTCTCCGCGGTTGAGCATGTGCCGGAGCGCGTCGATCTCCGTGTAATGCAGATCCTTGTGATGCGTGAAATCCTTCAGATTGAATATCTCGAGATGGGTGATCCGCCCCTTCGATTCCCAGATGATCTCGAGCACATCTTCGATCGACAGATCGCACACATTCAATGTGAGGCGGTACCCGGCCGGGATCTGATGGATCCGCTCGATGAGCTCGCCGACGGTGCGCCGGAGCACCGAGGGGCGGTCCGGGTCATCGACATGAATGGTCGGGTTCGGGATATCCGGGTTGGCATCGAAACACAGAAATCGCTCCCAGATGTGCCCGGCGTCCAGATCGTTCATCCGGCCGATGATCTGTCGGATCGCTTCTTTCCGGTCACCGGAGGCCGACTCCAGTTCGTCCAGCAACTCCCCATGCCGCTTTTCGCACTCCGCTCGGATATGCGCAAACAGAAATTCGGCGAGATGCAGGATCGAGGGCTGGCCTTCTGACACAAACGTGAGAAACTCGGAGGGCGCGACAGACGGCAATTCGATTTCAAGCTCCGAGTTCAGAACGAGGCTGTGGCGGGGGTTGAATGCATCCAGAATCCGGAGCACGTAACGCTGTTTGTATTCGGACATGGCTCGATTTTCTTCGAGAAACGCATGGACGGGCGGTTCGTCCAGGAACTCGAGAAAATCATGGGGACTCAGAAACCCCCGCGGCGCCCAGATGACACCGATGTACTTGTTCCAGAACCGGGCAGGAATCTCGATCCCGATCCGGACCTGTACGCCCGTGATCTCCGCCGCTTCGAGCAATTCAGCGGCCACTTCCTTCCGCACGTAGTTGTAATAAACGACCGTCAGATACCGGATTCCCTTGATCCAGGCGTCCATGACGAGATGCGTCGGGGATTTCCGCCCCTTCGTGCTCGCATCATGCACGTGATCATCGAACGTCACCTGATTCCATTCCTCGGGCATCTCGAGCAGATGGTAGCGCCTGAGCATCCGGCGGACGATCCGCAGTTTCCCCGAGGCTGTCTGATGGAAATCATGCGCCAGCTGGAGCTGTTTCTGCGGATCGGACTGCGACCGGATCAGGTCCTTCATGATCGCGAGCAGCGCGCGGGCCGTGTTTCTGCGGAACCCGGACGTCGCGGAATGCAGCACCTCCTGATGGAGCATGCGGAGTGCATCGAGACGCTCGCGGGCCTTGCCGGTCTCGATCGAATTCAACAGCGCAATCGCCGCACTCGCAATCCGGATGCCGCGACTGGCCGCCATTTCCTTGATGCCGTGGGGATGCAGGTAGGGATTGGCCAGACTCCGGAGCGATTTGGGCTGACGCTCCCGCCCGGCCAGTTCCTTGACCATCTCGAGCAATACATGATCCCGTGGGTCAAACCAGATACTCATCGCATGGTGCTCCGGATGCGCTCGGCCGTCATGACCCGAATACCGCGGTCAGAGTCACGCGGAGATGTTCCATCAACGGACCGGGATACACACCCAGCCAGACGATCAGGGCGACGAGCACTCCCAGTGCGAAAGTTCCGGCCGGCGAGGCTGCCGGCGCGGGTGACGCTGGCGATGCGGGAATCGTCGATTCGCCGGCTTTTTCCGGCGATCCGTACATCGCGACGATGACGCGAAGATAATAAAAGATTCCGATCACGCTGCCCAGAATCAGCATGTAGATCGGAAACCAGACGTTGGCGTGCGCTCCGGCCATCAGAATACCGAATTTGCCGCTGAATCCCGCCGTCAGAGGAATTCCGGCAAACGACAGCATCGCCACCGTCATGACGAGCGTCAGCCAGGGATGCCGCGTCCAGAGTCCTCTGAAATCATCCAGCGCTTCACCGTCTCCATCACGATTGGACAGCGCGGTGATCACGCCAAATGCCGCTATTGTCGCGGATCCGTAAGCCGCCATGTAAAACGCCGCCGCTCCCGCACCTTCCTGACGGTTCACCAGAAACACGATGGTCACATACCCGAGATGCGCGATGGAGGAATACCCCAGCAGGCGCTTGACATTCGATTGCATCAGCGCGCCGATGTTGCCCCAGAGCATCGACAGACCGGCAATCGCCGTGAGCAGCGTCGTGAAAACCGCCACCTGATCGATCGCGAAGCCATGATACAGCCGGATGGCCGCCGCGACGACGGCGACTTTCGAGACCGACGCGATGAATCCCGACACCGGCGCCGGCGCACCTTCATACACATCCGGCGTCCAGATGTGAAACGGCACGACCGCCATCTTGAATCCGATCCCGACCAGCAGCATCGCAAACCCCGCGGCCAGAAAACCGGTCTGTGAGGGGATCAGCGCCCGCAACCCATACTGCATCGTGCCATACTGCATGTAGATCAGCGCCATGCCGAACAGCATGAAGGCGGCCGAAGCGGACGCGAGCACCAGAAACTTGATCCCGGCCTCCAGCGTGCGCGATCCGGGCTGCAGAAATGCGATCAGCGCATACAGCGATATGCTGAGGAGTTCGATCCCCAGAAACACGGCGATGAAATGAGTGGACGCAGTGAGGAGCATGCCTCCGAGCGAAGCGAGTGCGAGAAGGACGTAAAACTCCTCAGGCTGCTCATGCCGGAGCTTCAGATATCCGACCGCGATCAGAGCGACCGCGATGGTGAAGATCGCGATCAGGGCGAGATGATACCGGGTGAAGGCGTCCAGCACCAGGAGCGACTGGATGCGGATCGTGCCGGTGCCGGCAAGAAAATACAGGGATGCCAGCACCGCCAGCGATCCCGTGACGGTTATGCCGGCCATCAGCGCATGATGTCGCTGGATGCTGAGCAGGAGAAGCTGGAAGACAATGGTCAGGGACATCAGGATGAAGGGGATGAGCGCAATCAGTTCAATGGTATTCGGCGCCTTCATGACAGAGGTCCTCCGGGCGTGTGGACGGAAACACCGGCCGTGCCTTCCGGGTAGATCGACTGGATCGACATGACGGCAGGATTGACCAGCCGGATCACAGGTCGTGGAAAGATCCCGAGCCATAAAATGACGACCGTCAGAACACCCATCACGACAATCTCACGGACATGCAAATCCGTCAGGGGATGATCAAACGTCGCTGTTTTGCCGTGAAACGCCTTCTGGACGATATGGAGCGAATACACCGTGGCCAGAACCAGTCCGAGAGCGGCGACCGCCGTCAGCCAGGGCGAGTTGCGATAGGAACCGGCCAGCACGAGGATCTCGCTGACGAAATTACCCATGCCGGGCAGTCCCAGCGAGGCCATCGCGAAGATCATCGCGGCCGCGCCCATCCGCGGCGCCAGCGTCCAGATCCCACCCATCTTCCGAAGATCCCGCGTGTGGATCCGTTCGTACAGACCGCCCACCAGAATGAACAGCGCACCCGTGCTGATGCCGTGACAGATCATCTGCATCATCGAACCATGCCAGCCCAGCGCGGTGAATGAATAGACTCCAAGGAGCACAAACCCGAGATGACTGACGCTGGTGTAGGCGACGAGCCGCTTGAGATCCGTCTGGGCAAGCGCCAGCACCGCACCGTAAATGATGCCGATCACCCCCAGCGTCATCGCCAGAGGGGCAAACTCACGCGAGGCATCCGGAAAGAGCGGAAGCACGAAGCGCATGAGTCCGTACCCGCCGGTCTTCAGAAGCAACCCGGCCAGAATCACACTGCCCGCCGTCGGCGCTTCCGTGTGCGCATCCGGCAGCCACGTGTGGAACGGCACCATCGGCAGCTTCACCGCGAACGCCACGAAGAACCCCAGCATGATCCATCTGGCGGTCTGAGGCGGCAGATCCGTTCCGAGCATGGCGAAGTAACTGAACGTGAAATCCCCCGTCAGATTGCCGTGCCACCAGTACAGGCTCAGGATCGATGCCAGCATCAGCAGACCGCTCGCCTGCGTGAAGATGAAAAATTTGACCGCCGCGTATACCCGGTTCTCATGCCCCCAGATGCTGATCAGAAAATACATCGGAATCAGCATCATCTCCCAGAAGAAATAGAACAGAAACAGATCCATCGCCGAAAACACACCGATGATTCCGGCCAGAATCCACAACAGATTGAAATGGAAGAAACCGACCCGCGAGGTGATCTCGCGCCAGCTCGTCAGAACGGATAACACGCCCAGAAACAATGTCAGAATGATCAGAATCAGGCTCATGCCGTCCAGCGCGAGATGAAACGAGATCCCGTATCGGGCGATCCAGGGCGCCTTCAGTTCGAGCAGCCATGGGGAGGCATCCGTCGGGAGATAGGCGCTGTGGCGGAGCCAGAAAACGAGCGACCAGGCGAAACCCGCGACCGTCGCCGCCAGCGCGATCCAACGGGCGGATGCGGCGCTGAATCGGGCTGCGGCCCAGGCCAGCAGACCGCCGAGAGTCAGAATGAGCATGATCGAGAGCGGCATCATGGCAGCACCACCCAGGCCAGCAGGACGACCGCACCCATCGTGACAAAAGCGGTATACCACCGGAGCTGACCGGTCTGCAGCACCGATGTCATCCGGTGCAATCCCCGGACGCCTGCAGCGAGAATCGTGTAGATCATATCCAGAATATCCCTGCGGTTGAGGTCGGCGAGGAACACGTACGGGCGGGTGATCGTCGCGGCATAGAGCGTATCGAAGCCCCATCCGCCCAGGAAAAAACGCTCGATGCCGGACCACTGCGGAAGACTCGTTTTCGGATCGACCACGGGTTCCCGGCGGCCGAAAACCAAATACCCCGCGACGATACCGGCCAGTGCGGCAAAAACGGCTGCGCCCAGCAGCAGCAGGTCGGCGGCATGCGACAGGTGCGGATGATGCGCAGCCGGAAGCGCGGTCGATGTGAAGTGCGAAAAGAACGTGACTCCCCCCAGAAGCGGCGGGGTTTCGAAAAATCCTGCCGTCAGGGCGAAGAAGGCCAGGACGACGAGTGTCACCTGGATCGGCCAGGACGGCGCGTGCGGGTGCGGTCCCCGGGCGGTCCCGAAAAAGACGATCAGAATCAGACGGGTCACATACATCGCTGTCATGAAGGCCGCGATCAGGGCTCCGATCCACAGCAGCATTCCGGCCCTCGGCGCGCCATACACCGCCGTCAGGATCATCTCCTTGCTGTAAAAACCGGCCGTGATCAGCGGAAATCCGGCCAGCGCCGCTCCGCCGATCAGAAAGGTCCAGAACGTGACCGGCAGCTCACGCCTCAACCCGCCCATCCTGAAAATATTCTGTTCGTGATGCAGACTCAGGATCACCGCACCGGCCCCGAGAAACAGCAGAGCCTTGAAAATCGCATGCGTCATGAAATGAAAAATGGCGGCCGAAAACGCGCCGACTCCCAGCGCCAGAAACATGAACCCGATCTGACTGATCGTGGAATACGCCAACACGCGCTTGATGTCGTACTGCACCATCGCGCTGAATCCGGAATACAGCATGGTGAGGAGACCGATCAGCGCGACCGCGACCATCACATCCGGCGCGAGTTCAAAAATCGTGTGCGTGCGGGCGATCAGGTACACACCGGCCGTGACCATCGTCGCGGCATGAATCAATGCGCTCACGGGCGTCGGACCCGCCATCGCGTCCGGAAGCCATGTCTGGAGAGGAAGCTGTGCGGATTTTCCGAGCGCCCCTCCCAGGAGCATCGACGCGGCGAAAACGGCTCCGAACGCGCCGGGCGTCCACGTGGAGGCGGCCCGGGCCAGCAGTTGCTGGATATCGAGCGTCTGGAAGTGCGTGAAGAGATACAGCACGCCGATCGTCATGGCTGTGTCGCCGATCCGTGTCACGATGAACGCCTTCCGCGCCGCCGCGCCGTTTTCGGGGTCGGCATACCAGAACCCGATCAGCAGATAACTGCACAGACCGACGCCTTCCCAGCCCAGAAACAGCATCAGAAGATTGTCGCCGAGCAGCAGGATGAGCATGGCGCAGACAAACAGGTTCATGTAAGCGAAAAATCGGGCGAACGCCGTGTCGTCCGCCATGTATGCCACCGAGTAGAGATGAATCAGGAAACCGACCCAGGTGACGACAAGGCACATGACAAGCGAGAGCGCATCGAGATGGAATCCGAAAGAAGGCGTGAACGCGCCGATCGAGATCCAGGACCAGAGTGTCTGATGGATCGAACGGGATGTTTCGGGGAGCGAGATGAAAGAGGCTGCGATGCCGGTGAGCGTGAGGGCGGAGAGGAACACGACACCGGGGCCGATGACCGAAACGACCGATCGGGGGATGCGGCGGGAGAGCGGCGCGAGGATCAGAAAGCCGAAAAGGGGTAGAGCGGGAACAAGCCAGAGCAGATCAGCCATGTCAACCTCTCATCTGAGACGCCCGGTCGATGTCCAGGGTGCGGTACTGGCGGAAATACAGGAGCAGCAACGCGAGACCCACGGCGACTTCGGCGGCGGCCACAGCCAGAATGAACAGAAACATCACCTGCCCGTCGGACTGATTCCAGACCGAACCCGCGCCGATGAACGCCAGACCGGCCGAATTGAGCATGATCTCGATGCAGATCAGCATGAACAGCAGGTTGCGCCGCGTCATCAGCCCGATCAGCCCGATCGAAAACAACAGGCCCGCCAGTCCGATCACGTAATGCACGGGGATGGACGCCATACCGGATCCTCCTTCTGATCACTTGCAAGGACGCGACGACTTTCCCGCGAAGTCCCGCTCAGGTCAACTCACTTACTATAGTGAATTCGCGCGCCCATGTCACGCATCACTCGCCCCGCCATCTTGCGAGGAGGTCACTCCGCCTGAATCAATCCCAGAATGCGACCCGTCGCCAACTCCTGCCGGATCAAGGTCTCATAAGGCGGCAACTCGATGGCCGGCAACGCCGCTTTCTTCTCGAACTGAACGATCACCTGCGAAAACTCGGGATCCCGGTTCTCCAGAATCCGCACCAGCCGCTCGGGATCCCGGATCGTCACGACCCGCCAGCCGCAGTACAAGGGGAACGAAGCGCGGGTGGTCTGATCGAGATTCCATCCGCAGACCCTCGGGCGGACCTCGGGCGGAATCGTCCCCTCGAATTGCCGAAAGGCAGGACCGTAATTTTTGTAATGATCCAGAATCGGTTCGAGACGCACGATGAGGGCCATGAAGACCACCGCACCGACCAGCGCGGTCCGTTCGAGCGGGAACCGGAAGGAGACCATCAACAGGACGATGGCACAGATCGTGAGCGCGAGCGTCGGGAGGCTCGGGGAGAAAGCCATTGCGCCGCCGGACCCGTCGGGGATCCAGCCGGCGAACGAGAAAAAGGCGGACAGGACAAGCAGCATTCCGACAATACCCATAAGCGCGTAGTTCAGCGCTTTCGTCACATGCCGGACATGCGCCGCGATGATCAGGGCGAACGCGGGAAGCAGCGGGAAGAGATAGATCGCGCGCTTCGTTCCCGCCGCCGACAGAATCAGAACACCCCCGATCGCCCAGAACAGGACGGGCAGCCAGTGCCTCCGGAATGATTCATCCCGCTGTGTGTCCCGGTACCGTTTCCAGAATACCAGCATCTCGATCAGAACGAACGTCCAGGGCAGGAGCACCGTCGCGAGGGCCGTGGCGTAGTAAAAGGGACCGTGGATGTGCCCGAGATGTCTCGTTTTCCCCAGAAACCGGCCGACCTGGTTGATCCAGAACCATTCGTTCCACAGTTCGGGCGTGGCTTCGGAACGGTAGGCGGCGATCCACAGGAGCGGCGGGACGAGCATCGCGATCAGGCCGACAGGCCAGCCGAACCAACTCTGCCGCAGCCGGTCCCGATTGAACCAGCACGCAGCCAGAATCGCCGGGGCGATCAGCGCGACGGCGACGAAACCTTTGGCGAGAAACGCGAGGCCCGTGAAAAATCCGGCCAGGACCAGCAGAACCGGTTTTCCCCGGGCGATCCCCGCGATGCCGGTCAGAGCCGCACCCGCCACGGCGACACTCAGGACGGAGTCGATCCGGATCCAGTGGGTCAATTCGAGAAATCCGGTCATGGTCCCGAGAACTGAGACGGCCAGGAGTGTTTCCCGCCGCTCGGCGAATCCGCCCGCGAACCATGCCACGATTGCCAGGATCAGCACGCCGCATGTGGCCGACACACCCCTCGCCACATGGGCCGGATTGATCTGTTCCGGCAGCAGTCGCATCGCCGAGGCCACCACCCAGTAATACAGCGGCGGTTTTTCGACGAACGGTTCGCCCGCGAGCTGCGGCACGATCCAGGAACTGCCCCGGGCCATGTCGAGCGACATCAGGGTTTCGCGCGGTTCGTCCGGTGTCCAGGCATCGTGGTCCGTAATGCCGAACATCAGTAGCAACGCCGTCGCGACGGCGGCCAGGATTGTATATCGGTTCGAATGGTGTTCTGGGTTCATCGATTGACCTCGTGCTGACCGGATGAGGGGTTGCGGACGAATCGGAATTTTCGGATGTCGGACGGCATGCCTTGCCGTCCGTTTTTCAGCGGCGCAACCTGCCAAGTGTATTCGCCGTCCGGCATGGCCTCGGAAAAGGAATCCGGCACATCCAGACGCGTCTCCCGGTGTGTCTCGGCCGCCACCTGATACCCATCCGGAAAAATCAGCCGCCAGCGATACCCGTCCGCGCCGGTGACTTCCGACCAGGCCAGATCCGGGAATTGATCGTCGAACCGGGCGTCCGGGAGCGGCGACACGAGCGCGGGCGGGCGATCCGATAACGGCGTCCGGATCAGTGCCTGACGATACCCGAAATCGCCCAGGCCGCAACCAATCACCGTGAGAATTCCCACCGGCGCGGCGATCATGAGCAGTCTGCGTGTGCGGTGAGCGCGGACGAACGGGATCAGTACGGCCAGGATCGCGGTGACGGTCAGGGCGATGGCATGCGAATACGTGAAACGGTCGGGGTTGAGCAGCGATGGGAAGAGATGCGGCATCCAGGCCGGTAGTCCCTCCCAGAGCATCCGGTAACCGTCGCCTCGAACGATGACCGACTCGGGAACGCGGACAAGCAACAGCAGGGTCTGCATCAGCGTCGGTGCCGCCAGGAGCAGCAGGATCGGCATGGCGCGTTTCCGGGAGGAGGTGCAGGCGATTCCCGTGAACACGGCGAGCAGCGGCAGGAGAGGGACGAGATACCGCGAAGGAGGGCAGTGGCCGCCGTGCCAGTCCATCCAGCTGGCGTTCATGAGAAAATACAGGGCGGCCAGCACCGACACGCCGGGCAGCGCGGGATGCTCGCGGCGCGCCGCGACATACCCCGGCAACGCCAATAAAAAAACAGGTGCGAATGTCAACAGCCCGGCTTCGCGATCCCACAGCGTGCCCAGGATGCCGTCGAGCGGGTTGAGGAAGCCCTGGGCGCGCACACGGAACAGGAAGAGCGGATCGCCATAAATCCAGTTCTGAACGGCGAAATACCCCGCGGCGCCAATGGCGATCAGCGTGAACGGAATCGGCAGCACCCGCGGGGACGGCCGTTTCGCGTGAATGATGAGGAGTCCCAGACCAATCGAAAAGAGCGTGTATTTCGTGTGCAGAAACGGCAACGCACACAGAACGGCCGCCGAGTAACTCAGTGTCGCAACGGTCGTTCCCGGCTGCAGCAGCAGAATCAGCGCCAGCACGATCAGGACCGCGGCGGGAACGTCCGGAAACACCATGCCGGCCAGAAGGGGATACGGGAGCGACGCGGTCAGGACAAGCGCGGCGATGCGGGCCGTGGACGTGCGTCGGGACAGAAGCAACGCGAGTTTGTGAACGAGCAGAATGCCGACGGCGGCCAGAAGGGTCAAAAACAGCGTGACGCCGGTCCGGCCTCCGGCGAGATACGGGAGGGCGCACAGGACCGGTAATCCGGGTTCGTGGGCGGTGACGAGCCGGCCGCTTCCCGCCTGTACGCGCTGGGGTTCCAGATTCCAGGTCGTGAACGCCTCAAAATCCCGGGTCCGGAAATTGTTCTCCAGATCGAAATCATGATCCCGGATGAAACTGACGGTCATCAGCAGATAATGCGGCTCGTCGCCCTGAGGATTCGACTTTAGTGACGTGTTCAGGGCATACAGCGACAGGAGGATCCAGAGCGCGAGACCTGCAGATAAAGTGCGAAACATCAGGAGCGGATGTAATGCGGCATGTCGACCGGGATTTCGATCGACAGTTCCACGAATCCCCTGAATGCGCCGTCCTGATACCAGGGTGACTGATGGATCAGCTTCTTCACGCCGTTCTTTTCGATCGTGTAGGTATTGGATGTGCGCGTTTCATACATGTTCTTCAGCTTCGTGCGGGCGGGTTCGGGATGCACGTCGATCAGCGAACGGCCGATCAGACTCGCTCCGCCGTATTTCTGAAACGTGGCGACGGCCTTGTCGTTCATATACAGAATGATGCCTGCGGCGTCGCTGATGGTGATCGCACCGGGAAATTCCAGGATCCAATCCAAATTCATGAGGCACCTCCAGGGATCATACATACCATTATCGCGCGCCGAATTCACCTCGGAAGAATGGGAAGCCAGGAGTCGGTGTATGCGCGAAACCACAGGAGGATGTACCCGGAAGCGATGAGCGTGGAAACGAGATCGGCACGGGAGCGGGGCGACAGACGATACAGGCCTTCGGCCGCGAGCAGCGACACGGCGGACAGCCCCGTGAACAGATAACGCCCCTGGTCGCCTCCCAGCATTTCAAGCGAATAATGAATCAGGGACGCCACTCCGAGAGCGATTCCGGAAAGCAAAAAGAAACGGAGCCAGCGACAATCGCGCCGATCGACGGGGTCCGGCGAAACCGGAGACCGGACGTACCCGGCGACAGCCAGGAGCAGGATAAGGAAATAGCAGGAATACAGAACCGGATCGAGACGGTAAGCAGCGGTCGGTCCGAACGCACCGAAAAAAGTCTGATACGTGAATCCCGGGGACAGGTCGGTCAGAGTTCGGGGTGAAAAGAGAATGCGATGGAATCGATGCAGAATCGTGAAGGCGAAGGGATGATCCCAGACCATGAGATTGTAAATCCATACGGGCGCCCCGAACGCGCTCATGATCGCGGCCGAGGTCGACACGTGGATCAACCGGGCGCGGGATCGCAGGAAAAGCGCGGAGAACAACATCGGCACCCAGAGCAACGCGGTCAGCTTGATCCAGAAACACAAGGCACTCACGATGCCGATCCGGATGGCCGTGTGCAGCGTCGGCGGGGTCGATCGAAACACCCGGACGGTTTCGTAAATCAACAGCGACACGATCAGGTTGGCCAGATGATCGTTGTTGATGACGGATGAGATGAAGCCGAACTGGGGAAGAAAGAGATGCAGAATCGCCGCGGTCCTTGCGATCGCGGGAATGACGGGAAACAGCAGCCGGCCGGTCAGCAGCGTCAGAACGATCGTCAGGGCGTTGAACGGAATCCAGAAAAAACGCAGAAACCGGACGCGGTCGGGCTGATCGGCAGCTCGGTTGATCGCCTTTTCCGGCTCGGCGTGTTTCATGAGAAGCCGTGTCGGTTGAGCCTGTTGCGACGAGCGGACCGGTTTCAAGTTCCCGACCGCGGTGATCAGTCCATCGCGACCATGCAGGGCGACGGCTGAAAGCGCGTAATACAGCGGCGGCTGGTGGATCTGGCCTCCGAGCAGCATGGCGGGATCGTCGGCTCGCGGCATGCGCTGCTGGGTATAGTAGAATGCAACCGTCATGAAATGCATCGCTTCGTCCGGGCCGAACTGCGTCCGGTTCGGGAGAGCGAAGGCCGAGAAGACGGCGACGGCGAGCAACCAGAAGCACAGCGGCTCCGCAAAGCGTCGACGAAGTACCAACATCATGGTCGGAGCATACCGGAAAACAAACCCGATTCCAACGCGACGGCCTGTGGCCGTCAACGCGGTTCTCTGAAAAAAACCATAACCTCAATACTTCAGTTTGACACCGAATGACGGCAGAAACGGCATCCCGGTTTCCTCGTCGCGCTCCGTGAAATCCTCGTTGTAATCGTAACTCTGAATGTTGTCCCGGCCGTAGGCGTTGATCACATCCAGATAGAACGTCGCATCGAGCGCTCCCCAGGTGCGCTTGTACTGCACTCTCAGATCGAGCCGGTGATTCAACGGATATCGGGACGTGTTTTCTTTGTTTTCCGGATCTTCGCGCTGATACGTGAAGGTTTCTCCGGCATCCGGTTCATACACGCCGTCCCCATCGAGATCCTCCACCACCCGGATAATCCGTGTGAGGGGGGTGTAGGGGAACCCGCTGCCGAACTGCCACTTCCATCCGACGTCCCAATGCTTCGAGAGTTGATAGCCGCCGGTGAGTGTGAGCGTGTGGCGGCGGT
The DNA here is from genome assembly GCA_937951895.1 of uncultured bacterium. GTDB lineage: Bacteria > CSSED10-310 > CSSED10-310 > CSSED10-310 > CALFER01 > CALFER01. The sequence goes on from CALFER010000096.1 coordinate 17,734, forward strand.
CCCAGGATTCCCACTGGTAGTCTTCGCCCTTCGATCGGCTCCGTGCCTCGCTGTAGGTATAAGTCGCCATGCCGTAATAGGGGCGATCCGGGCTGTCGAGCAGCGTGAAGGACAGATCGATCCCGCGCGCATACCCCTCACGGGTATTCTGTGGAATGAAGGTCGAACTGTCGCGGGTAAAAGGATGCGCCTGGTCGTTTTCATCCAGCACGAGCACGGTTTCGGGTTCTTCGCCCGATTCGAGCAGATCGCTGAGATCCTTGTAATAGACATCCGCCGTGAGTTCCCATCCGGACCGGCTCTCGTAGGTCGTCCCGAGCAGATAATGGATGGCGCGTTCGGGTTTCAAACCGAGATCCTTGATGCCGCGCAGGTCGAGAAAATACCCGTCACCCTGCAGCGATTCGTAACTCGGGAACTGACAATACTGCCCCCATGCCGCCCGGACCTGCAGGCTCTCGACCGGGCTCCAGTTCAATGACGCACGCGGACTCCATTCACTCATGTCGCTCAGGGTCGATCGATCCCAGCGAACACCGCCCTGCAGTTCGAGTTCCGGGATGATTTCCCAGGTGTCCTGAAGAAAGGCCCCGTACTTGTTGAAATTCTGGCGGGTGTCGAAGTCCCGCAAACTGTCGGGGATGTCGATCCGCGGATCGTCCGTGTTGATCTGAAAGGTGACCTTGTTGAGGCTCCGCATGAGTTCGCCTCCGGCGATGACGGTGTGGGAATCGGTGTAATACTCGAGCATGGGCCGGAACAGGTTGGCGGTGCTGTCGAGATCCTGGGCGATGGATGTTTCAAACGCCGTCTCCCCTTCGCGGAACAGAACATCGGACACTTGCTGATTGCGCGCGGACGACAGCAGATAACTCAAGCGCAGACTGCGTCCGAACAGATGAGACCCGTTCAGACCCACAATGTAGTTTTTCTGATCGTCGCCGACCTTGATGTGATCCGTCTCATCCTTGTCTTCATCCAGATCCTCCGAGAGCGCCGTGCCTTCATCCGTGACGAGCGCGGTCAGTTTCCATTCGTGCTCCGGCGCCGGCTGCATGTACACGATCGCCTGCCCGTCGGTGAAACTCGGATACGACGAGTCGCTGTCGTCCATCGCTTTCAGAAGAACGTCGTAATAGGTGCGCCTGGCCGAAATCAGATAGCTGGAGGGGGTGCCCGGAAAAAGCCGGCCTTCAGCCATGAGATTGGCATTCGTGAGACTCGTGTTGATGCTGCCCGAAAACAGCCGCGACATGGTGCCGTGCCGGTTTTCGACATCGATGACCGCGGACAGACGGTCTCCATACCGCACGTCGAAACCGCCGGGAAACAACCGGACCGATTTCAACGTCTCGGGGTTGAACAGACTCGTGAATCCGAACAAACGATACGGATCGTAAATCGGAATCCCGTCCAGATAGATCCCGTTCTGATCCGGCCGACCACCTCGGACGTACAAACGGGCCGAGTAATCGTCGCCTCCGATGACTCCCGGCATGGCACGCAGAGACTGCATGGCATCCTCGAACGCCCCCGGAACCTGAACGACGGTCTCGGGCGTCATCTTCTGAACCGGCTCGATTTCGTCGATCGGGTCCGCCTCGACAAGCGCCTCGTCTCTGTAGATCGGCAGCTTTTCGATCGCAATCCGGACCTCGGGCGACTCGCCTTCGTTCCCCCGGATCGTCAGGGTCGATTCGATGTAGCCTTCCTTGAACGCATGCAACTGGACGCGCGCCGGCCGCGTGAACGCCATCTCGAATCGACCGTCCGCATCGGTGCGAATCTCACCGAACGAGGGAGAACTGACCAGTGCGTCGGGAATCGGCTGCTGGGAGGCGGAATCGACGACGAGGCCGTGGAGGGTGAACCCATCGAGGGCGAGAGTATGGACCGGCACGATGGTGGCGAGCAGCAGAAGAAGGGCAAACGGCAGAGATTTCATGGGCGAATCCTTTCACGAATCAACCGGGAGACGATCTCCCGGCACATTACTACGCGCCGGGAAGGAAAAAAACCCGCAGAATTTTTCCGGGGAGGGGTGCGATGCCGAGGATGAGGGGGGTGAGGAGTGCGATTACGATAACGACAACGAGAACGCCCAATGGTCGTAAATGAGATCGAGTCACGGGCGCGTCTATTGATTCTCGGGCATGAAAGATGCAAAATCGCTTCCGCGATGAACGTCAATGAACTCTTTCCGGAAGTCTATGATCAGCTCCGCAAGCTCGCCCGCGCGTATCTCAGCCGATCGCCATCCGACTGCGCGATTCAGCCGACAATGATCGTTCATGAGGCCTATCTGCGTCTGGCCGATCAGACTCGCGCAAGCTGGCAGGGGAGGACGCACTTTTTCGCCGTCGGCGCCATGATGATGCGGCGCGTGCTGATCGACCTGATCCGCCGGCGTCACCGGGGAAAACGCGGAGGAAATCTCACCCGCGTCACACTCGACAGCCGAATCGATCTCCCGTTCGACGCCAATCTCGATTGCGAGACGTTTCTCGCGATCCACGAAGCGCTCGAAAAGCTGGAGGCGGAGGATGCCCGCGAGGCGAAGATCGTTGAGATGCACTTTTTCGGGGGGTTGTCCTTCGATGAGATCGCCGGGCATCTCGGGGTATCGCTCCGGACCGTGCAGGGCGACTGGACGCACGCGCGGGCGTGGCTGAAACGGGCCCTGGATGCCGGGACGGAGCGGCCGGAATGAGCGATCACGCCCGGGCGAAAGCGATTTTCCTGGAATTGTGCGGACTCCCCCGTGAGGAACGGCCGGGCAGACTCGATGTGCTGTGCAAGGGGAACACGGCATTGCGCGAGGAGGTCGAGTCACTGCTGCGGTATCATGAATCCGAAGCGGAAAATGAGACGGCGGAGCCGGGCGGGGTAACGATCGATGCGCCTGTTACGGGAAGACCACCGGCGGAACTCGTGCCAGGTGAAATCGTTGCGGGACGATATCGGATCTCGGGACTGATCGGTCGGGGCGGGATGGGATCGGTCTACCGGGCGGACGATACTGTGCTCAAGATCCCGGTCGCACAGAAGTTCTTCCTGTCGACCTCGCAGAAGGCACTCGATCGACTCATCAACGAAGTCCGGCTGGCGCGGCGCGTGACGCATCCCAATGTGTGCCAGGTGTTCGATGCCGGTGAGGACAACGGACGGCATTTCATCGTCATGGAGTATGTCCGCGGCGAGGATCTCGCGACGCTCCTGCGCAGAATCGGGCGGATTCCCCAGGACAAAATGCTGGTGATGGCACGACAACTCTGCGAAGGACTCGCGGCAGCGCACGGCAAATCGATCTGCCACCGTGATCTGAAACCGGCGAACATCATGCTGGATCACGAAGGCAACGTGAAAATCATGGATTTCGGAATCGCGGCCTCGCGGGGGATCGACGACGGCGAGATTGTGGCGGGAGGAACACCGGCCTATATGGCGCCCGAACAACTCGCATCGGCCGGGGCGTTTTCCGAGAAGAGCGATATATACGCGTTAGGGCTGGTGCTGTACGAAGCAATTACCGGCCATCCGGCTTACCGGGCGCGGACGATCTTCCAGCTTGCAGGACTCATGACCAAACATCCCCCCGAGCCGCCCTCACGGGTGGTGACGGGGATCGACCCGCGGTTCGACCGGGCAATCATGGCCGCAATCGAGCCGCTTCCGTCGAACCGTCCCGAATCGACTCTGCATCTGGCCGCCATGCTGCCGGGGATCGATGCCCTGCGCGTCGCGGGGCAGGCGGGGGTCACGCCTCCCGCGGATCTGGTCGCACGCGCGCCGGCCGGCACGTCGATTCACGGCCGGACCTTCGCCCTGAACCTCGCGGTCCTCCTCATCACCATGCTCGCGATCTGGCTCAATTCCGGCAGCATCGGACGACAATTGCCCGAATCAATCAAGTCGCCCGAAGTGATGGTGGAAGATGCCCGAACGCTCCTCGAACAAGCCGGATACGAAACGAATGAACTGAGATCGGATTATGGCTATCTGAATGATCCGACCGAGCCGGACCCCTCGAAAAATCTCCTGTTCTGGTTCCAGAAGGTCTACCAGCTCGATCCGGCCGAACCGACACGCTGGCTGGTGAACCGGACGGCGGACGATCGCGAGGATGCCCGGAGACCCTTTGCGGACGTGATCGGCGGCATCGTCATCATGCTGCGTCTCGATCGCACCCTCCGCCACCTGCAACTCGTCTCGGTTCATCCGCTGGCGCTCGAAGACTCCCCCGCAGATCAACCCGTTCCGGACTGGGGGAGCTGGTTTCAGCACGCTGGATTGGACGATACACAGTATTCTGAAACAACTGCCGGACCTCCACCGGTAATCGCGGATCGCGTACTGACCTGGCGGCAAAACGACTGTGACGATCCGGAACAGTGTTGGGAGGTATCGGCGGCGACACTGCGACAGCGCATCACGTATTTTTCTCTTTTAAAAGATATCGATAATACTAAAAGACGGCTGGAGATATCGGATGCCGTTCGGGTTCGGCAGCTCTGGGTATATCTGCCGTTTCAGAACGGGATGTTTCTGATATCGCTGGTGCTGGCGGTGATGCACATCCGGCGGAAGCGGTGTGATTTGCGAGGGGCGTTCAAGCTGGTGGTGCTGCTGGTGCTGGCGACGCTGCTGGAATGGATCTTTCGTCTGGGGCATGTGGCGCATCCGCTTGAGGTATTCGGCGGGTTGTATCTGGATTTGATCCTGTTCGGACCCTTGTTTGCATGGATTTTCTATGCCGGTCTCGAACCGCTGGCCCGGCGTCATGTTCCGCATGTGTTGATCGACTGGAACAAGCTGTTGAGGTGGAAGATCCGGGATCCGGGGATCGGCCGGAGCCTGTTTACGGGGGCCATGGGCGGTGCGGTGGCGGTGCTGGCCGGACAGCTCGATGCGCGGATAGCCGTCTGGAGCGGACGGATTCCGTTCGACTCCGGCACAACAGCCTCCCTGGCGGATGTGTCGCTTCGCTTCCGTTACGCACTGGCGTACTGCCTGAGCCAGATTCCGGTCAGCGTGACCTTGTCGATCGTCGCGCTGTTTTTCTATTCGATCATCCGGACGGTGATCCGTCACGAAATCCTCGCGAATAGTGTTTTTTCCGTCAGTTACGGTCTGCTCTGGGGGGTGCTCGGATACGCGTCCCCCTGGTCGTTTGCCGTGATGACCCCCATCGTCGCCATTCTCGCATACGTCATCCTGGCCCGCCGGGGGCTCCTGGCATCGATGACGGCCTTCCTGGTCGTCTTCAGCATCGAGGGATTTCCCCTGACAACCGATATGCTCGCATGGTACGCCATTCCCGGCCTGACCGGATTGATTCTCGCTCTCGCGATCGCTTTCACCGGCCTGATCCTCGGCTCTCAGTCCACCATGGCGACGGATGACGCGGCCAGGCGATAAAAAACCTGAAAAAATTTCTTGACAAAACGATAAACAGGCGTTATATAGAGAAGCATCGGGACCCAAGACCGGATGAGATCCGGATCTGAATTTCATTTTTCGGGTTATATTTTAGCCAGGACAATCAGGAGGAAGAACGATGAGACGGTTGATAGGGATTCGAAGTGTCATGATCACATGTGCGGCGCTCGCCTTGGCTCTGCCTGTAACGCATGGAATCAACGGAGATGGTTTCTCGGACCTGATCATCGGCGTCCCGAATGAAACAATCGGAACATCCCTCAGTTGCGGCGCAATTCACGCGATCTACGGATCGTCCGCAGGGTTGACTGACGGGAACAACCAGTTCTTTACTCAGAGCGATCTGACCCCGGATGATCCCTCCCAAAGTTTCGATGAATTCGGAGCGGAAATCGTCTGTGGCGACTTCAACGGTGATTCGTTCTCGGATTGCGCAATCGGAGTTCCAAGCGAGAACATCGGTGAATTGAACAATGCCGGTGTCGTGCATGTCATATACGGAACCGCTCAGGGCTTTCAGTCGGGAAATCCGGTGCCTCAGTACATCTCGCAGGAAACCCCGGGGGTTCCCGGAAATGTCGAGGAATCCGCCGACTTCGGAGACGCGCTGGCTGCCGGAGATTTCAATCATGACGGATATGATGATATTGCGATCGGTGCTCCCGGAATGTCCATCGGTCCCCTGGCGGGCGCCGGTGCCCTGTTCATATTCCCCGGCAGCGCCTCCGGCCTGACCACCAGTGGTCTTCAGGTTTTCGAACAGGGCGATCTGGGCGAGAGCAATCCCACAGAGCAGTACGATGGGTTCAGTGATGAACTGGCCGTCGGAGATCTCAATGGGGATGGCTTCGCCGATCTGGTGATCGGTTCCCGCAACGAGTCAATCGATGAAATCAACGATATGGAGGGATGCATGCACGTGATGTTCGGTTCCGCTGCCGGTCTGGTCACAACCGGAGCGCAGTGTTTCTGGCAGGGCATGAATCCGGATGTTCCGGGGGGCCCGGAGGCCTACGATTCATTTGGCGGGGTTCTTTCAACCGGAGATATCAATGCGGATGGATTCGATGATATCGCGGTCTCTTCCCGGGGTGAAGACATTACGGAAATCGGATCGAATGTCGGCATGGTTCACATCTTCTTCGGCACTGAATCGGGTGTTGTCACGACCGGTGTCCAATCGTTCTTCCCTCTCGTGGACGACGGCGAGTTCGGTCATTCGCTGGCGATGGGGGATCTCAATGGCGACGGTTTCATGGACCTGATCGCCGGATCGACCGGCTTCGATGTGCAGGGTTTCAATCACAGCGGTGCCGTGTATGTGTACTATGGATCGGCCCTGGGGCTCGATTTTTCCGTCGACAGCGTCTTTCATGTCAATGATGGATTCGTTCAAGGAACCCCGGCCGATCTGGATCAATTCGGTTACTCGGTCGTATCGGCTGACTTCGATGGAGATGGATACTGGGATATTGCCGCATCAGCGCTATCGGAGGATGTCGGAGCAATCGGTGGTGCCGGGGTTGTACACATCCTGAGAGGCTCGGCGTCCGGCATCACCTCGACCGGTGCCCAGGCGTGGACTCAGGATACGGGCGATATTGCGGAAACCTGTGAAACGGCCGATTTTTTCGGCCAGACGCTTGCCGTGAGTAAAACGCGCAGTCAGCCGTCGAGTTGCACGGAAACGGGCGTATCGATCGAGATGCCGGGTGTGCTGTTTCATCCCGGAGACACCTGCGGCTGCACGGTCACGGTCTGCAACGCGGAATCCTCGGCCATCGCCAACCCCCTCTTCGTGATTCTCGAGGTGGCCGGTGCCTTTTATTTCGCGCCGTCTTTCGGACCCTACGATCATTATCTCGATGAATATCCCACATTTCCGCCGGGTCGTACCCAGGTCACGGTCCTGCCGGAATTCATCTGGCCGCACGGTGTCGGCTCGTTCAGTGGCTGCACCTTCTATGGCGCCCTGACCGACACGGCCGTGACATCGATCATTGGAACCTTCAGTTCATGGGAATTTTCCTGGAACGAATAAACAGAGAGGTAATCAGAATGAAACACGGTAAAGCAACAATTTGTCTATTGACTGTCATCGGATGCATCGCGTCGGGTCCTGCCGCAATCGGCTCGAATGGCGATCTCTATGCCGACCTGATCATCGGTGCGTATCATGAGGATTATGACGGGCAGGTTGACACCGGAGTCTGTCATGTGTTGCAGGGAACGATTGCCGGTCTGACCGATCGGAACAATGCAATCTACACCCAGGAGATGCTCACGACGCTCGAAACCCACGAGGAAAACGACAGTTTTTCGTCAGAGCTGGCTTCGGGTGACTTCAATGGCGACACCTACTCGGATCTCGCGATCGGTGTCCCGCTCGAGTCCATCGGCGCGCTCCCGTATGCAGGGCTGGTCCATATCCTCTATGGCTCGGAACTCGGCTACCAGCTCAATTCCCCTCAACCGCAATTCATTTCTCAGGATTCCGATGGCGTTCCCGGCGGTGCGGAAGCGGATGATCGCTTCGGATGGTCTCTGGCCGCCGGCGATTTCAACCACGACGGCTTCGATGATCTCGCGGTCGGCGCTTCCGGCGAAGCTATCGGAGAACTGGAATGGGCCGGAGCGGTCTGGATTTTTCCGGGAAGCGCGGCCGGATTGGACCTGAACGCATCGCATTACTACGTTCAGAACAGCTTCGGATCCGAAAATCCAACCGAACAGTATGATGAGTTCGGGTCTGAACTGGCTGCCGGCGATATCAATGGCGATGGCTTCGCGGATCTCGTGATCGGTTCCACCGGCGAATCCATCGACGAGGCCACCAGCGGTCAGGGCTGCGTTCACGTCGTGTATGGCTCGGCGTCCGGTCTGAGTGAAACGGGAGCGGACTGTTTCTGGCAGGGCAGGGACGGCGAAATCACCGGTGTTCCGGAAGAAAACGACCTGTTCGGGTATGCGATCACCACCGGCGATTACAATGCGGATGGATACGACGATCTGGCGGTTGGCGCTTACGGCGAGGACATTTCTGGCGCCGGCGAACTGACAGGCATCGTCCATGTCATCTACGGCTCATCGTCCGGCGTGACTCTCAGTGGCGATATCGCACTGTATCCCGGCGCGGAACGGGATCTGTTCGGGAAATCGCTGGCTTCGGGAAACATCGACGGCGATCGGTATGCGGATCTGATCGTCGGAGCGCCCGGAAAGGATTTCGACAGCCTCAATGGCGCCGGCGCAATGTATCTCTATTTTGGCTCCGCACAGGGCGTTCAGACAGCCGATCATGCCCGATATCAACAAGGTGAGGGGATCGTGCCGGGCGTTCCGGAATCCAACGCGTCGTTCGGATCCGCCGTTACGTGTGGAGATTTCGACGGAGACGGGTTTGGGGATGTGGCGGTTGCCGCGGAAGATCAGACCGTGGACGCGCAACTCAGGGCCGGAACGGTGACGATACTGAGAGGGGCGCAATCCGGACTGGTCTCGACACGCGCGCAGGTCTGGTCTCAGAACTCCGACGGGATAGCCGGAGCAGCGGAAGCAGACGATCATTTCGGCGGGGCACTGGCGGTCAGCAAACCCAGGACCGCCTCGTCGCGCTGCGCGAAGACACGCGTATCGATCAGCATGCCGCACGATCTGTTTACTCCGGGAGACATCTGCGGGTGCTCCGTGACGGTGCATAACTCCGGGAGCGGCCCCGTCACCCGACCGCTCTTCGTCATTCTCGAAATCGCCGGCTCTTACTACTTCGCCCCCTCATTCGGCAGCTTCGACAATTATAGCTCGGCCTATCCGACTTTCCCCTCCGGATCGACGCAGGTCCCGGTCCTGCCTCTCTTCGACTGGCCGACCGGCGCAGGAACGTTCGCGGCCTGCACCTGGTATGCGGCGATGACGAATCCGGCGATGACCGATCTGTTCGGTGAGATGGGGTCATTCACGTTCGGTTGGGGCGAGTGAGGTCGGTGTCGAACCTGAAAGAGTGAATTTCTTTCCACGCTTGCGATAACTCCGAGTCTCTCATATCCTGTTCCTGTACTGAAAGGAGCAGGATATGAGTCTTGATCCGATTCTGATTCAGACCTTGCGGGATGCCATTGCGGCGCATCCCGATAACGTTTCCCTGAGAAAGAATCTCGCCGGGCTACTTCTCGGTGATCAGGATTACTCCGGAGCGGAAACCGAATTCCGCCAGGCGCTCCTCGTCGCTCCGGAGGATCCCGACATCCTCCTGGGACTCGCCAGCGTGTATCTGAAGATCGAGCGGCGGTCGGTGGCCATCGTTATTCTGGAGGATCTCGTCAAAAAAAGCGCCGCCCCTCCGCATCTCATTCTTGCCGCTGAATCGCTCTTGGCTGAGATTTCCGGTTCGGTTCCGCCACGTGTAGAAACTCTGCGAAAATTCCCTGCACCGATCGTTAAAAACACAACCGATGGTGAGGAGCTTCCCGATCTCGATTCTGATTCAGAACCTGATGAGGTGGCGCTCCCACCGCAGCAGAATGGCCCGGCGGTTCTTCGATCGACGATCCGTTTCGAGCATGTCGGAGGGATGGGGGATGTCAAAGAGGCAATCAGCCTGAAGATCATCCATCCGTTGAAGCATCCCGAGCTGTATCAGGCGTATGGAAAAAAGGCGGGAGGCGGCATATTGCTGTATGGTCCGCCGGGATGCGGAAAGACGTTTCTGGCGCGGGCGGCGGCCGGTGAGATCGACGCGTACTTCATGCCGATCGGGATTCATGAGGTTCTGGATCTGTATCTGGGGCAGAGTGAAAAGAATCTGCATGAGATCTTCGAGTGTGCCCGGAAGCATCCTCCGTGTGTGTTGTTTTTCGACGAGGTCGATGCGCTCGGAGCGCGCCGGAGTGATATGCGGGTTCAGGCGGGTCGGCATGTGATCAACCAGTTCCTGTCGGAAATGGACGGGTCGGTTGCATCGAATGACGGTGTACTGTTGCTGGGCGCGACGAATGCGCCCTGGCATATCGATCCGGCGTTCCGGCGGCCCGGCCGCTTTGACCGGATCATCTTCGTGCCGCCGCCGGATCCCGAAGCCCGTCATGCAATTCTCAGACTGATGCTGTCGGATCGGTTGATCGAACCGATTGATTATGAAAAAATCGTCAGGAAAACCGATTGTTTTTCGGGTGCTGATCTGAAGTCGGTTGTCGATCTGGCCACGGAAAGTCGTCTCAAACAGGCGATGAAATCCGGACGGGCGATGCCGATCACGCAGGCCGATCTGATGGAGGCTGCGGCTCGTGTGAAGCCATCGACACGGGAATGGCTGGCGTCGGCTCGAAACTACATTCTGTACGCCAATCAGGATGGAATGTACGACGATGTCGCGAAGTATCTGAAGGTGTAGGGTCGAAACAGAGAGGACAGATGGATGGAACAGGGGATTGAACGTGCGAGACTGATGATGCGGACGCGGAGGTTCGATCTGGCGGAAGCGCAGTTGCGGGAGTGCATCGCGCAGGACGCATCGGATCCTGAACCGCGTGCGTTGATGGCGCTGACTCTGGCGAATCTGGATCGTTACCGTGAGGCCATGGATGAGGCGCGTCATGCGGTTTCGCTGAATCCCGAACATCCCGGTTTTCACTTCATTCTGGCCGTGGTGTTGCACGATACCGGGAATTATCCGGAGGCGATGCATTCGATCGATGAAGCGCTCAGGCTGAATGCGGATGATATCCGCTTCTTCCGCCTCAAAGCGAACATCCATCTCGCGCAGGCGCAATGGAAAGATGCGATACGCGTGGCGGAGCAGGGGTTGAGAATCGATCCCGAGGACGTGGATTGTGAAAACACGCGGGCGATCGCACTGGTCAAATCCGGACAGCCCGGACGAGCCGCCGAGTCGCTTCAGAACGCGCTCATGAGGGAGCCGGATAACGCGATGTCGCATGCCAATCGCGGGTGGGCGAACCTGCACCTGCGGAAGTACGATGATGCGATGGACGGATTCCGTGAAGCGCTCAGACTCCAACCTGACTTCGAATGGGCGCGTGAAGGCATCATCGAGTCATTCCGTGCGCGAAGCCGACTGTATCGTCCGATACTGGCCTATTTTCTGTGGATGTCCCGCCTGCCGCCACGAGTCAGAGGGCTTCTGGTGCTGGGACTCTTCATCCTCGCGAAAATCGCCCGAACTGCCATCCGATCGGATCCGGACCATCAGATCGTCTGGGGCATTGTCGGAATACTGTATGTTGTTTGGTTGTTTCTTTCCTGGACGGCTGTTCCGATGTTCAATCTCATGCTGCGGCTGGACAAGATCGCCCGTCGAGTCCTGCTCCCGGACGAAATCCGCGCATCGAATCTGGTTGGACTGTGTCTGGGGCTGGCGATCACGAGCGGCATTGCGGCGGCGCTGACGCATGCCCGTTTTCTGATCGCGATTTCTGTGTTCGCGCTGTTTCTGCTCATTCCCACTGCCGGGATATTCTCGACACGCACCCCGAGACACCGTGCGATTCTGACTGGCATGACCGTTTTGATGCTGATCAGTGCCGTGGCGGCGGTTGTGATGATCGGATTGGATACACCGGAATTCGCCTATCCGATCGCTGCCTTCGGTTCCCTGTTTCTTCTGTTCACGGTAAGTGCAAATTCACTGACGTTACGCGGATGATAGGTGACGATATGGAATTGAACAAACCGGGATTGAGTTCGGATACGAAATGCGAGTTGCTCATGAGGATGACGGATGAGATCCGCGATACGCTCGATCTGGATCTTATCCTGAACTACCTTCTCGATACCATTCACACCATCATCCCATTCGACGCGGCCGGCATCTTCGTTCTCAACCGCGCGATCGGAGATCTGATCCCGAACCGTGTACGAACCATCATCGCCGGTGTGGCTCAGCGCGGGTTTGATCCCGGACCTCCGGAATACGACATGATGCTGACCACCGGTGCCGGGATTATCGGGCATGTGATCCGGACTGCCGAGTCAGTGCTTGTCAGTGATGTTCGTCTGGACACCCGCTATGTCGAGGGGCGAAAATCCACACTCTCCGAGATCGCCGTGCCGATCATCAAACAGCAGCGCGCGATGGGTGCTCTCAACCTGGAAAGCGATCGCCCCGGAGCCTTTTCCACGCTCGACCTCGAGACGCTTCGTTTTTTCGCGATCACCGCAGGAATGGCGATTGACAAGGTTTTACTGCACCGGCAACTGATCGAAAAACAGCGAATCGAAGAGCAGATTCTCATGGCACGCGATGTCCAGACTCAGCTTCTTCCTCACGAAGCCCCTGTGATCGATGGATATGAAATCGACGGAATATGCATCCCATGCCATCAACTCGGAGGGGATTACTTCGATTATCTTCCGATTCAAACAAACCGCTGGGGTCTCGTCGTAGCGGATGTTTCCGGAAAAGGAATCTCGGCCGCGCTGATCATGTCGGCCTTCCGCGCTCTGCTCCGTGCCAACATGCAGCAGAATCCGGATCCTTCGATAATCGGTGATGTTCTCAACAGCCAACTCCGCGAATCATCCCGGAAATCGGATTTTGTCACGGCGAGTTATGGGGTGTTGACTCCTGAAACCGGCGAGTTTCTTTATTCGAATTTCGGGAATACCCCTCCCGTATTGATCCGGGCGGATGGAAGCACCGAGGAGTTGATAGCGGGAGGACCGGTTCTGGGTGTGTTTCAGTCCGCGGACTACTCCAGGGCCGCATTGTTGCTCAAACCGGGCGATCTGGTGATGCTCTATACCGATGGTGTGATTGAATGTCTCGATCGGGAGGAAAACCAGTATGGTTTCGAGCGTCTCGTGGATGTTACGCGCCGAACCCGGCATCTCACGCCCTGGGAGATCATCCAGGCGGTCATTCGATCGACGCGCGAGTTTACAGGGAATGAAGCGTATACGGACGATTTCACGGTCATGATCCTTCGCTGTGTTCCGTAATGCCCATCTGCTTCCGGAATGCGTCTCAGACATTGCGTCGTTCCCTGTAAAAAGATACAATCCGTATGATTATTCGTTCGATGTTTCCGTGGACCGGGAAGGACAACAGCTTTCGGAGACAAGAGAGCATGCAGAAGCATCAATTATTCGTATTGTCGGCAGTGGTGCTGATCGGAGGTCTTTTCTTCCTCTCCGATCATGCTTCAGGTGCGGTATTCCGCGAAATCGGCCCGCGGGGGAACCTGTCCGGAACGTTTGCGGTGTCCCGGAGTTATCCCCGGTTGATCGTCCATCTGGATGAGGGGGTGGTGAACGTCAGCGAGGATTCCGGGGAATCGTGGAATGCAATCCCGGCGCCTCCA
>CALFER010000097.1 GCA_937951895.1 uncultured bacterium
AATCCATGTCGATGCCGAGCATCTGGTTGACGAACAGCCTCGCGTGATCGACCGGGAGCTTCGCGTCGGCGTCGAGCTCCGAGAACAGCATGGCGGCGCGCTTCATCAGCTCTTCCATGCGCGGACCGAAAATCTTGCGGAATTGCGGTTTCATTCTTCACCTCCAAGATCACCCATGGTGAGCGGGCGGCCGGCCGCGGTGTGGCGGATGAAGCTGACCTTCTGATTCGGAGTCGGACCGGCTTTCCGCGCTTCCTCGAGGGCCGCTTCAGCAGCTGTCAGTTGCGCATCGATCTGGTCCGCGGAAAGGGGTTCATCCGTGCTGATCGACCGTTTCATCGTGGTGAGTTCGGTCTCCAGCGTGGTGATCTTCGCGATGAGAGGCGCGTTGGCGGAGGTGACCGCTTCAGCGATTCTCTGCTCGATCGGTTTCTCGGTGCCACCGGTCGGCTGTGCCGGGGGCGGTTGGGGTGTTCCTGACGGTGCACCCGAGGGGCTGGTGACCTGTGCGGCGCGCTCAACGATCGTACCCAGCTCCCCTTTGATGGCCGTGAATCGCTCTTCGATCTTCGAGTCGATCTTCGCCATCAGTTTTTCGAATTGTTCGGGAGTCATTTCGTCCTCCTGTGGTTCTGCGGGGAGCGTCCCCGCGGGTTGTCTATTCAGCATCCCTGCGATCCGGTTCCAGAGGCGCCGGAACAGGGTGTCTTCTTGATCGCTTGTGATGGATCGTTCTTCTTTGATATCCGTGCCGGGCGTGGCACCGGCGTCGACGAGGGAAACCTCAGCGATCTTGATCCGTTTGAATCGGGTCGGAGAGGAATCGCTAGTGCTCCACTCGATGCTGGTTCGGCTGTAATCGTATGGGTTGAAACCCAGAGAGAAGGCGTTGATCAATCCGGAGTCGATGTCGCGAAGGACATCGGCCTTGTGCTCGGGAATCGAAACGCCCGCATAGACGCCTTCCTGCCGGTATTCGTAGTCATCCTCGAATATCTTTCCGGCTGGTTCCGACTCATGCATTACGCGGACGTTCCCGCCCTGCTTGACGTAGGTCGGCCAGGCTTCGATGACGGCGTTCCGCTCGACGATCGTATTGTAGAAATCGACAGCTTCAGTCGAGACAAAGCCCCAGAAACGTCGATATCGAATCGCATCCGGAGTGTCCGCAGAAACGATCGCTCCGGTTTTGTCCCGGTAGATCCACTTCGGTTCGGACGATCCAGTCACTGTTTCGGCTCGGAACTCAACAGGCTTCGTGAATCTCAGTTTCATGCGGCGACCTTTCTGCATCGGCACCCACCGTGGGCCTGCGGTTCGGACGTGCCGATTCCAGTCAGAAACTTCCCGTCTTTCAGCTTCTCGGCACCGAAGTAGTGTTTCTTGACGATCTCGCCCTTGGCGTTGTGCTCGGACCAGTAGAACGGCTTCGATCCACCCTCGTTGGCGACTTTGGTGCTGTAATTTATCCAGGGCGTAATGTTCCGGACTGCGACGAGGTTGGTCTCGGCCATCGCCTCTCTCATAAGGTCGATTCCGTCCTGGGTGTAGAATTCCGTCCCATCGAGCGGGCCGCAGATCAGACAGACACGCTCATCGCCCACCGTCTGCCAGATGTTCTTCTTAATCCCAGCATCCTGAAATCCGGTCAGATTTGACCAGGAGCGCCCCCGCGTGACCGTTGCCGATCCGACGACTTCCCAGTAATAGGCAGACTCACCGCAGACACCCTTGAACGCGGATGCCATCGCACGACCGACCTCGCGCCGGCCGAGGCCCTGCTCGATGCCGATCTTGCGTGCGGTGTCCTGGATGCGCTCCCGGATGTGGGATTCCCACCGGTGACGCAGCCAGAACCGCGTGTCGAGTTGCAGCCAGGTCTTGGCCTGCTCGTCGATCGCCGAGGTGCCGGCAAGTTTGACACCGACTTCTTTGGCGATCTGGGCTTTCGATAGCCGATAGGTGCGCTGAACCGAAGCCTTGACGGTCTTCCGAAGATCCGGATCTGAGTAGAACGATTCGGCGAGATGGACGTCCAGGTATGGGAGAATGATCTGCGAGATCATTTCCTCCGAAACCTCCTGATTGATGCCGTCCATCATTTCGACGAGGTCTTTCATCGATTCGGAAACATTCTCACGCCAGACCTGATTGATCTTGCGCACCATGTTCCGTTCGACGGCGAGGAAGTCGT
>CALFER010000098.1 GCA_937951895.1 uncultured bacterium
GCTGGAGGCGGAGCTGGAGGCGGAGCTGGAGGCGGAGCTGGAGGCGAGGAAGAAGCAGTATGAGTATTATCGGGAGGAGTTGTTGACGTTTGGGGATGATGTGGAGTTTAAGAGCATTGGCGATGTTTGCCAAATCAATCGTGGCAGAGTTATGTCAAAAGACTACCTGAGAAACAATGCTGGTGACTATCCGGTTTATTCGTCTCAGACAGCTGACGACGGCGTCTTTGGCCGTATCAATACTTACGACTATGACGGAGAATATGTGACATGGACGACTGACGGGGCAAACGCTGGTTCAATTTTCTACCGCATTGGTAAATTTAGCATCACAAATGTTTGTGGTCTTTTGAGAGTTAAGGTTGATAATGTATCTGCGAAATTCCTTTCGTATATCTTGGCGACAGTTTCCAAAAAACACGTTAGTGCTGGGATGGGTAACCCCAAAATCATGAGTAATGCAATGGAGAAAATCAAAATCCCCATCCCACCCCTCGCTAAACAAGAGGACATTGTTGCCATTCTTGATAAATTCGATGCATTGGTGAATGACATCTCTGTTGGCTTACCGGCGGAACTAAATGCCCGAAGAAAGCAATACGAATACTACCGGGACAAGCTGCTTACTTTTAAACCATTGGAACAAGAAAATGCCAGATAATAACAGATACAATTTGGTGGCAGAAAATTCGCAAAGCACAGTTGTGGCAGAATACACGCCCGATAAAAAACGTGCCACACACTACCAGAGCGAGGCGGAGCTGGAGAGTGCTTTTATTGAGCAGTTGCAATCACAGGCATATGATTATCTGCGTATTACTTCTGAAGCCGATCTGGTGCTTAATCTGCGCCAACAACTGGAAAAACTGAATGACTTCACTTTTTCTGATAAGGAATGGAAAAGATTTTTTACCAGCGAGATCGCCAATCCCAACCAGAGCATTGCCGAAAAAACAGCCACTATTCAGGAAGACTACATCAAAAATCTCAAGCGGGATGACGGAACAGTTAAAAATATCTATCTGCTCCGCAAGGATAAGATTCACGAAAACAGTTTGCAGGTGATTAACCAATACGCTACCGAAGAAGGTCGAAGATCCAACCGCTACGACGTGACGGTTCTGGTCAACGGCTTGCCGCTCGTGCATGTTGAGCTTAAACGGCGGGGTGTGGCGATTCAGGAGGCTTTCAATCAGGTCAACAGATACCAGCGAGAGAGTTTTTGGGCAGGTTCCGGGCTTTTTGAATACGTGCAGCTATTTGTCATTTCCAACGGCACGCACACCAAGTACTACAGCAATACCACGCGTTCAGAGCACATTAGAGAATCAAGTGAAGGCGCAGTTAAAAAAGGGAAACGCTCCAGCAACAGCTTTGAGTTTACGAGTTGGTGGGCGGACGCGACCAACAGGCCCATTACCGACCTTATAGATTTTGCCAAAACCTTTTTTGCCAAGCATGCGCTGCTCAGTATCATTACCCGCTATTGCGTTTTCACTACCGAGAAACAGCTTTTGGCGATGCGGCCCTATCAGATCGTAGCGACCGAGAAAATACTGAGTAAAATCGAAGTCAGCACAAACTACAAAAAACTTGGCACCGTTAAGGCGGGCGGTTACATCTGGCACACCACTGGCTCGGGCAAAACCCTGACCAGTTTCAAGACTGCCCAACTGTCGAGCAAACTGCCCTATGTTGACAAAGTCCTTTTTGTCGTCGATCGCAAAGATCTTGATTATCAGACCATGCGCGAATATGACAAATTTCAAAAAGGCGCGGCTAACAGCAATACCAGCACGGCTATATTGAAAAGACAACTGGAAGATGCAAACGCGCGCATTATCATAACCACGATCCAAAAGCTCGACCGGTTCATCGGCCGCAATAAGAAGCATACAATATTTGACGGCCATATCGTGCTGATCTTTGATGAATGTCACCGGTCGCAATTTGGCGAAATGCACGCTGCCATTACCAAGGCGTTCAAAAACTACCATCTTTTCGGTTTTACAGGAACGCCGATCTTTGCCGTGAACGCCTCTTCGGGCGGTCGTCCCGACTGTAAAACCACCGAACAGGCTTTTGGCGATAAGTTGCACACATACACAGTAGTGGACGCCATTGCCGATAAAAATGTTTTGCCGTTTAAAGTGGATTACATTTCCACCGTGCGCGAAGCCGAAAACATTGAAGACAAGAAGGTGCGCGACATTGATCGTGAAGCTGCACTTGCCGCACCGGGACGTTTGGAAAAGGTTGTCCAATATATCCGGGATCATTTCGATCAAAAAACAAAACGGAACAGTTTTTATAAACTTAAGGACCGAAGACTAGCTGGGTTTAATTCCATTTTTGCCGTCTCATCCATCGATGTGGCCAAGAAATACTACGCCGAATTTAAAAAACAGTTGAAAGATTTGCCGAGTGACAAAAAACTTAAAGTGGCGCTCATTTACAGCTTTGGTGTAAACGAGGAAGAACTCGATGGTGTGATGGATGAGAACTCAGAGGATACCAGCGGCCTTGATAAGAGCTCTAGGGATTTCCTTGAGAACGCGATCAAGGACTACAATGCTATGTTCGGGACTTCGTATGACACCTCTTCCGATAAATTTCAGAATTACTATAAAGATGTCAGTGATCGAGTGAAAAATCGGGAAGTGGATATTCTGCTGGTGGTCAATATGTTTTTGACCGGCTTTGACGCGACGACGCTCAATACCTTGTGGGTTGATAAAAATCTGCGATTGCATGGTTTACTTCAGGCGTTTTCCCGCACAAACCGCATCTTAAATACCGTCAAGACATTTGGGAATATTGTCTGCTTCCGCAATCTGGAAAAAGCGACCAATGAATCCATTGCGCTATTTGGCGACAAGGAAGCCAGCGGAATCGTGTTGTTGAAAACCTATGGCGAGTACTACAACGGCTACAAAGACGGAGAAAAGGAAGTCCGTGGTTATGTCAGCCTGGTAGAAGAACTTCAACAAAAATTCCCGGTTGGTGAGCGAATTATGGGGGAACAAAATCAAAAGGATTTCATCCGGCTCTATGGCGCGATTCTGCGGGTGAAAAATATTTTGGTTACATTCGACGAGTTTGCAGGCAATGAAATTTTATCCGAACGGGATTTCCAAGATTATCACAGTGCTTACATCGACCTTTACAACGAGTTTCGCAAAACAGGTAAAGGGGAAAAGGAGAATATCAACGATGATCTCGTTTTTGAGATGGAGTTGATTAAGCAAATAGAGATCAATATTGATTATATTCTAGAGCTTGTTAAAAAATACCACGAAGACCACATCAAGAACCGCGAACTGCTTGTTGACATTAATAAGGCAATAGACTCAAGCGTTGAGCTGCGAAATAAGAAAGACCTGATTAACCAGTTCATAACCTCGCTTGATATCCATTCGGTGGTGGATGAAGACTGGCGGAAATACGTGGAAAAAAAGAAGATCGAAGAACTGGAAGAGATTATCAGGCACGAAAATCTTGATCACGATGAAGCTTACAAATTTGTCCGAAATGCGTTTCGCAACGGCAGCGTTGCAACCACGGGGACTGCTCTGGCCAGAGTTTTACCGCCCGTGTCACGCTTTTCCCCAGGCGGAGAGCGTTCACAAAAGCGTGAGAGTGTTTTGGAAAAATTGACCCGCTTTTTTGAGCGGTTTTTTGAGATTTCAGGAGGTAAGTTATAAAGGTGTTCATAGGCTGCCAGGTTCTATTTTCACTTTAGAAATATTTTTATCAAAGGAGTGTAATTATGGAAATTGAGAAGAAAAAGCTGATAGATTTGATTAAAGCAAGCTTGGATAAGGATTCGCAAAACCTCGTTCAATTTTTTGATACAAATAAATCTGTAGACCAGATTATAGAAGACTTGGAAAACGAAAACATTATTAACCTCAGTTTAGAGGAATCCGATGATCAGCAAGATAACTAAAATCAACAATATCTTTTCTTTCTCCTTTTTTGATTGGGACAAAATTAATAGACACAGTTTCACAAACAAGAAGGGCGAAAATATAGTTGCGGATCCAATATTTAAGAAAAACAATATACTTTTTGCTGAAAACGGTAATGGGAAAACAAGTCTAGTCAATATTTTCAAAAATCTTAATGGAGGAGATGTTCAACTTGAGCAGCACTGGGATGTTAAAGATAGTTTGCCTCAAGAAATTGAAATCCTATTTGATGATCAAACCCTGGCTAAATTCGAAAAAAATACTGGTTGGTCAGGGGTTTCGTTAAAAGAAAAGGTGATTGTATTCGACAAGTCGTTCACAGAAAGTCTTGTTCATTCATTGGGAATTGGTGCACAGGACACAGCAACGCGAAAACAGCAGAGAGGCCGGAACATAGTATATTTAGGGAACTTTGCTGATTACAACGAGGAAATAGACAAAGTAGATGGAGCTAGGCGAGAAATCGACCAGAGAAACGAAAATTTTATTGCAAAAGAGAAGCAGATAATCGCATCCATCCTGAGGGACAAACCGGTTTTGCTTGAGGATCTTGCAAGAAACGAAATCCGGAATCAAATTTCACAAAGTAACGCCAATAAGCTCTCCGAAATTGCGGATGAACTAAAAATCAAGCAAAACGAACTTGAGAGTGTTAAGAAAGCGCTGGATAATAAAACACAGATTTCCACTCTCCTCGAACTTATTTCTGCTGGCAATTTACCTACTTTTGATGAGTTAGATCCGTCAAAAGCCTTTTCATTTACAATATCCGCAGGGTTACAGGAAACCATAGACAAAATTTCAGAGAAAAAGAGTTTCATAAGTACAGGGGTTCAATTAATACAAGATGATACATCTGTTTGCCCATTCTGTGAGCAATCGATAAAAAACGGCGACTTTATTAGTGTTATCAAAGACTATAGAAGCATATTCAATACGGAATTTGAAAATAATAAAAGAGCTGTTCTAGACAGCCTGAAGATCTACAGCCAGGCATTGGACGATCTTCTTAGATATCAGCCTCCTCAAGCAAATTACTCCCGGCTTAGGGAGATAAACAAATTTCTTACGCCGGATGAGTCTCTGCCAGAGGTAACGCTGTCGCCTGAAGAGCAAGAAGTGATAAAACAAGAACTGACTTTAACTCGCAAAAAGCAGGACGATGCTTTTGATTCTGTTAGCGGTAGCCAATTTGCTTCGATCGTCAAAATATCAAATCGGTTAAATTCAAAAAAGGATGAATATAATTCGTCTGTAAAAAGAATTAGCTCAAAGCTAAATGACCTGAAAACCCAATCAGAACAGGGTACATTCGAGGGGCGGAAACAAGAGCTCGAAAATCAAATATTAGGTCTGAACAAGGAATTGCTTTTTATCAAGAATAACGCTGATTTTCTTCGATATTTCAAAGCTATTTCCCTGTATGAGAAAAACAAGAAGGTTGTAAAATGTTTAGAAAAAATATTCCAGCAACTTAAAAGTAATATAGTATCTGAATTCAATAAATTCACGACGGAATACTTCGGTCTCATTAAAGAATTTGTGAAAGACATAAGTCCATCTATGGAGATCTTCGATGTTCATGGAGAATCGACATATTCTAGAAAGGGCCGTGATCCTGTGCAGTGCGGATTTGAAGTAAAATATAATGGAAAAACCTGTTCTGATGGCTTGAGTGAAGGAGAGCGACAAGCAATAGCACTAGCATTTTTCTTTGCACAATTAAAAAAGGAATCAAACAAAAAAGACAAGATAGTTATTCTCGACGATCCAATCACCAGTTTCGATGCTGGAAAAAGAAAATCAACAGCAGAAATAATAAGTCGCGAAACTTCAGAATTTATGCAATCCTTTGTAATGACGTGTGATCCGCTATTCAGAGAGTTCTGCTTAAAAGAGATTCCAAATAGAATGTTTGGATACATTTTCAAAACAAGGAATTCATCGGCAATCCATTGTGTTTCAAGAGCTAGGGAAACTATCTATCAAGCCTTTGAAGCTGATTTTCAGGGTATAGACAAAGAGAATGGTACAAATGAAAATGTAGTCATTTATGGCCAAAAATTAAGATTTTGTCTCGAAACAAAAATAAAGGAGGATTATTTTGGCTATTCGCAAGACAACCTTTCGAATATGATTGAACAGGTTGCAAAAAAAGGGGAAATTGGTTTTGCAAATCTGATTAAAAATAAGGATATAATTTTAAGACTTTATAGTTATTGTAATACTGGGGGATTAGCCCATTATCCCAAGGATGGTTCAACCAGCTGGAATGAACTTAGAGCTAAAATAGACGAGTTCCTGAAATTGAACTTATAGTCAGATCGCTGCATTTATACACAGATTTACTTCCCACCAGAAGCAACCCTAATTGTACAGATCGGCAAGCATGCTATTATACCTGTGAAGCCTGAGGGGCGATTGCGGACTTATTTTTAGAAGGCCATTTTGGAATATGGAAATCACCATCCAATTCGCGAAAAAAGGTTCCGATTATGTCTACTGTGGCCTGCCAACTGCGATTTTTAGATTTTTTCGATATAACGAGGTACGGAATTTCCAGTTGTACATGCAGTTTTCCTGCATTCAAAGAAAGGTTCAAACCGAGAGATTGGACGATTTCCCGCTTCTGACTGTAAGTTCCGGTCTCGAAGCGTTTTTTCGCTTCATTAGCGAAAATAAACGCCTTCTCCGAAAGTTCAAACCATCTGCTGGCCCGATGCTCCGTATCGGTCAGTTTTTCTTTTAGGCGGATCAGTTCCGATAAAAGTTCTTTCTTCATGGAGGCATATTCTGAATCGTTCACCTGACCTCTCAGGCGCATCCGGGTTAGTTCATCAATTTGCTTCTGGCAGGCTGCATAAGTTCGTTGCTGCGTCTTGAATATTTGCTGTCTGTCATTTATCTCGCTGTCATTCTTTTCTCGCAGATATTGGATAGCCCAGTTCTTGACCTTATCCGATATCGTGATGCTGTCCAGTATTTTGAGGATCTGCCGTTCCAATTCCTCTAATCGAATATATTTCTGGGAGCATTTAGCTCCCTTTTTTCGTTTTGTGCAGTGATAATACACATAGCGCGATCCAAACCTGTTCTTGTGAATGCTCGCTGTAACCAGACAGCCGCATTCGCCGCACCGGATCATTCCGGTATAAGCGAAATCGTGTTTTTCGTATCTCGGGCGTTCATCCCTTCCGAGCAAGCTCTGCACTCGTTCGAACTCAGCAAGTGTTACCATTGGCTCATGCGCACCATGATATGTTTCGCCGTTGCGCCTGATCAGCCCGTAATAGAAAGGATTTTCGAATAGCCTGTAGATCATGCTTCGGCTTATTGCCTTGCCGCCTGACCGCTTGGTCTTCTTTGTCTTAAAGCCCCAGTCATCACATGTGATTCGGTGAATTTCTGGAACTGAGTGCGCACCTGACAGCAGTATATCCCACATCTTTCTGACCATCCGAAACCTGTAAGGATCTTTTATGATTGTTTTGTTGTTGATATCGTTCAGATATCCCATGGGCGCGGCACCTGGAAGCCAGCCCTTTTCAAGCTTCGTCTTGTTTCCGCGCCTTACATTTTCGCTCAAGCTGTCCACATAGTACTTCGATTGACCAAAGATCAGGTTGAGCATAAATTTTCCTTGAGAGTCATTCTCGAAACGGTAAGTCGGGAATTTCAACTCCTTCAGTTTGCCAGTATCGAGCAGATAAATAATCTTTCCGCCGTCGACGGAGTTCCTCGCCAGACGATCCGGATGCCAGGCAACGATTCCGTCAGCCTCTCCTTTCTCGATCCGCCTAATCATCTTGTCGAATATCGGCCTTCCGGGTTGCTTCGCACTCTTCGACTCGCCTTCGATATGCTCCACGACTTTCAACTTCTCGCGCTCAATAAAACGGTCCAGCTCTCTTTGCTGAGATTCCAAGGAGAGGACTTGCTTGTCCTCCGATTCGGTCGATTTGCGTGTATAAACGAAGTATTTAGGCATCGGATTTGTGATTATCACGGAAGTCTTCGGGCTGGGAATAGCAAATGATTCTGAACATTGTCAGCACCTTGTTGGCTATCCGGCAGGCTTCCTTGTCGGAAAGCTCTTGCCCGTAGTCTTCGCGGATGATTTGCTTGAACTCCTCAAGCTTCTTTTTTGATATCTCCATTGTGTTCGCTGGAAGTTATTTATGCTTCCAGCATACCGGAGAATCCGAGCTTGATCAGGCAATATTACTTCCCATTGGAAGTATTTTTGTGGAAATGCCTTCAGGGGTTGAAAATAAGCGTACGTACAATACCTGTACCGCGTACCGGGTCAAGGTACATCCAGGCAGAGTTATCCACATGGAAAATCGCATAGCCAAGAGAAAAGAACCGATTTTGAACGACGGTTTTTTTCTCATGAGAAACAATTTGGGGAGCGCATCTGTGGATAGATTGATAGGATTAGTGTAGCTAAATAATCCGGAGAACCGGAGGATGCTCCATGAACACAAAACTCACAAAACAAAATCCTCCAAACCAAGTCGCGCTTGTAAGAAAGCTGCGCGGACTGAACCGCAAGAAGGCATCAAACCTTCTCGGTCACAAAACAGCCGCGGCAATCGGTTACTGGGAGACTGGCTTCAAGTTGCCGAATCTCAAGAATGCGCTGAAATTGCAGATCATGCTAAGCGTCAGGATCGACCAGTTGTTTTCGAATCTCGTCCAAGAAGCGACAGATGAACTAATTCGAGAGGGCTTCCAATCAGAAGAAGTTTCAAGTAAGCCAGACCATCCTTCCAGCAGATAGATTGTCGTTTTCCCAACCACGTCAACGCGCTTGGAATGGAAAACAACTCGTTCATGACGCGGAGCAGGTTTTAAATGGTCAATTTCAGTTTTTTACATCAAGCATGCAGGATCACAACACAAAAATATTCGTTAAATTCTATATAAAAACCCGGCGATCCGGGTTGCTCTCTGCAATATCCGACAGAGACTGGAAAACCCTTTGCGTCCTCGCGACTTACATGAACCAGGATGGACAATGCAATCCATCACAGGCAAGGTTGGCTGATGATATTGGGGTTTCGCATACGTCAGCCTGGGATCGCGTCAAATCCTTAAGTAAATTCCGACTACAGGGGAAGCCAATCATTGAAATCGCTGAGAAGAAGCGAACATCCTCCGGCAGGTTTGCATCGCTGAACTACCGTATTCTGCCTGAATCTGGTCTTGCGATATTTCAATTCCATAAGGAAGTAAAAGTAGGCCAGTAGTCCACAGCTTTTACACTAAATCTTTTACCGTTCCAGGGTTTCCCTAACCGGTGCAGCTTGAAAGAAACTAGAACCAAGTATTTATGAACTAGAAGTAACAGGACGGATCGACAGACTGTTTCCAGTAAGAAACGACTGACGACTCTATTTGCTCGAAACCCTCAATAATTAGCCACAATTCCTTGTGGATAAACAAAAACAACTACAATGAAAACTAAAAGAAAACGATTCTATCCAATACTATCACGCCTCCAGGCGAAAAGTTTGGCGAGGCAGCTCAATGAGAAAAATTGGGAGCAATTTCTTGAAATCGTCTCGAATGTTCCCTGGCCATTGATTCGCATGGCGCTCAGGGAAACTGAAAGAGCAAGCAGTATCGAGATCATACCTCGATCAAAAACAGATTCATTTATTTCGCGCTTGAAATTCTACGCGGAGACGTTCGGCATAAGGTATCCAGAGAAATGAATGGAAATCCACTTTTCACAAGGCGAAAGAAACGAAGATCAAGATTCAAGCGAGACACAGTAAATCCGCCAAGAATGAAAATCACCGAGCGTGATATTCAGGTAGTCAAATCAGTTTCGGAATTAAGATTCGCAACGGCCAAACAGGTCGCACTCATGATCAATTCGAACCTTCAAACTGCCCGGATCAGGCTTTACCTGCTCTGGCAGAACAAGCTCCTTGATCGAGTCGATCTTCCGTTATTCGTCGGCGAAGGTTCGCCCCCGTCAATATATGTGATCGGCTCTCATGGAAGAAGACTGATCGCAGAGCAACTCGGGATAGATCCGGGCAAGGTTAACAGGGTGGATTCCAGCCGAAACTACTACTTCCTACTTCACCACACTCTTAGGCGAAACGACTTCAGATCAGCGATACTCGCAGCGTGTCGCGCACGTGATGACCTGGAGTTTCTATTCTGGAAGCAGGACAGAAATGTCGGCGACACTGTTTTCGTCAGGAATGGCAGAGGCGACCAGGTTCGCGTTCCTCTCGTTCCAGATGGGTTCATGTGCATCAGTACTCCCAGGGGAAAGATGTGCGCGTATGTCGAGATCGATAGGGGTACTATTGGGCACCGGAAATTCAAAATGAAGCAGCTCGGATATTACGAATGGTGGAAGCAAAAACAATGCTTCGAGAAATATGGTGTGAAAAACTTCAGGGTTCTTACCATCACGACCAACGACCGAAGGATGGGAAATCTCATTAGAACGACTATCAAAGCAAGTGGATCTGCAACGGGTAGCGGATTCTTCTGGTTCACCACATTCGACCGAATCGACTTGGAGAAACCGGGCAGTATTCTTGAGCCTATCTGGTTTCGCGCTGTCAGCGGATATGACCAGCCCACGGCTTTGATACCTGAATAATTCTGAGTTATTTCTCGTTGACTCCTGACAGTTTGAATCATCTATGAAATCGAATGCACATTAAGGCTACTGGGAGCCAGCGAGGTAATCGCCTGGTCAACCTCCTGGGAGTGACGAATACAATCAGTGCACTCCTGATGACCGAAACTTGCCAGAGTCGTCAGATTTGCTGGGTCCTAGGCAAGGCATGGGTTCCCGGTGGATTGCAGGAGGCCATTGAAGAGGCGTTCATTAATCAAGCATGGACACTTCTTTATCGGCTATCACCAGAGTGATATCGCTCATTTACAAATAGATAACCCAATCAGCAGCAATAATGCTGTGTAAGCCTACCTGTCAGGAAAGGAGGATACCATGAAAATCCTGACCAATTTCTCGAAGAAAGTCTCCACGGGAGACTACGAAAACGAGACCTTCACGGTCTCCATGGAATGCGACACCGAGTTCAATGATATTGCGGAGGTCGCGGACTACTTATTCAAGGAGGCGGAAGCCGCTGTGTCCCGCCAACTCGGTAACCGCACGAACGGAAACGGGAAACCCACCTCAACACTCCCGGAGAGTGTGATCCAGGCGAATAAGGGAAACGGTCGAAATGGTTCCGGCATTCCAAGTCAGTTCAAGCGGAAACAAGGCAACGAGCAGGGGCAGAAGAAAAACGGTGAGATGATGACCGAATCCCAAAGGCGGTACCTGTTTCGGCTTCTCGCTGAGCGGGGTATTGAAGGCGACGAAGCTCATTCGACACTGATCCAGATCTTCAAGGTCAGCGATCTCAACACCGTGACCAAGTCTCAGGCAAGCAAATTGATTGAGGACATGATTAAACAGGCGGCATAACCGGAAAAATCCATCGGGCTGGTAATGGATTAATGCCATGCCAGCCCCAAAGAAAGGAGACAGTGATGCGTGATTACATCAGCATCAGCCAGATCAATATGTACATGATGTGCAGCCTGAAGTATCGGTTTGCCTACATCGACGAAATCGAGCCGAAATTCAAGCCTGCCGCATTGGCATTCGGAAGTTCTTTCCACGCCGCGCTTGAATGGCTCCATCGCCGGAGAATGAATCAATCGCTCACCATCTGTGCGGAAGATGTATTCCGGATATTCAAGGCAGACTGGTATGCGTGGAAATTCCAGAACGTGCGGTTTAAAGATGGGCAGGATCACGATTCTATCTCCGAAATCGGTGAACGGATGATCCTCAAATACATTGAGAACCTTCCGGAGAAAAAGCCGATGGATGTGGAAGTCGAGTTCAGGATTCCGTTCGTGAACCCAGAGACAGGGGATGTTCTGGACATGGATCTCAAGGGAGTGATCGATCTGCTGGAATCCGACGATACCATCGTCGAACACAAGACATCAGCGCGTGTCATGGACGAAAGCACGGTGAATGCCAGTCTTCAGCTTACGGCCTACAGCTACGCATTTCGTTATTTGTTCGACCGGATCGAATCAGGGATCAGACTCGATAACATTACGAAATCCAAGCAAACACGGATCGTGAGTTTCAGTGTCCAGCGGACGGAAAGCGATTATGTTAGGCTTTTCAACATCGCAAATGCAGTTCTGCGGGGAATCTGCGCTGGGATCTTCTTTCCGACACCGAACTGGATGTGCGCGGACTGCGAGTATCTTCAGGGATGCATCGAATGGAAAGGAAATTCTGGGATGAAGCAGTTTCGTGAAAAGGAGGTGGCAGTATGAAACTCATCGGTATTTCCGAAGCAATCGAGACTTTGCGTGAAAGGGAGAAACGGTTCTTCGACATGACTCTACCAGTCTCAGAGATCCGTATGAATCAGGATGGCACGATGAAACTGAATGGGCTCATGAGTTCATCGCGATTACAATCTCAAGCTCTCAATACGCTCGCGAACCGGATCGGTGTGCAGGCCGGATATCTCAGGCGGTGCGACGATGATCTTATAGATCTTCGGGCACAGAACGTGAACCGCTGGCTCCAAAAACTACCGCAGGACAAGGAATTTCTCGTTCGGATGGATGGACGCGAGTGTCGGGCTGTACTTTCGACTTCTTATGTATCTGTAAGCAACTTGGAACTACTTGAAAGATTCCAGCAATACGCACCGGACATAAATGGTAGCTCTAAGGTGAACCTTGAACTGGACGCAACGGCTATGGCCTGCCAGATACACTGGACCGATCCTGATCACACAGTTGAACTCCTGGCTCCCGGTGACATTTCGCACCTTGGACTCCACATCGGGAATTCCGAAGTTGGATTCCATTCAGTGGAGATCGCGGCGTTCATGTTCCGGTTGGTCTGCACAAACGGGATGGTTGTTGCGGAGAAATCCTGGTGCTTCCGGAGGACGCATCTCTCATGCATCGAGCAACTCAATGAGACTTTTGAAGTCGCAGTGCCACAGATCGTCCAAAAACTCCCCGAGATGGGAAGCATATTCCAGACAGCAATGAACATAACCGTCGAAGATCCGGTGAAGGAAATCGAAAGGCTCGCTAATCAGAACGGACTGACAATCAAGCAGCACAATCTTGTGATCGATCACTTCAATCGAGCGCTCGATCCAACAATGTTCGGGATTATAAACGCCTTTACCGGCGCAGCGAACGATGAGGGTGTCGATTGGGAATCTAGGAGGATTCTCCAAAGAACCGGTGGTACGGCTCTTGCTGAAATTGATCGAGGGTAATCGTTCTTTGAACTAAAAGGGTGCCAATGTTTGGTGCCCTTTCTTTTATTGATTTTGTTATCGGTTGCCATTATTCTAACTTTTGTAGGTCTTCGGGGCTTTATTTTAAAGGAGGACTCAGATGGCAAAACCAAGTGAAGCAATTCGAAAGTCAGTTGAATTCAAACGAAGAGGCAGACCCGCAAAAGCAAAACCGGAGATCGTGTTCAAGGACGGGCTTGAAGACGCAAAATCAATTGAAACAATCCAGGCGAAAGATATTGATCTTGTCGATACTCGCTTCCAGTATCGGATAACTTCTAAAACAGATGATCTTGTCCCATCGCTAATTAGGGATGGTCAGCTTGTACCCGTAATTCTTTGGGGTAATGAAGCTCCCTACAAGATTATTGATGGACATCGAAGGGTTACTGCGATTAAATCCATCGGTTGGGATTCAGTCAAATCCATAGTTCGAAGGAATATTTCTGAAGATGATGCCTATCGGCTTTCTTTCATTGAAAATGCCAAGCGAAAAAGCTTCACGCCTATGGATATGGCGCATGCCATCTGGAAAGGCTTATCGAGAGGAAAAACGCCAAAAGATTTCATTCATGATTTTAATCTATCTGAGAGACAAATCCAGCGCTACAAAGCACTTATTGATTTTCCCAAACAAGTCAAGGAAGCGCTAATCGCAGGCAAGATTCTTATGGCTCATGCTCAGGTCTTCAATGCTCTCGGGATTGAGGATATATCCCCTTGGATCGCAACAATAGAAACCGGTGTATCAGCCCAGGCACTTAAACGAGCAATACAAAAAGAACACAAACCTCAAACCAAGCCTCGTAAGTTTTTCAAAGAAGAGAAAGACGGGTTCAGGCTTTATCCGATGCGATTCAGTGCTGGAATGACTCTGAAAGATAAAAAGAAGATCATCGACGTTTTGGAGGAAGCGATCACGATCGCTAAAAAAGTTCTTGCGGATGATGAATAGAATTCGTCAGATGATCTTCAACCGATTGAGTAATATATATTATTGTATGTTGCGACATTGTGTCGTGTATTTGGGCGACAACAGCTTTGGGGTGCGTTATCGTATATGAATTAGATTGCATTTCTTTCGATTGATAGCAATCTCAAAGCGAATACCACCAATGGCGTTGCGCATCAAAATGACATTGACTGAGAATATAGAACGATTCATTATATGAAATTATTGTTTGCACGGCTCTAAGGAATGTTCCGATGATTCGTTCCTGTTTGTGGTCTACATCTTCCAAAAGGCCAACAAGGTTCGCATGAGGGACTACATCGTGGACCACAAGTAGGTGTACAAGAAGGATGGCATGAATCGTTTGTTTTATTAAGATCGATGATACTGTTAATCGTCAATTTTTCAATGGCTTCTAGTTCTTTACACAATTCAGCAAATTTCATCCTCATCGCCTCCCGTTCTTTCTGAAAATAGATCCGCTAAATTCTTTGGCATGGGATTCCATTCTCCCTTATATGGATCATATAAGCAGGTCGCTGGCTTTTTCTTAGATTCTTTATCAAAACAATTAGCCATTG
The DNA here is from genome assembly GCA_937951895.1 of uncultured bacterium. Classification (GTDB taxonomy): domain Bacteria; phylum CSSED10-310; class CSSED10-310; order CSSED10-310; family CALFER01; genus CALFER01. The sequence goes on from CALFER010000098.1 coordinate 14,843, forward strand.
CACGACATTCCCAGCAAGCATATCTGTATTCACAATCTTGGCAAATGTCAATTTTATCTATCGAAAGCCGTTGTGCCGAATCACCAGACGGACCTAAAATAATTTCGGTAAGTGTAGTATGATAAATGTTCCCCTGGATATTGTCTTTTTCCATAATGCAGGGTGTTACATCTCCATTCGGTAGAATGCAGGCTATATTTCCCCAGCAGGAATTGTAATACATTCTATTTTCAACTAATTCTTCAGTCACTTTTTCAAAATTTGGGTAGGAACGAATATGCTTTTCTTTAAATAAATCCCAAGGTACAATCTCCTTAATATCGACATTTCTGCATATTCTAACGACATCAAAACTATATTCATCACCATTAACATCAAATTCGCCATTAAGCCAAGGATTTACTTCTCTTACAGCATGCATATTTTGCTTTACTGCTACTACACCGAATCTGAAATTTATATTATTATCCTTTAATAGTTTGATACTATTAATGGTTTTTTGCCAGCTTCCAGAAACACCTGTAATACTATCATGTGTTTCAGGTGATTTTCCATATATACTTAATGCGATGTTAATGTTTAATTTCTTGAAAATGTTGATATAGAAGTCATCAATCAATGTTCCGTTGGTAAAAATTTCAATAACAGGTATTCCAATGTCATGAATTCCCTTTAGCAAAGTTACTAGAGCATTTTTAGCAAAGAGGAGTGGCTCACCACCAATGACTTGAACAAAGTCTAAACTCATGTGTTTCCGTGCATCTTCAACTGCTTCCAAGACGCGTGTCGTACTAATCGTTTTTCTATAATCTTCATTGTGCAAGTTTAAATAACAATGATTACAATGCAGATTGCATGAATAATTGGTAGTGATCCAAAGCTGTTTCAGTGTCTGAGGTTTCTGATCAAATTTGTGCTGCTCATGAATGGAAGCGTTATCTTCCACAATTTCTCCAAGTTTGTGTTCGGTAAGTTGATTTAGGAAGTCTTGCACTTTGCTCAATTGCTTTTCAGGAAAATCGAGCAAGTCGCTTCCGACCTGATTGAGATACTCTATAATAGATGCTTCGATCCTACCTATAGCGAAGATGTTTCCGCTTTTAAAATCGTATAAACCTTGATATTTAGCTCCCTTTACAATGAAAACGTGCTGATATAAAAGAAATTTAGCCATATCGCTCTCATTTTAGGCATCTTCCAATAGATACTTCAAATATCGCATAGGGTTATTTAAAAAATCACGAGTCAATGTGTATTGTTCTGTTTCTTCATATTTAACTTCACTAATACCTGATTCATCTAGCCTGAAAATAGTTGCGTACGGATAGCTCAATATTATTGGCGAATGAGTAGCGATTATAAACTGTGATTGATGATTTTTTACTAAATTGTGAATCAAGGAAAGAAATGCCATTTGTCTATTAGTTGAAAGTGCAGCCTCTGGCTCATCTAAAATATATATTCCTTTATCTAATCTTGTTTGGAACAGAGATAAAAAAGATTCACCATGTGATTGATTGTGAAGAGATTTTCCGCCGTAAGCAGACAGGATTCCCGCATCATCTTTGGCTAATGCATCAACATAAGTGGCAAAATTAAAATAACTTTCAGCCCTCATAAAAAATCCAGTTCGAATTTTAGTTGACCAAGATAAAGAAATGAAATTCGATAAGGCAGAATTATTTTGGGGACCATTATCTTTGTAAAAATGGTTTTGACTACCCCCCATAAGATTGAAGTTACATTTATCAGCGATGGCCTCAACAAGTGTTGATTTACCACAACCGTTTTCTCCTATTACAAAACTAATAGGGTGATTGAATGATATATTCAATCCCTTAGAAAAAGCAGCTATATTGCAAGGATATTTATTCCTACGACTAAAGTGTTTAGGATTAGAAAAAATTTTTCTCAAAAATGGCGATTTGAAATTCGTTTTTAATTCCATATTTTGCATTGCTCACAATAATAAAACTTTAAATATTATAGTTTAAATTAGGCCGGATAGCAAATGGATAATTAGAAAGAAAACCTTGAATCATTAATTGATTCTGGGATAGTACCAATAACATCACTTACAATTCAATATGATGAATGTGAACCTAGGTTCACTCAAATAGCACTTGTGTTTGGCAATAATTACTTGAGATGATTAAACTCTGAAGACTATCTAAACGCGCATTTACTTTGCTTTTTCTGATCGTATTTGATAGTTTCAAAATCGTTTAAGATATACTTACTTCAAGGAGAACAATATGTCGGAAAATTCTGCAATCATCTCCCACTGGCATTACTTGCTGGAAGGTTATCAGCAATCTAGCCAGGAATTCTATCAATTGTTAAACCAAGCGATTACTTTTCGTCAGATCCCCAAAATCAAATTGCATAAAACCAGCTATAACGAAGGGGGTCTACTATCCACTCAGCGTGAGTATCTCAGAGTTTCAAGAAAGGAACTTGTTTTTGATATTTGCGCTGCCCCTTTCGCGAATAGCTTCTTCATTTCCTGGTGGCTCACGGAGAAGACGGGCTGTATTTCTCAAATCCCGATTCTAGGTCATCTCATTCGATTCCTCGCTCCCGTCACATATTTCAAGCATGATACAGCGATCATGTTCCAGGAACTGGTTCACTCTGCCGTAATGGAAGTTATAGACGGAATTACGAAAACCAAAGGGCTACGGTCGCTCTCCGAGAGTGAACGCAAGCCAATGATGCCCGGGTTTCTCAAGTAGTGTGCTGATAATTATTGGTCATGAGCATCGATTCGGATTATTCAAAGTCTCATATTCCCAGTCTATCCGAGCGGTTGACGTGGAATTTCTATGCATGGGAGCGTTTCGGCAGGGGATGGAAAATATGGGAGTATCCTGTTTTTCCTGAACCTCCGTTCGAACCATTCGAGCACTACGATATACCTCAGAAGATATTCGATGACGGTCGGAAACCGTCTATTTTCAAGCGCGCCTTTACACTCATATTTACCAAACTCCTCGGAATCGGTGCCAATTCGAAATCGAAGGATTCCCGTGAAGACCTATGGTCCGATTTAATCCCGATACCGCTCGAATTAGCTGATCTCCCTGAAAATCGGATCTTCTCCATATCAATGCCTCCGGATCGAAAGGTTAGCATTGAAGATGCTGAGCAATTCCTGCTCAATCTCGGTTACTGTCAGCATCCCATTTGTTTCGAAATTGTCGGCACAAGCAGGACTATTTCGATGCATCTCATCTGCAGCGAGTTCGATAGCTCCCACGTGAGCCAACAACTAACTGCTTACTTCCCCGATTCTGTGATTGAAGAATCCGGGGACGATCTCAGGGCTCTCTGGGGCTCAGATCCCGAAGGTATCGTCGTTGATTTCGGCCTTTCTAAAGAATTCATGCGTCCGATTCGGCAATTCAATGCACTCGATCCTGACCCCCTCATCGGAGTGATGGGCGCTCTATCCGATCTGAAACCCGGCGAAGTGGGCATCTTCCAGATTCTATTCAACGCAGTCAGAAACGATTGGGCCCAGAGCATTATAACTGCTGTGCTGGATGATGAAGGAAAGTCCTTCTTCATGGACTGTTCCGATATGGTGCATCTTGCATCGGAGAAGATCTCCCATCAGCTTTATGCTGCCGTGTTACGGGTAGCGGCACGCGGATCAACTGAATACGATAGCATGAGGATCGCGAGGGCACTCGCGGGAAGCCTGATTCCATTCTCCCGGCCTGGCAGCAATGAGCTGTTTCCCCTGGATAACGCTGAATATTATGCGGAGAATCATCGTGAGGATCTCCTGAACCGGCAATCCCGGCGAAGCGGCATGATCCTCAACAGTCGGGAGCTTGTGGCATTCGCGCATTTGCCATCAATCTCGGTTAGATCCCAGAAGCTTGTCCGGCAGCTCAGGAAGACGAAGGCCGCGCCTGAGACAACTCGGGGTCATAGGCTGATTCTCGGTGACAATGTCCATCGTAGCATTGTCACACAAGTTTCGCTTAGCGAGTCTCAGAGATTGAGGCATACCCATATCATCGGATCTACTGGAACCGGAAAAACAACCTTCATTCTGAATCTGATTGTCCAAGATATGGAAATGGGTAATGGAATCGCAGTGCTTGATCCTCACGGCGACCTGACTGACATGGTCATGGAGCGCGTGCCGGATCATCGGATAGAAGATGTGGTTCTGATCGATCCGAGTGACATCGAACATCCGATCGGGTTCAATCCTCTTCAGGCGCATTCAGAGATTGAGAAGATTGCGATCTCCTCCGATTTTGTTGAAGTGTTTAAGAGGCTGTCAACGAGTTGGGGCGACCAGATGACATCCGTCTTGGGAAATGCAGTTCTGGCATTCCTTGAAAGCGAAACTGGTGGGACTCTTTCTGATATGAGGCGTTTCCTAATCGAGAATGATTTCAGAAGAGGGTTTTTGAAAACCGTGAGAGATCCTGAAGTCATCTATTTTTGGGAAAAGGGATTCCAGATGCTTGTGGGGAAACCGCAAGGTCCCATACTCACGCGGCTGGACACTTTTCTCAGGCCAAAGACGATTCGCAGAATGGTTTCCCAAAAATTGGGATTAAATTTCCAGGAAATCATGGACAACAAGAAGATTCTGCTCGCAAAGCTCTCCCAGGGACTGATCGGAAGCGAGAACGCTTATCTACTCGGAACGCTCCTTGTCTCGAAAATCCATCAAATAGTGATGTCGCGGCAAGTCCAGCATGCAAGCGAGAGGGTCAACTTCTTTGTTTACATTGACGAGTTTCACAATTTTCTCACTAAATCCATGGCTGATCTCTTATCTGGTGCCAGGAAATACAACCTTGGTTTGGTTCTGGCGCATCAGGATCTCCGCCAACTCTGGGAACGAGATAAGGAAGTAGCCAATTCGGTGATATCCAATCCAGGAACGCGTGTTTGTTTCAGGGTCGGAGATTTCGATGCAGGTAAACTTGAGGAGGGATTTTCCGGATTTGACAGTCTCGATTTGCAGAACCTCGGGCTTGGCGAAGCGATTGCGCGTGTTGAAAAAGCCGAGAACGATTTCAATTTGAATACATATCCTGATCCGGAGATTGATAAAAGAAAAGCCGTTAAGAGACGAAGAGAGATCATCGAAAAATCTAGGCGTAAATACGCGTTTAAATTAGATTCTGCGTCGGAAATCGCCATTATTGGCGAACATCCCGCTTCGGTGGTTCAAAAACCCGTAAAAGAATTTGTCGATATCAAGCGTGAAGTAAATGAGACAATAGTAGATGTGCCAATTATTCCCGATCTACACGACAAGGATCTGGAGGGATCGGGCGGTAGCGAACACAGGTATCTGCAGACACTCATTAAGAAGCTTGCTGAAAATTTAGGTTTCAGGGCTGTTATCGAAGAACAAACACCGGACGGTAAAGGGAGGGTTGATATTGGTCTGGAAATATCTGACAGGCACATCGCATGTGAAATATCTCTCACTTCGAAGTTATCGCAGGAAATAGGCAATATCCGGAAATGCTTGGATGCTGGATACCATAAGGTAATTGTCTGCTCCCAGGAGAAGAAAACGCTATCCAACCTGAAAAAGCTGGCAAACGACGCGTTCAACCCAACAGAGCAAAACCGATTATCGTTTCTTATACCCCAGGAACTGATTTTCCAGCTTGAACAGGAAGCCGCAAACTGTTCCGGATCTGACCAAAAAATTAAAGGATGGAATGTGAAAGTCAGTTATCAGACGGTTAGTGACAATGAAAAGGTGGCAAAGAGGGAAGCGATAAATAAGGTCATCATGCAGGCTTTCCAAAGACTTAGAGGTAGCACATGAGGAAGAGACTTGAGTGTCTGGAATTAACAAGTCTAATATCAGCAATGACTGTTTGTTTTGTTTTTTTATATCAGATCCGAATTGATTTATCGTTTAGTATCTGTATTATCATAAAGGACTAAGGTAGGAGATGAATAGTATGGAAGCAGAAAAGCCGTATTTTGGAGAAATCTATAGAATCGGAGAGCACTGTGTCCAAGGAGTATTAGCAGAACTGATATCATATATATTTGAAGATCCTCAGAAAATGAAACAGGTTTTTGGAGAGCTTGCCCCTCAAGAAGTAATCCGAGTATTTGACACTAGAACGCCATCTGAGGAAAGAGCCCCGATTGTTCACGATATTATAATGAAAATCGTGTTCGATACTAAGATCGCACAATGGATTCCGATGCATTCCTCCCTTTTAAAGCACGAATATGCTAAAAGTTTCCATGCTGGCTATAGAGATCACACTATTCATACCCTTCAAGTCTATTTACTCGGTTGGTACTTGTACTTTACAAATTCTACTCTCCGAATTCCTTTGTCAGCCAGGTTAACCTCTGTTGCACCAATCTCTCAATCAGGAACAATGGATCTCTTCCGGGAATGGTGGATAATAACAGCATTTTGGCATGACCAAGGATATCTATTTGAGACATCAGAATTTTTTGGAGATATGCAAACAAGAGATGCTATCCTAAAAGAAATATCAGATGAACTGGGTTGTACTCCGTTTCTGATTCCACTCGGTAAAATGGCAAAACACAAGATATCTTCAGAAGAAGTTCGAGAATTATATAGAGCTGGGCACTACTATCCATGGTCATTGGCAACAACAGCTAAATTGTTAAATGATCCCAGAGCAAAAAAAACAATTGACAATATGTGGTTAAGGCTTGGACTGGTTCCAATAGGTGACACTTCCCCTGTAAGCGCTATAAACAATTTAACAACGCAAGACTCATTAAACCGGTCACCATACTATGATCATGGTACATACGCCGCTTTATTGGTAGCTGCGTGGGTAGAGGAGGTCAAGAATTTTACAGAGGAACTTTATAATTCAGTTTCATCAAAAAAAACGTTGGAAAATCATGTCATTGAGGAAGCAGAAGCTCTTGAAGCGGCGATTGTCTTTGCGGATATGGGATGTGTGGTCGATCTAGCTTTAGAAGCGATAGGATTTCATAGTCTTAATTTTCAGCAGTGGCCGGATAATGTTTTGCGCGAGCATTTTTCTTCTATTTCTTCACAGGTTGCAATAGATGATGAGCCGCATCTTTGTTTTCTTGCGATAGTCGATACTCTTCAAGAATGGGATAGACATCATTATTTGCCACATGAAGAGCGATTATATAGCCCTTGCACAAGGTCTGATCGATTTATGATTCAAGGTGATGAAGAATCAATTAAAGTTTCAGTTTCGAGAATAAACGGGATAGAAATACCGGCTCATGAGCGTGTAATAAAGAATTTATCAAAATTGATTAATACGCATTGCTTAACAAGATTGTTTCAAGGTTCTCCCAGCTATTCAATGCCGGGGATAATTTTTTCAACAGAAGCTCCTACTATTGCAGTAGTGCAAGCTCAGCAATCCAGACTTGCTGAATTGCGGGATCGTATAAAACAAAAGGTCATTCAGATAAAAGACGATCTACTGACACATACTTCGGAAGCTTTTGTGCGTGCTTGCGCTTCAATAGAGCATGCTCTAAGGACTGTTCAGGATTTTAGAGGACTATGTACCTCAGATGATTATGAGACATACTTAAACGGTGCTGAATTTGGGGAGCTAATTGCACTGCAGAAGAATCTATGTGGATGGCTTGGAATTGGTGCCAACGTTTCACGAGGAAAAATTGTAGGAAGATTGACTCCGGGTGGATTCGGATCTGTTTACATTGTGGAAACAGAAAACAAACACCAGATTGCATATAAAGTAATGCATCAAGCTGATCTTGATAACATAGAGAAAAGGAGATTGTTTCATCGGGGATGGGAGGCGATGAAACTTTTAAGAGATCATCCAAATGTTGTTAAAGTCTACGAATATACTGAAGCACCAGTAGGATTCTACATGGATTACATACCTGGAAGTGATCTATCGCAAGCAGAGCTTGGAGATATTTTCAATCGACTCGATCTTGCTTTATCCATTGCTGAGACTCTTTCTTATGCCCACGGGCGCGATATTAAACACAGAGACATTAAACCTGCAAATATTTTGTTAAACCCCACGAATGCTCTTTCACCAATTATCACGGATTTCGATCTAGCATGGATTCCTGATCGAAGTGCCGACACAAAAATCATTTACGCTACTGCAAAATATGGCGCACCCGAACAATTTGATACTCGACTTACGCCATTCCGCAGAAAAACCTGCGTGGATGTCTATAGTTTTGGAAGGATGCTATATTTTCTGTTATTGGATGAAGAACCCCCCGGCATCAATCACTTTGATGAGTCACATTTTAAGAATCTAAGGCGTAGACTGACTGGGTTGTTAATGCAGGAAGTTTTAGAAAATTTAATAAGATTAATACAAGATTGCACGATATCTAATCCAGAAAATCGAAATTTGACTATGAGTAAAATATCAAAAAAGCTTCGTTCATTTAGATCATCAAGGCGAGATGAGAAAAAAAAGTTAACCCGGTCAGAATATGTCAAAGAAGTAGTCGCAATTTTGGGTGGAGGCTTTTCTTCTTCAGATTCATTTAACAGCATTACTGGTCACTCAAGCTGGAAGCTGTTATGGAATGAGGGGGGGTTGTTTATTGAAGGAAGGCTATTAATAGCTCCGTGTCATGAAGGGGTTAACTTTGAAGGATATGCTCAAAATGTCATTCGTCATGTGGACAGAGCTATCGGAGAACGATTAACATTTTGGAAAGAATTCGGATTATCCGAAAACCCCCGTCGCAAAAGACTTGGGATGGGACGAATAAATAATTTGGAAATACAGGTAGGTGCAATCGAGACAACTGTTGGTTCAGCGGAATTTCTTGTAGGCTTCATACAACATCTAATCCGTATTATCGAGTAACAATAGTTGAACAACAATCTGACACTCACGGCCTTACGGATTCAGGAATCTGAATTTAGATTTTTTTTCATCAACTTTTGGCTGATGTCCTTCCGACTTCATTCATTATGGATCATACGCAAGAAATTCGAAGAGTTTTTTTCTGTTTTCCAACTGCGGCTTTGTGCGATCACTCTCCCAGTCACGAATTGCATCTACTGAAACACCTAAGATTTGAGCTAGGTATTTCTGTGTTATTCCTTCATATATTCGTTTCATGCGAAGATTATGACCGAACGTTTCCAGACGTTTCGGATAACCTGATTCGGAATCTTTGCTGAACGGATTGTATTCAAGAAACTCGATAATTCGAGGAGTTATCAAATCTTGAGGTTGTGAATGCGAGCACTCCCAGTTGTGGATGGTGCTTTCGTCTACTCCGATTATTCCAGCCAAATCGCGCTGCAATAGCCCCATATCCATCCTCCGCTTCCGGATATGTTCACCAATAGTCTCGGGATCTGACGGATATATATCTGGCGGGGGTTTGGGTGCGGTCAGGGTAAAGTGCAAAAATGGCAACGCAACCCTGCCCGTGCGGGTTTCGCGGGCATCCCGAGAAGGCGTGCAAGTGTTCGCCGGTTCACATCGATCGGTATCTCGGGAGGATTTCGGGGCCATTGCTGGACCGGATCGATCTGCATCTCGAGGTTGCGGCCGTGAAGTTCAAGGATCTGACGCAATCGCGTCCGGGTGAGTCTTCGGAGGCGATTCGGAAGCGGGTTGAGCGGGCCAGAGCGATTCAGCTCGAACGGTTTGGTGTCAGTGATGATCCGTCAACGTTGGATTTCCGGAATGACAGGGGGACGCGTTATGTGTACAGCAACGCGCAGATGTCGCATCGGGATCTCGGACGGCATTGCCCGCTGGACACGAATTGTGTGTCGCTGATGGAGCAGGCGATGAAGCGGATCGGGATGAGTGCTCGGGGATTCGATCGAATCTTGAAGGTCGCCCGGACGATTGCCGATCTGGAAGAATCCGGATCGATTCTGGCGCAGCATCTGGCTGAAGCGATTCAGTATCGGTCGTTGGATCGATCGTCGTTCTGTCCGTCGCCTGCGATTTGATCTGAATCTTGCCGGCAAGCCTCATCGATCCCCCGTATCATTGCAGTCCCTCGCATTCTGATGTACATAGTCCAGCCAGGGACTCCCGGAGGATTATGGACCCAAAACTCAGACACATGCAGCAATCCTGGGCCGAAAACTCAGCCCGGTACACCGACCCGATCGGGATCACTGGCCGTCGCCCCGATGAACACGAATTCACCGCCATGGTCAATGATGTATCCTCCAAACTGAACCTCCGCGAACCCAATGTCCGATCGATTCTCGATGTCGGCTGCAACAACGGCTACCTGCTCCACCGCCTCAATCCCGGCCACCTCCTCGCAATCGGCGTCGATTTCTGCTTCCCTCCCCTCCAGCACGCCCATTCCCGGTTTCACACCGCCTCGTACTGCCAGGCCGAAGCCGGTCAACTCCCATTCCGTTCGGATCGATTCGATCGCGTCCTCTGCTACAGCATGTTCCACTACCTGCCCAACCTCGATACCGCCTTCGCCGTATGCCGTGAAATGCTCCGTGTGCTGCGTCCCGGCGGCCTGATGGTCATCGGCGATCTCCTCGCGTCCGAATGTATCGACCGGATCCCGGACGAAGACCGGAAGCGATGGACGGACCCGAATCGCAGCTTCATGCACTGCCTGGATAACTGGCTTTTTGTTCCAGTTTACACCATCCGCGACCAATTCCAATCACTCGGAGGGACCGCCCGGATCGAACAACAAACCGGTTTGCCGCATGTGACGGATTACCGGCTGGACATGATCGTCGAGAAAAGGTGATTGTATGAAAGGTGTCATCCTCCAGCCCGGCTACATCCCCTGGCTCGGTTTCTTCAACCAGATGCTCCAGGCCGACCTGTTCATCTATCTCGATGATGTCCAGTACGACCGCCGAGGCTGGCGCAACCGCAACCGGATTCTCGGCCCCCGCGACCCGATCTGGCTGACGGTGCCGGTCATTCAGAAAGGTTTGTACCATCAACCCCTCAACTTGACCCGGATCGACAACTCCTCGGACTGGGCATCCAAACACCTCACCAGTCTCCGTCATGCCTACAGCAAAACGCCCTGTTTCGCTCGCTATTTCCCGGACCTGGAACAGACGCTCAGACAGTCCTTCGATCTCCTCGTGGATCTCGATTACGCGCTCATCGATCTCATGCGACAATGGCTGGGTGTCTCGTGCCCGCTCAGGAAATCGTCCGACTTTTCACTTCATACCGACGATAAAACCGGCCGTCTGGTCGAACTGTGCATGATCAACGGTGTTACCGATTACATCAGCGGTCCGCTCTGCCGGAATTACATGGATGATTCGCAATTGACCGAAAATGGGATCACGCTGTGGCTGCACGAGTATCACCATCCGCAGTACAATCAGCGCCGCGAGCCGTTCGTTCCGTTTCTGTCGGCGCTCGATCTGCTGTTCTATGAAGGTCCGCAAAGCGGTCGGATCATCCGGGACGACGATGCGCTCGTCCGGTATGACCCGTCATCGGTCAACTGATCGATTCCTTGATCATCTCGAAAAGGCCCTTTTTCTTCGGAGGAATCACGGTTTCACCGCTTGTTTCAGCAAGTTCTCGAAACAGTTCTTCCTGCCGGGACGTCAGTTTCGAGGGCGTCACGACGATGGCGCGGATATGCAGGTCCCCCCGTCCGTATCCCCTCAGATTCTGAATTCCCTTGCCCTTGAGGGTGAACACGCTGTGAGTCTGGGTGCTCTTCGGGATGTCGAGTGAGTAGTCTCCGTCGAGTGTCGGCACGGTGATGGTGTCGCCCAAGGTGGCCTGCGCGAACGAAATCGGAATCTCGAAGTACACATCATCCCCCTGCCGCTGAAACCGTTCGTGCGGTTTGACTTTGATGACGACAAACAGGTCACCCGCCGGTCCGCCCATACTGCCGCTTTCGCCTTCACCGCGAAGCCGGACATGCGATCCGTTGTCAATGCCGGCGGGCAGTTTGATCGTCAGATTCTTCCGTGATTCGACCTTTCCGAGTCCCCGGCATTTTTCACAGGGGTTTTCGATCAACTCGCCGGTTCCCCGGCACCGGGGGCAAGGGCTGGACAAGACGAAAAATCCCTGTGTCCGCCGGATCTGTCCCGATCCCCGGCATTGCTGACAGGTCGTCGGCTGGGTGCCGGGACGCGCGCCCGATCCCTGGCAGTGGCTGCAGGTGCTGAGTTTTTCGACTTCGATTTCCCTGGACGCGCCCTGGACGGCTTCCATGAAGTCGATCGTCAGGTCGTATCGCAGATCTTCGCCCTTCTGCGGATAGCCCTTGCCGCCCCGGCGACTCGAACCGAAAAAATCGCCGAAAATGTCCCCGAATGACTCGAAGATCTCCTCGAAGCCGGTAAACGGCCGAAATCCGCTCCCCGACAATCCCTGATGACCGAATCGATCGTAGGCCTGACGCTTTTCAGGGTCTGATAGAACCTGGTAGGCTTCGGATATCTCTTTGAATGTCGATTCGGCGTTTTTGTCGCCCTGGTTCCTGTCCGGATGCCATTTCAACGCGAGTTTTCGATAGGCCTGCTTGATCTGCTGCGCGTCTGCCGACCGATCGATCCCGAGTACCTCGTAATAATCACGTTTCTGATTGGGATTCATCGTCTCCAATCCTCCAATTCATCGGCGAATCCATGCACGGCGCCGTTATGATCTGTGTTGCCTTCAGTACATGCAGCGCCGTGTGACCGACTCGGCGTTGGATCTGCATCAAGATCCACGCGCACAGATGAATGTCGCCGAGTTTCGCTGATGTCGAGGCATTTTACCAGATGCGATTGGGATGTTTTGACCAGCGCCGGAGTCGGAGGATGTTGGGTATCCAGAAGAGTCTGGATGATGATTCCGGCTTCATACAACAGCTTGATCAGATTCTTCCGTTCATCCTGCAGATGCGCGATCTGCCGGTTCAGACGCAAAACAATCTCGACGCCCGACAGATTTACGCCCATATCCTGTGTGAGGTGAATGATCAGCTTGAGCGTTTCGATGTCGGCGTCCGTATACAGGCGGGTGTTCCCGGATGTTCGATGCGGCTTGATCAATCCCCGCTGCTCATACATGCGGATGGTTTGCTGATTCAATCCCAGCATCGAGGAGACGATCCCGATGGAATAGCCTTTAATTGTTTCCATGGAATGCCTCCCGCGGACTCTGAGGGTTCAGGCGTTCGAATTCCCGGATCAGATTCTTGGAGGCCTCCGATAATCGTTCCGGTGTCACAACATGGACGATGACCATGAGATCCCCCGGTTTGCCGCCTTTGAGATCCGGGAACCCCTTGCCCGGCAAACGGAATGTCCGCTCGCTGGATGTCGATGGCGGTATGGTCAGTTTGCCGGATCCCACGACGAGAGGGATGGCGATGCGAGCGCCCAGGAGGGCTTCCGCGATCGTGATGGGAACATCCAGAAGCACGGTGTTGCCGTTGCGCCGGAAAATCGCATGCGGACGGACTTTGGTCGTGATGTAGAGATCACCGGGCGGAGATCCGTTCTGCCCGGGTTTGCCCTGTCCGGCCAGACGGATCTTGGACCCCGAATCGACCCCGGCCGGAATCCTGACGGTGACGCGCCGGGATCTGGCCACCGATCCCGAGCCGTGACAGGCGCTGCAGGCGGTCGAAGCCGATCGTCCGGTCCCCGAGCATTTCGGACACCGCTGTTTCATCGCCACCATGCCGCGCTGGATCGTTTTCTGGCCTGTTCCCCTGCAATCCGGGCAGATTCCCGGATGAGACGCGCGCTGGGAACCGGTACCGGAACACGCGCCGCATCGCTCGTAACCCGGTATCGTGATCTCGGTGGAAATGCCCTGAAATGCATCCTCGAAGGAAATCTCGATCGAAGCATGCAGATCCTCGCCCTGCGAGGGCTGCGGCTCGGGTTGCGCACCCGGATACTCGTTCCGCGAAAACATATCCCGGAAAAAATCTCCGAATGAACCCCCGCCGTTTCCCGAAAACGAGCTGAAATCGAAACCCGGGAAGGGATTCTGTGCCTGATGCGACCCGCCGGGGCCTTGAGAAAAAGGCGTATGTCCGAATTGATCGTAGGTTTTTCGCTTCTCGGGATCGTTCAAAACCTGATAGGCCTCCGAGATCTCCTTGAAGCGCTCTTCAGCCTGCTTGTTGCCCGGATTGACGTCCGGGTGAAACTTGCGCGCAAGCCGTCGGTACGCCTTTCGGATTTCGGATTCCGAAGCGTTTCGTTTGACACCGAGAACGTCGTAGAAGTCCTTTTTCATAGTCTGATCCGAAGCCGGAGATCAGGGGGATCCCCGGCTTCGCTTTCAATGTCGCTTGTACGATTACTTCGTTTCTTCAAACTCGGCATCCACTACATTGCCGTCCTGGGAGGGTCCCGGGGCCGGCCCCGCGCCCGGATCGGACGGCTGCGATGCACTCCGCTGCTTCTGCGCTTCCCGATACATGATCTCGGCCAGCTTGTGCGAACTCTGAGTCAGATTCTTGATGCCGGCCTCGATCTGTACCTTGTCACCGGACTCGATCGCCTTCTTCAGTTCGGCAATCGCGGATTCGATCGCCGAGATATCGCCGGCGGGGATCTTGTCGCGGTTCTCATCGAGTGTCTTCTGCGTCGAATAGATCAAACCGTCCGCCTGATTGCGGATGTCGATCAGTTCGCGTTTCTTCTGATCGTCGTCACTGTTCCGCTCGGCATCGTTCACCATCCGGTTGATCTCGTCCTTGGTCAGCCCGGACGAAGCCGTGATGGTGATCTGCTGTTCTTTGCCTGTCGCGAGATCCTTTGCGGAGACATTGACGATCCCGTTGGCATCGATGTCGAAGGATACTTCGACCTGCGGCATGCCGCGCGGCGCGGGGGGGATGCCGACGAGATGGAACTTCGAGAGCGTCCGGTTGTCGGCCGCCATGGGACGTTCACCCTGCAGAACATGGATCTCAACCGATGTCTGATTGTCCGCCGCAGTCGTGAAGAGTTCGCTTTTCCGGGTCGGGATCGTGGTGTTGCGCTCGATCAGCCGGGTCATGACACCACCGAGTGTTTCGATGCCCAGCGAAAGCGGGGTGACATCGAGCAACAGGACATCTTTGACATCGCCGGCCAGAACGCCACCCTGAACTCCGGCGCCGATCGCGACGACTTCATCCGGGTTGACGCCTTTGTGCGGTTCCTTTCCGAAAAATTCACGGACGAGCTGCTGAACGCGCGGGATGCGGGTCGATCCGCCCACGAGCACGACTTCGTCGATCTTGTCCGGTGTGAGTCGCGCGTCTTCGAGAGCGCGGCGGCAGGGGCCGAGTGATTTCTGGAGGAGATCCTCAACGAGCGATTCGAATTTGGCGCGCGTGAGTTTCATCGTGAGATGTTTGGGGCCCGAGGAATCCCCGGAGATAAAGGGGAGATTGATTTCCGTCTCCTTCACCGTCGACAGCTCGATCTTCGCCTTCTCGGCGGCTTCCTTCAACCGCTGCAGGGCCATGAGATCCTTCGACAGATCAATACCCTGGTCTTTCTTGAACTCAGAGATGATCCATTCGAGAATCCGGTGGTCGATATTGTCGCCGCCCAGATGCGTGTCGCCGTTCGTCGCCTTGACCTCAACGACCTGATCGCCGACTTCGAGAATCGAGATGTCGAAGGTGCCGCCGCCAAAATCATACACGGCGATGGTCTGGTCGACTTTCTTGTCGAGGCCATACGCGAGAGCGGCCGCGGTCGGTTCGTTGATGATCCGCTCGACATCGAGACCGGCGATTTTCCCCGCGTCCTTCGTTGCCTGCCGCTGCGCATCGTTGAAATAGGCCGGTACGGTGATCACGGCACGCGAGATTTTTTCCCCCAGATACTCTTCGGCGGATTGCTTCATTTTCTGAAGTACCATGGCCGAAATCTCGGGCGGACTGTACTGCTTGCCGTCAATCTCGACACGCGCATCCCCGTTGCTGCCCGAAACAACCCGATAGTTCACCATCCGCATCTCTTCGGCAATCTCGTCGAATCGACGCCCCATGAAACGCTTGATCGACGAAATCGTCTTGTCGGGGTTGGTGACAGACTGCCGTTTGGCGACCTGACCGACCACCCGCGTCCCATCCTTCAGAAATCCGACGACGGACGGGGTGGTGCGCGCGCCTTCCGAATTCGTGATGACAACCGGTTCGCCGCCTTCCATGACAGCGACACAGGAGTTTGTCGTTCCTAAATCTATTCCGATTACCTTACTCATGTTCAGCCCTCCTATGGCAACTCCTAATATAAAATCTGAGCATGATGTTGTCAAGTAATTTGTTTGAGATGACAGGTGTTCCATGCGGCGATCAACGCGTACACCAGTCGGCTCCCATCTTCCAGGTCCCGTATCGTCACGTATTCCTCCAGACTGTGCACCTTGCTCTGCCCGGTCCCCAGTATTACCGTCGCGATCCCGTGCTCGTTGAACACATTCGCATCGCTGCCGCCCATCTTCTCCTGAACCACGCCCGTCCTTCCAATCGCCGCGATCGCCTCCCGGCTGACATGAACCACCGGATGGCTCTCCGGAATGGAAAACCCGTTGAATTCACGATCCTTCACAAAAGTCACTCGCGGCGGATGCGCTGATCCGGGATGGGTACGCAGATACGATTCGATCGCATCGTCGAATGTCGTCTCGACCTGCCGCACCAACTTTTCGAGCGTTTTCTCGTCATGACTGCGGATCTCGATTTCAGTCTCGCAACGGTCCGCGACGATGTTCCGGGCCCTGCCTCCCCGGATCGACCCGATATTGATTGTCGTTCGCTCATCGATCTTCCCCTGCGGCAGCCTCGCGAGTGCTTGCGCGCAGATCTGCACGGCGTTGACGCCCGATTCCGGATTGACTCCCGAGTGCGATGCATGCCCGAGCACCGTCACGTCGATCGCTTCGTATCCCGGTGCGGCGGTGATGATCGCACCCAGACCGCTCGAATCCAGCGAATACCCGTGCCGAGCCTCGATCAGCCCGTAATCGCAGTGTTTGGCCCCGAGCAACCCGATTTCCTCGCACACCGTCAGCAGGATCTCGATGCGTCCGTGTGCAACCCCCTCATCATGGATCCGCAGCATGCCATCCAGAATCGCTGCCAGCCCTGCCCGGTTGTCCGCTCCGAGAATCGTCGTTCCGTCGCTGGTAATCACGCCGTCGCGGATGAGGGGCCTGATCGATCTGCCCGGGACGACGGTATCGAGATGCGAATTGAGCATGAGTGGAGGAATACCCGCCCGGGTCGCTTCGAAAACGGCGATCACGTTCCCCGTATCCGCTCCGCAGCGTTCGCCGGCCCCGTCGATCGTCACCCGCGCACCGATACGTTCGAGCCATTCGGAGCAGTATCGGGCGGTCGCCCGCTCGTTGCGCGATTCGCCGTCGATCGCCACCATCTCCAGAAATCTCGAGACAACACCCGCGAATGTCTCCGTCATCCGATCATCTCCTTGTGGTGATTTTTTCGAGAAACCTCTATGATCGTCTCCGGTTCGCCCGCTGATGAGGTCCGGAATCAACGCACCATGACGACTCGAAACATCGGTTTAAACACAAGCTGCCTCGTTTTTCTAGTGACCTTCGGGCTGTTCGTCAAGACGAATTGCCCGGTGGTGTATGTCGGTGATTCCGGTGAACTCACCGCAGCCGCCCATGTCCTGGGTGTCGCGCATCCCTCCGGCTACCCGCTCTACGTTCTGCTTGTGAAAGCCATGCAGTTGCTGCCCGTCGCATCGATCGTCGCCCGCTCGAACCTTTTCTCGGCCCTGACCACCGCCCTGGCCGCCTCTGTTTTCGTCAACCTCTTTCACATTCTCGGCGTCCGCCGACTGCTCTCGGTCGCGCTCAGCTTCCTGATCGTTCTGTCGAGTGTCATCTGGTCCGAGGCGACGGTTGCGCGCGTGTATGGACTCAATCTCCTATTCACGGTGCTGCTTCTGCGTGCCGCTTTCACCCGCCGCGTGTCGTTCCGCAACCTCCTGCTGTTCGCACTCGTCGCCGGTCTCGCGCTGGCCAACCACCTCCAGTCCCTCTTCACGGTCGTGCCCGCGGGGCTGTTTCTCTTGCTGCGATCCCGCTCGATCCTGACCGTTTCGCGACTCGGAACAATGCTGTTGCCGGTGCTCATCGGCCTTTCGGTCTATCTCGAAATGCCGATCCGTTCCTCGGTCGATCCGGTGGTGGATTGGCGGAATCCCGAGACTTTCGATGCGTTCATGTCGTCGATATCACGGCGCGATTACTGGAAAAACGCCGCGGGAATCTCGGAAAACACCCTCTATGATGAGGGGTTGAATCTCGTTCAGATCCTCGAGAAACAGTATCCTGTCTGGGTGCTGCTGCTCGCAGTCTGCGGGTGGTTCGTCCTTCTCATTCGTCGCCCGGACTTCGCGGCTGTCGTCATCCTCAATGCAATCGGAAACACGGTCATGCTGGCGCGGCACGGCAGCCGGTACGACCTGTTCGGAACGGATCGTTATCACATTCCCTTCATTGTCTGCTTTTTTCTCGGGTTGACCGGAATCGGTTACCTGCTCAGTATCCGCCGCAGTGTCTGGATGCGATGGATCGGCGGTGCGCTGGCCATCATCACACTGATCGGTCTGCCGGTTCGGAATGATGAATCCGGTGATCGATCCGGAGCGTTCGTTGCGGACGATCTGGCGTTCAATCTGCAGGCGCTTCTGCCGCACGGATCCACGGTGTTTCTCTACGCGGACGGCGAGTTGTTCCCGATGGCGTGTCTTCGGATCACCGAGCGCTTTCGGGACGATCTGATGTTGATTGACCGCACGGGGAGTATCTTTCAGGTTTCACAGCCCCTGGCATTTCCGAAGCTGAAGAATTCGCCGGAACGGGCGATGATCGAAGAGGCGTTGATCGATCGGAATCCGGATCATTCCTACTGCTCGTTTGTTCTCAATGAGACCGCCATGACGCGCTATACGCCGATCCCGCACGGATTCATCTACCGGTTCGTTCCGCTCAACTGGAAGATCCAGCCGCTCCCCGAGCCTCCGAAGTTTGCGCGCAACAGACCCATGACTCCGGTCGTGGAAAACGATCACATGGTCAGGCTCATTATTGACGAGATGTACATCCCGGGATCGCGGAGCTACTTCACCTTCGGGAATCTGGTCCGGACGGCGGGATACTTCACGGAGCGGCTCGAAACGGGGAAAGGATCCCCGGCCGATGCGCTGGCGCTTGCTGAGTTGTACACCCGCGCGAATCTCAAAGGGGGATCCCGTTACTACCGCCAATTGGCGCAACAGATGCAAGTCGATTGATTTCGCGATAAGATCGGAAGTGCGGGTCGGAGCAGACCAGGCGATCGCGTGCGGTGACGTGCGAGGAAAGTCCGGGCTCCACAGGACAGGATGCTGGGTAATCCCCAGGGAGGGTGACCTCACGGACAGTGCAACAGAAAGCAAACCGCCGATGGTCCCTCACGGGAATCAGGCAAGGGTGAAACGGTGAGGTAAGAGCTTACCAGCATTCCGAGCAATCGGGATGGCTTTGAAAACCCCATCCGGAGCAAGGCCAAATAGAGAAGCGCCTGAGGGCGGTCCGCTCGATGCTTCCGGGTAGGCTGCTAGAGGCCTGGAGCGATTCAGGTCCCAGAGGAATGATCGCCGCCTGGAAACAGGAACAGAACCCGGCTTATGGAACGCTCCGATCCGCTTTTTTATCCCGGGTTGAAATTTCCTGTTGTCGCGCGTCGGCGATTCAGGATACACTGGATGAATGAACTTCAACCGTTTCTGGAGATTGACATGAACTGCCGGATGCATCGATTCCCGTCCATCATCGTGATTCTTGCCGTCTGTCTGCAGGTTCCCCTCGCGCTCCCGGATCCTGCTCTCGCCGGAAATCTCAGCGCGGAACTCAATGCGGGCCTGTCTTTGCCCGGTGACAATCTGAACCCGCGGTTCGACGCCGAATTCTTCACCTCCGTTCTGCTCGAATACTCCTACAATCCCTATTTCAGCTGGTTCACAACTCTCGGATTCACAAAATTCGATCGAAAGCAGTATCCGGTCGATACAGACTTCGCCATCTACCATCTCGCACTGGATGGCGCCCTGTCCTACCCGATTCTCCCTGCGCTCCGTGCTTCGGCATTCGGCGGAATGGGATTGTATCTGTGGCAGTCCGATCGCGCCTGGTGGGTCGACGGCCGTTCGAAAGATTCCGGAGACGTCGGATTCAACTACGGGTTTTCTCTGGATTACCGTTTTTATTCAGCGTGGAGTGTGGTGTCACGCATCATGTATCACTCGGTGCGGATCGAAGATTCATCGAGTTATTTCCGATGGGCGGATGCCATGTTGGGTATTCGCTACACGTTCTGAAGGAGGGTATCGCATGAAACAGATGCTGCTTGTACTGGGACTGCTGGTGATCACTCCGGTTCTGTTCGCCGCGGAAGGTGACATGACGATCGGTGGCGGACTGGGATTCGCCATGCCGTTCGGAGACCTGTCGGATGCGGTGGATGCCGGGATCACGCTGAATCTGTTCGGTGAGTATTACTTCACGGATCTTCTCGGAATCCGCGGGATGATGAATTATCATTTTTTATCCGGTGAGGAAGACTTCTGGGGATATTACGACTATTACACGGTGGAAACCGATCTGAAAATCTTCGACATTTTAATCGATGCCGCGGCCCGATTCGAGTTGACTGACAAGATGTACATCACCGCCATGGGCGGTATGGGTGCGTATATGTCGAAGTGGGAAATCTCAACACCGGTCGTTTCCGGATCATCCGATAACCAAACCGACATCGGCATCAACCTGGGTGGCAATTTCACCTATCAACTGACGCGGGATTGGGGAATTCAGGGTAACCTGATCTATCACATGGTCAACATGGACGATTGGGAGAATTGGCTCGATTTCACCGTTACCGCTTCCTATTCACTCTGAAAAGGAGGATTCGATGTATCGCGGAATTCTCATCTCGATGCTTATCCTTACAGTCGTTTCCGGTCTCGCGTTTGCCGCTAAACCGGACACGGAAGCCTATCTCAAGTTCAACCTTCGATACGATGCCGCACGGAATACGGCCTCCTGCATCAATTACCAGAACGGAATCATCGTTCCGGCGGGATCGAAGGTCCGAATCATCAGTTACAATGCCAACAAGATCAACGTTGAACTCCCGGACAAGACTCGGGTCGTGATGGAGTATCAGAAGAAGTTCACGGGAATTGCCGTCGAAGCATGGCTCGATCGCGTCACATCGCCAACCGATCCAACACCGGAATGGAAGGATTTCGACGAGACCGAGATGAAGGGGATCAAATCCGGCAAAGCGCTGGTCGGCATGCGGAAAGAAGCCGTTCTGGTCGCGCTGGGATATCCTGCAGCTCACAGAACACCCGCCATCGAACACGATCGGTGGGTGTACTGGTCCAATCGATTCGCCGAGTTTGGAGTGGTGTTCTCCAATAATCGCGTCGTCGATGTCGGGAACGCGGGCAGGTAACGCGGACTGCGCCCGGACTCGATGGCCTGGTACAAACTCCCGGAACGCGGATCTGTATCGGGTCTGAAGTTTTTTTTCACGATCTGCCGGCTCCTCGGATATACGTGGAGCCGGTTTTTTTGTCACTTCGTCGTTCTCTACTTCTTTCTCGCCGGTCGCGAAACACGTCATCATGTCAGATCATTTCTCGTTCGCGCCACAGGTCGGAGCCGTATCATCGACCAGTACACGTGTTTTTATCGATTCGCCGAATCCATTCTGGATCGCGTATTCATCCTGGCCGATATGCCCCATAAACTGCACTGCCACGTCACGGATTCCGGCGTGATGGACCGCTATGCGGCTGCCAGACGCGGCGCTTTCATGCTCGGTTCGCATCTCGGCCCGATGGAAGCCTCCCGGCTCCATGCCGAGAGACGCGGATACACGATCAGCGTCCTGATCTACTCGGCGATCTCCCCGAAACTCTATACGCTCCTCAGGGAAATTTCCTCGACATTCGAAGACTCCATGATTCAGGTCGATTCACAGAGCATCGACTTCATACTCGAACTCAAACACCGACTCGATCTGGGCCACTTCATCGCCGTGCTCGGGGATCGGGTCTGGGCCCGAGGCAAGACGCGGGTCGTCCCGTTTCTCGGCGCACCTGCCGCGTTCCCTCTCGGCCCCTTCGAACTCGCAGTCGCCGCCAACGCCCCGATTCTCCTCACATTCGTTCTCAAATCATCGAAATATCAGTATGATGTCCATCTTGAAGAACTGACTCCCGGTCAGTTCATCCCGCGCGCTGAACGACAGGCGCATCTGGAGTCGCTCCAGGACCGATTCATCGAAAGGCTGGAACACTATGTCAAACTCGCCCCGACTCAATGGTACAACTTCTACGATTTCTGGCACATCGAAACCAATGATGCACGAAACCCCCCGGAATCGTAGACTGCCGGTCGCCCTGAGTCTGTTTATCGGCATCACCACGATCCTGCATGCCGCACCGGAGAGTGCGGAAACCCCGTCGGCGACCCCCGCCCCGGCGACGACCATCGCCCCCCCGGCGGCATCTCCTGCGAATCACCCGGGCGATGGTATTGCCGAAATGTGGCAGTATCTCGCTTCCATCGACACCATGGCATCCCGATTCCATGAAGAAAAATTCCTCGCGCTGATGTCCAAACCCCTCCCGGCGGAGGGCCGCTATTACTACCGCCGCCCGGATTATCTCGTGCGTATCGTCGACGCACCCTACCGGGAGACGATCGTGATGCAGGGGGATTCGCTGACGATCGATCACCGTGATCTGAACACCCGCGAGACGATCGATTTCCAGCAGCAGCCTCTGGCGCGCGCCATCACTCAGCATCTCCTGTGGCTGTTCGGCGGAAACAAGGAACTGATCGACACGCATTACATCACAGCCTCTCAGAGCGTCGAAGAAAACAACTTCCTGCTCGAACTGTCTCCCCGGCGTGAACCCCTCAACCAGATCATCGACAAGATTCAGATCTGGGTGAACCGGGATCGGAATGCCTTCAAGGTTCAGATCGTGGAGATGGGCGGTGACCTGACCGTCCTGACGCTCGACGAGATCATCATCAATCAACCCTTGCCGGACACGCTCGAAACCCCATCCGGCTCGTGACACCGGAATCGCATGCGCTTTCTTCCACTGTCTGCCTGCCTGCCCATCGCCCGCCGTCTGCTCGTCGCGCTGCTCATCATGGTGCCGTTCATCGCCGCTCTCGCCATGCTCGATCTGAAGCAGGAATCCGATATCACCAAATTCCTTCCCGAAAATGACCTGAAAAGTCATCTCCGCATCAGCCAGCTCTTCAATAACACGAATCTGTCCCGGAGCATGATTCTGGAAGCCCGGTTTCCGGACGGCACTCCATCCGAACTCAAAAGCACGTTCTCGGATCGCCTGGCCCGAACGCTGATGGATACCGGCCTGTTCAGAAAGGTCCGGAACGGATCGACCGAGGAGGGGCAGGAGAGACTCTTCTATGAGTTGTATTTTCGGCACCGGTTCGGCCTCTACTCGCTGGATCCGGACTCGGACATTCCCCGGCTGTTCCGGGATGAGGGGTTGAATGCCGCCATCCGGAAGCTGGTGATTGATCTGAGGGGACCGATGGGGATGGCGATCAAGCGGATCGCATCCGCCGACCCCCTTCAGGTGTTTTCACGGAGCATGCAGTGGATCCAGAGCGCATCCACGAGTGTTTCTCCGGCGATGCTCAACGGCCGGTTCGTCTCACCCGACAATTCCGGGATGCTGATTGTTGCCGAGACGATTGCGAGTCCGTTCGAGAATTCGGTTCAGCGTGGTCTGATCGCCGAAATCCGCCGGAAATTCGATGAACTGGCCGCTGATGTGCCGGTTCCCGTACGGTTCGATTTCACGGGAATCAACCGATTTTCACTCGATGCCGAACGACTGATCCTGCGCGACATCAACATCGCATTTTTTCTGTCCACCGCGGTTATTCTGATCGTTTTCCGGCATACATACCGCAGTTTCCGCATCACGTTACTGGCGTTCATCCCGCTGTTCCTCGGCGTCCTTGTCTCGATTGGCCTCTCATCGCTGATTTTCGGGAAACTGCATGGCCTGACGATCGCCTTCGGATCTTCGCTCATCGGTATCTCGGATGATTACTCGATCCATATCATCAATCATTTTTCGGGAAGAAAGCCTGAAGAGTCGAGCGATCCGCTCGACCGAAGTCTCCATCGAAGCCTTCTGATGTGTTTTGTTACCACGTTCGCGGGGTACTTCATCGTGGGATTTTCCGATTTTCCGGGGATTCGTCAGATGGCCGTGTCGTCGATGATCGGCCTGGCTTACGCCTTTCTGTTCTCGGTCGTTCTCCTGCCGGATCTCGTCATGCGCTTCTCGCCGAAGGGCATCGTCGCCCGCAAACAGCAGCGCCATGCCGCGCTGCTCGGATTCCTGAAAATGCTGCATCGCCGTCGACTCTGGATGGTCGCAGTCTTTGTCGCGGCATCTCTGTTCGCGGTCGCAGAACTGTCACACACCCGGATTTATACCGATATTCGCATGCTCAACAGCAGTGATCCGGAAACCCGGCGGGTCGATGAACACCTCCAGTCCTGCATGAAGAGCCGGACGTTCGAGTCGGTGCTGGCGGTATCCGGCGCGGGAATGGAGAACGCTCTTGTCGAAAATGAGCGCGTGTGCCTGAGTCTTGACCGGATGGTGCGGGATCAGTCGATCCAGGCGTACTTCAGCCCGATTGCGTTCATTCGTTCCGAAAGCCTCCAGAAGCAAAACATCTCCCTGTTCCGAACGGAGGCGACACCTGATCGACTCGGGCGGTTGCGCAGCATGCTTGAAACGGAGGGGTTCGATCCCGCGCGTTTCGAGCCATTCATGGAATCGATCCGGAACCTGTCGACGGAGGTTCTGAAGCCCGGCGATCTCCTTCGTTCATCCCTGGGCGACCTGATTTCCGGTTTCGTCATCGAGGACGCTGGAGAGACGCATATTTTGAATCTGCTGCGTTCCGATCTCGATCCCGCCCAACTGAACGAGCGACTCGGCGGATCGACCCGGAGCCGTGTGTTCCGTCAGGTGGACCTGATGAACGACGCCATCACGAGTTCCCAATCCGAGATCACCCGGCTGACGGTGCTGGGACTCGTGGTGATCACGCTGATTCTGTGGGTCTATTACCGGAGTATGCGGAAGATCATCGCAGGGCTTCTGCCGGCGCTTTTCGCGGCAATGGTCACGATCGCGACGATCGGCCTGTTCGCTCCATCTCTCAACATGATGCATGTCGTGTCCATCCTGCTGATCCTGAGCATGGGAGTTGATTACGGGATTTTCCTGACGGACAGCAGTCATGGCACCGGAAACGCATACGAATTGTTGGGGCTGTCCACCTACTCGGTCATCATCACCTCCATCACGACACTGGCTTCATTCGGTTCGCTTGTGTTCACGAACAACGGCGCGCTGCGTTCGATCGGGATCGCCGTATCGGCCGGGATCACGTGCGCCGCCATCGCCGCCATCGGCTTGAATACTCTCCTGCTTGCACCGGTGAAACATGAGAAATAGCGCGTTCATACTGATCATGATTCTCCTGTCGATGGGGTGTCGGACAATCGAAGAGTCGCGCCGCGTCACGCCTCACCCGGATGGCCTTCCAAAGATGCAGTATCCGTCGCGGTTCCCGGATGACTGGACCATCCGGAATCAACTCCGGATCGAGTTCGGGAAACGCGCGTTCTATGGACGAGGTGTGATCAACCGGCATGCCGACCGGATGGAGATTGCGGTGTTGTCGCAATTCGGCACGAAAATCCTGCATGTCGTTCAGTCCGGAAGCGCCGTCGAGGTCCTGTTTCGTGCTCCGGAGATTTCCGCATCGTTTGCCCTCGGGATGATCCGCGACGTTCAGTGGATCTTCTTCATCCCTCCGGCGAGTGACTCCGGGGAGGAGCGTGTTTCCCGACGTCTGGAGAATTTCACGTTCACCGAGATCTTCCGCGCGGATTCCGGAGAGATGCGCTCCAGGCGGATATGGGGAGGCGGCGAGGATACGCGGATCGAGTATCTCGAATACATGACGATTGCGGAGGGGCGATTCCCAAGACGCGTCGTTCTGGAGAACCGTCGGCGCAACTACCGGATCGATCTGATCACCGAAGATGTGATCCGTGAAGCGCCGGGGTCAGACATCGCTCCGGTTCCCTGAAAACCCCCGGGATGACTCAGTGCATTCCGCCGTCGACGATCAATGTCTGTCCGGTGATGTACGAGGCATCATCCGAACACAGGAAGGCAACGACAGCGGCAACTTCCTCGGGACGTCCGAAACGCCTCAGCGGAATGGTCTCAATCAGTCGCTCCTGATCGAGATTCCGGGTCATGTCGGTATCGATCAGACCCGGAGCGACGGTGTTCACGAGAATATTCCGGCGGGCCAGCTCGATTGACAGTGATTTGGCTGCACCGATCAGCCCGGCCTTTGCGGCTGAGTAATTCACCTGCCCCGAATTGCCTTTGATACCGATGACCGATGAGACATTCACGATGCGTCCCCATCGCCCCGCAATCATCCCTTTCACCAGGGGGCGGGTGACATTGTAGAATCCGGATAGACTGGTCTGAATCACCTCATCCCATTGCTCGGGTGCCATGAACCCGAATACTTCATCCCGTGTGACCCCCGCGTTGTTCACCAGGATCTGAATCGGCCCATTCCGTGAGACTTCGGTGTCGAGGCACTCTGTGACGGTCGACCGATCCGTCACATCGAACGGGAGCACGGAGGCGGATCCGCCCGATTCCAGAATCGTGTCGCGCAACGCACTCGCCGCCGTTGCGGACGAGTTGTAATTGATGATGACGTGGATGCCCCGGGACGCGAGAGAGATGCAGATGGCTCGTCCGATGCCGCGCGATCCGCCCGTGATCAGTGCTCGTTTCATGCCGATTCCCCCGATGAAAAGACCTTGACGATCCCGGTTGCCAGTCGGATGTCGCCGGAGCGCACCTCACAGGTGTAACTTCCGAAATCACCCGATGCGGAAATCTCATCGATCGTCACGGTCAGCGTATCCCCCTGGACAACGTGTGTATCCGGAGTGACTTCGAGACGATCGATTCCGATCAGGAATCCGACGCGTACCGGCCCGCCGTCTTTCAGAAAGCGATGGCCCTGCAGCGCAGCGACGGTCTGCGCCATGTATTCGATCAGAGCGCATCGATGCAGGATCTTGTTGTCGAGAAAGGGGTTGTCGGAACGAACCACCGAACGGGTCTCGGCATGTGTCGGTTCAATCCTGTCGATCAAATCGATGAACAGCATTCGCCCCCGGTGGGGCAGAAGTCGGCTCGGAATCAGGGGTTGCACATTCATGATCGTTCGATCGTCATTCCGATGCATCCCGATTCGGGATCGCCCTCGACCAGTTTGATGCGGCCGCTCGAGGATGGAGCATGCAGGAATTCCAGAAGAACGTAAAAGGCCGCACAGGGATGGCGATACCCTGAAGCGATCCGGATCGGGTGTGCCTCCTTCTGATACTCGGTCGCTTCAGGACCGTGCATGTGCCGGAGATCGATGATGTGTGCGAGGGCATCTCCCGATGTGTGTCGTGACAGTACCATCGAGCCGCAGAAATCGATGTTCGTGTGTCCGGGATCCGCCCATTGCGGAACCTGGATTTTCTCATCTCCGACCGTCAACTGGACAAAGGGGTCGCGATCCGAAAGCATCGCCGCGGCCTGAAGCAGAGCGCATCCGAAGGTGGTTTCCCCGGCCGAAATGGTCGTCGATGCATGATGCAGCCTGGTCAGAATACTCCAGTATCCCGGCGCTGAATTATGCACTGAATTATGGAAAGCGCTCGGAGACACCAGCGGTGGCTCCTGGAAGATCTCATTGAGCACACTCCCGATCGTGTTGATTTCACCGTTGGCGCTACCGTACACGAGAGGCGCATCGGCGGAACCGGCGCAAGACTGTCGTGCCTGAAAGGTCGTGGAAACGGTCATCTGGATCAATCGGCTCATCCGCCTTTTGAGTCGGATCGGAAGCAGATCGGAAGCGGGGAGGTCGACCGTATCGGTGCTGAACTCCAGTGGCGTGTGACGGAGCAGATCGATGAAGGATTCAATACCGGAAATCCCGGGGAGAGCGATCGAAGTGGACACAATGGAGCAGGGCAACATGGTCAGATTCCGATCACGAGACTGGTGTTGTTGCCGCCGAACGCGAATGAGTTCTTCACGACACGACGCACGCTCTGTCTGAGGTGCTCGGTCAGGAGTCGGATGCGGATTCCCGGATCCTGACGGCTCATCCCATGGTTGGCGAACACCGTTCCATGCAGTAATGACAGAATGCACGCGGCGATTTCGATCGCGGCGGCTGCTCCGAGCAGATGTCCGGTGTAGCCTTTCGTCGAACTGCAGGGTGTTTCATCTCCGAACACCTGGTATACAGCCCTGGCTTCCGCCATGTCGTTCAGCGGCGTGCCGGTGCCGTGAAGATTGATCGCGTCGATGTCTCCGGGGACCAGACCGGCGTCCTCCAGAGCGCGTTGCATCGCGAGTTTTGCCCCGAGTCCTTCCGGGTCCGGGGCGGTCATGTGATACCCGTCGGAACTCGCGCCCATTCCCAGCAGCCGGGCGATCCCGGGATAATCGGCCAGAGGCTTCGATGACAGGATGAAAAAAGCGGCTCCTTCACCGAGATTCAACCCTTTACGATCTGCATCGAATGGTTTGCAGTAATCGGGATCCACGATCTGCAGCGACTGAAAACCATGATAGGTGGTCAGACAGAGAGAATCGACCGCGCCGGTCACCACAGCGTCGCAGGTTCCGGAATGAATCAACCGGGCCGCGCTCATGATCGCATTGGATCCGGAGGAACAGGCGGTCGAAACCGAGAATGCTGGGCCCTGAAGCGACGAGAGGCGCTTGAGCAACCGGGACACACATCCGAACGTGTGCAGATGGTGGTAATCGAAGTCGAAACGGCCATCATTCTGCCAGGACTCCTCGACGGACCGGTTCCCCGATGCGCTGGTGCCGCAGACAACTCCCACGCGATCCGCTCCGAACGCCTCAACAACCGCCCGGATCGATGCATCGAGTGGTCTGAGACACGCATAAGCGATCCGATGACAGCGGGAATGGAATCGATCCAGTGGAGGCGGTGGTGCCGGAAGCGCAAATGGGATTTCGCCGAGAGGCGATGAGGTTGACGGCACGATCGAACTGGCATACGACAGACCGGGACGACGATCGATCAGGTTCTGAAACAGCGTGTCGCGATCGGGACCGAGCGCAGAGACAGCGGAGAAATCGAGGAAATGAAGTGGATTCATCGATCGTGGTTGTATCTCGTCATTGAGGCGAACACAAGCCGAGTCTGGAGAAGGCGAGCACTTTGTAGTTGCCTGAGGGCAAGCCGGAAAGAGAATAACTGGTAGTGACGGCGATCCGGTTTCGAGGCGTCGGCTGGAAGTCGTTTGTATCACCCCGGTAAACCTCGAATCGATCGAATTCACCCCATACGCTCCAGGTTGCCTCCGGTCTCGAAGGCCAGATAACCGGATTCCAGCTCAGAGTTCCGTTCGAGAACTGAACGTCCCTCACGGGAGGCGGAACATAGTCGATCCAGGTTGCATTGGTGAACGGCTGATCGAAACGTCGATGGACGGTGCCTGGCCAGGTCTGTGAGAAAAACTGATTGAAGGCGTATTCGAAGGGCGTGTCGATCAACTGGTAATCCCCTTCCCACGATTCCACGAGTTCGAGCGGACAGACGATGTGCGCGCGATACTGATACACCAGTTCGAGGGCGCGGAAGAAGAAAGCGGTGTCTTCATCCATGAAAGGCGCAGGATGATACTCGAAGATGCCCCAGTCGGGTGACAGATCCTGCGTGACACTGAACAGCGACTCCTGCTGCGTGGTGTCGAAAAACATCGTGTACCCGATACGGCTGTATGGATTCCAACTCGTCCAGAAGGGAGATGCCGATCCGAGATGACGGATCCAGTTGCCGAGATAATCCGCCGGTATCTGATGGGTGTAGATCATCGATTGCGGAATGCCGCTTTCCTGATACCATTGCGAATTCTCGGTGACATAATGATGAATCAGGACCTGTCGGAATCCGTATGTCGTCGGGCTGAAATAACCGTCCCAGATCCCCTGGAAACGCTCATTTCCCCCGACCAGTTCATTGTTGACCATTCGCGGTGCATCGAATCCACCCGAGAGAAAGCCGGTCTGACCCGTTCCCGGCACCGGGTCGGCCGACAACGGCAGAGCACCAGGATACAGGTCCGGATCCCAATACTGCAGGTTCCAGGTCGAAAAGGCGGTTCCGAAATACTCGTTGAAACTCGGTCCGGAACCGCTGTGGACGGCCGGTGACGGATCATTCGAAAAATCCATATTGTCGATCAGACTCCGGGGAACACCCTCATTCGCGTAGATTCCGGCCGTATCCGAATAGGGTCCCGAATGACGAAGCCAATCGCGGAATTCAGCGATCGCGAAAGGAGAATAATCCGCATAATGGAGTTCCTCATTATACGCGCGTCGCATCTCGACTTCGATCGGGCCGTTGATGAATACAAGCGTATCGGGAAAAGAGGTCTTGGCGCTGAGAACACCTTCGGCGGAGTGCTCGATCAAGGATCGGCGGGCATCCCGCAGGGACGTCGCGTACCGGGATGGCGTGATCGCTTCCAGATCCCCGTTTCCCGAATCCATGAATATCTCACCGTTCGACTCCCATTGGTTGTTCCGTCGATCCTGCCGGCGGATGGAATCGAGCAATCCCGTGACGTGATGATTGGTGAATCCGACATGTAATCCGAGTGCGAGCTGTGCGGCATGGGCCTTTTCGGCGGCCATCTGAGCATTGGTGCTGGGATCGAGAGTATCGATGAAGTGCAGCATGCTGATCCCGTGTCGCATGTAGGGTCCCTTCAAGGGGAAATGCGCATGAATCAGATTGGCAAAGTCCTGATAGAGATCCACGGGAGCTCCGGGGCCGATGCTCTTCTCACCCGGCATGAGATGAAACGTGTTGTCGGCATCAGGTGTCGGAAGTTCCGGCCAGGTCCCCTGCAGCAGAATCGGAACGATCTCGACATTCGATGCAAGGTCATAGGTTCCCGGTTGCGTGCAGGCACTGTACAAAGTTGCGACGACATGGGGCAGACCCGGAGGAAGCGTGATCAGAGGGATGATACTGACGGTTTTTCCCTCGGAATCGGGCACGGAGACCCGCTCAAACTGGGCGTCCGTGGTCCAGGACGGGTAAAAATAGTACGATCCTTCGATTTCGATGGCCAGATACAGGTCGACCGGACCGGGGTATCCACTGAGATCGGCTTCGATCGAGAATGGATCGTTGTCTTCATGGAAGAATCGGTTCGGAACGATTGTGAGCTGAACATCCGCAGCCATGCAAAGCGGAACGGTAGTGAGGAACAGACCGATCAGCGCAATGCCGATCGGGATCGTTTTTTTCGTGACCCTGGTACGTCGATTGAACATGGATTCAAGCCTCCCGGTGAGTATTATGCCCTATGAAAGGAGCATCCACCAAACGAAATTGATGCAATTGATGTTCCAGAATAGAAAAAACTTGATCCCACGAGGCTTCAACTGCTATCAAGTGCGTGTCAACCGGTTGATTCGAATCGCATGCTCTGGAAGGAATGATCATGAATCTTGCGCTTGTCACATCGCTCGTTGAAGCCATGCGTCCACGCCAGTGGTCCAAAAATGTCGTCATCTTCGCCGGCGTCCTGTTCTCTCTGCAGGTGCTCCAGCCCATCCCGCTGATGCGTTCCGCCCTCGCATTCATCTTCTTCTGCCTCGTATCCGGATGCGTCTATATTCTCAATGACGTCAGCGACTATGAACGGGATCTGGTTCATCCGGAAAAACGCAAGCGTCCCATCGCGTCCGGACGATTGCCACGACGCTTTGCCGCCATTTTCGCCACCGTTCTGATCATCGTCGTCGCCGGTGCATCCATCCGTCTGTCGCCTTCGTTCGGTGCGATCGCACTCTTCTACTTCTTCATGAATCTCGGATACTCGTTCTATCTGAAAAACATCGTGATCCTCGATGTCCTGATCATCGCACTCGGTTTCGTCCTCCGTGCGGTCGCCGGAGCGCTCGTGATCCATGTCCAGATCTCGGAATGGCTCCTGGTCTGCACCTTTTTCCTCGCCCTGTTTCTTGCTCTGTGTAAACGTCGTCACGAATTGCGGCTGATCGAGGACAAGGCGGCGAATCATCGAGCTGTTCTGCAGGATTACTCCGCTCATCTCGTGGATCAGATGATCGCGGTCGCTACCGCGAGTGCCCTGATGTCTTACGCACTGTATACGATATCCGAAAACGTCGAGCAGAAGTTCCATACGGACAAATTGATCTTCACGATCCCGTTCGTTCTCTTCGCCATCTTCCGATATCTCTATCTCGTCCATAATCAGAATCTGGGCGGCAGTCCCGAAAAAGTATTCATCCAGGACCGCGGGATGCTGATCGATATCATCCTCTGGGTCCTGACCGTTTTCATCATCCTGTATCTCGCTCCGATACTCTCCTGATGATTCACCCGACGCGATCGCTCACTCCTCGTTGAGGCAAAAAAAAACACGGGAAACGAGATCCCGTGTTTTGAGTGTCGGATTTCGATCAGTACTGCAGATATCCCTCGCCCCATGAAATACGGCTGACTGCCGGGATCGGAATCAATCCGTCCTTCATCGGTTCGATCTCGAGAGGCGCGTAATTTCTGGTGAGATCCATGGAATAGAGCCGATACTGGGTATCATTGGATTTCTTGCCGAGGAAGATGATGTTGTTGCCGTTGGGCGACATGTCGACAGCGCGAACGTCCATTCCATCCATCTGTTCAGAAAGCAGGAAATCCTGCTGGTCTTCGCCGTTCGGGGAGATGGTATGGATTCCTTTGCTGGTGGCGAAGACGATCCGGAGATTGTCTTTGGACCAGGCCGCATCCCGAATCGAATCATCCTTGATCGATGTCAGTTCCACATACTCTTCAAAGTTTTCGGTGACGATCAAGCGGGAAATTCCATCCTTGCCGGGTTTCTTGAGGAAGGCGACAACCGATTTTCCATTCGGATCGAAACTTCCGACCGTGTCAAAATCCGGAATATTGAAGTAGGCGTTGATGGTGCGACCTGAGAGATCGACTTTCTGGAACGCGTCTCCCTTGCGAATCAGAATGGTCGTGCCGTCCGGCGAGAATCGCGGTTCGGATGCGACGGGATTGTCCAGCAGTTTCTGGGCTCGGCGTCCATCAATATCCGACAGATAGAGATATCCGACATGTTCGCCGGCCTTCTGGATCTTGATGTATGCAATGCGTTTTCCATCGGGAGAGATGCTGGGATCCGTCGCCATATCGGCAATCTTGCGCAGTTTGCTGCCGCCGGCATTCATCACGAAGACATCCGATCCGGACCCGAATGCGATAATCCCGATTTCGCTGCGGAGTTCACGCCCGACCTGGGCAAAATTCGAAGCTGGAAAATTCTGGATCAGTCGCTTGTTGATCTTCAGGGCTTCGATGAACTTGCCCTCGGCTGCAATCTGACTGGCCCACTCATACAGATACTCCGGCTCAATGTCCTCAACTTTCATCGCAACCTTGGTGTCACCATATTCATCGATGATCTTCTGCAACAGCTCGACACCCTTATCCCAGTGTTTCAGCTGCTTCTCGTTTTCCGCTATCTGGAAATAGCAATCGGCGATTTCCTCGCGAATAATGGGGATGCGTTTGGATTGAGGAAACTGCTTGATGAAATCTTCAAAATGCTTGATTGCATCACCGTGATTCGATGTCGATTTCAGTTGCATGGCTTTCCTGAGATTCTCGGAGTTTTCACAACCGATCAACATCATCATGCAAATCGCCGTCAGACTCATTAATAGTAAACGAATGGATTTCGGTCTTGGCATATCAATCCCCTTCCTTGATTGGCATGATCACACCATCAGAACCGCCGCCATTATACACATCCCGAAGTTGATTCGCCATAGTCTTCCGGTGAGATGATTCGCGGCAACCTCCGGGGTTTTCTCCGGCCGGATCTGACGCATGAACCCATGAGATCCAGTCGGTGAGATCCCGGCGGAAATGTGTTAATATGCGCCTTCGATGAACCATTCCGCAGACTCACAGAAGATTGTTTCATCTGCATGCCGTCTGGCTATCTTTGCCGGTCTGGCACTCCGAGTGCTGTTCCCGCTCGCGGATCCGCCCAGCGATCTCTCATGGAGCGGCGGTTACTTCGCCGATGAAGGATTCTGGGTACACGATGCCCGAAACATCGCGCTGTTCGGAGCCGCCGGAATCGATGAATGGCAGAATCGTTTCGTGTCTCCTCCCAGTCATTTCCTGTCCACAATCATGTTCGCGATCTTCAGACCCGGTCTCCTTTCGGTTCGCCTGTCGGCTCAGATGCTGTCTCTGCTGTCGGTTCTGCTTCTATGGGTTGCACTTCGGAAAACTGCGTGGGGCGAAGCGGCTGTCGGACTCTTCGCCGCTTCCTGTCTGTTGAGCGCCTATCAGCGGATCGCCATACTCGAAAACTATGTCATCCCCATCGTGATCATGATCCTTCTGCTCAACTCCAATCCGGATCGCCGTCGATCCACCACACTTGATTTCTCTCTTGGTCTTCTTTCAGCCCTTGCATACTTCACCAAAGGTACTCAACTGTTTCTCATTCCGGCCGTTCTCGTCACGACAGTTCTTCAAAGCCCTTCTATTCGCGATGCGGTCCGTCGCGTGACCGCCCAAATCTGCGGAATTCTCGCGCCGACGGCCTGTTATTACTGTTTCATCTTTCATCCCCATCAGAATCTGATTCGCCAGTATCAGGGTTTCTATGCATCGCAGCACGGTGAAACCGTAGCTGATTTCATCGGCAATCTCGCCACGCAGCCGTTCATGTTTTATTTCAACCGGATCGCCCTCGTTTTCAGCCTCTCCTGGCTTGCGCTCGGCGAAACTGTTCTGAACGTGCATCGATTCCGGATCCATTTCCGGAAAATCCCGCCGATGATTCAGTTCTGTCTGATCTGGTCGGCATTCGGACTTCTGAGCCTTGCACCGTTGCGATATCGGCCTCTCCGGTATTACGTTCCCATCCTGATTCCGATGGTCTGTATCGCGGCCTGGCGGTTGCATGCGCTTCTGACGGACCGTGACATCGGGACTCCTGCCGCAATGCACGCAAATCGCGTCCTGCTCGCTGTCTGGATGAGTATTCCCCTGATGGCCAATGCGGCACCTGTCATCGATCATCTGCTGTTCCGGGATCGCCTGATCGGTATTTTCACGCTTCCCGGTTACGCGTTGCCATCGTCCATCTGGCTGTCCTCCCTGTCGGTTCTGCTGATTCTATCGACACTCGGCGGGATCCCCAGGAAGCTTATGATCCCGCTGCTTTCCGCCTCGCTGGCAGCCACTTTCATCCTGGATCTGGGGCACACCTCCTTGTGGCATGTCAGGCGGCAGTATTCCATTCTGGATGCCGCTGAGGACATTGCCAGGCGGTTGCCTCCCGGATCGGTCGTCGGAGGTCAGTGGGCCCCTGAACTATGTCTCGAATCGTCACTGGCTGCCGTTCCGATTTGGAGAGGGTTCGTGAATTGGGATCGGCCATTTGCGCGTTTCGGGATCACGCATATGCTGTCATGGGTTTACCCTCTCGGAAACGAACTCGAACACCAGCGCAACTGGTTCCCCGACGAAATGAAGGATGCCGTCGAACTCACACGCTATTCGATCAAGGGAACTCCGGTGGTTCTCTGGGAGATCGCTCGTGATCCCACACGGTGAGCCGTTGATGCGCTCCCGATCGATCGAACAACCTGTCGATGTCTCGATTCTGATCGTCTCGTATAACGCCGGATCCGATCTCGAACAGATCTTGGCTGTGCTGTGCGAGATTCCGGAGCAACAGCGCCGGGAAACAATCGTCGTTGACAATGCTTCGCAAGTTGACACTCAGACCGTTCTCGATCGATATGCAGGGCAAATCCGATTGATCCGGAATCGTGTGAATCGCGGGTTTGCATCTGCCGTCAACCAGGCATTCGAAGCATCCTCGGGTAGATACCTGCTGCTGTTGAATCCGGATACAGTCATCCATCGAGACGTCCTCGATCGATTGGTCGAGTATCTTGATCAAAACCCCTCTACCGGGGCCGTCGCACCGTCTCTGATCTATCCTGACGGGCGGATACAGCCCAGCCGGGGCAGTTTTCCGAACCTGCTGCGAACCGCAGCGGCCGTTTTCGGCGTCAAGCGCTGGATGCCGCGCGACGAATGGATTCACCGGCGTGCCGGACGATGGCTCGGACATCTCTTTCGCCAGTATTCCGCTCCCTGCTCTGTCGAGATCGTGGACTACACCACCGGAGCATGCGTGTTGATCCGCCGATCGGTCTTCGAGCGGCTCGGCGGACTGGATGAGCGTTTTTTTCTGTATTATGAGGAAATTGATCTGGCGTTGAGGATGCGGCATGCGGGGGATACCTGGGTGTTTCTGGGCGATCTGAAAGTCATGCACTCCGTCGCGGCGGCTTCCGGACAGGCTCCATTGCGGCCTTATTACGAGCGGGCGAGGAGTCTCATGCTCTTCTACCGGAAGCACAAACCGGCCTGGCAATGCCTCGTGGTGTATCTCATGCTCGCAGGCCGTTCACTCCTCCAACTGATCAGCCTGGCACTTTGCGGACGGTTTCGCATCGACCCGACAAAGAAGAAGGCCGAAGAGAAGGCGACGATCGCTTCCATCTTCGGCCTGTTACGATTGCTGTTCCGGTCGGATCAGAATCAATCCGGGAGTCGGTCAGAGGATCACTCGGGGTAAACGCCGGGTGACCATTTCAGGATCGGCTTCCGTGCAGCGAGTGTCTCATCGAGACGCCGTCGTTTCGCACGCACCGGTGCATGTTTGACCAAGTCCGGATCAGTCTTGCATTCCTCGGCGATCCGAATCATGGCCTCGATGAACTGGTCCAGGGTTTCCTTGGATTCCGTTTCGGTCGGTTCGATCATCAACGCACCTTTGACGATGAGAGGGAAATAGATGGTCGGCGGATGGAATCCGTAGTCCATGAGTCGTTTGGCGATATCGAGTGTGGTGATGCCGTATTCCTGCTGGTATTTGTCATCGAATACACATTCGTGTTTGCAGAGCCGGTCGTGTGCGATATGAAAATGCGTTTTGAGTTTTTCCTTGATGTAGTTGGCGTTCAGAACGGCATTTTCACACGCTTCGCGGATTCCGTCGGGGCCCATCGATCGAATGTAGGTGTAGGCTCGGAGCATTATACCGAAGTTGCCATAGAAGCAGTGGATTTTTCCGATCGATTGAGGGTGGTTCCAGTCGAGGCTGTAGCGGCCGTCCCGGAGGACGATCCGGGGCACCGGAAGAAATGGTTCCAGAGCGCGCGTGACGGCGACAGGTCCCGATCCCGGGCCGCCGCCCCCATGCGGTGTCGAAAAGGTCTTGTGCAGGTTGATATGCATGACGTCGACCCCGAGATCTCCGGGCTTGACGACACCCATCATGGCGTTGAGATTGGCGCCGTCCATGTACACCAACCCGCCGGCATCATGGATGCGGCATGAGAATTCGACGAAGTTCTTTTCAAACAACCCCAGCGTGCTCGGATTCGTGACCATGATCCCGGCCAGATTCTGATTCAGATACGGGCGGAGCGCTTCGGGGTTCAGACACCCATCATCACCGCTCGGTAATGTCTGTGTCCTCAATCCGGCAACCACCGAACTTGCAGGATTGGTGCCGTGTGCCGAATCAGGAATCAAAACCAGGTTCCGCTGCGGTTCGTTTCGGGACAGATGATACGCTTTGATCATCAGCATCCCGGTCAATTCGCCCTGTGCTCCGGCAGAAGGCTGCAAGCTGACGGCGTCGAGTCCGGCGATTTCTGCGAGGTCATTCTGGAGTTCGTACATGACGCGAAGAGCACCCTGCGCAAAAGGTTCGGGCGTGCCGGGATGGAGGTGCGCAAAACCAGGGATGGCCGCCGCCGCTTCGTTGATCTTCGGATTGTACTTCATGGTGCAGGATCCGAGCGGGTAAAGGCCATGATCCAACGAGTAATTCCAGGTCGACAGACGAAGGTAATGCCGGACGACATCCACCTCACTGACTTCAGGAAGACCATCGATCGACGATCGGAAGTAGCGGTGCACATCCATTTCCGCTGCGTCGATCTCGGGGACATCATCTTTTGGAACCGAACAGGCCGTCCGGCCTTTCACCGATTTTTCAAAGATGAGGGGTTCTTCCAGAATCAGACCGGAGGCGCCCGGAAACTGAGAATTCTGTTTCATGATCGAGCCTCCTTGGTGAAGGTCTGTGCGAGAATGAGGTAGCGGTCGAGTTGTTCCCGCGTGTTGACCTCGGTCGCACACACCAGCAGGGCGGCGCCCAGTTCCGGAAAATCATGCGACATGTCGATGCCCGGGAAGACACCATTCGAGGTCATGAAATCCTGGAATTGCTGAACGGATGAGGGAACCTGCAGAACAAACTCGTTGAAGACCGGTCCGGAGAAGGGCAATCGATATCCGGCGATCCGGCTCAGATGCGACCTGAGATAATGTGCTTTTTTAAGGTTGAGTGCCGCCGTTTGACGCAGACCCTCCGGTCCCATCGTCGCCATGTAGACCGATGCTGTCACTGCGCAGAGAGCCTGATTCGTGCAGATGTTCGAAGTGGCTTTTTCCCGACGGATATGCTGCTCGCGGGTGGACAGCGTGTTGACGAATCCCAGTCGTCCTTCGGAGTCGCGTGTCATCCCCACCAGACGTCCGGGGGCTTGCCGCACGAACTTTTCCTTGCAGGTCAGAAATCCCAGATACGGTCCGCCGAAAGAGAGTGGCAAACCGAGCGACTGGGCATCCCCGCATGCAATATCCGCTCCGCACTCGCCGGGTGATTGCAGAATCCCCAGCGACAGCGCTTCAGTGACGACCGTCACGAGCTGACAGGTCGAGCCGGCGGTCTGAGCCGCAAATGCGGCCTGGTCTTCGATCACACCGAAGTAATTCGGAGACTGGATCACGATACAACCGACACCGTCTGCAATCAGTTCTCGACACGCCTCACGCTGCGTGCCACCATCCGTCCCCATCGGAATCTCGATGATCCCGATATTCTGATTCCGGCAATATGTCTCGATTGTTGCCCGATACCCCGGATTCAAGGCGCGTGATACGGCGATGCGTGATTTCTGGGAGACCCGGAGGGCAAGAAGGGCGCTCTCAGCGGCCGCCATGGCTCCGTCATACAAAGACGCATTTGAAATCGGAAGTCCCGTCAGTTGGGTCATCATGGTCTGATACTCGAAAATCGCCTGTAGCGTTCCCTGACTGATTTCGGGTTGATACGGTGTGTAAGCCGTCACGAATTCGGAGCGGGACATCAACGCAGGTACCACGCTGGGAATAAAGTGGCTGTAAGCGCCGCCTCCCATGAAGCCGGTTGACCGTCCGACATCCGCATTCTGATTCGACAAGGCAGTCAGAAAACGAATCAGATCCGGTTCACTCGATGCCGGTTCGATGCTGAGTGGTTTATCGAGAATGTACCGTTGGGGGATATCCGAAAAAAGCTCGGCGACACCGGTCAGACCAATCGCCGCGAGCATTTCCTTTCGGTTGTCGCTGGTGTGAGGTATGAAGCGCATGGTCAATCCGCGTTTTCAGCGAGATACTTTTCGTAGGCGACGGAATCCATCAATTCCTGCATCTCCGAGAGATCCGCAAGCTCAACTTCGATCATCCACCCATTCCCGTGCGGATCCGAATTGATCAGATCGGCCTGGGATTCAAGGGCGGAGTTCACCTTCACGATGGTGCCGGCCACCGGCATATAGCAATCCACCACTGCTTTGACCGATTCCACGACACCATAGACATCGCCTTTTTCGTACTTCCGTCCGACTTCCGGCAATTCGACGAAGACCACATCCCCGAGTTGATGCTGGGCGTGGTCGGTGATCCCGATCACTCCGACGGATCCCGTGATCTTCAGCCATTCATGATCCTTCGTGTATTTGAAATTAGCAGGATAACTCACCGTAAAACCTCCTTGTTCGTTGTTCCGGACACTCTGCAAGTAACGCGCGCGGCCTAACGGGTCCTCGAATAAAAAGGCAGCGGGACCACACGGGCCGCCACACGGTTATCTCGAATCTGAATCTGAATGATCGTTCCCGGAGCTTCAAACCCCGAGGCCACATACCCCATCCCGATTGCCTTGTTCAGTGTGATCGACATGGTTCCGCTGGTCACGTCGCCGATGGGCGTTCCATTCGCAAGAATGGCATAACCATGTCGTGGAATTCCACGATCGATCATTTCGAAACCAACCAGATGTCGCTTCAACCCGGATGTCTGCTGCTCCACCAGCGCCGCTTTCCCGATGAACTCGTCCTTTTCCAGTTTGACGACCCATCCGAGATTGGCTTCGAGCGCGGTATGCTGATCGTCGATGTCATTGCCGTACAGAGCCATCCCGGCTTCCAGTCGAAGCGTGTCCCGGCATCCCAGACCGGCTGGTGTGATGCCGAAAGGCGCTCCGGATTCCATGACAGCCTGAAAAACCCGGATCGCGTGTTCGGGAGCAAAATACAGCTCGAACCCATACTCGCCGGTATATCCCGTGCGCGAAATCAACGCGTCGATTCCGGCAACCTGGCCCATCTGAAAACGATAGTATGCAATCGCGTTCAGATCCGTGCGGGTCAGAGGCTGGAGCACTTTTCCGGCGTCCGGTCCCTGAATGGCGATCTGCGTATATCGGTCACTGACGTTCTCACACCTGAGATCGCCCGACACATTCTGTTTCATCCAGGCAAAATCCTTGTCGACATTCGATGCATTCACGCAAAAGAGAAATTCATCATCCCTGATCCGGTAGACCAGCACATCATCGACGAAGGTGCCGTTGGGATAGAGCAAGCCCGAGTAGACGACCCGGAAGGGCTTGATTTTGGCGATATGGTTCGAAACCAGATGGTCGACATTCTTGAGTGCATCCTTACCGGCAAACAGAATCTCACCCATATGACTGACATCGAAAATACCGACATGATTGCGTACAGCCTCATGTTCCTGACGGATTGACGTGAACTGCACCGGCATCTCATATCCGGCAAACGGCACGATTTTTCCTCCGAGACGCACATGTTCAGAGTATAAAGCTGTCTTCTTCAATTCAGACATGGCCCAATCTCTCCTCTCTGTCTGATTATTCAGATGCTACGGCTTGTTTGAGGGTTTTTCCGGGTTTGAATTTGATCGTCTCGCCCTGCTTGATCGGCGCTTTTTCTCCGGTTTTCGGATTCCGGCCCATGCGGGCTTTCCGCTCCCGGATCTCAAAAACGCCAAAACCTCCGATTTTCAAACGCTCCCCATCATTGAGGACATCTTTTATAATCACAAGAAGCTGGTCAATTACCTCGGCGGACTGCTTCTTGCTCAAACTCATGTTCTCCCAGATTCGATTGACAATATCTTCCTTGGTCACGAGACATCTCCTCTGCAGATCTGAACAGGTTGATGATTTGATTCACTCGCACGAATCTGCGCGATAAATTAAAACGGCTCCATCCGGTTGTCAAGGTATAACCCATTGAGTTCCATTGATTTAACTGCGTGGCGCTGCATCGGGTCCGTCGCATGCCAATCGCCTGTGCCGTTGCCGGAACCAATCGAAGGCTCAGTTTGCTCCGCGTTTACGAAAAGATGTCACATGGTGAAGCATTCCGCTGAGAATCCCCGAAACGATCGCGAGATGATCCAGCCAGGTCAGCAGAATGTATCCGGGCAATCGCGTGATCGGCCGGTCTGTCGAGCAGAATCGCCAGAACCGAAAATTGGCGAGACCGTACAGAGCGAGCATCGTGATGGCTGGGAGAGAGGGCAAAAGCGGTACGATCATCATGACCGGCGCGATCGCGATCGCGAGCAGGGTTCCATAACGATGATGGGTCCGATTCCGGCCATCTCGGGCCAACTGCGCCAGAACGCGTCCGCCTCCTCCCAGCAGATGCCGCATCTGATGGTCACTCATGCGGAACTTCCTTCTGAGAAGTCGAGGGAGGGAATAGCGTGCGAGATGCCGGACCCGTAGTTCGCTATCGAACCGGATCACCATTCCTTTGGAAGCGAGAAGATATCCAAACGCTTCGTCTTCGACGGTCGGAACCGGGATGCGGGTGTCGAATCCCTCTAGATCGATAAAAATGGAACGAAGAATCGAGAAGCAGAAGGTTGCACAGACAGCGGAGCCGAGGGGATCCAGCGCGTTGAAGGCAAAGACGTAGTAGAGATTCTGAAAACGGGACGGTAACCCCGGATCATCGATTTCGTAACTGTACGTCCCTTGGACGGCAGACGCGTCCGGGTATCCGGCATAGTTGGCCCGGACGCGATCGATCAGATCCCGGAAAACCATGACGTCGGAATCCAGAAACAGAAGGATCGGTTCGCGGGCGGCGCGCGCGCCTTCATTTCGGGCAAAAGCCGGACCTCTTGATGCTTCGAGCCGCAGAATCCGGATGGCGGGGTCGTGAATGTCCACGAATACGGGGGAAACCGAGCCATCGTCGACGATAATGATTTCAGACGGGGCCGGATCGCACCGCACCAGCGATTCGATCGCTTTCAGCAGATTGTCATTGTCGTCCCGGCAGGGGATGATAACCGATATGCCGAGCGGGTCAGACATTCGCCCCCCCGGAACGCAATGACTCGTGATCTTTGAATAGCGGCGTCGCATCGTGCCTGGCACGAAGACGGGCTTCGGACATCAGCATGCAGTAATGATCGGGATGTCGTTCCACTCGTCGGCTCACCCGCTCCGCGAAACGGTCGGCCATCATCTGCAGGGATCCCTCCTCCTCGTCCGTGTTCCCGGGATCGATCTCGGATTCGATCTCAAATCGATACCGCAACGTGCCCGGGTCGAAGACACAGAAGGCGGGGATGAGCGCGCAACGGGTGGATGCGGCGAGGCGGAATGGGCCCTGGGAAATCGACATGATCCGGTTTCGGAAGGGCACCTCGAAGAACTTGAGTCCTGCGCGACCGTCGGCAGCCATCAGCACGATTTCGTTGCGTCTTAAATGTTTCCAGACCGGGAGCATGGATCGGTCGATGTAGATGAAGTGCGCCGGCAGATGCCTCTCGGAACGGAACCGGAGATCCGCGAGCCGGGCTTCGAGGAGACTGGGCCGGATCCCGGTCAGACGGTGCCAGTCTTCGGGCCGGCTGCCGATCTGATTGATCCGGTAATGCCGGTGCCCCAGAGCCGGCATGGCCATCTGATTGGCGCCGAAGTGCATCAGAATGACGATAGCGCCGCGACCCCTTGAAAGGGCGGCATGAATGGGTTCGGG
Source organism: uncultured bacterium (assembly GCA_937951895.1). GTDB lineage: Bacteria > CSSED10-310 > CSSED10-310 > CSSED10-310 > CALFER01 > CALFER01. Next base: position 58,317 of record CALFER010000098.1, read on the forward strand.
ATTCACCAGATCGATCCACTCGTCGATGGTCTCCGGATTCATACGATGATAGCAGTATGACAGGAAATTGTTATAAACAAACAACTTGAATCCATCCATAACGATGGAGGGGTAATCTGAGCATTTCTGACCGGAGAGAAGCTCGAGTTCAATAATGGCGCGTTGCCTGCGTCCTCGTTTCAGATAGTACAGACACGCTCCGATCAGACCGGCGAGCTGCCGGACGCGGCGGTTCGGCAGGCTTCCGATCAGGGGCCTGACCGTATGGAAGAAAACGATCTGGACGAGATGAAACAGATGCCTCATGATGGTCAATGACCGAACAGTCTGTGTGACAGAAAGCGTATTCCTTTTCGGAAAAGTGCTTTCCGATCGATTCGAATCAGCCGGGTCAATTCCGGGAGCGCGCGACGTTTTAACGCCGGAAGGCTCGTGTTGTACTGAAACACGTATCTCGACATGCGCTCGATCAGTTCGTTGAAGCGTTCCCGGGAGACCCCCGCGGCGTAATGCGCGTCCGGCCAGTATCGGAAATTCATGAAATCCACTTCGCGCGGGACCACACCCAGTTCCTTGCCCCGTTCGAACTGCTCGCTTCCCGGCATCGGATCGAAAATGTTCAGCACGATCTCGGCGGGATGGATCCGACGGATGAATGCGAGTGTGTTCATGAGATCCTCTTCCGATTCATCGGGAAACCCGGCCATGAGAAACACACCGCAGGCGATCCCGTGGCGGTTGACCCGGTCGATAACCCCCGGAGTTTCGCCAAGGTCGATATCTTTCCGGATCAGTTCGAGCATCCGGGGACTTCCGGTCTCGATCCCCAGTTCGAGTTGGACGCAACCCGCGCGCTTCATGAGTCTGATCATGCGGTCATCGAGGAGATCCTGGCGTGTCGCGGTACGCCAGGCGATGGGATGTTTCATCGCCAGTATCGCTTCACACAGTTCACCCGTGATGGCAGCGTCGATTGTGAACGCATCATCCCAGAACGTGAATGTGCGGATGCCGAATTCGGATCGGATCGCTTCGATTTCCTCCACCACTCGTTCCGCTTTCCGGAATCGGACCTTTTCCTGCCAGAAGCGTCGCGACGAGCAGAATCCGCAACGCCATGGGCAGCCTCGGCTATGCATGATGCTTCCGAGTGCGACGTCGGAAAAACGTTCCGGAAAGAATGATGACGAGCGCGCGGGGAAAGGGATCGAATCGAGCGCGTCGATCTGAGCACAGCCGGTGAAATGGCGTTCCGGAGAGTGACGGGTGATCACGCCGGGTACCTGAGCGGGGTCGAGGCCGTCCCGGATCGCCTCGGCAACCTGGACCATCGCCGTTTCCCCCTCACCCATGACGACACAATCGACACCTGGAATATCGAGGGTTCCATGCGGTTCAAATGTGGGATGCACGCCTCCGCAGATGATGAAGCAGGATGGATTATCCCGCTTGACGATATCGATGCATGCCGCCGCTGACGCGACTTCCGGCGTCAGCAGGCTGATTCCGACGACATCCGGCTTGAATGTTCGCAGCACCTGGAGCAACTCGCTCCAGACCGCATGCGAACCCTCGCGGAGTGCCTCGAAATACCGTTTCTGTCCTGCACTCCGGAGATCGAAGACGCCCTTTTTATCGATAATCGGCCCGGATTCGCCAGCCGGAGTGTTTTCCGGATAATACAACCGAGCTTCGATGCCTTCGATCGAATTGACGACAGCGGTCAGATATCCGATTCCGAGCGGGAAGTAGGGGGCTTGGCCGATGCCCTTGAGACGGGTGTATGGGGGTCTGAGAAACAAAATCCGGAGCGGGTGTGAGCGTTTCAACAGTCATCCTTTCCGAATCAGTGTTCGAAGAAAATCCCGAAAGCGTTCGGGCCAGATACGCGGGTCGTGCAGCAGATAGGATGCCTCACGCCAGCACGAAAAGATACAGCCCGGACATGCCATTCGGTGGGTGTCACAGGCGTCCCGGAACGCGTTCGAGCCGAAATCTTCCGGCGTCATCGTTCGAACATTGGCGACGGCGGGAAGATCGCTGCACGGTGCGAGAGAACCGTCTGAAAAGATGGTGAAGTACGAGATGCCGGCGTGGCAGTTCCAGGCGGAATTCCCGGATTTCAGGTATGTGCGCGAGTCTGCAAGAAACCTGGAGGAAACCATGATCTTGGCTCCGGCGCGTTTCATGGCGGCGAACCGATCATACACCCGATCCACAGTCTCTGCCTGAAGCGGAAACTCCACCTCACCACGATCGGCCGTCAGTACCGCCTCCGGTGCCTGTGTGATGTTGACCGGATTGATGATGGCCCAGCAATCCAGTTCCTGCGTCACGAAGCGGACGATGTCCGGTGCGAGTTCAATGTTCCTGTGCGAGATCGTGATCATGACCATCACGAAGCCTTTGCGGTGGATCGATCGGGCCGATCGGATGGCATCGAGGACATGGTCGAGCTGATTGCGGGATCCGCAGATCGCGTCGAAAGTATCGGAGTCCAGCGTATCGAGAGAAATCCCGATGTCACTCAGCCCGTTTCGGGACAAGCGCGCCATTCGATCCCTGTCGAGCAATGTTCCGTTCGTGAGGAGGGTTGTTGAGAATCCTTTTCGGGCAAACAATCCGACGATTTCTTCCGAATCGTCCCTTAAAAGCGGTTCGCCTCCTGTTATCACAACCCGCGCGATCCCGATTTTTTTAAGCAGATCGGCCAGCCGGGAATAATCCGAGATCGACATCTCCTCCCGATCGCTCAGTTTCCACAATCCGCAAAAATGGCATCTCAGATTGCATCGCTGAGTGATCTTGATGTTGCACGTGTAGGGTTTCCGGAAAAATGCGGAAGCGGGCCAGCGGAGCAACATGCGGGAAAACTTCATGATCGCACCACATCCAGAAACCGTCTGATCAGGACCTTGAACTGATCGCGGGATTTAATCTCACGCAAAAATCCGGCCATGATGCGCGGACGGCAATAGAATCCGATGAACGCTCTGCGGAACAACATCCGGAAGTCGCGGGCGGTCATTCCTTCGGGATAAAATGTAGAGCGATACTCGCTCATGCGATCGTAATCCATCGACGCATTCCACCCCATCTCGATCGCGGCTTGAGTCGCCTCGGTGGCGGGCAGGGGCATGAGAATGCCGAAATTGGCCTTGTCGAGCGGCAGTCGCCGGGAGAGGCGGATTGTCGCCTCCATCTCCTCCCGCGTTTCTCCCGGATACCCAAGGATGAAAAAACCGGTGATCCGCCAGTTTGTCGCCTTCCGTATCAGATTGACGCGATCGATCAGATCCGGAAGAGACGTGCGTTTCTTCATAAGATTGAGAATACGCTGAGAACCGGATTCGATTCCGACCGCGACCGAGTAACAACCGGCTGCTGACATGGCATCGAGCATGTCGCGATCAAGAGAATCGAGGCGGATGCCGTTGGGGCAGGCCCAGACGAGGTTGAGGCGGGAATCGATGAGTGCGCGACAAAAGGCCAGGACATACTGTTTGTCGAAAGTGAAGTTATCGTCCTGAATGTGGAACTCACGAATGCCGAAATGCTCGACAAGGAAACGCAGTTCGTGAATGACGTGAGAAACGGAACGGGTTCGGATGCGTCTGCCACTGACCTGTTTCCCCGCGCAGAAGGTGCACGGATAGGGACAACCGCGGGTGATTGTGATCGGCGCAACCGGTAGGGCCCGTGTAAACGTGCCCTGAGGGGCAACGGGGTAAGTCAGTGGGGAGATCTGTTCCCAGTCCGGCATCCCGAAATCATCGAGAGTCTGATGGAAAACGGGTGGATTGCTCTGAACGCGCCTCTCGTGTCTGAAGCACAGGCCGGGAATCGACTCGAGGATGGCGGTGCTGGCAAGAGCGGGCGATGCGAGGACGTCGAGCAGCATGGGTAACCCGATTTCTGCCTCACCCCTGAACGCGTAATCGATCCGTGTGTAATCGTTCATGAAGTCAAGCGGCACAGCCGACGGGTGCGGTCCGCCCGCGATGAGCGGGATGGTGAGATCCCGGATCAGAGACAGGTAGCTGTTGAATTGAGGCAGATCGAAGGTGTAGAGCTGAAAACCGATTGCATCGAAAGACGACGACCTCACCAGCCGGTTGAAGGCGTCGGGATCCATTCGCTGGAGGATGCAGTCGAGAATGACGGGGTCGTGTCCGGATTGCTTGAGGGCGGTGGCGAGATATCCGAGGCCGTGGTTTGGAATCAGCATGGATGTGTGATTCCAGGGGCGGGTTAACAGAATTCTCATGATGCGATCCGGAGTCAGGTGACTCGGGGGGAGATCAACTGTAGAACGGTTTGAGTTTGTCGCGGCGGCTGGGATGTCTGAGTTTTCGCAGCGCTTTTGCTTCTATCTGACGAATGCGTTCGCGTGTCACATCGAAGTACTCGCCGACTTCCTCGAGAGTATGCTCATACCCGGTCCCGATGCCGAAGCGCATGCGAAGCACCATTTTTTCACGAGGAGTCAGGGTGGATAGCGTGGATTGGACCTGTTCCTTGAGACTCATGTTGACAACGGCTTCCGAAGGAGATTCCACCGATTTGTCTTCGATGAAATCACCGAGTTGACTGTCCTCTTCCTCACCGATCGGTGTTTCCAGTGAGATCGGTTCCTGGGCCATCTTGAGCACCAGCCGGACTTTTTCCACCGGCATGTCCATCTTCTCTGCGATTTCCTCGCACGACGGCTCCGTCCCGCGTTCCTGAACGAGTAATCGTGACGTGCGGATCAATTTGTTGATCGTCTCGATCATGTGAACCGGGATACGGATCGTGCGCCCCTGATCGGCAATCGCCCGGGTGATGGCCTGCCGGATCCACCAGGTCGCATAGGTCGAAAACTTGTATCCACGCTGATACTCGAACTTGTCCACCGCTCGCATCAGGCCGACATTGCCTTCCTGAATGAGATCCGCGAACTGCAGCCCTCTGTTGGTGTATTTTTTTGCGATCGAAACCACCAGCCGGAGGTTGGCTTCCGTGAGTTGCTTTTTGGCGGAGCGTTCTTTAACCCTTCCGAGACTGATCGCTTGCATGATTCGTTTCATCTGATCCACGGGAGCGTGCGCTTCCGTTTCGATGTGCGTGATCTGTCGCTCGGCGTTCCGGATGCGCTTTCCGATGTCCTTCAATTCGCCGATCGTGATTTTCCGGGTGCCGATATCGACGACATCGGGATCGGCGGTGTTGGTGAATTTTTTGAGATAATCGAAAAGGGATTGGCGATCGAGGCCGACCGAGCGCAGGTGCCGATCGATTTCCCTCTGATAGCTGATCATCCGCAACACCATGTCCTCGATTTTGTCGCAGACCTGTTCGACAAATGAATAATTCAGATTCAGGTCGATGATCGCCGCGACAAGCTTTTCCTCGATGGCCGCCCGGGTCGATGCATATCTGGATCGCGTGGAATCCGACAGGTTCCGGGTCTGGGCCTTGCGATCGTTATGGCGCAGATCCTGTCGAAGCTGGACGACCGATTTGATTTTGTCCGCGACTTCCTGGATGAGTTTGATGCGGTCGAGATTTTCGTCTTCGGGTACATTGACGAGATTCTCGAGGGGGTAGATGCCTTCGAGAAGACCTTCTTTGTAATGGAGCAGTTCCTTGATCATGGATGGCGCTTTGGCGGCGGCATTGATCACATCGATTTTTCCGGCTTCAATCTTCTGCGCGATACGGATTTCCCCTTCGCGATCGAGCAGGGAAACGGAACCCATTTCCTTGAAATACAGGCGCAGGGGATCATCGGAGGTTTCAGCCGAGGCTTCGAGGGGTTTTGCTGTTGTTTCGCCCCATTTTTCTTCCGGCTGCTTTCGTTCCTCCTCATCATCATGCACGGTTTCTTCATCTTTTCGCTGCACGGCAGGTGTTTCGGCTTTTGTATCTTCGATGATACTGATGTTCATGGAATCCAGGTGATGAAAAACGATATCGATCTGTTCCGGTGACACGAGATTTTCGGGGAGGTGCTGGTTCAACTCGGCGAAAGTGACATATCCTTTTTCGCGTGCGAGATTGATGACCGGGGTCAGATCGATGGGTGGAATTTTCGACATAGAGGCCAATCCTCCTTTAAGAGCGATCATGCGTACACAAAAATATCGTATGAGGTGGGTAATCCGGCAAAGAGGTGTCCGCTTTCGGGATTGGAGAACGTCGTCTCCCTTTGTCTGCCTCTCGGGTTAAAACCCAACCGATCAATATAAGTCCATACGGAAAAAAAGTCAATAGGTCTCGCGCAAATTTCACGTATTCTGCCGGGGATTTCATCCGAATGCCACGGGATTTGCACGCTCGGGATCGAATTGTCTTTTGACATGGTGAATTTCTTGAGTGTATCTTGGGACTTCAATCGTGTCGCCGCATGCCATCCCCGGTGAACGCGTTCCGGTAAAGGAGAAAGTATCTGATGCGGATCATATCGACTTGGCTCTCGGTTTCCCTCCTCTTCATATGCGTTCTTTGGGGATGCGCGTCTGAACGCGATGTCCGGTCCCGTGCCATGGAACGATTCGTGAGGGAGGGCACATACCGCAATACGCTGAAGGGCTATTCGCTTGTTTGGCCGGATGATGTTCACTGGAAGCATCATCGGAATCCCGAGTTCGATCTTCTTTTTGATCATGTCGATGGCAACTCTCAGATCCTGATCACCGCTTCTAGACCCCTGGTCCGCCAAGATTTTCCCGATGGATTTCTCAATATCCTTCTCGACAGACTCGGCGCGGTCCAGATCACTCCGCGGGATCGCAAGGATCTTACGTCTGATGGGAACGCGAGGTTCCAGATTTCAGCCGATGTGTCCTTCCGGATGTTTTCACGGGAAGACTTTTCCGTTCAACGCCATATCCTCGCGGATGTCCGATCCGATTCCCGATACTGGCTGGCAGTCATTTTCATCGGCAACAACATCGGATTCGAACGGAATCGGTCGGATTTCGATGCGATCAACGATAGTGTGGTCTGGCTGGCTGATCGATAAATCATGTCCTCAATCAACGATCTTATCGGACCGGAGGGCGTCATTGCGTCCGTCGTTCCGGGTTATGAGTTCAGAAAACAGCAACGCGACATGGCATCCGTCATCGCCGAAGCCTTGCAGGAACAGCGATCGGTCTGCATTGAAGCCGGCACCGGAACCGGCAAGAGCCTGGCCTATCTGATCCCTGCCGCATGTTCCGGCCACCGATTTACTGTTTCGACCGGTACAAAAAACCTCCAGGAACAGCTCTATTTCAACGACATCCCTCTCTTGAACCGAATCCTGCCCTCACCGGTTTCAGCTGTCATCGTCAAAGGCCGTAACAACTACCTCTGTCTCTCCAGATGGTTCGATTACCTCCGTACACCGGGTCTTCAGTCACACATCGAGGCGGATGCGTTTCGAGCGATCGGCGATTGGGTAGAGACAACCGAGACTGGAGATGTGTCCGAAGTATCGAGTATCTCGGAATACTCCACCCTCTGGGGTGAAGTCTGTTCGAAGCCGGATCTGTGTGCGGGGAGTCGATGCGAGAACTATCGGTCCTGCTTCATTATGAAACTCAAACAGAGAGCAGACAAGGCAACAATCATCATCGCCAATCACCATCTCGTCGTTGCCGACCTGATTCTGCGGCATGAAAAGAATAAAAACGCCCTTCCTCCCACGCCGCTCATCGTCTTCGATGAAGCCCATCTGCTCGAAGATATCGTCACGGAATACCTCGGTGTTCGTCTGGGCACCAATGAAATCGCCGATCTGACCGCGATGATCACACGTTTTTTCAGGGAATTCCCTCCCTCCAGGCAAAACCGCAGACGGCTCAATGCCGACATGAAGAAACTCAAGGAGACTTCCCGCGCTCTGTTTGATCGCGTTGAGACCACCGAGCAGCGCTTTTTTCTTGCGAATCCTGCGATCTCAGATCGATTTTCCATTGCCTGGCAATGGACTGAATCACTCGAAAAGATCCGTTCGACCGTGTCGACCATCTGTCCCCCGGATGCTGTCGACTGGATCGGAGACTTGGACCGGCGCATCACCGATCTCGTCGATCGCTCCCGGTTCATCTTTCAGACGTCCGAGCCCGACTATGTCTACTGGGTGGACAGCGCGAACCACCATGCGGCGTATCATGCGCATCCCGTCGATGTTTCGTCCGAGTTTTCGCGATTGATCAGTCCGGCAACGACAACGTCAATATTCACATCTGCCACATTGTCGATCGGAGATGATTTTTCGTATTTTCAGTCCAGACTCGGCATTAAACATGCGATCGGCCACACCTTTGAATCTCCGTTCGATTACTCCTCACAGGGATTGCTCTACATCCCGGATCACCTTCCGGATCCCGGAGATCCGGGGTTTTATCCCGGGGCCGCAAGAGAGGCCGAGCGGATACTGATGGGAACCCGGGGTCGCGGGTTCGTGTTGTGCACAAGCTATCGGGGGATGTTTGAAATCCACCAGCATCTCACAAAACGACTCCCTTACCGCGTCTTCATCCAGGGGGAATCGCCCAAACATCGATTAATCGAACTCTTCAAACAGGATACCCACTCGGTACTCGTGGCAACATCCAGCTTCTGGCAGGGTGTCGATGTCCCCGGTGAAGCACTTTCCTGTGTCATCATCGACAAAATGCCGTTTACGTCGCCGAAGGATCCTGTGACGAGTGCGCGAATCGACTTTATCACGAGTCGAGGCGGGAATGCGTTTCGTGAATTTCAGTTGCCTGAAGCGATCATGCAGCTCAAGCAAGGCATCGGCCGGCTGATCCGATCAAAGGTGGATCGTGGCGTCGTCGCTATTCTGGATGGCAGAATTCACTCGAAACGATACGGGAAAGAAGTGATCTCAAGCCTCCCGGCGTTCCGGTACACAACCCGGATCGATGATCTCGAGCAGTTCTTCGATGCATCCGGCTGATATCATGACTCCTGTTCCAACCGGCTGGCCAACTCATCGACACCGGGATAATTCGCGGCATAGTCACGCGATCGCTTGAGGAGTCGTTCAGCTTCCTCTACGTCCCTGTCTTGTTCGTAGATCAGCGTCGCGAGATTGAAGTAGGCGGCCGCAAGATCCGGAGCGACTTCGGATCGTCTTCCGAGATCTTCCACCTTCTGGAAGTAATAGATCGCTTCCCGCTGCTGGTCGATCGTCGGATTGTTCACTGAATGCTTGCCGAGCTGGATCAGGATGCGAATCAGGTAGGGTTCGATCTGGTTGGGATGTCTGAGGCTGATCCCGTGGGTGAGTTGATCCCCGAGTTTGGTGTCGGCGATCAGTTTTTCCCAGCCGGGTTCCAATCCGACCGCATACTCGCCGATCTTCTCCCAGCCGAAGGGAAACAGAATCCCCTGGTAACAGCTCAACAGACCTGTCGACGGGGTTAGAACGAGCTTCAATGACATGCGATTATTGATGCTGGCGATGGCAAGAAGAACCAGGCAGACAAAAATGGCGAATGCGATGTGTCTGTGCCGGAAGTAACGCCTGGTGAGAAAATCGTAGTAGTAGGTTTTCGAGTCAAAGGGAGAAAGATTGACTGCTTCCTCGTTTTGATCGCGCATCGTAAGAGCCCTCGATGATCCGACAGTGATCTGAATCCCCTTGATTCGGGCCTTCAGCTTGACGCCGTGACAACAAAATGACTATATTCAAAACCGCTTTCGGATTCAAGGTGTCCGACCTTGACGGCTCTGGAGGAATAACCTGACGATGCGAAGAATCATCGAATTGCTCAAACAGAACAGTGTGCTGTTCAAGTTCTATTTCCTGTTTGCCTACTTCTGCCTGTTGTTCTACTTTTTCCTTCATTGGAAGGTTTCGGAAAAGTACATCGCCTATTACCTGCCGCTGATGATGGCCAAATCGGTTTCCGGTGTGCTGAATGTCTTCGGCGTTGCCGCCGAATCCGTCCATGCACAGGTAAAACTGCCGGGTTTCGGGTTCACGATCATCTATCATTGCGCCGGAATCTTCGGCATGATGATCTATGCCTCCGCTGTTCTCGCATATCCCGCCCGCCTGATCGAAAAACTATATGGACTGGTGTTCGGATTCGTGGGGCTGTACATCATCAATACGATCCGCATGGCGGTTCTCGGTGTGATCGGCATGAAATGGCGCACCCAGTTCGATTTTTATCATGAATACCTCTGGCAGGGCATTTTCATCATCTTCGTCATCGGATTCTGGGTGTTCTGGAAAGAAAAGATGATTCGCTCGACGGGTGACGGGGGACCTCCGGACCCGGATGAAACCTCGACCCCATCCGCAGGTCCGGCGACCGCATGAAGTACCTGCGATTCTTTCTCAATCCGCCCGGCAGGGGTCTCGGACTGTTTTTTTTCAAATTCCTCTTGTTCGCAGGCCTGGCATATTTCATCTGGGTGGAAATCCAGGTGCCGTACAACAATTTTCTTCAGGATGTCGCACAATACTGGTTGAGCAACGATGCAACGGTCAGCCCGTTCATCCGGGCCCATCGATTCACTCCGGAACGAGGACTCTATGAGATGTCGTTTGCACCGTATACCGCCGGCCCTGTTCAGCCCAATCGAACCGAGCATTTCTCGATCAAGATGATGCTGAATGTCCTGCACATGAACATCATCCCATTCCTGGCGTTCTTCTTCGCGACGCCTTTTTTTCGCCTCCGACGCTTTCTCGTTTACTTCCTCATCAGCGCTATCATCCTTGTCGCCAGCCACATCGCACACGTGGTTCTCGACATCAACGCCTACTATTTCCAGTATCAGATGGACAATAATTACTTTACAAGAGTGACCGTCACGCTGCAGGAGTTGCAGGATGTGATCAAGCCCTGGAAAACCCGAATCCGGATTCTGATCCTGTCACAGGCATTCATGGAACAGGCCGGCAGTATGCTCATCCCTGCATTTCTCTGGATGATCTATGCGGCGCCCTGGCTTCTCGCAGGCGTGCAACCCGTCAAGCGTGTCACGGCATCTTCGCCACGGCAGACTTCTCCACCATCGAAGGCCGATCCAGAAGCGTCTCAAGAGTCTCAAACGCCTTGATCGCTTCCCTGATCTGAGTCTGGTTGATCACCCGGACTCGTTCCCCTTCCTCGGGACTCAAAAATACCGCTTTCGCCTCACGAAGCAATCCGTCCTGAATCGCTGCTCGATCCGAATCCAGATCTTCCGTTTTCAGAGGGATGTCGTGTGTGCGGCAGTATGCGATGAATGCATCGATTGCCGAATCAGGGATTGCCTCGAGATTCGGGGTATTGAGTCTGAGATTTTCACCGTGTTCGACGATGAAGTTGAAGAATGCGGAGATGGATTCGATCCTGAGCAGATTGACACTGAGTTCTTCTTCCTTGACATCGATATCAGGCACGATACCACCGACATGAGCAGGGGATTGGCTGTTCGAATCCGCCGGTAAGAATTCCTCAAAATGGAGAGTCTGATCGGAATGAACCGTATCACGATGCGGGATCCGATAGGGTTTCTGAATGAACTTGCCGGCCGGAGTAAAGTATTGGGCGGTGGTGATCTGCAACGCGGTGTTCAGATCGGTTGGAAACTGTGTGCCCACCAGACCTTTTCCATGTGTATTCGTTCCGATGATCAGGCCGCGATTGTGATCCTGAACAGCACCGGCGACAATCTCCGATGAACTGGCGCTGCCGGAGTTCACGAGAATGATCAGGGGGAGATCCCGGAATTGGCCGTTTGCCCGGCAGCGGAGTTCCATGTCGGAATCTTTCTGCCGGCCATGTGTCGATACGATCAGATCGCCCTTCCTGAGAAAAAACGATGCGACGTCTTCAGCGGCGGATAAGAGCCCTCCGCTGTTGTAGCGCAGATCGACTATCAGCTTGGTGACTTTTTCCGCAACCAGCTTGTTGATCATCTGTCCGAGTTCATTACCGGTTGTTGCCGTGAATTCGGTGATCCGCACATATCCGATGTGTGGGGCGACGAAAAATCCGCCGCGAACGCTGTTGAGCGCAATCCGATCGCGCACGATTTCAAACTGAAGCAGGTCGGGGAGACCATGGCGTTTGATCCCGATCCTGACCTTGGAGCCCCTGTCCCCTCGGAGCTTTTTAATAACATCGGAGTTGGTGATCTTTGCGGTTGTCTCGCCATCGATTTCGACAATGATGTCTCCGGGGCGGAGACCGAGTTTCCATGCGGGTGATCCTTCGATCGGAGCGATGACAACGAGCTCCCCGTCACGGATGTCGAACGAAATCCCGATACCGAAAAAGCTCCCCTTCTGCTGATCCTGCATGTAATCGTAGACTTCCTCATCCAGAAACTGCGTGTAAGGATCCAACGTTCGCAACATCCCGTGAATCCCCTCGACCAGGAGGCTTTTTTCATCGACGGTGTCCGCGGATCGAGTCACGAGGACATCGAGTGCGCGTGACAGGGTTTTCAGGTTCTGCTCCTGTCCGCTCTCAACTGGAGCTGAAACAAACACGATCGCGACGGCAACCGACACTACAAAAAACAATCTGCTCATGCCTGCATCCTTCCAAGTGCGACTCGACACAAAGTTCTCGAGTGTAACCTAACACCAACCTTCTGGCACTGCAATCCAATCCACCGCCTCAATCGTCTCTTTCATTAAAGAATGAAATCGTTTAACATGCGCATGGAAAACAAGGAGGTTGGCGGATGAGCGAAACAGAATGGAAGGACATCGAGATCGGCGCGGAAGTGGATGTGTCCCAGATCATGGCCCAGATCCGGAAACGGATCGAAGAAAAGCAGAAGGCGGGCATCTACACGGAAGAAGGAATCGCAGAACTGGCCGAAGCCCGGATTCTGCAGTTTGCCGAAGATGCCGAGATCGACTCTGCATTGCTCGAACGCCTGATGTCTCCCGATCACTCCTGGAACATCAACCCGGGATATGTTATCTCCACGCATCGCTCAGGCATCCAGGCAAAACTGATCGTTTGTGCAAAAAAGATGGTTCGCCCGTTCATCCGTTTGTATTCCGATCATCTGATCAGCAGACAGGCCCAGATCAACCAATATTTCGTGCATCTGATTCACAATCTGGTTCGTGAAATCACCCGGCTTCAGATCAATCACTCGAACCTCGTGTACCGAGTCGATCGACTCGAACGTGAGAAGGACATCACCGAGCGCCGATTGAAAACGCTGGAACAGATGGTGCAGTTCAAGCAAACCGACGGTCGCTAGCCTGGTTGACACCTTTCCCGACCATGAAAATTGCCTGCATAGTCCAACGATACGGGGACCAGATCGTCGGCGGCGCGGAATTGCACTGCCGCCTGGTCGCAGAGCGTCTTGCGGCGATGCACTCTGTGGAGATTCTGACCACCTGCGCGACGGATTATCTGACCTGGGAGAATGTTCTTCCGGAGGGGATCGAACAGGTGGGGCCGTGCACCGTCCGGCGATTCCCGGTATCGAGACCACGGCCTCCCGACTTCGATGATCTCGCGTTCCGCGTGCTCCATTCTACTGCTTCCTCAGCACTCCAGATGGAATATCTCGAGGCGCATGGTCCGTTCGCTCCCTCCCTCGTTGAGCATCTCGCAAATCGACCCGATATCGATGCCTTTATCTTTTTTTCCTATCGCTACTGGATAACGTGCAACGGTGTGGAACGCGCAGGAGATCGATCGATACTGGTCCCGACTGCCGAACATGATCGTGCGATCTATCTCGACGTCTACCACAATGTATTCAGAAAGGCCTCGCAGATCGCGTTCAACTCGATCGAGGAAAAAGAGCTGATTGGGCGAGCGACCGGGATGACGGAACTGCCGGGGGAGATCATCGGTGTCGGACTGCCGGATGTTCCACCTTCCGATTTTACAAGACTGGTTGATCGATATGATCTCGATGCTCCATACATGGTATACATAGGACGGATCGAGCGATCGAAGGGGTGTGCGGAACTGGTAGGCCAGTATCTCAAATGCGCCGATAACAATCATGAATTGCCTCAGCTGGTCCTGATCGGGAAACAGCATATTCCCATCCCGGATCATTCAAAAATCCGCTGCCTGGGCATTCTTCCCGAAGATCTCAAACTGGCTGTTCTTCAAAACGCCCTGTTTCTGATCATGCCGAGTCGGTATGAGAGTCTGTCCATGGTGCTGTTGGAAGCCTGGCGGATGCGGCGTCCTGTCATGGTCAACGGTAACTGTGATGTTTTGCGTGGTCAATGCTTGAGGTCGCAGGGCGGCTTGTATTACCGTAATTATGACCAGTTCGCCGAAGTCATGCATCTGATGTGCCGCAACGACGCACTGCGCGAAAGACTCGGCGATAACGGTTTCAGATACTATCAGCGGAATTACAGCTGGGATGTGATCCTGAACAAGTACAGCATCCTGATCGGACGGATCGGGGATCGGCGGGGAGCGGAATGAGAATCGGGTGTGTGATACAGCGTTACGGTCTTGAAATCTCGGGAGGAGCGGAACTGCACTGCAGGCTGATCGCAGAGCATCTGGCGCAGCGGCATGATGTCGATGTCTTCACGACCTGCGCCCATGACTATGTACATTGGAAAAACTACTTCAAGGCGGGTTCTGAGTATATCAATCGGGTTCGGGTGCATCGATTTCCGGTCAAGAAGACCCGGAGCATGTATCGATTTATCGATGTTCAGACTCTGGCTTTCCAGGGTAATCAGCCACGCGAGATCGAAGAACGATGGATTCGGGAAAATGGACCATTCTGCCCGGCCCTCATTGATGCCGTCCGAACCCGGTCTGATGTCGATGTCTGGATCCTGTTCAGTTACCGGTATTGGACAACCGTCGAGACATTACGGTTGGTGCGCGACCGCGCGATTCTCGTGCCGACGGCCGAGCATGATCCGGCGTTGCATCTCGGAGTCTTCGCAGACCTGTTCAAACTTCCGGCGGCCTTTGCATACAACAGCATTGAAGAACGGAATCTGATCCAGACGATCGCCGGAAACCGGGATGTTCCGGGCGATGTAATCGGTGTCGGGCTTCCATCGATGTCGGAAACCGAAGTCGAAGCTTTAAAAACACAGTTCAATCGATATCGACCCTATATCTTGTACATCGGCAGAATCGACAAGAACAAAGGCTGCGACCATCTTTTCCGATACTTCAGGAGGTATTGCGATGAACACTCCAGACCGATCAACCTGCTTCTGATCGGTTCATCGGTTTTGCCGACACCTCAACATCCACGCATCCACCATCTCGGGTTCGTATCTGAATCCGAGAAAAACGCTGCACTGGCGGGCGCGGCGGCGTTGATCATGCCCAGCCAATATGAGAGTCTTTCCATGGTTGTTCTCGAGTCGTGGAGGCTCTCAAGACCGGTTCTGTGCAACCGTTCGTGCGAAGTCCTGGAAGGCCAGTGCCTCAGATCGAACGGCGGATTGCCATACCGCGGATATGAGGAGTTTTCCGAAGCGCTGAACTATATAATCGAACATCCGGCAATCGCGGATCGCATCGGTGTTCAGGGGAATCGATACTATCAACAACACTATCAGTGGCCTGTCATCGAACAGAAGTATGATCGATTGCTGAAACTGGTGCAGCAACGGCAAAGAGGAACACACGCTTGACGAAATCGCTTTCATCTGTCGTCTCCATATTCATCGCGGTGCTCGCATCGCAGATCATTCTGGGCACCCTGATCATAGCCCTGCAGTCCACTGTGCCCGGACGGATCCAAAACTCCCCCTTGTTCTCGGTTGTCGTCATGACGCCTGCCGTGACCGGGTTTCTCCTGGGCGGTCTCTTCATCGGGCGGATCGAGCGAACTCAGCCTGCGGTCTGGTGGGTGGCCGCATGTCTCAATTCGATCATCTTTGTGATCGACGATCTGGTATCCGGCGATTTCTCCTTCTCCTGGATCTCGGATCCCCATGCATGGTTCAATATCGGCGGAAGCGTTGCTCTCTGGTTTTTCGGAGCATATATCGGGAAACTGTCCTATTCCTGGAAACCGGATGATCGATTCGACAGTAATCTGAAGAAATATGTGTCGATTGTCGTTCTGTGCATCATGGGGCTGAATCTGACCTCCTGGGCCGCCATTCACTTTTCCAGATGGAATCGGATAGCGCGAACGATCGATCTGACGATTCCCGAAGGAGCCGACGAAGTCACAATCGGAACGCAGTCCCCCCTCGTTGCGCGTCAACGCGTATTCGACATGACACTGCCTGCCGGTTCCTCGATGATCGCTGACTTCTATTCAACACAATTCAGTTCGCCCGCGTTCAGTGATGTTTCCGAGAAGCTGACCGGTCGGATCGGCGGTCTCTGGGAACTCAAAGAGGCGTCCGAGGAAACAGGGAATCAACCGGTTCAACACACAACCGCACACTGGCAGGATCTGAGCGGTGAGGTTCTGATCTCGCTGTTTTGCCGAGCGGAGCGGGTCGATCCGTCACAGGAGTGGTCTGCGACGGAGTGGCGTGTCCGGTCCGCCATCGTCAGCAGTCAGTATGTCGAACCGGCAGCGCCGCAAGATGCTGCACCCGCTCCGGTGGAGGGTGAACCGTGATCGTTCATCAGATGCTCCCCTGCTTCTCGTATGGTGACGCGATTGGAGACGACACACTGGCGCTCCAGAAGATTTTCCGATCGATGGGGCACACGAGCCGGATATATGCAGGGATCATCAATCATCGGGATGTCGACGATGCCCTTCCCTGGAAAAAACACAGGGATGTGAGCGGGCCTGGGCGGTTTCTGGTGTATCATTTTTCGATCGGATCAGAAATTACCCGTTATCTGCTGACGATCCCGGATCGTCTGATTCTGGTTTTTCATAACATCACACCTGCCCACTGGTTTACCGGCCTTTGTCCACACCTGACCGAAGTGACCGCCGAAGGACTCGACGAACTGATGCTGCTCCGTGAAAAAACCGAAGTGGCATGGGCGGACTCGGAATTCAATGCCCATATTTTAAGGAATCTCGGATTCAGCAATGTCCGGTATCTGCCCATCGTCTTCGATCTCGATCGCTTCAACCTGAACCCGGATCCCGTTTTCACCCGGATGTATCACTCGACCCAGAAAACATGGTTGTTCACAGGTCGGGTTGTGCCGAACAAATGCCATGAGGATCTGATCAAGGCGTTCGGCATCTACAAAAAGACGATTGAGCCACACTCCCGTCTCATGCTCGTCGGCGATAATAAAAATTGCAGGCATTACACCGATTCCCTCTTGAAACTGGTCGACCGGCTGCGAATACCCGATGTGTATTTTACCGGAATGATCTCGGATGCCGAACTCGTCAGCGCTTTCAGATTAGCGGATATCTTTGTCTGTATGAGTGCCCATGAGGGATTCTGTGTCCCGTTGCTGGAGGCGATGTATTTTGATCTTCCGGTGCTGGCATATGCCGCAGGAGCGGTTCCCGGCACGATGGACGGTGCCGGGGTGTTGATCCATGAGAAGCGGCATGAGGAAACAGCGGAACTGGCGAACCGGCTCATCACGGACAAGGATCTTCGCGCGAAAGTGCTCGATGGACAGCGCTCCCGATTGCGGAGGTTTCAAACGATGGATGTTCCGGGCCGCGTTGCGGAATTACTGGGAGAGCTGATCCGGTGAAACTGGCCCAGTTGGTACCGCGCCTGCATCGTGGTGATGCCATCGGGGATAATGCCATTGCCATCCGCGATCTCGGGAAACATCTCGGCTTCGACTCCCGCATCTTCTATCTCGATTGCGACAATGACGCACTTCTGGACGGCGAACCGATCGGGCACTATCACCGGTGGTGCGATCGGAGCACCACGTCGATCCTGCATTATGCACTCCCCTCCTCTCTGTCGCATGTATTCTCCGACAGTCCGGGGCGACGGTTCCTTCTGTATCACAACATCACCCCTCCGATTCACCTGCTCGGGTATCCCCTCTATCAGAAAATAGCGATGGCCGGCCGAGCGGAACTGGCATCCATGCGGAACACATGCGATAAAGCATTCGCTGATTCGGAATTCAACCGGGACGAACTGGATCGGATGGGTTTTCGGAATACGGAAGTGATTCCGATCTATCTTGATTTCGACCGGTATCGAATCCCGTCGGACCCGGTTCTGGAGCGAATGTTCGAGGATGATTTTGCGAATGTGCTCTATGTCGGAAGGATCACGCCGAACAAGTGTCAGCATGATCTGATCCGCCTGTTCTCGGTGTTCAAACACTATGTGCATCCGAAGAGCCGACTGGTTTTGATCGGGAAATATGACGGATTCGAGACATACTACACGCAACTCGTCAAACTGGCCGTGCAGTTGGGGATCGGGGATGTGTACATGCCCGGGAAAGTCTCCCAGCAGGAACTCGTCACCTGGTATCGAAAAGCCGCAATTTTTGTCTCGATGAGCGAACATGAAGGGTTCTGTGTCCCACTCGTCGAAAGTCTCCATTTCCGGGTTCCGGTGCTGGCGTTCGCTGCAGGGGCGGTGCCGGGTGTGCTGGCCGGAACGGGTGTCCTCTTTCATGACAAACATGATCGGGTGCTGCTGGCCGAAACGATGGAACAGATGATCGCGGACATCGATCTGCGGGCTTCACTGATCGAACACCAGACCCAACGGCTTGCCGATTTATCGCAGGAATCGGTTTTCAGACTCTGGAATCAGGCGTTGTCCGGATGACGTTCTGACAGATCGCAGATCCCCGAATAGACGCGTGTCGCCGGCCCTTTCATCCGAATGATCCCCTCGGATTCTGATAACTCGAGACACCCGCCCGGTAACTCAATCGTGCAGATCGGATCGATCAGATTCAAGCGCCTCCCCGCTGCAAACGCGGCGGTCGCTCCGGTTCCACATGCGGAGGTGATCCCGGATCCCCGCTCCCAGACGTCGACCCGCATGTGCCCTCGATTCCGGACATCGCACATCTCGACATTGATGCGTTCCGGAAAAATAGCCATGGTTTCGATCCGCGGTCCGATTCGACTCAGATCATCCATCCAGGATTCACGGTCGAAAATGACACAGTGGGGATTGCCGACGGACAAACAGGTCGCTTGAAACCGGTTCCCATCCAGAGACAGTGTGATCGAAACAGCCTCACCGAAGCCTGTCATCGGTATTGCCGATCGTTCCCAGTGTGCCGATCCCATGTCCAGCTCGATCAGATAGGGGAGGGGAGAGGAGGTTATGATGTGAACCGGTATCAATCCGGCGCGGGTTTCAATCTTGAATTCCCTCGAGGCGGTTCGTTCGTCCTCATGAAGAATGCGTGCGATGCAACGGAGCGCATTCCCGCAGATCTGCGCTTCGGATCCATCGGCGTTGAAAATGCGCATTCTGGCTGCAGCGGTTGCCGACGGGCCGTACAGGACGATCCCGTCCGCTCCGGGGCCGCGCTTTCGATGACTCATCCGGCGGGCGATCCGGGGCAGATCGTTCTCCGGAAGCGGGTCGTGCTCGAAAAGATTGATGAAGAGATAGTCGTTTTCAAGTCCGTGGCACTTTTCAAATTCAATCTTCATGTGATATCCGGTTCGAGATTATAGTTGGGGGATTCCTTGGTGATAATGACATCGTGGACATGGCTTTCGCGATATCCCGCCGATGTAATCCTGACAAACTCCGCGGTGTTCTGCAGATCATCGATGGTCCTGGCGCCACAATACCCCATGCCGGATCTGACGCCACCCACGAGTTGATGCACGACGCCGGTGAGGGGGCCTTTGTATGGGACTCGGCCTTCAATGCCTTCCGGAACGAATTTCTCCGACGCAATGTTCTGTTGGAAATAGCGATCGGAAGAACCGGATTTCATGGCACCGAGCGATCCCATGCCGCGATAGAGTTTGAATGTGCGACCTTTGTAAATGATCATTTCTCCGGGAGCTTCGTCGGTTCCTGCAAACAATGAGCCGATCATGACGCTGGAAGCGCCTGCTGCAAGAGCTTTTGTGACATCACCCGAATAGCGGATCCCGCCGTCTCCGACGATCGTTCTGCTATATTTCTTCGCGATCCGGGCACAGTTTCTTATAGCTGAAAACTGGGGGTAGCCGACACCGGCCACGACGCGTGTCGTACAGATCGAACCGGGCCCGATCCCGACCTTCACGATATCCGCACCCGCTTCAAACAGCGCTTCCGTTGCGGTGGACGTCGCGACATTGCCGGCCATAACAGTCAATTGGGGAAAACGATCCTTCATCCGAGATGTCGCCTCGATCACTCCTCTGGAATGACCGTGCGCAGTATCGATGACAACGAGATCGACTCCGGCGTCGATCAGAGCGCCGAGACGTTTCATCAGATCCGTTCCGACTCCCACCGCAGCTCCGACGCACAGGCGTCCGATCCGGTCTTTGCATGCATGCGGGTACCGGGCCTTCTTCTGAATGTCCTTTACGGTGATCAAGCCCTTCAGATTGTTGTCGCGATCGACAACAGGCAGCTTTTCGATGCGATGTGTGTGCAGGAGTTTTTTAGCGTCTTCGAGACCGATGCCTTCCGGCGCTGTGATCAGGTTTTCGCGGGTCATCAGATTCCGGATCGGTTCGTCGAGATTGGTCTCGAATCTCAGATCCCGGTTGGTCAGAATGCCGACGAGTTTCCCGTTCTGAGTGATGGGGATGCCGGAAATGTGGAATCGGCTCATGAGTTCGAGCGCATGATGAACACGATCTTCTGGAGATAACGTAATCGGGTCGACAATCATCCCGCTTTCGGAACGTTTCACCTTGTCGACTTCGGAAGCCTGATCCTGCGGCGACAGATTCTTGTGAATCACCCCGACACCGCCTTCCTGCGCCAGGGCGATGGCCAGAGGTGCTTCGGTAACCGTGTCCATGGCCGATGAGAGGATCGGGATGTTGAGAATCAGCGATGGTGTCAATCGCGTTGTAACTTGCGTATCGCTCGGGAGCACATCCGATTCACGGGGAATCAACAGGATGTCGTCGAACGTCAATCCCTCCGCAAATCCATCTTGCTCGATCCGGCCGACCTGGTTTCCTTCCATCGATCACCTCCTCGAAAAGAAACTTCACATTAGTTCAAAACGGGGTGAATTGGAAGAATGATGCACGCTTTCGGAGCATCGGAGGTGCTCCTGTGCGTCAGAAAGAACGCACTCCTTGTCTGAAGCCCGGCTTGACATTAAATCGCCTCCTCATTAGAAAAGATATAGCGCGAGATGGTTCTGAATCATCGGGAGGATAGTATTATGAGGTCGCCGGGTCTGCCCATTATACGTAAGTGTATGCCTTTGCTTTCTTTTATCATGCTCCTGACGGTGTCATACGCAGGTGCGCAGGTCGTTGAACCTCCGCATCTCGTGATCGAAAAAGTGCTGAATACGGGAGGAACGATCTGTCCCGGATTCACGATCGATGTCAGTGTGACACTGACAGGAAGCGGGACGGCCGGCTTTGTTCGTGAACCGATCGATGTCGTCTGCCTGATCGACCGCTCCGGATCGATGACCTTCGGCGGGCGGTGCGGCTGGAACGAGTATCTCGATCCACCCTACGGACCCCTTGGCGCACCATATACACAGACTCGTTATCATCCGTTTGTCGATGCGATCTGGGCCGCCTGGAAATTCTATGACTATCTCGTCGATGTCCCGCCTTCGATCGGTTATGTGGATTACGGCGGTCTGTTTTTTTACAGCACAACCGTGCCTGAAACCGAATCCGTGACGACTCCGACTCCCGTGCAACTCGATACATATGGTGTTGACACTCCTGTTCCTCCGACTCCCAACCAGAGCAAACAATTCTGGTGGCATAACCAGTTGGCGGATTCCGGTGTCGGTGGATCAACCGCAATCGGTCCGGCACTCCAGCTTGGTAAACAGTTTCTCGCAGGGATGCCCACACACCCGGCGCCACCGACAGTATCTCCGGGAACTCCGACTCCGGATGTGACTTACCCGGCTGTCCAGGGTCGCCGATACATGGTGCTTCTGACGGATGGAAGACCGAACGTCGCCTGGTCCCCGACCCCGACGCCATTCGGGAACACGACACCACCACCGGGTCCTTCATGGGGCACAAGCGCGTATCAGCACGCGATCGAAATGGCACGTCGCTCGACACTGGTCGCACCCTTCGGTGGTTATAACGACTTCAACAGCATCACGATCTACACGGTCGGTATCGGTTCCGGTGTCGAGTCGAACCTGATGCAGCAGATCGCCAGTCCCTGGTCGTATCCGTTTATCCCGACGCAGACACCGCTTCCGGAAAATGCCAAGTACGGTGAGTATAAATGGGCGCAGACGGAATCCGACCTGATCGACATGTTCCAGCAGATCGCCGCCGCGATCACGAATGACCGCGCGGGAAAAGACATCACCATCAACGAAAACTGGGGAAACGGCGGGATGTGTCCGGGCGGCGAGGAAATACATACGAGTATTGTTCCGGGATCCTGGAACATCGCTCCCACAATCGTCCCGGGACCACCTGATACATATCGCTGGTTCTTCCCGGAACTTCTGGTCAACGATTCCATTACACTGACATTCCAGATCGAAGTTGAATCCGGTTTGCCGGATGGTACATTCACGCTGCTCGAATGCCCCTCCTCCGTCGAGTATACCAGTTATCACGGATTTCCTCAGCAGCAGGACATCGTCGATCCCGGTTTGACGATCGGGGCCTGCACGACTCCAATCGATACGCCGACTGCGACCCGCACGCCATCGGCAACACCGACCAACACGCCGACATGTATTCCTGAAATTCTTTTGAGTGAATCCTTTGAGAGCGGAACGATGACCCAGTGGGAAGGATACGGACCGAGTACGCAAGTCCGACTTCTGGATGATGAGACGGAGGCTTACGAGGGTGACTATTGCCTGTACTTCGCAGGGAGTGACTCTGTGGGCGGCCCCAATGAAGCCTATGCCAGCCTGGTGTTGAGCCTGCATGACCCGATCCGCTTTGGTACGGTTCTCTCATTCAGGATCAAACTCGACAACTTCGAAACCATCGAAAAATCAGGGCGGGATGGTCGCGCCGGCGATGACCGGTTCGTGGTGGCTGTCTCGGGAGATCACCTCCTGATGGAGGAATTCGGACCAGCGGAAGAGGATGAGTTCGGATCGCATGTCTGGTTCTACTGGTCGATGGATCTGAGCAGTTTTGCCGGTCAGGATATCACAATCATGTTCCGCTCCGATTTCCCGACCACCTATCCCAATCCTGATCCGCAGTCCAATGCGGCAATGGTCATGATCGATTCGATTCAGATTGCGGACTTTTGTTATGAAGGAACCCCCACACCTACCGCCTCCCCCACGCCTCCTGAAGCCATTCCGACAACTTCGCAGGCCGGTCTTGTCACCCTCCTCGCACTGGTTTCGTTGCTGCTGATATTCCCCTTCATCAGAAAATAACAGCCTCGCATTCTTCAGGGGGAGCGGTTTTCCGCTCCCCCTTTCTGTTTGTGCGCCCGGCAGGGCATACCTTCCTGGAGATGAGATGGAAGCATCAGGTCTTCCGGATACCCGGCAGAGGAATGCTTCAACCGAACTCATGGTTGTCCGCCGACCATGAGCGAAGAACGAACCGGCACTGAGGAACGGGACGGGAGATGTGACAGTAACCGGAATCCTGCGATGCGTCTCGGAAACGCGGCGCATGGAACCCCACGCGCGATGGTGAGAGAAGACGAATGGAAAACAACCCCGATCCTGCTCAAGAGCGTTCGAGAAGATCGATCAGTAGTAATTGAGCGATGAAAGCAGGGACAGGGCTTCGCTGGCAAGACTTGGTTTGGGCTTCGGATACATGCGGCTGCGATCCGTGAACCGAAGCACTTCATTCAGCATCTCGTCCCGAATGTCCGGTTCCTGAGATGCTCTGCTGCGCATCTCATCAGGTTCGCGATCCAGATCGAAGAGATTCGTGACCGAAATCCGGTAATAAGGATTCGACAGACAGTGAATCAGCTTCCAGTTCCCCCTTCTCATCGATACAATCCTGCGTGTGGAGTGTTCCGAGAAGCAGGTATCCGGATATTCGTCCATGATACGGGTCAACCATTCATCATCGATCTGTCTGGATTGTCGGAGCGCATCAACCAGAATACCGGTCAGAACCTGTGGAAACGGGAGATCGATAATCCGCGGTTCAACAGCTTGCCGGCAGTAATGCCCCATGATGAGGGGAACCTGCAAAACCTGCTGCGATAGACTGTCCGACGAAAAAATATTCGGTGCATCAGTCGTGATCAGGCCATGATCCGAGGTGATGATCAGGTGCAAGTCCCGTTTCTTCCGGTGAAGTCTCACCTGCTTGTAAATCGATTCGATCGTCCTGTCCATTCGGTGAACACTCGTGTCTTCCGCGCACAAAAGATATCGGATGTCTGACCGCTCCCCAAGTTTTCGGATGATCTCCTGACGCTCCTGCAGGGGTGTCACGAGGCGATCCGTCAGGATCGGTTTTTCGGCATAGCGCTTGACGTCGAACGGCATGATGCTGTCCACCGCGGATGTTTCATTCCGTAGATACACATAACAGAACAACGGGCGGGATCTTGTTTTGGGGGAGGTCAGGCATGCCTGCAGTTGCGCCAGCACCGCTGATCCGGAATCGAGTTCGGAATTGTAGAGATACGTCCTTTCGGTGTTCGGCAGCAGTTTGAAAAAATCATGATAGCGCGGGGTGGATGGAACGATATTCGAGACGGAGTAGCCATCATTTTTCAAAGGTTGAGCCAGCATGTTCGTAATTGATTGCATGGATCGTGGATCCGGTGTCACGTATACCCCGTGCCGGGATGCGGTCATCGATGAAAAGAAGGACGTGATATTGGGAATGCTTGCATTCGTCGGAGTGAATACGTCTGAAAGAAGATGCGAACCGGAAGAAATCCGGTCGATGGCGGGCGTGATTCCGGACGAATAACCATAACAGGGCAGCACATTGGCCCCCACTCCTCCCAGCATGATCACCAGAATATCCGGTTGTGCCTCCGTCAATCGATTCTCGAGGTTCTGCACTTGGGGATACAGCGAGATTTCACTGATGGCGAGAAAAACGGGATTGGTCTCGGTACTTTTCACTCCATTGAATTCGAGATTCAGAAGAACGATGTGTTCCTTGGGCAATGCCAGCTTGATTCGTTTTTTAATCCACGATTTCGATACCAGATCTGTGCGATCGAAAGAAACCCTTTCGCGGCTGTGTGCTGAACGCGAATCGAGAGAAGTGATCGAGACATCCAATGATAACGTGCTCGGATCGATCGTATGCGGGTCGTCAACTAAAAACGAATAGTCAAAGTCAAGAACGGCATCGCCCGGGCTTCGAATGGCAAACTCGACGGATATCGGACTGGACAGGAGAATGGCTGGGCGAATCTGGTTGCTGATCGTGATGGGCGCTTGAATGGCTGCGCCTTCCGCAATCCGGAAGGAATGAATCGCAGGCATGGACATACCGGCATCGGACGACTGAACCGCAGGTAAAATCAATCCGATGATATTGTCGCCCGCTTTCTGCAAGGTCATTGGCAGGTAGAATTCGATCGTGCCGTCCTGAGGCTGAGGATGACCCAGTCGTGGGACCGGGTGCCCGTTCAGACTCATCTCAATCTCGCTCCATCTGCTGTTCCTGTTTATATTTAAGAACTTGAGCTTGATCCGGCGGTCGTTTCGCGTGCTCCAATCGAGATGAAACGTCGCGGGAGAAGCTGCGATCTGCGGCCACGGAAACTTGCCGCGGTCTTTCTCGCCGACGAATGTCCAATTCTCCAGGAGATACTTGTCAATCGATGCAGATTCATGCAGAGAAACGACCGTCTCCGTGCTGTGAACATGCGCGGAAGCGAACCGGTCTACCAGATTTCCGGTCGTCTCGATCAGGGTTCGTTGGGGTGAAGGTATACATGAGGTTGAGACGAGGAGGTAACAGAGACAACAAATGGAGATAAAGATCCCTGTTCGGATGCCGTACCGAAAGGGGATTCGACGAGGAGTCACCGGTTCATCTCGGTCAAGAACCGGATGGTTTCTTCAATACCCTGATCGAATGGAAATCGCGACTGGTAACCCAGGATTCCCCGGGCTTTCTCGATGTCGGCATAAGAATGTCGTACATCGCCTTGCCTTTCGGGGGCGTAGTGAGGAATGAGATTCGATCGCAGGATTCTCGAAATGCAGGCAAACAACTCATTCACAGTGGTCTGATGGTGACATCCGATGTTGAACACCTGTCCGGCTGCTGCAGGTGCCGAGCATGCGAGCAGATTCGCATCCACAACATTCTCGACATAGGTGAAATCTCTGGATTGCTCTCCATCAGAATGAATCGTCGGCGGTCTGTTCTTCACGATGGCATCGATGAACGCTGGAATGACCGCCGCATACTGACTCGATGGATTCTGACGAGGTCCGAACACGTTGAAGTAACGTAATGCAACCGTTTCGAGACCGTACAGGTCGAAAAAAAGCCTGCAGAGATGCTCGCCGGTGAGTTTGGACAATGCGTAGGGCGACTTGGGTAGAGTCGGTTGGTGTTCCTTTTTCGGATTCGATGGATCCGTTCCATATACGGATGATGACGAGGCGAAAACGACTCGTTTGACTCCCCGGCTCCGGGCTGCCAGGAGAACCTCCAGCGTTCCGTCGATGTTGTTGCGAATTGACGTTTTCGGGTCATCGACGGATCTCGGAACGGACGGTATGGCAGCCTGATGGATGACATAATCCACCCCTTCCATGCTCGATGTCAGAGTATCCGTATCGAGAATATCCGCCTGAATGAAATGGATTTTGTCTGAGATCTTCGCGAGATTGACGGTTCTTCCCGTGGACAGGTTGTCATAGATGGAGACCGTTTCCCCCATGCCGACAAGACGATGCGCAATGTTCGAACCGATGAATCCGGCTCCTCCGGTTATCAGATAGTGTGTCATGAGTACTCCGTTCGGGGGTAGCGAGAGCGGACCGGGAATCAGGGTGGACGTTTGGGAAAGCGGGATTGCTGAAGCCGGCTTTTTACACGTTGAACCGGAATGATCTCTGTATCCTGTTCGTCATCCTCCAGCCGGACGGCAGGGTCGCCTTCGTAATCGAATTGAAGCAGTACGGCGGTAATGTTGTCATCGCCTCCGCGTTCATTGGCGATCTGAATGAGGCTTTCCGTGGCAGATTCGAGATCCGGTCTTTCATTGATCTGCTGGGCAATTTCAGGCATCTGAATGGAGTTGCTCAAGCCATCTGTGCACAATAACACGACATCGTTATGGCGGATGAGATGCGCCATAATGTCGATCTCGACCTCGAGTTGCGTTCCAAGTGCGCGCGTGATCACGTTGCGCATGGGATGATATCGTGCTTCTTCCGCTGTCATGTTGCCCAGTCGTACCTGCATGTTGACCCAGGAGTGATCGGAGGTCAATTGAGAGATCTCGTGATCGCGTACACGGTAGATTCTGCTGTCACCGACGCTGGCGATATGCAGGGTGTTATGATGGACCAGCGCGGCGACAGTGGTGGTTCCCATTCCCTCGAGTTCCGGGCGCTTCTGGGCTGTTTCGAGGATTTTCCGGTTGGCCAGTTGAATCGCCTTGTCCAACAGATGTCCGGGGTGAAAATCAGCCAGGCGATCGTTGTCCCTCAAGGATTCAAACTCGAATTGAACAGCTTCCGCGATAATGTCGACTGCCAGCCTGCTGGCAATCTCCCCGGCAATGTGTCCGCCCATCCCATCCGCAACGATGAACAGATTCATCTTCGGACAAATTTTGTAGTTGTCCTCGTTGATGGACCGCTTCCGTCCGATGTCTGTCGCGCCGTGAACCCGAATTCTCATATCGCGTATTCTCGTGATCCCTCTATCAACAAGTCCGAATCCCTCTCAGCATAATAATCTGTCTGTTGGAGGTCAAGCGAATGGTCCTCTCGCATCCAATCATCTCATCCCACTGCATCAATCCTGATCTTTCCGAGTCTTTTTGACGCTGATGTTGTATCGTTCGAGTTTTCGGTCCAGGGTGGGACGGGAAACCTGCAAAACCTCGCAGGCACGCAGCTTGTTGCCCCCTGTGGCCGAAAGAATTGCACGGATGTGCGCTTCCTCGACTTCGTCCATGCTCTTCAATTCCGGCATCCCGACAGTCGCACCCGATTTCGCGAATAATACCCGGATCGAGTGCGGAAGATCTTTGAACTCAATGACCGGAGGCATTGCAGCCACGGAGGCATTGCGGATCGATTCATTCAGTTCGTCGATGTTTCGAGGCCATGGATATTGGATCAAGGCCTCAATCGCCTTCGGTTCAAATCCGGTGAATCGCTTCTGAACAAGTTTACTGGCGGAATCGAGAGCAAACCTGACAAGGATCGGAATCTCCTCCCGATACTCGGACAAGGTCGGAAGTTTCAGCGTGTATTTTCCGATCAGTCGGTAAAGAACATCACTGAATGCACCGTTCTGCACATCGATCCGGAGATCTCGGGTGGTCGAAAAGATGAAACGCAGATTGCAGGTTTTCGTTTCGTTCGAACCGAGACGGTGGAACTCTGCCGTTTCAATACAATGGGCCAGGGCGTTTTGTGTGGCGAGCGAAGTTCTCTCGATATCCTTCAGATGCAGGGTGCCTCCTTCTGCCATTTCAATCTGACCCGATTTGTCGATCCGATACTCGGTGCCGGATGTGCAGCCAAACAATTCGTTGTCCACAAGACTGTCGGGAATGCTGGCGCAGTTGATCTGTTTGAAGGGATACGCCCTGCGAGCGCTTGACTCATGAACTGCAATGGCAACCCGGTCTCGACCTGTCCCCGGTAATCCCGTTATCAGAACGGGTGTATCAGCGGCCGAGAACACGTTGACTCGGGAAAGGATCTCGTCACGATACCGCGATTCACCCAGAAACTGATCGAAGGCAGTCACCCTGGTATCGGCCCGGGTTTTAAGATCCGATGTTTCCACGGATCTGATCGACGAATCACTCAGGGTGAATATGATCGTTGAGAGATGATCGATCAGGGATGCGTGAGGAGAGGTAAAGACATCAAATGATCGTTTGCTGTCGAGATAGACAGCTCCGAGGATGGATGAGTGATGCTGAATCGGCTGGCAGATCAGTGAAAAAATCAACCCCTCGGCTACACTTTTTAAACCGCTCACACGATTATCACTCGGCGCATTGCCGATCAGACACCCATCGGTAAACATGGGTGCGGATTGTGTGACCTGCGTGATGATCCACGTGACATCCCGCATGACTCTCTGCTCGACATTTCTGGCCAGTTGCATTTTCGCCGTTCCATTCGGATTGACAAGAATCAACATGGCACGTTCGGCTTCCGTAACACTGATCAGCACATCAAGAAAGCGCTCAAAGAGCTTCTTCTGATCGGAACCGGTCCGAATCATCTCGTTCACTCCGATGCATACATGATCCATCAGGGTGTTTTCCGATTCCGCCTGCGGGTGGGTCAATCGGTGAATCGCCTTTTCGGTTTTATCCCGATAGTATTCAGTTCCGACTCTTCTGAAGAATTGAATCGCATCCGTGTAAGCCTTCCGTGCCTCTTCAATGTCTCCCATCTGGCGGTTCATCTCGGCTACCAGCAGAAACGTCAACCCGACTTCAAACAGATCTCCACGACCCTCGAACAACTTGATGGCCGTCAGATAGAACTGCTTTGCTTTGTCCGATAAATTGCGCTGAGCTGCAATCTGACCCAGGAGACGATTGGCTCGCGCATAACTCCTGGATAACAGCATTCCTTTGGACTCGGTGTAAACGCGAGACGCGATGCTTTGCGCGGAATTGGTTTCGTTGCGGGCAAAAGCGATCTCGGCCTGGGAGATATCCAACTCGAGAAACTCGGTTTTCAGATGCGTAAACATACGCTTCGCCCGGGAGGTAAACTGCTGGGCTTTCAACCATTCTCTGGTTCGGATGTACAGATTGGAGAGTCGGAAATAGGCGTGTGCGATCTGATGAAGATCCCTGTCTTTGCGGGCAATTTCCAAAACGAGATTTTCGTAGCGGATCGCACCGGAATGATTGCCTCTGATATCCTCAAGTCCGGACAGGTCGATCAACAGCCTTCGTTTGAGATCCGTATTGGGGGTCATCTCTGCAAAACTCAGCGCCTTGTTCAACGCCTCAAACGCTTCGGTCAGTCGCCCGCGGTAAACATTGAGTTGTCCCTGACGATTCATGATCTCGATGTTCAAAATGGGATCGGCGATCGAGCGTGCGTACCGGTTGGCCTGATCGAGCAGAACCGATGCGTCGTCGTAGTTCGATTGCTTCATCTTCAGCGAGGCATAGAGCGTCATCGCTCGGGTCATCGATGTGAGATCCCCTCCTCGTCGAGCGACAGCGATCACCTTCTCAAACTCACTTGCCGCATCACGTAAACGTGCCAGTTCCTGACAGGTTCGTCCGAGATGGATGTAGCGATCGAGATAGGCCAGTGGATTTCCGAGTGTTTCGGTGAGCATGATCGAACGCCGAACGGCTGCATCGCTATTGAGAAACTGCTTGAGTTCAAAATATGCGATTGAAAGCTGATAATAGATATCGCCGGAGAAGTACGGCATATCGTCAACCGGTAAATCCTTGATGTTCTGATTCACCAGTTCGATCGTCTGCGTGTAGCGTTTGATTGAATTCAGCGCGTTTACATAGAAACGGATGATCTTCATCCGGATGTCATGACAGGTCGTCCGGGGTAAATACTCGACTGCCATTCCGAAGCTGTCAATCGCCCTGGATGTTTTTTGCAGCATCAGATTCGATATCCCGATCATCATCAGGTAATGAGCCTTCTCCCGCTTCTGATGCACCCTGGATTCCATGATCGGGTTGGCTTCTTCCAGACATTGCAGGCTTTCCGAAAACCGATGCAAAATGATGAGTGCATGCCCCAGTTCATAACTCAGTTGCATCAACTTGGTGCGATTTCGATCCGGCATTCTATCGATCGCAATCCGATACCACCGTGCTGCGTTTGCATAATCCCCGATCATGTAAAAACGCTGGGCTGCCCGAGTCGCATGCTCACATCCCTCGGAACCTTTATCCGCCTCGAATGCATGGATCGACAATCGATCCGGCAAGGATTCGGGAAGCGCTGAGAGCGCCGTATAGATTGTTGTGTGTAACCGCACACGTTCATAAGCTGCAAGGCTGGAATGAACCAGAGATCGGAAGATCGGATGTCCGAGCGTATAGTAGATCGAACCATCCTCGTGAACTCGCTGAAGCATGCCGATGCCGATCGCCAGATTCAGTGTCCGTTCGATCAAGCCCGAATCTTCGATTGTCATCAGCAACTCGGCATACGTGCAGGGCCGTTCCCATAACGAGGCGTGTTGGCATAACGTTTTCGCGTCCGATTCCAGATTGGCCTGTTGATACTTGACGAGTTTCTCATGCCCATCCTTGAAGGGAACAGCCTCGAATCGCTCCATATCCAACGTCCAGGCTCCATCGTGCCATGCGATCAACTTGAGGAGAAAAATCGAGCGTGTCACGAGTTTAATACTGTTCGGGATCCCACGAGATGCCTCGTGAATCGGTTGAACGATCGCGTCGGGAATCGGAGTGATGTTCAACAGTGACGAGAGCAGAATCGCGGTCTCATCCATGTTGAGGGGAATCAGATCGATATGATTGAATCTTTGAAGAGATGTTCTCTGCAATTCCTCCAGAATGGCCGCATGAGACTCGACAAGCCACAGAACAGGGCACTTCAGGTCGATCTGGGATTGCCATTGCTCGTTGACTTCATTCAGAAACAACCACGGAATGGTCTCTTCGGAATGGAAGTTTTTCAGGATGATGACCAGAGGCGGGTCTTCCATGTTGCTTTCAGTCAGAGCCATCGCATGCGTCAGCAGATTGGCGGCTTGTCGATGAGACGCCTTGAGGTATTGAGGATCACTGATCTGCAGGAGAGGATCTTCTGAGTTGGCGCAGTAAATCAGGTCGGTCAAACCGTCCTGCAACTTCGGATAAAACTTCTTGATCTCGGTAAACAAACTCCTCAGCGTCTCACGGGAATCATCCAGAATGATCGAGGCCGAAATTTCGATTATCCGGGCGCCGGAGGATTCCATCTCCACCTTCATCTCATCCAGAAACCTCGATTTCCCAATCCCATACTGTCCGCCCACGATCAGGATTTTGCTGTTTCCCACACACGCCTCTTCAAAGGCTGTCTGAACTTCCTTGCGGGGAAGTTCCTGGCCGACAAAAAAACCATTCGACATGAAGCAAGGTGCGGATACGGGTTCCGGGCGGAGCTTGAGTTGGACTGCCAGTTCGTCGAAACTTGCGGGTCTGAAAGAAGGTTCTTTGGCGAGCATCTGCAGGACGAGATGTCCGAGTTCCTTGAAGACTTGCGTCAACTCGGTCTGCAACGGCGTGGGAACGCGATTCAGATGGGCAGAGAGTGTCGCATCGTATGAATCGAGTTTGAAAGGGTGAGTCTTTGAAATCAACTCGTACAGAACAACACCGAATGAGTAAAGATCACTCGTCTGATCCAGTTTCCGCCGCGTCAGTTGCTCCGGACTCATATACGAAATCGAATAAGGCGAATACGAGGAACGAATCAATCTCCTGTCGGGTGGCAGAACCTGATAGACCCCCGCATTGGCGATCTGAACCTTCATGTCTCCACCTGGGTTCAGCAGAAGAATGTTTTCGGGGTTCAGATCAAGATGCAGAATACCGGAGGCATGTAAAAAGGATAAAGCGTCGATAACCTGGCCGATGAAGCGTTTCATCCAGTCCGGATTCCCGGTCAGATCGTCAGGAATCTGCGTCAGTGGAACCAAATCGGGAAGAGCGGCAGTCGTATAGAAAAAAGACGTGTTCAGCAGGGGTCCGGCCTCAAGAATCGGAAGCAGACCGGGGTGTTTCAGGCGCATCAACAGACGAAACTCACTGTACCAGGAATCTGTATCCGTGTGTTCATCTGTCGGAATCTCCACCAGGGTGACGATGGTATCCGATTGCATGTCCCGGGCTCTGAATACATCACCGAAAGTCGATCGACCACACTCCTTCAATATCTGAAAACGTTCTGTCTTGTACCCCAGCGACTTCACCATGCTTGCCTCCCTTCGCGAAGCTGAAACCATGGTAAATTAAGTTTACAGTAAAAAGCAATTATCGAATGAGGAATCTTTTACTTTTAACAAAATACCGTGCTTGTCATTCGTCGCCGTCCATGGATTCCAATTCCTTTGCCCGGCCGAGTTTCGCGTGCAGAGAAGACCAGTGCTGTGCGATGCACTCCCGATCAGGCAGATGCCCCTGACCGCCGAGACCCGAACAGGCCAGACTCCCGGCCACCGACGCCACACGCATGCAATCCTCGAAATTCAGCGAGTCGAACGCGCCAAGCAGGGCTGCGGCAAATGCTCCGTGATAAATGTCGCCCGCACCGGTTGAATCCACCACCTTGACCGATAATGCCGGAACCCGAATGACCCGATCTCCATCCTGCCCGATGGAGCCCTCGCTCCCCAGGGTAATGATCAATCGACGTGAAATCCGTGATAAGCGCTCGAGCATCTTGTCAGGCGAGTGCATTCCGGTTATGGATTCGGCACAGTCCCGAGAGAAGATGGCGTAATCCACTTTACCGATAATCTCGTGCATGCCGATCCTGGAACTACCGGCATCCAGAATTGTCAGAGTGTTGCCTGTGCTGGCAATCTCGATCGCCTCCAGTGTCGTTTCGTAACCGCGGCCATCCAGAATTATCGCTCGGGATCTCAGAATCGACTCAGCGATCAAATCGTCAGGATCGAGATTTCGACTGTGTCGGTTCCCGAGCGCAACGGTTCGTGATCCGTCTCGCTCATCGATCCAGATCACGGCGAACGGAGTCTCGATGGATGGATCCCGTATGACTGCACGCAGGTCAACTCCTTGTCGTGCCAGTTCGTTCATGACGAAATCACCCTCAGGGTCCATTCCGATGACGGTATGTACTGCGGTGCGCAACCCAAGTCGGGCCGCACAGCAGATGGCGTTGGCGACGGGACCGCCGACGAGTCTGCGTGTGTCGACCGCAACGGTTTTTTCGTTTGAAGAAGGATAGCAGGGCAGGAGCATGGAACAGTCCGAAACCGTCAGCCCCAGACCAAGCAGATCGATCGATTTGATGACGCTATCGGGCATGTTCGGCCTGATTGGCTGCGAGTTGACCACAGGCCGCAGCTATTTCGCGACCTGCACTCCGCCGGATCCGAACGAGAAAACCCGCATCCAGCAGATGTTTCTGAAACTCCAGCATCACGGATTCATCGGATGGGTGGTAGCGTGAGCCACTGCTGGAGTTGAATGGGATGAGATTAATCTTATATCGGTCTTTCGAGAGCAGTCTGGTCAGTTTTTTGGCATGTTCGGGCGTGTCATTCAGATTCCGGATCATGATGTACTCGATGGTGATCTGATGCTGTCGGGAGGGAAGCGGAAACTCAGAGAGCGCTTGCATCAGAATTCGCAGCGGATACACTTTATTGATCGGCATCAGTGGATTCCGGGTTTTATCGTCGGGTGCATTGAGTGAGACAGCCAGACGAACTCCGGGCGCGAGAGCATGCAATCTGCGGATCTCAGGCGCAATCCCCGCTGTCGAAACCGTAATGCGCTGTTTCGCCCATCCCATACCCTCTTCCGAGGTCAGAAATTGAACGGAACGGGCCACATTTTCAAGATTGAGCAGCGGTTCGCCCATTCCCATGAATACAATGTTCACCCGATTCGACGAGCCAAGCAGATGGAGCATTTCCATGATCTGAGAGAGAATTTCTGAGGTGGTGAGATTCCGGAGGATACCGAGCGATGCCGTTGCGCAGAAACGGCATCCCAGAGCGCAGCCAGCCTGACTGGAAATGCACAGGGTATGGTGATCCGGATGAACGATCAGAACGGATTCGACATGAATTCCGTCCTGAAGCTTCCATAGAAATTTCCGGGTGCCGTCCTTCGCTTCAACAGAGAACTCCAGTAACAGAGTGCTGATGGAAAAGGAACGTTCAAGATCGTCCCGAAGCGTTTTGGGGAGGTCAGACATCCGGGCAAACGAGAGTGTTTGCTTGTTGACAATCCAATCCAGGATCTGCCTCGCACGGTACCCGGGGTGTTTCCGGGAATCCATCCATTCCGTCAACTCCCCCGGAGCCCAATCCAGCAGCGATTTCCGATGATTCACGTTCCGTCCCAAGCCTCCATTGGATCCATCCGATCGATGGATTTCATTCGAGGAGCAACTATACTACACTTTTCACTCGAAAGGAGGAACTCCTCATGCAATTCCCTCTCATGATCGGTCATGAAGAACTTCTGACCGGTTCAGTCATCGATGTGTTCAATCCCTATTCACACACCATAGCCGGTTGTGTTTCAGCGGCCGATCCATCCCATGTTGAACTGGCTGTCCGCAAAGCCGTCGCAATCCGTCCCGTGGCTGCCCGTCTGAAAACCTACCAGAAAGCAGAAGCTCTAAGGTTCATCGGATCGGAAATCCGAGCGCATGGAAATGACATCGCGGAGACGATCGTTCACGAGGTGGCCAAACCGATTCGGGATGCGAAAAACGAAGTGGAACGGGCGGCGACGACATTTCTCATGGCAGCCAGCGTGGCGGAAACGATGGATGGCACACTTCATACTCTGGATATTCATCCATCGTCCGCGAACCGGACCGGCCTGTCCAAACGCTTCCCCCTCGGTGTCGTATGCGCAATCACGCCATTCAATTTTCCACTCAACCTCGTCGCACACAAGATCGCCCCCGCGCTCGCGATGGGGAACAGCGTGATTCTGAAGCCATCCTCACAAGCGCCGATCACGGCATTGAGACTGGGACGCATCGTCGCGCAGAGCGGCTTGCCGGACGGAATGCTCAGTGTGCTTCCCGGTCCCTCCTCGGTTTTCCGATCCGCAATCGAAGATGATCGCATCCAGATGATCTCGTTTACCGGCAGCCCGGAAACCGGGTGGGAGTTAAAACGACAGTGCGGCAGAAAACGGATCGCCCTTGAACTCGGGGGAAACGCCGCCGTCATCATCGACGGGAACGCGCAGGTGGATCATGCCGTCCGACGGTGTGTCGTCGGCGCTTTTTCGTTTGCAGGCCAGGTTTGCATATCGGTCCAGCGAATCCTCGTCCATCAATCCATTTATGAGCAGTTCAAACTGGCAATCATCGAACAGACAAACCGT
Source organism: uncultured bacterium (assembly GCA_937951895.1). GTDB lineage: Bacteria > CSSED10-310 > CSSED10-310 > CSSED10-310 > CALFER01 > CALFER01. The sequence goes on from CALFER010000098.1 coordinate 94,516, forward strand.
CTGCGGGTCGGAGACCCTGCGCTTCCGGAAACGGATGTGGGACCGATGATTGATCTGGAAGCGGCTGTGCGTCTCGAGAACTGGATCGAAGAGGCACTCGGAGGTGGAGGCCGGCTTCTGACAGGAGGTTCCCGGGATGCCAATCGCTTCCAACCGACTCTCCTTGAAAATGTGCCGCACGCATGCACTCTGTACCGCGAAGAAGCGTTCGGCCCCGTAGCGATTCTCGAATCTTTCGACTCGTTCGATCAAGCGCTCGAGATCACCAACGATTCCCGGTTCGGCCTGCAGGCCGGCGTGTTTACATCCGATATCGACCGGATTTGGAGAGCGTATCAGGCGCTGGAGGTAGGAGGAGTTATCGTGAACGATGTTCCGACGATTCGAGTCGATAACTATCCGTACGGAGGCATCAAGGAATCCGGTATGGGCAGAGAAGGCGTGCGATATGCGATGGAGGAGATGAGCGAGTTGAAAATGCTTGTTCTGACGCCTGTACGACCGGGTTGATGGTTGACTTCCGGACCACTGCTGTTTGACTTGATGACAGCTTCAAACGTATAAAACTGAAAGGAACCGGAGGTATGTACCATGAGGACAGAAAAACATCCCGCATTTCAAATGGCCGGAGCGATCCTGATGGTGAGTGTCTTTCTGGTGATTGCACCCGCTCATGGCGCTTACAACTGGCATCTGCGTTACGACACATGGGAGTCGGGACAACCGGTAACCATGGTGTCATCATTGGACTATTATCCGGGTTGTTACAGGGGTGATTCTGTCACGGTGATCTTTGAAGCGACTCAAGATTGCACAATCACCCATCTCGGAATTCTGTTCCAAGGAGTGGATGCATACTATGAGTATGTCATTCGCTACTGTAAAAATCCGGTCTACGATGCCAATGGATTTCCGATCATTCCCAGCGGAGGTGCGTGCAATCCGGCCGTGAATCCTTCCATCATCACCGATCAGGGGATGGGATTCTATGTGCTCAGTCTTCAATCTTACGGAGGTGCATACCCCGTTTCTATGGTTGCAGGTGATGAACTGGTTATCTCTGTACAGAATTTTGGAACCTATCCGATACAACTGAACGATAATGTGGAATTGTGTACGGATGACGCTGCCGGTGCTGAATACCACAAGACATTCATCAGCGATGTTAACGATTCATGCCCCAACCCGCCACCGAATATTTGGATCGAGGATGCCGGAATCACACATGATTTCATCATCCGCGCCGGTTGGGAAGTTCCGGATCCGACCCGTACTCCGACACCAACCCGGACACCGACTCAGACCCCGACCTTTACCGGTGCGCCCACGAATACCCCCACCGC
>CALFER010000099.1 GCA_937951895.1 uncultured bacterium
GAACTTCAACTTGATTGGATTAACTCATCCATACGTTGCGGCCCTCCCGGTACACGACAGGTCGGGCCGAACTTCAACTTGATTGGATTAACTCATCCATACGTTGCGGCCCTCCCGGTCAGCCCGAACGGACATGATTTGGGTTTTACCTGGCAATACGACAATCCCCCCGAGCCAATATTCCGTTCATCCTGAGCCTGTCGAAGGATCGAACGGGTCTGCGGCCCAGGCTTTCCTGTCAGGAAAAAAATCGGTGAAATCGGCGTAATCGGTGGATGGGTGGAGTTCTTGCGCGTGTATGTGCCGATGGGCACGGAGGCCCATCGCTATCGGGTTACAGACGTGTATGTGATGGGCACGGAGGCCCATCGCTGCTGGCCCATCGGTATGGCGGGTTTGACGCGGGGCGAGGGTTGGTGGTATTCAATCAGAAAAAGGAGGCTTATATATGAAGGGATGCCTGCTTCGATTGGCACTGTACGTCCCGTTCCTCGCCCTGTTCCTCATCCTGTTCTCCATCCGCCAGCCATTCCCCACTCTCGTGATCAACCCGGAAGCCGATGGCCTGGCCCTCGCCCCCGTCGCCGCCTTCTTCTTCTGGTTCGCTACCCTGTTCCTGCTCGACACCCGCCAGGCTCGAATCAACCTCGAAACGGCCCGCGAGTCTCTCGGAAGACGCCTCCGGGACGGCGAACACACTGTCGTGTTCGGATCGATCGAACCCCGCGGCGAACTGCTCGAAGCCCCCTTCACCGGCGAAGCATGCGTCGGCTACCAGTACACCATCCAGCACAACGCAGGCGGAAAAACGGGAACGGTGATCGATTACGAAGGCTGCGCTCTCACCCCGATCGCAATCCAAACCTCCCAGGGCACCCTGGCCATCCTCGCCCCTCCCGACAAGGATCTCTTTTACGAAATCCCCTTCAAAATGCTGACCGGCGACGACGCATTCTCACACGCCGAACGATACCTGCAGATAACCGATTTCGGTGCGTCAACCGGATTGCTCGGACACGCGAACCGGCACGATACCACAGACGGGCCGGGCAGTTTCCGGATGGATCTCAATAACAATCTCAAAGCGGATCTCCGTGCATGCACACTCAGACAGAAAATCCTGTTCCCCGGAGACACCGTCCATATCGCCGGGATTCATTCCGAAGCGAAACAGGCGATCGAACCGGAGACGGACACGATCATGAAACCGTTCCACATCGTTCCGGGCGGCGAAGACAGTCTCGCCGGTAAAATCCACAGCAAACTCCGAGGCGCTGTCATCTCAACGGCACTCGGTCTGGCGGTCGTCGCAATCTATATCTTCGCCTTCCTGCTCCGGACGAACTGATGCATCGGGTCGTTTTTTCTGAAGGCCTGACGCCTTCACTAAGGAGACGATTATGAGAAACTCTGAATGTTTCCGAGGGGTGTTGATCGTGTGTCTGGTAGTCGTCGCATCCGCGTTCTTCTGCCCCTCCGCGCGCCCGGCCGATGTCGATGTCGACATGCGACTGAACAACGGCGGGTTCATCTCGTTCGATCACTTCAAAGCCGATTTGTATCTGAACAACCATGCGGCCGCACTATCCGGAACCGCGATCTTCGGCATTCTGGAAATTTCAGGCGCTTATTACTTCTGGCCTGATTTTTCCCAGGACGTCAGTTTTCTGCAGGCGGACGTCAGCACCGGTGAATCGAACTGGATTTTTCTCGAGTTCGACTTCCCCGACATCGATGCGTACCTCCCGTTCGGACCGATGCAATTCTGGGGTGCATGGTTTCTGGACATGGAACAATATGGGTATGATGTCCAGGAATTCTGGCTGGATAGCGCACATAAATGGACGCCGACTCCGGTCGCTCCGACACCGACTCCTCAACCACCAGCCCTGGCCATGATCTCGCCGGGTTCATTCACCATGGGATCTCCTTCAGGCGAGGCATGCAGGCAGGAGGATGAAATCGAGCATCCCGTCACGTTGACACGCGAGTTCGGCATGATGACAACAGAGGTGACACGCCAGATGTGGGCGGTTCTGAAAGCGGCATACCCCGGATTACCCGACGACCCCAGCAACACGGACTTCAGCCCGACGCTGTCGCATCCCGTGCAGATGTGCACGTGGCACGAAGCCGTGCTGTTTGCCAATCTGCTGTCCGTGCAGATGGGTTATGCCCGCTGCTACTTCAAAGATGCCGGTTACACCGTGCCGGTCGATTCGGACAATTATACAACGGAACCGGTCTATTGCGATTTCACGGCGTCAGGCTACCGGTTGCCGACGGAATCGGAATGGGAGTATGCCACACGCGCCGGAACGACAGCTCCGTTTTCATGCAATGAACCGAATTTCAACGAGGGGGTATGCGCCAACTGTGATCCGGGCATACTGCCGACTCTCGAACTGTATTGCGTCTATTGTGCGAACAGCCCTTACGCAACGCTCCCCGCGGGTACCAAGCTTCCGAATCCTTGGGGTCTGCACGATATGCACGGAAACGTGATGGAGTGGTGCTGGGATGTGTATAGTGCCTATCCAACGACAGGAGTCACCGACCCGACGGGACCCGCTTCCGGTTCGATTCGCGCGGTTCGCGGCGGCTCCTGGGATACCTACGTGTGGCTCCACCGATCGGCGTGCCGTTGGAACTATGGCCCGGACACACGATTTTCATACTTGGGATTCCGGCTCGTCCGGTCCACGTGATCCGACAGGGTTCTCATCCATCGATCCCCAGCGCTTCACGGACCGCTCCATCCGCAAATACGGCGCTCGTGACTCCATCCGCCAGGATTCCTCCGCGGTCCAGCACGATCACTCGCTCACAGGCGGCCCGCACGAGTTCCAGATCGTGAGTCGCCAGGATTTTCGTGTGCCGGAACCCCCTCAATAACCCGATCAGTCGCCGCCGTGCCCGCGGATCGAGATTCGCCGAGGGTTCGTCCATCACGAGCACGTCCGGCGTCATCGACAAAACAGTCGCAATCGCCGCCGCACGTTTCTCACCGGCGCTCAACCGATACGGCGGCCGATCGGCAAGATGCCCGATCCGGACCTCTTCGAGCGCATCCCGGACACGCCGCTCCACATCCTCGGAGGGCACCCCCATGTTCACCGGCCCGAACGCGACATCCTCCCGGACGGTCGGCATGAACAACTGGTCGTCCGGATCCTGAAACACATACCCGACGGCCCGACGCACCTGCGACAGCGTGGCATCAACGACCGGCACATCTCCGACACGAACCTCGCCCCGAACAGGTCTCAAAATGCCGATCAGATGCAGCAGAAGCGTCGATTTCCCCGCACCGTTGCCTCCCACGAGCGCAACGGATTCGCCATGGGTAATCCGGAACGAAACACCCCGTAATGCTTCTGTACCATCCGGATATACAAACCATACGTCTCGCATTTCAACCAGATGATGACTCATCGGACACCCGCAATCACCCCGCCGAGCCACTGCGTGGGATCCGCCCAGCGAAGGGCGATCAGAACCGCCGCACAACTCCCGAGGAATACCCAGTCCATGCTCCGGAACCGCAAAATCCCGGCATACCGCACGTCACCCGTAAATCCCCTCGCACGCATGGCCCGATGCACCCGGACGGCACGATCGAGCGACCGCACGAGAAGGCTTCCCATCAACGATCCGAACAGGCGCAAGGGCAATCCGCGCGACCGACCCGGGTGATACCCGGCCGAGCGCAGATCGACGGCACGCCGCATCGATACGGCTTCATCCGAAATGACGAACAGATACCTCACGAGAAACAAGACCTGCGTCACGAAGATCCCGGGCACACCCATCACGGCCAGCCCGGCCCCGATCCGATGCGTCCCCGTGACCGAAACGAGCAGCAACGCGGCACTCACGGTCAGAACAGCACGGATCAGGATCGACGCAAACGAGATCACCCCTCCGGTCAATCCGATGCCGCAGACGGACAAGACAATTTCACGGTCCACCACCAGATTCAACGCGCCGATCATCGCAGCGAAGGGCAGGGCGATCGCCAGCCTGCGGACGATGGGCGTCACCGGAATTCCCGCGATCCCAAACCCCAGCGACGGGAACAGCACAAACGGCATCAGTGCGGCGATCCGGTCGGGCGAAACCGACATCACGACGAGGATATACAGAGCGGTCACGAGGATCTTTGCGCGCGGATCGAGCCGGTGGACAGGGGAGTCGATCCGTGCCAGTTCGTCGAGTTCCCCCGGATCGATCCAGTGCCGGCCACTCATCCACGGATCTCCGTGAGCCTCATGCGGTGTTCCGGGCCGACCCGAAGCGGGAGGCGAACCCCGCGAGCACGGCGACCAGCAGGACCAGGGCGCCTCCGATCACTCCGGCTGCGGATGTTCCCGCATCGACCGCGGGCCACTTCGGTTCCCCGGCATCCCCCTCAACCGCTGCCGTTCCGCCGGGACGGAAACCGTAATCGGGCATCACGGCCGTGGTCTCCTGAATCTCCGACAGGCCGGCATGCCATCCGCTCCGACTGCCGCCCAATTGCCCCGCCACTCGCTCGATCGCCCACTCCAGTCCGTCGGGATGCGCCGATGCGAACCAGCTTCCGATGCCGCCCAGAACGAGCGCGCCTGCGAGCAATCCCAGGGTGAGGGGATGGATGCCTGCCCTGCAGGATGCTGCATGAGAGGGGACCATGTCAGGACGGGCGGCGGAGACGAAGAGGACGACGGCGGCCGTCGCGAGACCCTCGATGATGCCGATCGCGAGATGAATCGGGAGCATCAGGGCCAGAAAGGTCGGCACGGGGAGTTCCGAGATTCCCGAGAAACTGGTTTGAAGAACCACGGCAGCCGCGCCCGGCACAAGTCCCGTCGATGCGGCGATGACCGATGCCCCGAGAATACGCGCTCGGGGGGAGGCGCCGGAGCCGGTAATTTTGCGGTATACGAAGGGGTATGCGAGGAATGCGGGGAAAAATCCGAGATTGAAGATGTTGCATCCCAGCGCGAGCAGGCCGCCGTCGGCGAAGAACAGGGCCTGGACCGTGAGAACCGAGGCGATGGTCAGGAACGCCGCGTGCGGACCCAGCAGGATCGACAGCAACGAGCCTCCGCCGATGTGGCCGCTGGATCCGGTCCCGGGAATCGTGAAGTTGATCATCTGCGCCGCGAAAACAAAAGCGCCCAGAACACCCATGAGGGGCGTCAGATCGTCCCGCGTGTCGCGCCGGAGCGACCTCGCGCTGTGTGCAAGCAAGCTTCCCGAGACCAGCCACATTGTCCCGCCCACCACGGGGGAAATCAAAGCATCCGCCATGTGCATCGAGACATCCTCCCGGGGCCACTATAATGGAATTTCCTGTCTGCGCAACCCGGAGACACTGGCCGCATCGCCCTTGAAATCTTCACCGGGAAGGTTTATACAAAATAATCCGTTCCGCTCCTCTCCATTTCGTGAAGAAAGGTGTTGGTCATGATCATTCGACGCATTCAATTCCTGGTCTGCCTGATGGCAATCCTGCTGTCCGCCCATGCGACACTCGCGGACTCCTTCCAGCTCAACCCGGCCCAGGGGCTGATCGGCACCACGGTCACCTTCTCGGGACACTGCGACTCGGCCCGGAACGCGACAGTCTCGGTGCTCTGGCCTTCCCTGATCATGTCCAACCCCCCCGCGGTGATCGCCGGCGCGTTCATCAACGGCACCGGGGATTTCTCGGGCAGTTTTTCCGTCCCCTTCGGCTACTCCAACGGAACCTACACGGTCACACTCCGGACGGGCAACTGGACGATCGGCTCGACGACCTTCAAAATCGGCCTGTCCGACGGCGGTGAAGCGCTCCCCCCCGCGATCACCGCGCCCTCCCGCTGGGAACTCCACCAGGAAGACGACGGAGGCCGGGATCTCTGCATGGTCTCCGATGACGTCGGCTTTGCGATCGATTACAACGGCGAGGTCACCCGCTTCAACGGCTTCGCCTGGGTCCATCAGGCCCAGATCACCTCGGACGATTCGCTCCGGTGCATCGAGATGATCTCGGAAACGGACGGCTGGGTCGGCGGCACGGGTGGCCGGCTCTGGCACTTCAACGGTTCGACCTGGACGCAGGCGGCGCAGACGATGCCGGACACGGTGAGAGCTCTCAGTGCGGTCAGTTCCAACAATGTCTGGGGCTTGTGCGGCGTGGAATCCTCGTCGAGCAGCGGCACCAATTACATCATTCATTATAATGGCTCGACATGGACCTCCCAGACGGTCACGGGCACCGCGATGCACTGGGAAGACATCAAAATGGTGTCGGCGAACAACGGCTGGGCGATCGGAGTGGGCTTCGTCGACATGGGATTCACCTACGGCACATACCTGTTCCGCTATTCCGGCGGGTCATGGTCGTACCATTCGACGCAGGCGGCCAACCTGACGGATATGGCGGTAGTCGGCCCCAATGCTGTCTGGGCGGTCGGCATGAACGCCAACCGCTACAACCGGACATTTTCATACGCCTTCTGGAACGGCTCGGCCTGGACCGTCACCAACGCATCACCGATGGTTTCATCGCAACTCGACGAGGTCACCTGCGATTTTCCGGACGCCGATCACGGTTTTGTCTCAGGCGGCCGTTTCTACGACTTCAGCGCGCGATACGAAAACGGCACATGGTATTATGATTCATTCACCTCCGACATCGCTCTCGCCATCGACATGACCTCGGCGACACAAGGCTGGATGCGCAGCGCGCTCGGATATCAACGCTACTACGGCAACGAACACCTCCATCTGATTCCGGCAACGGGTGCGCCGGGCCAGCGCCTGACCGCCCGCGTCGCCAACATGCCACCCTCGACGGACTTCTGGATCAGCTGGGAGGATGCGCCGACCTGGAGCACCGTGCCGTTTCTCACCCCGATCCGTACGGATTCAACCGGCCGCTTCGAAACCGATGTCTATATTCCGATGACCGCCGAGCCCGGCGATCACACGTTCGTGCTCTCGACGTTGCAGAATGTCGAAAACCGGGGTGTCGAGCCGGTCGCTGTGTCGGAGGGGTCCCTGACGGTCCGATCCGGTGTGTTTTACTCGATCGCGGTCCCCGACACGCTCTATGTCCGACTCGGAGGCTGGGGAGGCAAAGCGGGACGGGATCACGAGATAGAGATCACCGCGCGGGTCAGTACCCTGCTGCCGCCGCAGCCCGCGGCCGACGTGCCGATGACGGCATCGATCGCCTCGGCGGGACAGGGATGCACGATCGACGCGGACGCCCGGACCGACGGAAACGGGTACTATCATGTCACGGTTCAGCCTGCGGAAGGCGATAACCTGATCGCGCTGCACCCCACCGGCAGCCCGCTGGACGTCTATATGGTCCGTGTCATCGGCTACATGCAACCGCCGCCTCCCGATGATATGCCTCCGGGATTCACCGCGGTCGCATGGGTGGGGGATGGTGCATTGCGCGAGATCACTCTGAGTCCGAACTGGGGACCGGAGTCGTCCGAGTTTACGATCCGCGGCCGGGGTTTTTCGCCGAACCAGTTCGCCTATGCCTACTGGGATAACTCGGTGCTGCTCGGCCAGGTCAACACCAAAACGGGCGATTTCGCGCTGGAAGCCTCCCCGCAGGACAGCTCGGGAACCCATACGGTCAGCGTCTATACGCACAACGGGGATTACGCCGTCGCGGCATTCACCTGCGGGTCGTCGGCGCCGGATCAGACACCGCCGGCCGTCACGATCACCTCGCCTCCGGACGGTTCGACGCTCAGCGGTACGGTGACGGTCTCGGCGTCCGCCACGGATACCGGCGGGATCCGGACGATGGATGTTTATCTGGACGAGATCCGGATTGCGCAGGCGCAGGACGATGCGATCACGGCGTCCTGGAATACGACGCTGTCCGAGAACCGCGACTATCAGATCATTGTCGCCGCGACGGATCTCTCCGGCAACCGGGGCATCGGAGCGATCCATGTCACGGTGGACAACACGGGAGGCGATCAGCTCGCGCCGACAGTGACCTTCGTGAGCCCCTCACAGGGAGCGCCGGTTTCCGGAATGGTCGATGTCGAGGTCACCGCGGTGGACAATGTGGATGTCGCATCGATCGCGGTTTATCTGGATGGCCATCAACTTCTGGGAAACTCGCAGGGGAGCCCCTGCACGTTTTCGTTCGACTCGAACCGCTTCGCATCCGGCACGCATACGCTCCGGGGCGTCGCGTACGATTCGGCGCGGAATCCGGGTGAACAGACCATTTCGGTGCAGATCGTGTCGTCCGATTACGACCCGGACAAGCCGGTCATCACCGTCAGCGCTCCGGACAAGTGGGACACGCTGTCGGGAATGGCCCAGATCGCTGCGACCGCCACGGATAACTCCGGCACGCCGCCCACGATGACCGCCTGGCTGGACGGTGAGCGGATCGCGGGCCCCTCGGCCGGCCAGATCAATGCCTCGATCGATACGACGGAATACGAGTCCGACATTCACAATCTGCAGTTTTTCGCCGAAGATGCCCGGAACAATTGCGCGGTCACGAGCATCCCGGTGGGCTTCTGCAACGCTCCCGATCGCGATTCCGGCCGCGCCCGCCCGTTCTCGCACCGCTGCGCGCCGGAAGCGCCGGATATCAACATCATGATCCTGAGTCCTCAGGAAGGCGCGGACAATATTTACTGGCGGTGCGAGTTCCCGTTTAAAATCGTCTCCTATTCGACTATTTCATCCATTTATGCAGTCGATGTCATGCTGCTGAACGAAACGACCGGCGTGGTCGATCTGTGGGACACCTTCGTCGATACCGACCACAGCGGCATGAGCGTGATCGATCTGACGCATTCCTTCAGCGCCGGCGGCAACTATCTGCTGTCGGTCGACGCCGAGACCGTTTCCGGCGAACACAGTTCCATCGAGCGTCACTTTGAGGTGATCCAGATCAAGGACCGCGACTGGATCGGCTGCGGTTTTCCACGCGTCGTTCTGTATGTGGAACCGGATCCGCTGCAGTTCCGCATCACCGTGACACCCTTCCGGTCGCTCGAAGCAAACCTCAGCGCGACCCGGCTGGAAATGATCAACAGCGACACCCAGCAACACTATCTGCTGGAGGAGAACTACGGTGACCCGATCGAGTATTATCTCGATGTCGACGCCTTCACGACGGGCCGGTATACCCTGATCGCGACCGGCGAGTCGGCGACGAACGTGCCGGTTCTGGGCGACAGTGCGGATGTGATGCTGGACTCATCCACACAGATCGAAGTCAACTCGATCTGGATGGTTTGCTATAACCCGGTCGCTGAAGCCACGATGGCCACGGCGGCCCGTTTCCAGTGCCAACTGGGCATCACGAACGACAAGGGCTACACGGTTCCCTACCGGGATCTCATCACGATCTCGAGCTCCGATCCGACCGACGAGATCCGCGTCGGGAATCTGACGTTTGAACTGCCGTATGTCCACGCCATGTCGGTCGATGACGAAGGTCGGATGGAATTCGGCATCCTGGCATCGACCAGCGGAACGCATGTCATTACCGCGTCAGCCGGGGGCAAATCCGGATCGACGAATCTGGAGGTGTCCTATTCCGACGGCACGATGCCGGGGTACCGGCTGGTGACGGGACTGGAGCCCTACTCCGACGTGATTCTCGATGTCGAATTCAGCGACGAAAACGGGGATCTCGTGCCGTTCGACGCCCGATACACGCTCACGACGCCGGACAACCGGGTTTTCACGGATGTTCTCACCGGCCAGCTCTTCCACTCCGCCTATACCTGGCCCGCCTCGCGGTATGCCTTTCAGTATCTCGAGAACTACACGGTCGGCGTGGAGATCTACTGGCGGAACACCGCCGAGATTCTCGCGTCGAAAACCTATCACTTCACGTATCTCGCGTTCGATTCCCCGGACCTGCAGATCATGACGGATCTCTCGGCGCAACGCCCGCCCTGGCCGGTCAACGTCTGGATCGAACTCAGCATGGACCCGATCATCGCCGATCCGATCGAACATGTCGAAATCGACTGGCATCTCGAGTACCCCGGCGGTGTGCAGCGCAGCGGCCTGGCGGTGACCAACGACCGGGGCAAGGCGCTGATCGACACGACCGACCTGCCTCCGGGAACGCCGAACGGCCCCGTGTCGCTGGAATACGCGCTCTACAAGCCGGGTTATCAACCCAAAGTCGGCGCGTTTTACCTGTATTATTCGGCGGCCTCGCGCGATCCCGTCCTGTCGTTCACGGGTTCCGCTCCCCTCCTCCTGAGCGATGCCTCCGGCAGCCAGATCGGGCGCAGACGCGATGGTATCGTGCATCAGTTCGACGACAGCGTGTTCTTAGGAGGCATTCCCGACCGCGGATCGATCCCGGCGACTGCCGGTCAGACGTACCGCGCGGTTTCGGATGGATCCCGGATCTTCTCCGGATTCAACGGGACGCTCGATATGCGGCTGCAATCCGGCGACTCGATCGGCGCAATCGTCGTGCCGCATCCCGAAGCCCGCGATTACAGGATCGACATGACCATCGCCGCAGGGGATGGCCGGTCGCGTCACGAGATTTCCCTGCCGGAGCCCGCGACACACCTCACCCGCGTCTATCCGGCGGATTCCGCCACCGACGTGCCGCCCGGGGCCCCGATCGAATTGTATTTTTCGGAGGCGGTCCAGCCGGCCACGCTCACCTGGCAGATCGCGCCGGATCCCGGCGGATGGAGTGTGTCCTGGAATCCCGAGCAAACGATCGCCGCACTGTCGCACGATGATTTTGAGGCGGATACATACTACGTGATTCAGGTGACCGGAGTGCTGGATGCGGACGGACAGCCGCTGACCCGCGGCCATCTCCCGATGCTCTGGACGTTCGCCACTCATACCGTCTGCCCGTCGACGGATTTCGACGAGGACGGGTATGATTCCGAACAATGCGGCGGATCGGATTGCGACGACACGAATCCGGATGTGCATCCCGACGCCGTGGAAACGATGAACGGGCGGGATGACGATTGCGACGGCGTCATCGACAACGGGTTCGACCGGATACCGCCGGCGCCTGTCGGGGATCTGACGGCGCTTTACAACGAAGGCAATCAGACCGTGACGTTCACGTGGACCGCGACCGGCGAGGACGGTCTCGTGGGAACGGCCGCGAGCTATGATATCCGGTATGCCGTCGAGATGACCGCGGGCATCTGGGAATACGCCGAGACGCTCTCGGGGGAACCGGCTCCGGGCGCTGCGGGAACGACTGAGAACTGGGCCGTCACATTGCCGCTCGGACAGGGGCAGACCGAGTTTGCCGTGCGGGTGAGGGATGTGTCGGGGAACGAATCCGAGCTGTCCAATATTGCGCGGATCGATCGGACGCCGGCAACAGCGACACCGCAACCGGGGACACCGACACCGACACCGACGCCAAGTCGGACACCGACGCGCACGGCGACACCATCGGCCACACCCAGTCGAACTCCGACTCGCACGGCCACACCATCAGCGACCGGCACGCCTGTTTCGCCGACACCATCGGCGACTGCAACCGCTTCGCCAACACCGACAGCGACCGGAACGCCCCCATCGCCGACACCGTCAGCGACCACAGCCGTTCCGACGTCGACGCCCGGTGCATGCACCGAAACCGGTGTGACGGTCTGGATGCCGTCGCATCTGTTCCGGGGAGGGGATTCGTGCGAGTGCCGTGTGACGGTCTGCAATGCCGATGGCGCGGTGATTTCAGGGTATCCGCTCTTCGTGATCCTCGATGTGTATCAGACCTATTTCTTCGCGCCGTCATTCGGCGCGTTCGACAGTTATCTCGAGCAGTATCCGTCGTTTGCTCCGGGTGAAACCACCGTGCAGGTTCTGCCGGCTTTCGCGTGGCCGTCGGGAGTGTCCGCCGCCGGCGGTATCCAGTGGGTTGCGGCCCTGACGAATCCTCAGATCACGGAACTGTACGGAACACTCGGAACCTGGACATTCGGCTGGGAGTAGAATCATGCGCATCATCCGCTCGCTGCTGTTCGTTCTGATCGGGGTCATGCCGGTTTCGGCCGGTGTGCTGGAAGATTCGTTCACGTCGACTCACAACTACCTGACGGGAGGGGTGTCGGGGACGATCTGGGAGGGGCTGCAATACGCCGTGCCTGCCGCCGTCACGACTCTCGACGCATCGATCACCAACAGCGGCGCGCTGACCCTGTCGTCGTCGAACGGCTTCTGGGAGAACACCGGAGCGAACGGTGTCCTGCTGTATCTGAACGTGACGGGGGACTTTATCGCCGAACTGGAAATACGATCCGCAGTGGCGGTGCTGTATCACGACATGGGCCTCATGGCGCGCGTCGCGGATGCGGGATCGGGGGGCGCGGGCGAGGACTGGATTGCGGCTCGCTACTTTTTCGCCAATCCGGGCGGTGGCATCATTTCGCTGCGCTCCACCGACAACGACGTGTCGACCAATTACGACGTGGGGACGCTCCAGCGCTTCATGCAACTCGAACGCAGCGGCGATACGTTCTACTACCGGACAAAGATCAACTCCGGGGATGCCTGGACGCTCCGGCGAACGCAATCCCGTTCCGACCTGTCCGGGCTGGCGCTCCAGGTCGGCATCTGGCAGGCGACATTCAGTGCGAATACCGGGACAACCCAGTTCGAATCCTTCCGGATCGAAGGACCGAACGTCAATCCGCCGACTGCCACCCCCACGTCGACTCGTACGCCGACCGCCAGTCCCACCGCGACTCCGACAGCAACGGTGACGCCGACCCCGACCGATACGGCGACGCTTCCCCCTACCGTAACCCCGACGCCGACCGAGACACTCGTTCCGACCGATACTCCGACTGAAATTCCGACCGACACACCGACCATCGAGCCGACCGCGACGGCAACCGAAACGCCGACTCAGATTCCCAGCGCAACCGCCACTCCGTCACCGACCGAAACGCCGGTTCCTCCCATACCGGCGATCGATCAAACGGGAATCACTCTGCTGATACTCGGATTCGGTTTGATGCTTGTCAAAACGGGATCAAGAACCCGATAAACTCACTTCAAGCTGCAGCAGGCGTCTCTGCCTGCTGCCCTTATAAGAAAAAAACAGCCCATGGGTGGCGCCGGCCTCCGTGCCGG
>CALFER010000100.1 GCA_937951895.1 uncultured bacterium
GTCGGTGTCTGTGTCGGCGGATTCGGTGTGCCTGTGGCTGTCGGCGGAGGTGTCGGCGTCGAAGTGGGCGGGAGCGTTGGAGTCGCGGTCGGAGGAACGGCTGTCGGGGACATGGTCGGAGTCAGCGTCGGGGGATTGGTCGGTGGAGGTATCGGCGTCGAGGTGGGATCCGCAACGGGAGTATCCGTGGGATTCACGGTCGGCTCCGGAGTCTCGGTCGGGGGAGGCGTGAAAGTCGGCGGACGCGGTGTCCAGGTCGGGGTGATTGTCGGGGTGCGCGAGGGAGTCGGGGTGCGGGTCGGAGTGGACGTGCCGGGAGGTGTGGCTGTCGGCGCCAGGGGATCGGTTGCATTCGATACAACGATCGCGAAGTCCTGATCGGTCGTGTCGCCGTTGCCCGGGACACCGTCTCCGGACAGACCGGCTGCCGTGACCCGGATGGTCCAGGTTCCCGACACGCTCTGCAGATACACGCATTCCACCGTGTTGACAGAATCCGAGGTGCCTCCAGTTGTCGACCAGCCGGAGGAGAACACGTTTCCGAGATACGTTTGAGAGCCGTTCGTCACCGTGAGATTCAGATTGTTCTTCAGTATCTGGCCGCCGGGCGTGCCCGGGGCATCTGTCCAGACCAGCGTCACTTTGAAGGGTAATGATTCGTTTGCCACATCCAGATCGATCTCATAGTACTCGTCCACCGCGCCGAACACGGTCTGCTGATCCTTGTAAACCATGCTCATCCCGTTGCCGATTGTTTTGGATAGATTGATGCGTCCCCATCCCTGATACCGGTTGGGGATAGCGGGCAGCGTGGCCGGTGACGAGTGGCCGGACTGGCCTCCTGCCATGTCGTCGGCACCATTGATCAGGGCTGCCTTGATCATGGCCGGAGACGGAGCGGCTCCCTGATTGGCCAGATAATACTGATAAACCAGAGCACCCGCGCCGGCAGCGTGCGGACACGCCTGACTGGTTCCGGAACACCAGTTGTAATTCGTCTGCCCGGACGGCCAATACTGATCACAGACACCATTGCCGTTGTAGCCTGAATACTGAGACGCGAGCGACTGGATGTGCGTGCCGGGAGCCATCAGGTCGGGCTTGATGCGTCCATCCGATGTCGGACCGACACTGGAGAAGTTGATCTTGTCCCGCCCGCTGTCCGCTCCGGAATTCGCCACTCCGCACCCGTCCGATCCATCCATCCGATAGTTTTCGGAAGCGCCGACGGTGATGAGATTCTTGGCGATCGCTGGATCACCGCAGTTGCCGGGTGACGATGTGCTTGAATAGCAATCACCATCGTTTCCAGCCGAGTTGAACACACAGAATCCCTGATTTCCCGCCGTCGTCGTGTCCGCATCCCGGATGAATGTGTCATACGTCACACATTGCGAACTGTATGTCATCGGATATCCGGAACACAGCCATGGCGACGATCCCCAACTCTGACTGCTCAGTCGTGCGCCGTTGCTGTAAGCCGTGCGGGTGGTGGTGACGAGATCGGGGTTGGAGAAGGAGCCGGAATCATTGAAGATGCGCGTATTCCCGACATTCGCACCGGGGGCGACACCGAGTCCATACTTGTAGCCCAGCGCATCCGTCACTCCCAGCGCACCATTCCCGGCCACAATTCCCGCACAGTTCGTTCCATGCCCGATCGCATCGCGATTGCCCTGCCCCGTTGTATCGTTATGGAACGCCACTCGCAGCCGCAGATCCATGTGCAGCGTCGTATTGTTGCCGGTGCACAACCCCGAATCCACCATTTCGACCGTCACGCCACTGCCGTTGACACCGCGCTGCGTGAGCCATGTCGCATAGCCCGGACCGGTCGGCTGGTAACTCAGATTGTAATTCCCCGCCAGAATCTGACTCGACCGCTCATCATGCATCCGCGCTTCGAAGTATGGTTCGACCCTGAGCACGCCTTCGATGGCGGCAAGCGCATCGAGATCACTGCTGGCGATCTGGCAGGTGATCTGCCGGGCACCGAAAGCGCTGATCTCGGAGATTGAACCGAACAACTCGGCATCCAGTTCCTTCAGACAGGCCAGGAACGCCTCGACATCTTCATCCGCAACGATCAATCGCACTGGATATCGCCGAGATTCCGGATATTCCGCGAACAAAACGTCCCGGATCGAATCATCCATGCGAAAGGCGGCCTGATACGGACCGATCCAGCGGATGAGGGGGTTGGCGGCAAGCATGTTGACGGTGTCCGTTGCATCGAAGCGGACAAGGAACGTCGAACCGCTCTGGTGCCAGATCCGTCTCCCCCCGATACCATCGAGCATCGCGAGATCCGGATCGTCGGGCATGGCGTCGAACTGAACCAGCCGATAGTGCGTATCGCCCTCCACCGTCAGACGTTCCGTGAGATCCGCATCGGTTGCCAGCGGGTCGAAACAGTACGATCCGACCGTGATCATCCGGATATCCGGCTCGACACTTCGAACCCGGTGGTCCAGCGAACAGAAAAGAACGAAAACCAGAGACACTCTGGCAGCCAGAGAAAACAATTGAGTCATGTCACACATCCCCCGGGTATGCCCCACCTGTTATCGGGCTGCAGGAATCACCTCGACGGGCCAGCCCAAAGCCTTGAGATCCTCTTGCAAATCGGATGCCGGACCCACGACCACCACCTGAATTTTCGCCGGGTCGATGCATTCCGATGCCGCGACCATGAGATCCGTTTCGGAAATGCCTCTGATGGCGTCGAGATACTCTTCGAGATAATCCCGGGGGAAACCTTTCCGATCGTAATCGAAGAGTCTTTGGACGAGATGTTTGCGGCGCTCGAAGTTGAACACGAATGAACTCTGAATCGACTCCCTGGCCTGCTTCAGTTCCCCGGAAGAAACCGGCTGCGTGCGCATCTGGTCGATGATCTGAAGCGTGGTCTGGATGGCATCACGGACCGACGCAAGTTTGGTCTGACAGTCCACTTCAAACACCGTATTGGGAATCCGTGGAGAAAAACCGCCGGATACGGTGTACGCATACCCCTTCTGCGTCCGGATCACGTTCATCAGCCGTGTCGACATGCCTCCCGATCCGAAGATCTCCGAGAAAACCGACAGGGCATGGGTTCGGGCATGATAGGGTTTGGGGCCGAGATGACCGAGCACGAAAGCGGCCTGGGTTCCGGGTTTGTCAATGAGAATGACTCGGTTGCCGGTCACTGCCGGCGACGGTTCCGGAACCAGCGATCGACCGGTTGCCGTTCCGGTCCATCCCCCGATCGCCGTTTCGATTTTTTTACGCATGACATCATTGAGATTTCCGACGATGCCGATTCGAGCGATATCGGGTTTGTAGTAACTGTGGTGAAACGCCATGAGATCGTCTCGGGAAAGCCCCCCGAGATCGGCTTCCGAGGGCATCCGGGCAGCGGGATGATTCGCACCGAACAAAGCCTTCTGGAACTGCATCGATGCTTCGAAAAACGGATATTCCTGCATCCGTCGTATCCGGTTCATCATCAATGTTCGCGACACGTCGATCCGGCGTTCGTCGAATCGCGGATTGAGAACCATATCCATGAAGAGGTCGATGGCGGCGTCGAGATCCGAGGTCAGGCAGGACATGACGATCTGCGAATGATCAGCCTCGGCTGCCGCGCTGATGGAAATGCCGCGCAATTCCATGATTTCATCCACTTCCTCCGGGGTCCGGCTCTCGGTACCACCCCGCCTCAACGTCTCCGCGGTCAACTCCGCACATCCAAATCGCCCTTCCGGATCCGACGCCGCTCCGACATCGATTTCAACAAGAATCCATACCGTCGGCGTCGTGCGCTGCTCGAAAAAATAAACCTCCGCACCCGATTCCAACCGGGTGATCTCGGGTGCACTGAAATCAAATTTGAGCGGGAAAAACTGGATGGAATCCGGATCCGGCAATTCGGGCTCCCGCGCCATGCCGGTCCAACTCGCCATCGCCACAACCAATATGATCCAGATCAGATGTTTCATCTCATTCTCCTCCCTCGACCTGGGTCTCGACAGGCTTCACCGGCGGCTTCAAGATACCGATCGTCCGCCCGGAGTCATTGAAGTATTTCCCGGCGACCGCCGCGATCGCCTCGGGAGTCACATCCTCGATTTGTTCCATATAGTCGCCGATTTTCCGCCAATCGCCGAGGAGGTGATCGAAGACAGCGAGGCGCATGGCAAGCCAGAGGTTGGCATCGAGCGAGTTGATGAAATCGACCACCAGGGATTTCTTGACTTTGCTGATTTCAAACTCGGTCGGCGGGACCGTCGTCAATCCGCGAATTTCCTCCATTACAGCCGCAATCACGGCCTGTTCATTCACCCCGGACTGCAGATCGACATCGATCAGGAACAGTCCCGGGTATCGATTCAGGGAATCCGCACCGGCGCTGACCTGAACAGCCAGCCGATCCTGCAGCACCAGGCGTTTGTAAAGCCTGGAGGTTCGGCCTTTCCCGAGAATATCCGCGGCGACCTGAAGCGCGCAATTGTCGATCGAAGGATAGTTCGGGATGTGCCATCCCATCATGATGGTGGGTTGCGCGTCGCGCTCCAGCCGGACGGTGCGCTCGGCCAGTTGCACGGGTTCGGCGGTGATCGCACGCTCGGGTGCGGGTCGATTCGGCAGTCTCCCGAAATAGGTCTCGGCGATCTGCCTGACATCCCGCAGCATCAGGTCCCCGACGATGGCGACGACAATGTTTGAAGCCACATAGTATTTGCCGTGGAACAACCGGGCGTCCTCGACGGTGAGCCCCTCGATGTCGTCCATCCATCCGATGACCGGATCCCCGTAGGGATGCGCCAGATATGCGGCGCCGGCGAACTCCTCCCAGAGTTGTCCCGAGGGATTGTTGTCGGTTCCCATCCGCCGCTCTTCCATGATCACATCCCGTTCGTTGTAGAACTGGCGGAAGACCGGGTTCATCAGGCGATCGGTTTCCATGCGCGCCCAGAGCTCGAAGCGGTTTTTCGGGAGACTGATCATGTAACTGGTCTGATCCTGTCCGGTGCCGGCATTGAGGAAATTGGCACCGTTCTTCTGGTAGATCACATCGAATTCGTTGTCGATCATCCATTCCTGGTGCTTCGCCCTGGCTTCGTCGAATGACGTCTGGAGCGCGGCAATTTTGTCGGGATCCGCATTCCGGGTACGTTTGAGCGTCGTGAGGAGCCGGCCGAGTTTTTCGACCTGTTCCAGGAGAGGTTTTTCTTTCCTGAAATCTTTGGTACCGACGGTCGTCGTTCCCTTGAACGCCATGTGCTCAAACACGTGCGCGACTCCCGTTTTTCCCTGCGGTTCATCCACGCTTCCGGCCTTGACCAGAATGACAGCCGAAAAGACAGGGATATCGGGACGTTTGAGGAACAGGAATTTCATCCCGTTATCCAACGTGAATTCCTCAACCTTCCGCGACAGATACTCATCGAACAAACCCCGTATCTCGGATGCCTGAATCCCGGTCGATCCGAGCAGTCCGCCAAGCAGCAGCATCGCCATCATCAATCTGTTTTTCACGCGATCCACCTCCGTAGTTGCAATTCCAGACCTTACTCTACGAATGCTGCGGGAAAAAGTTGCGCTCACATTCGTCGGCGAAGGTAATCTACCAGAGACAGCCACACGTCGCCAATTCATTCAGACGAATGAAAGGCGTTCATGTTACATCCTTATTGATTGCATCGGATACTTGTGTTTAAAATCCCCGAAGTGACGTTCACATCAAAGGAGGAATGCATGAAACGGTCTCTGCTGTGCTTGCTCACCCTGACCCTGCTCGTATCTTCCGCGGTCGCTCACACCCCGCTCGGCGGCCTGACCGCAGCCGTCAGCCCGGATGGAAAGACGCTGGTCGCCGGAGGTGACTCGCGTGTCGTATACGTGATCGATCCCACGTCACTCGAGGTACGCAACCGCGTCTGGGTCAGAACATCCATTTTCGCGCTGGTTTTTTCGGCCGACGGATCCAGACTGCTCGTCGAGGACACCAACGGATCGGTGTTCTGGGTCAATACCCAGAGTTGGACGATCGAGAAAGAACTGAAGAATCTGTCCTTCGTCAGCCCCGCGGCAAAAGCGGACCTCTGCGCGGCACTCTCATCCCAGAAGGAAATCTCGTTTCTCGCGCTGTCCGACGGCGCCGTCAAAGGGAAAGTCTCACTGGACAAGGACATCGCGGCATTCGCGATGAATCCGGACGGAACGAGACTGGCGGTTCTGAGCAAGGACGAGAAGGATGAAGGGGAGAAAGTCGTCGCATCGGCGGACATTCCGAAAGATCTGAAAGGTGCCGCCCGGCGTGAATTCGAACAGAGGAACAACGGAAAGACTGCCTGGTTCGCTCTTTTTGACGTTCCATCCGGAAAGGAACTGGCCCGATCGAAGACCTATTACACCTCATCCGCAGGCGCGTCGATGCTGTTCGACGGCGACGATGTTCTGGTGGTGAACTACTCAAATGAAAATGCCCGGATCAATGCCAAAGGGGAAGCGACGGTCTTTGAGCTTTCGAACAGTTTCAATTACGGGATCGGCATGTCGCGCGACCATTCTGTTCTGGCGACAGGGGGTTTGTCTGCCGGGACGATAACGAAGGTCAAAGGCCTTGGGATGCTGTCGTTCACAACGGACAAGCTGCCGGGATGGCCGGAGTATTTCAAAGGATTTGGTTTTCTGCCGGACGGAACTGCCTTTGGAGGAACGACGGCGCACCGGATCATCCGGATCAAACCCGATGGCACGATCGACAAATCGGCTCCGATCTATTGATTTCCGGGGCACGACCGAGTTTGAAGCGGTTCGGGAACTGAAAATCGAAAAAAAACTGGTTTGCGGGGCTTGACAACCTAAAAAGGGGACAGGATATTAGCCTTGCAACTTTTACCTCGAGGGAGGCAGGTATGGCTTATAAGATCACCGAAGAATGCATCGCTTGTGGCGCATGCGAACCCGAGTGCCCCGTTGAAGCAATTTCACCGGGTGACGATATCTACGTCATCGATCCGGACAAATGTACGGATTGCGGCAATTGCGCGGAAGTCTGCCCGGTTGACGCTCCGAAACCGGAAGAATAGTCCGTCAGATATCGAACGCCCCCGTGTCGAACCGATCGGCCGGGGGCGTTTTTATATGTGAGCGTCCCCATGAGCAACAGCACGGCCTGGCAGTTGAAAATCTTCCGGAAGACACTCAAGAAGAAGGAAAAACTGGCGCTGATCCGCTCGATCCTCCCCGATCTCACCGATCAACGCTGCCTCGATCTGGGGTGCGCCAAAGGAACAATCAGCTATTTCCTCAGAAGATACGGCGGGAGATGGTTCCACGAAGACCTTGATTTTTCGAATGTCGCCGCCACACGATCACTGGTCGGGCCGTTCACCGCCGTCATCCCTCCTGACCGGATCCCGCATCGGGACGGCACGTTCGATCTCATTCTGTCCCTCGATATCATCGAGCACATCCGGGACGACCGGGGATTTCTCAGGGAGATGGCCCGTGTGCTTCGTGACAACGGCACCCTGATTCTCTCGACCCCCGCATCCGGCCCCGTTTTTCTCCTCAACCGCCTCAAACGCCTGGTCGGACTGACTCCGGATCAATACGGCCATGTCGTCGAGGGATACTCGCTCGAACAGCTCGACACAATGCTCCGGGATGCAGGATTCGACATCCACCACCGGTCGACCTACTCCCGTTTTTTTACGGAACTGATCGAACTTCTGATCAATCTGGTGTTTGTGAAGCTGTTACGGAAAACGGCGGAGAATCGGCGGGACGGACATATCGCTCCGGGAAGCGCCGACGATATCGCGAAATACCGGAAGCAGTTCGCGTTCTATTCCGCCCTCTACCCGTTTGTCTGGCTGGTGTCGCGTCTCGATCTGCTCCTGTTCTGGCAGAAAGGCTACGCCACCCTCCTCGTCGCATCTCGTAGATTATCCCGATCCGACGCCGGGTAACGGCTTCGCCCCGGCAAGCCGTTCAGCCAGCATCGAACACCGCTCATCCATCCGGTTGTTTTTTACGGCGATCGCCAGAGCCTTCCAGGAACCCAGCAGCACCACCATTCGTTTGCCTCGCGTGACAGCCGTGTACAGCAGATTCCGTCTGAGCATGATAAAGTGCTGCGTGTGAAGCAGAATGACGACCGCCGGATACTCGCTCCCCTGGGCTTTATGAATCGAGCAGGCATAGGCGGGCACGATCTGTTCGAGATCCGGTTCACGCAGGTCGAGATCGCGGTGCCCGAAGCGGATTGTGAGCCCGGGAGGTTCCGCGAGAACGGAGCGGATCTTTCCGATATCACCGTTGAACACGTCATGTTCATAGTTGTTCCGGACCTGCATGACCTTGTCCCCGGAGCGGTACGTGGCTGACCCGATCCGGACGTCTCTGCCATGCGGGTTGAGGAGATTCCGGAGCGTTCCGTTGAGGGAATCGACGCCGAGAATGCCGCGGTACATGGGGCAGAGAAACTGAATATCGTCGATCGGATCGATCCGGAGTCTGCTGACGAGACGATCGATGATGGCCGGAACCATCGCCAGCGCCCGCTCCGGGTCGTTCTGGACCACGAAAAAAAAATCCGCGGCCGTATCCGCACGATCGACCTCCGGCATCTCCCCACGGATGATCCGATGCGCATTCCGCACGATCCGGCTCTTGCCGGACTGCCTGAAAATATGGGACAGACGGGCGACCGATGCCAGCCCCGATTCGATCAGATCGGCCAGCACGCGCCCGGCTCCGACGCTCGGGAGCTGATCCGCATCGCCGACCAGAATCAGACGGCATCCGGTCGGGAGCGCCCGGAGCAATGCGGCGGCGAGCGTGAGATCGACCATGGAGGTTTCATCGACGATCAGGACATCCAACGGCAGTTTTCTGCCGGCATGATAATTGAAACGGCCCGTCTTCGGGTCGAATTCGAGCAGCCGATGGAGTGTCGACGCATGGCTTCCCGTCGTCTCGTTCAAACGCTGCGCCGCACGACCCGTCGGTGCAGCCAGTCTGATCCGAAAAGACCTGAAGACGCTCAGGATGAGCCTGACGAGCGTTGTTTTTCCGGTTCCGGGACCACCCGTCAGCACCGCAACCGGAGATTCCGCCACGATCCGGACCGCCGCACGCTGTGAATCGTCGAGAACAATCCCGAACGCCGTCTCAAATCGCTGCATCTCGATGTCGAGTTCCGCGGCGACCGCCGGAATTCCCGCCCGCGCCAACCGTCTGAGATTGTCCGCGAGTTCCTGTTCGAGATGATCCATCGTTCGGGTAAAAATCAGGCGGATCCCCGAGAGATTTGTGCGAACAGCGAGTTCTCCCGAGAGAATAGCGGATTCGATCATGTCGGCAATCCGTTCAGCCGGAACGCCAAGCCGCTGCGCGGACTGCGACACCAGCATGTCGAAGGGCAGACACGTGTGCCCGCCTTCCTCGGCCAGCGACAACTCGTACTGAACCCCGGCACGCAACCGGAGCGGCGAATCACGCGCGATTCCGACACGCTCGGAAATCGCATCCGACCGCAAAAACCCGATCCCCCGAATGTCCTTGCTCAACCGGTACGGATCCTCCTCGATGATGCCGCGCGAAGAGTCTCCGTAGGTTTCGATGATTTTCTGAGCCGTACCCGCACTGAGTCCCAACCCGTGCAGGTACACCAGCAACCCGGCACGCCGTCTCCGGATCGACCACTGTTCGATCAACGACTGCACGGTTTTTTTCCCGATCCCGGGCACCTCCCCGAGACGATCGGGATGCGTATCGAGCACATCCAGGACATCTGAACCGAAATGGGTGACGATCCGCTTGGCGAGCGCCGGTCCGATGCCTTTGAAATGACCGACGAAAAAACGAATCAATCCCTCCGTCGATTCCGGTCTGAGTTCAATACACGATTCGACACGGAACTGCCTGCCGTACCGACGATCCTGAATCCATTTGCCCGTGAGGTGGTACCGGGCACCCTGCGCGAGTGTGTTCAGAGCGCCGACAAGATGGATTTTGACGCGATCCGATTCCCGGATGGCCGCCAGCACGGAAAACCCGCCAGTCCCTGTGTATACGGTATGATCGATGACGACCGTGATCGAAACGGATTCGGCCTGTTCGGGCATCAGAGCGTGATGCGCTTCAAAGATGCAAGGACCTCATCCATGTCCTGATATCTGGATTCTGGATCTTTGTGCATGGCGGTCATGATCACGCGTTCGAGATCCAGCGGGAAGTTCGGATTCAATGATGAAGGGGTTCTGGCGTTTCCTTCGATATGCATCTGAATCTTCTCCATGAGAGTCTCGCCTTCATAGGGCAACACGCCGGTGAAGGCTTCATACATGACCACCCCGAGTGAATAGATATCGACACGGGCATCCGGCTTGGTGTAATCGGGCCGGGAATACTCGGGGGCCATATAGTCCGGCGTCCCGAGCGACAGTTCCTCGGTGGTACGCAACATGGCGCCGGCCGCCGATGCGATGCCGAAGTCCGCGACCTTGACGGTGCCGTCCTCGGTAATCAGAAAGTTCTGCGGCTTGATGTCCCGATGGATGATGCCGATCGAATGTGCGACACGCAACGCGGATGCCACCTGGATGAAAATATCCCGCAACTGCTCGAAACTCACAGGCCAGTGATCGAACATGAACTTATTGAAATCGACTCCCTTGATGAGTTCCATGGTGATGTAGTGAATCCCGCCGCTCTTGCCGACATCGTACAAGCGGACCACGTTGGGATGCGAGATCTTTCGTGTGAGCCGGACTTCCTGGAGGAATGAATCCATCAGTTCCTCGGCGATTTCCGGATTCAGAATCAGGATTTTCAGTGCGACTTCCTCTTCGAGCCGAAGGTCGAACGCCCTGAAGACCGCACCCTGGCCGCCCTTCCCGAGTTGCTCGCGGATTTCGTATCGATCGTCCAGGACATCGCCGATCTTTAAAGCGCGCGGATCGAGTGCATGCTTGGGGGCAGGCGGACGATGCTGAAGGATTTCCTCGATTTTCTTCACCACGAGTTTCGGAGCTGCCTGATGTTTCACGAGATACTCGACGGCACCCAACTCAAGCGCCTTGGTTCGCATCTGGACATCATCCTTCGAGGAAATGACCAGCATGGGAATACCCGATGCCCCGCGCTGCGGTCCCCGGATCCTCTCCATCAACTCCGCGCCTTTGCCACTGGAGATGATCGGGTTGACCAGCACGAGATCCGGAGTGAGATTTTTCAAGACGGAGTCCGATTCCTGAAGATTCGAGGCCAGATGCACCTCGAATCCGCGCGCCATCAGAAGATTCTGATAAATCTTCTGAAACATCTTGTTTTCTTCAACAATCAGAATTTTCCGCATGAATCCGTCGCTCCCCCGGGGTGTCCAATTTGCGTTTCAGAGAAACGTCGGAGCAGTTTAGCGTGATTCAGAACGGATGTCAAAAAGACGTTCGGCAGGAACCGATGATCAGAATTCGACACACCCCGGTGTTCGCGGGAACGGAATGACATCGCGGATATTGGTCATGCCGGTCAGATACAGGACAAGCCGGGCGAATCCGAGACCGAAACCGGCGTGGGGTGCCGTGCCGAATCGGCGGGTGTCGAGATACCACCAGTAGGCCTCCTCGCTCAGCCCCTTCCCCCGGATGGTCTCCAGCAGCACATCGAACCGCTCCTCACGCTGGCTCCCTCCGATGATCTCTCCAATCCTCGGCACAAGCAGATCCATCGCGGCGACCGTCTTCCCGTCATCATTACGCCGCATGTAGAACGCCTTGATTTCGGCTGGAAAATTCAGGACAAACACGGGTTTTCGCACGAGTTCCTCCGTTAAAAACCGTTCGTGTTCGGTCTGAAGATCCATGCCCCAGTGCACGGGATACTCGAATCGCTTCCCGGAAGCGTCGAGCCGCTTGATCGCTTCGGTGTAATCCATGCGCTCAAAGGACTCATCGATCACCTGATCGAGTCTCGTTTGGAGCGTCGGATCGATCCATTTGCATAGAAAATCGAGATCATCGGCGCACCGTTTTCGAACATGCGCCGTGACAAACTTGATGAATTCCTCCGCCAGATCCACGTTATCGTTCAGATCATAGAACGCCATCTCCGGTTCGATCATCCAGAACTCGGCCAGATGTCGAGGAGTGTTCGAGTTTTCCGCCCGGAAGGTCGGGCCGAATGTATAGATATCGCCGAGAGCCATGGCGAAGAGTTCACCTTCGAGTTGCCCGCTGACGGTCAGACCGGCTTTTTTCCTGAAAAAATCCTGCGAATAATCGATCGTACGCCCTCCGTCTCCGGTTTCGATGAACGGAATCCGTTCGAGCGGCATCGTGGTGACCGCGAACATCTCACCGGCTCCCTCGGCATCCGATGCCGTGATGATCGGCGTATGCACATAGTAGAAACCTTTGCTCTGGAAGAACGTATGAATCGCATCCGCCGCCGCGTTCCGGATCCGGAACACCGCTCCGAACGTGTTGGTTCGCGGTCTGAGATGCGCGATCGATCTCAGGAACTCGAAGCTGTGTTTCTTCTTTTGCAGAGGATACTCGTCCGAGCTGCTTCCGAGCACTTCAATGCGACCCGCCTTGATCTCATATCGCTGCTCCCTCCCCTGCGAGGGGCAGAGTGCGCCGTCGACAGCGAGGCAGGCTCCGAGTTGCAGCGCATTGGCTGTTTCGAAATCACCGGATGCCTCGTCGATGACGATCTGGATATTGTGAATGGTCGATCCGTCATTGATTTCAATGAACGTCACACCCTTGCTCTGACGCTTCTGCCGGATCCACCCGCAGGCTCTCACCAGATCGATCGGACCTGCCGATTCGAGCAGTTTTCGAATTTTCTCCCCCCGCTTCATGCCGATTCCTCCTCATCCTTCCGCATCGGTGACCCCGGAACGAGGGATTTCAACGATGCAGATCCATGAACTATTACGAAGCAGGCACTCCATGTCAAGAGTGAGTGAAATTGCGTGGTGAATTCCATCGGATTCGACTATGATGCCTTTCCGATGAGCACGCCTCTGCGCCGGTTGATCCTTTTTATCTGCCTGACGGTGATCTATACCCTGGGCACACGGTACAACCTGGATGGCTATGAACTGGAGTATGTTCAATCGGCCCGAAGTCTCTTTCATGGAGACGGTCTCGTGCTGGCACCCGGTTTTTACGACCTTCCGGGAATTCCCGACACCTGGGGACCGCTGCGCCAGATTCCGCGGCAGCACTACCTCCAGTCTGTGGTTTCGGTGCCCTTCTATGTGCTCGGCGTCCAACTCTTCGGAGAGCAACCCACGATACCGGGACGCGGGGGATACTGGGATCTGCCCTGGGGCCCGGTTCTCATGGTCGCCCTCGTCAATCCGCTCTGCTCTGCCCTCACCGTGCTGCTGGTCATCGGGATTCTCACGAAACTGACCCGGAATGAAGCCCTGTCCGTGACCACCGGGCTCATCTATGGTCTGGCGACGATGGCGTGGCCCTACGCCGGACTCGGACTCGAACCCTTCCAGACCTGCATCCTGACCCTGTGTGTTTTCTGTGCGATATTTTACCGCCATGCCCCCACCCTGCTTCATCTCGGCGTCTCACTCCTCCCGCTCATGCTGCTGCCGAACTGCAAGAAATACAGCATCATCTTCGTCGCTCCGCTGGCGGTCTATTATGCCGCTTCGATCTGGAGCAACAAACGGCATCGGATTCCCGGACTGATCATGTTGACCATCGTCGCCGCTGTTGCCCTCACCATGCACGTGGCATCCACCACCCACAAGCTTGAACACAACCCGGGATATGTCGATGAGATCATCCAGAAACTGACGGAACCCGCACATTCCGTGTTCGACATCGTGACGGGGCTTCTCGTGTCCCCCGGTGAGGGGATCTTCGTCTTCAATCCGATTCTGATCTACGCCGTGGCCGGATGGCCCGGCTTCTTCCGGAAACATCGGCTCGAAGCCGGTATGTTCCTCGGATTTCTTCTTGTATGGCTGGCTGCCGCGAGCCGGATATCGTATCTGCTGATCGACGAAGAGTGGGGACCACGCTATCTCCATGTCCTCATACCGTTCATGGTGATGGCCGGCGCCGAATCCCTCACGATGCCCCGTAAATCATTCCGGAAATGGCTCTTTGTCGGCATTCTTGCAATCTCAATCCTGCTCCAGGTTTTCGGTACTCTGTTTCTCGGTTTCCGGATTCTGGATGTGTCGATCGCGATGGGAATCAAGGATCTGAGCGTTCCGCTGTTCACCCCCTCGGCCTCGCAACCCGTCATTGCCGGGACTCTTTTCCTGTCCATGATTCATCGGTATTTCACCACGGAATCTCTCACCGTGACCCATATCCAGTATCTGAATTATGCAGGTCTCGGAGCGGATCGCATCTATCTGCAACAGTATCTCAACGGATTCGATAATCCCGTCGGCGCGCTGTTCACGGGTCGCTGGGTGTTGACGGAAATGGGAGTGGATGTCTGGAGCGAGCAGCAGACATTCGTCGTCTGGCTGCTGATCCTGACCGCCATGATCGGATTGATCCTCCTGATCACGCGTCCACTCCGAACGGCCGATCTGCAGGCACCCGCGAAGGATCCGTCCGATACCGCCATCGACTCCGATTCGTCCTCCTCGTATCATGACCGAAACGATTCAGTTGAACCGGCCGGCTCGTAACCTTTATCCGATTGCGGGCGTCAAAATGAATGGACCCGACTGAAGGCCGTTGCGCCGGCAGTCCATTCCCCAAAGGAGACTCACCATGAAGGTCAACATCATTTTTCATAGCCTTTACGGACATGTTCATACCCTCGCGCAGGAAATAGCATCCGGAGCCCGCGAGGTCGCCGGCGCGGATGTGGGTGTGTATCAGGTCCCCGAAACTCTTCCGGAGGATATCCTGGCGAAGATGGGTGCGATCGAGACCCGAAAAGCGTTCGCGCATGTGCCGGTCGCATCGATGGACACCCTCGTCGAAGCCGACGCACTGATTTTCGGCACGCCGACCCGTTTCGGCAACATGTCGGCTCAGATGCGAGCGTTTCTGGACGCTACCGGACAACTGTGGTTTACCGGAGCACTCATCGGGAAGGTCGGCAGCGTCTTCGTGTCGACGGCCACCCAGCATGGAGGTCACGAATCCACCATTCTCAGCTTCCATACCACTCTCCTGCACCACGGGTTGATTCTCGTGGGCGTACCCTTCTCACAGCAGGGGCTGATGGTGACCCATGAGGTATCGGGCGGATCCCCTTACGGAGCCGGAGTGATCGCGGGGCCGGATGGTTCGCGACAACCCTCCGCGAACGAACGTGCGATCGCTCGTTTCCAGGGAAAGCATGTCGCCGAGATCACACGAAAACTGAAATCGTGATCAGCCGGAACCCCGGCTTGAATTTTCCCGGGGTTTCAAGTTCAATAGGAGTGTGAAATCATTCCTTGAACACACGCATCTGCGGGTTTTGTGCTGTCTGGCGGTGATCCTGTGCGGAACTGCGCAGGGAACAGCGACCGTCGAACCGACTCCCGTCGAGATCGGAATACAACTGCATGAGACAGCAGGAGCAGAGTGTCGGGACGGGACCTTCGTCCCGATCGATGATCCATGCGCAAATGCCTTGAACGCGATTTTGCATGCATTCGACCCCTGCGCTGTTTTTCCGGTTTTTCCGGATCATGAGCGTGCGGAACGGGTCATGACCGGCCCTGCCTGCAGGCCGATCCATCTGAACCGCTTCTTCCGACTCGTTCTCTCCGCCACCGCCGACGTTCCCCGATCGATCGAACTCCTCCGGGACGTCGATTGTATCGATGCCGTTTATCCGGTCACCCTTGCATCGATGCAGGTATCGATTCGGGACGGAGAGATACACGGGACATCGCGTGATGAAACGCCCGACTTTTCGGAGTCACAGGATTATCTGTTTTCGGACGCTCCCGGTGCTCCCCGTATCGCCGACGCCTGGGATTATGAAGGAGGTAAAGGCAGATCGGTGCGACTGACGGATATCGAGTACGGATGGGATCGATTCCACGAAGATCTCGAAAAACTCAGGGATCCCGCCGTGATCATCGGAGGAGATCCGGGCAGCAGCATGGAGGAAGATCATGGCACGGCGGTCGCCGGAATGGTGATCGGGACCGATAATGGTTTCGGGATCATCGGATGTGTGCCCGAATCCGACATGCAACTCTGTTATGTCATGAACGAGGGACGTGTCGCACTGGCTGAAGCCGTAGTGGCCGCGAGCGATTCCATGCGTGCTGGAGATGTCATCCTGATCGAAATGCAGGCGCTCGGCCCGGATGACGGCAACGGCCATGCGAGCCTGGTTCCTGTCGAATGGCTCCCGGAGATTTTTGCCGCAATCGCCTATGCGACGGATCAGGGGCGAATCGTCATCGAACCGGTCGGCAACTCCGGAACGGATCTGGACGACCCGATCTACCAATCCCGGTTTGATCGGGAGTTCTGGGATTCCGGTGCCATTGTGGTCGGTGCGGGACAACCGTATTCCAGCGAACCCTGTATTTTCAGCGGACACGGCAGCCGCGTCGATCTGCAGGGTTGGGGGTCCGCGATCGTGACGACCGGGTTCGGGGATGCACCGGGTTCTCCGACCGAGCTTCACCGGCAGTACACGGATCGCTTCGGAGGAACCTCGGGAGCAGCGGCCATGGTCGCTGCGACGGTGGTCGCCATCCAGGGAATCGCTCAGGCCCGCTTCGGTGAACCTCTCGGGCCTCGCGCCATGCGCGATCTGCTGGTCCGTTCCGGAACCCCTCCCCCGCAAGCCGGCACGATCGGTGCCCTGATCGATATCCATGCCGCCGTCGGCGCTCTCGGGGAACCCACGCCGACTCCGACGCCGGGGATCTTTGCCGATCTGAGACTGAACTCGAACATGTATCAGGCCGGGGATCTTTTTGTTCTGACCCAGGAGACACTCAATTCGGGTGAAGGTCTCGCGGTCAGCGAGTATCTCGTGCTGGATGTTTTGGGATGCTTTTATTTCTGGCATTGGCCGGGATTCGATACGAATTTTTCCGGCAGGACATTTTTTCTGCCGCCGGGCCGTTATTCGGAGCAGTTCCTGAACTTTATCTGGCCTGAAGGTGATTTCGGCGAGATCGACGGCATCGGCATCTACTTCTGCTATCTCGGGATCTTTTCCGTCGAGTGCGCCAGCAATCTGGATATGTGTCTGTTCGGATATCGCTGAAGCGATGAAGGAGGTTGACATGAAACAGATGGGTCTCGCGTTGATGAT
Organism: uncultured bacterium; assembly: GCA_937951895.1. Taxonomy (GTDB): domain Bacteria; phylum CSSED10-310; class CSSED10-310; order CSSED10-310; family CALFER01; genus CALFER01. The sequence goes on from CALFER010000100.1 coordinate 17,275, forward strand.
CGTCACATGCCTGGGGTTCTTTCCATCGGGGGTTTCGGGTGAAGATGCCGCGTCTGGAGGCCGGGTTTACGTCTGTATGGATCCGGCGCATCCGTACATCGGTGATCTGGCGGGGGCCTGCCCCCTGTGCAAGAAAGACCTGACGGAGAAATCTCTTTCGGTCGAGGCGCTGATGGAGAGTCTTGCGGTATTCACCAAGGCCATGAATGCGGATGTTTCGGCGGGTAAAACCGATTCGCTCAAACAGCATGCCGAGGGCATCGTTTTCATCTCGGACAAACTGGCCGGGATCGCTCCTGCGAAGAAGCCGGAAAAGCAAAGCGAGTTCAAGAAACTGGCCGGGGAGCTTGCAGAAAAGGCGAATGCGATTCTCGTTGCCGCCGACGCGAAGGACGAGGCCGGGATGAAGGCCGGATACAAGAATCTGGAGTCTCTGTGTAAATCCTGCCACAGCGTTTTCAGATAAGAAACGGCTGCCCCGGAGCGTGTATCGGCCGGTGTACGTATTGGGAGGACCTGTGGGAAAACATATCGTCTACACACTTTTCATTGTCGTGATTGCGGCAGGATACGGTGCCGCGTTGACCAACCTGTATCTGTCCCACGAGAGAGCCGATCTGGTTCCGGGCCTGACGCTGCAGGATGTGATCGCGCATTACCACGGCAGTCCTTCCGTGACACGCCTCACACAGATGATCAACACGTCCATGCGTCAGCATCTGGAGAGCGATGACGAGAAGCGATCGATTGAAGAATGGGTCGGACGTGGAGCGACTGAAGCGGAGTATCCCGTTGTCCGACCCATTTTTCAGGCCCGTTGCATCAGGTGTCATGACATGTTCGGAAAGGCGGAATTCGCGCCGTTGACGACACTTGACGAGATTCATCGATACACCTCGGCGAAGGAAGGAGTCACGTGGTCGCACATCGCCCGTGTATCCCATCAGCATCTCTTCGGAATGGGACTTGTTTTCTGGAGCATCGGGCTCATTCTCTTCCGAACGCCGCGCGCCATGACCACTAAAAGCGCACTCCTGTCGCTCGCGTTCATCTCGGTAATCGTCGATATCGCGGGCTGGTCCCTGACCAAACTGCATGCGGGATTCGCGGTTCTTGTGGTGGGAGCCGGAGCCGTGCATGCGGTGTGCTTCGCCGTCATCGCTGTATTCTGTCTGTACGAAATGTGGATCCTCAAGGCTCACGATCTGTGATCGCGGGGCGAAGGCTCTGTCCGGCGCTGATCCCGGGCCTGTACACGCTCGGTTTCCTGTTGCTGTGGATCCCGGCCGGTCTGTCCCATCTCCTGTCGGATGATTTTTCACTCGTGCGAAACATCCAGACCGGCGGAATGTTCGGTATCTGGTCCGGAGCCGGCTCGCGCTTTTTCCGACCGGTAATCTCGTTGTCCATTTACCTGGATCACCTTCTATGGGGCGTCGAGCCTCTTGGTTATCATCTGACCAATCTGCTGTTTCATCTCACCAACTCGGTCCTGATCTACTTCCTTGTTCTCGAACTTCAGATCGTCCTGTCGCCCGACGACCGTGGCGTTCGAGATGCCGCCCGCGCAACGGCCCTGTTGTTCCTGATCCTGCCATCGCACGGTGAAGCCATTTTCTGGATTGCGGCACGGACGGACCTGATCGCAACCGTTTTTTTCCAGATTTCACTCATCGCGTTTCTGCGCGCCCTGCAATCTTCCTCGGTCATCCCGATCCTGATCTCGTGGACCGCCGCCGTTATCGCGTATCTATCGAAGGAATCGACCATCGCTCTGGTGCCTTTGTGTATCGCCATCACGGTATTGCGCAGGCATCCGGGCGATTCGCGGAGTAGTGCTCTGCGCACCGTGATCATCTGTTCAGGAGGCCATCTGGTTTTACTGGCAGCATTCTGGACATGGCGATCCGTTCGGATCGGTGAATGGATCGGAGGGTACGGTACGGATGCACACATTCCGCTGCTCAATCCTGCGAAACTGATCAATCTCCCGGTCATGATGTGTCGTTCCGTCTTGCCGTATCAATCGAACCAGATTGTTTTTGGTCTGTCGGTCGTCATTGTCTGTATGTTTGTGCTTGCCGGAGCGTTGCGGCTGGCTCCCGATACACGTCGGATTCATCGTCAGGCATCGATCCGTTGCGCGCTGCTGCTTGCCATCTCCCTGATACCCGTTTTCCCGCTGGGGACATCGATCACGGACACACAAGGCGAGCGCCTGGTGTATGCCCCATCGTTGTTCTCGGTCTGCCTGCTGAGTTTCTTTCTGAATTCGTCAGAGCCCGGCAAGACATCCGGCCGTCTGAACCGGTTGATCCCCATCCTGTGTCTGGCCTTTCTGGCGAGGAGTTCCGTGATGTATGCACAGGCCGGGCAACTGAGCCAGAAAATCGTCTCCGAGCTCTGTTCGCTGGAACCTGCCAATCTGGCTTTGATCAATCTTCCGGACAATCTGAGGGGTGCCTACGTCTTCCGATCCTGTTTACCCGATGCGTTGATTTTGGGCTGCGACAGGCAGGTTGTCGTAACGGTCTGTTGCACCCATCCGATCGATTCGAGAAACACCCGGATCGACTGCGATCTCGATTCCCGGGGTCTCACGCTCCGATTCCCCGCGAAATGGATGACGCGCCCGGATTTCAAGGTTCTGCCCGGACGATCCGGAGACACTCCGGCGACGGTCTCGGGAAATCAACTCCGAATCGAATGGGATGCGCTGCCGACCGATGCGATCCCGATCATGTATTCGGCCGGATCGCTTCACCGGTTGAGGCGGCCCGGCGTGCTGTCATCGGCTTCCGTCATCACTTCGCCGATGGCGACTCTCGAAGTAGCGAATCACTGATTTTTCAAAACTGACCACGCCGGACTCGAATTGTTCGGGTTCCCCCCCGAAACCGATGCGTACATATGCCGGCGCATCGAAAAAGAATCCCGGAACGATCCAGACGTTGTATCGATCGGCCAGGTAGGTCACCAGGCCCATGGAATCGTCGGTCTGCAGCAGTCTGGGAAACGCGATGCAGCCGTGGTCCGGGATTGTCACCTGGAGATATCCTTTTTCCTCCAGTGACCCGCAGATCGAACGGAGCATCTCTCGATTGCGTTCGAGGTGTTCAAATGCAGCCGCACGATACTCCACGAGATGATCGAATACGATGGATGAAAGCGATTCGAGATACCGGGATCCGATGCCCTCGACCCACATCTGGTTGATCCTGAGTGTCTGGATGAATTCGGGAGGCCCGACGACCCAGCCGCATTCGAGAATACTGAGGCCATAGGGTTTTGTCAGGCTGGCGGTGGAGAGGAACGGGGGACCGAGACGGGCGGAGCAGAGTGCCGGTTCCGGCAGAAAATCGCGATAAACCTCGTCGACAAGAATCCACGCCCCGGGTGCTTTCTGCTGAAGGATATCCTTCATGGCACGTAATGTCGCGTCCGATGTCGGACATCCGGACGGGTTGTGGAGATGAGTCACAATGACGAGACGGGTCTGAGGGGACAGTGTGGTCGAGAACTCATCGAGATCGATGGAGAAATCCGGAGGCACTCGGTGGAAGTGGCGGATCTCCGCGCCGATGAAGCCGGGAATTCTGGAAAGCGGCTGATACCCCGGAGTTTCAACCAGAACGTGATCTCCCGGTCGAACCAGTGCCTGACAGATCAAAAACAGCGCGTTCGTGGCGCCATTGGTGCGGATGATCGAATCGACCGGCATCGAATAACGAGCGGCGATTCGTTCGATCAGGGCGGGATGGCCCCATGGATTCGGCGTGTTCAGGAGGGGAGCGAGTTGCATGTCGTACAGGGCCGTCATCTGGCGGCGGAGCAGGGCGAGTGGTTCCGGAACGCCGCTCCGGAGTAGCGAGATTGCGTCCGGATTCTTGTGGAAATAGTTCATCAGATCCTTGTACCAGGACAGATAATCGTTCTGCATCGGCGGCCTCCTTGGATACGATCACAATCAATGACTATCTGATCATAATGCGGAATCGGGGAAATGTTAAGGGGACACGCGATCAACCGGTGCGGCATGCGCCATGTTCGATTCCAGAACGAACCGTCTGATTTTTCAACCCGCATTCACGGTCCATCACCAGACTCGGCGTCCATCCGAACACCGGGCAATCCGCATCCGATGCAGCAATGATTCGGTCCGGATCGACCCGATCGATGAAAGTGATCAGGCTTTCTGCGGCAGGCATGTGCTTTGCTTTTTTTTCGGGTGATCGGGACAGGAAGAGATTTGGACCAAGGAGAAACAGGATGCAGACGATACCGAATTACGATACACTGGGATCTGAAACAATCGATATGGCCGATCTCGAAGCGGACCTCTTCGGATTCGTTCCGGAGAATTTCGTTCGAGATCTGACCACACGAGTGCTGGAACCGGGTTCCGGAAATTCACGAGTTCCCACGGCGACCGATCGGAGCCGATATCGGAGTTGACATCGGCACGCGGAAACGGAGCGAACCATGTCCGATCAGATTCGGAATGACACCATCAGAACCTGTCACGATGACATCGAAGAAGTGTTTCCGCTGCGGAAGCGGCGGTATGAGATCGGATCGCATGCTGATGCGGATATCCGTATTCCTGAACTGCGGTTCATGCATGCCGAGCTTACATTCGAGCAGGGTGAGTGGGTGATTCGTCGCATGCACCCGGAAGCGTCGATCATATTCGATCAGATCGATATCCAGATGAAGAAGCTCAATGATGGCGATCGGATCGATCTCAACGGTGTTTCCTTTTATTTTTCGACTCGATCCGGCGGGACCATCACGGACGATACGACGCTGGACGATGACTCGTCGCTGATCGGACTGTACACGATCCGGGTACTCACCGGTCCCGACAAAGGCCAGGAGTTCACCTTGCGATCGTCCGAGTATCTTCTGGGGAGGCGTTGTTCGGCGAAAGGGCGGCGAATCGAACTGGACGATGAGTATCTGTCGCGTGATCATGCCCGGTTAACCGTCACCCGCGATTATCTTCTCATCGAAGATTTGAACTCACAGAACGGTCTTCATCTCGGATCGAGACGAATCCGGCGTGAATTCATTCTTCCGCCCTGCACTCTTACAGCCGGCCGTACAAGACTCCGCATCGAGAGAATCTCAGGGAGTTCCCCCGGAACGCATGCGACCGTGCCGGTGGGATCCGGCATCGGCACACGCATCTGGCGCACGCTCCGGGAGCGCTTCGGCGGCAGATGACCGCATGAGGTGTTGATGAGGGAATCTCACGGAATGGTTCCGGAAGGAAGAGGCAGGAGGATCCGGTTTCACAGTGTCGCACCGGAATCCCGGCTCGAGGTGTGCGAGCCTCTGTCGGGCCCCGATCAGGAAGCCGAACCGGAACTCTGTTTCGGCCATTGTCCGGATTGCGTTCAGGCCCCCTTCTGTGTTCTGTTTTGCAGCACCAACTGATATTGACTCCGCGTGCATTTCTGATACTATTTTCTTCTTTGCCTCCGGGTATATTTTCGGAGCATTGGAGGAGTCGTTGAGGAGAGTCATCGCGATTGCAAATCAGAAGGGGGGCGTCGGCAAAACGACCACAGCCGTCAATCTGGCGGCCTGTCTGGCGGAAGCCGGACACGGAACGCTTCTCATCGATGCAGACCCTCAGTCGAACGCGACCAGCGGACTGGGGATCGATCGCTCGACTCTGGACGGGCACACCTTGTATGAAGTCTGCCTCGACCACGCGGATCTCGATTCCATCATCCGTCCCGGCCCCGTTGAAAATCTCTTTATCGCCCCCTCCACCAAACGCCTCGCCGGCGCGGAAATCGAACTGGCTGGTTCATCGGAACGCGATCTGATCCTGCGTCATGCCCTCGCTGCTTCCCGCCGGTCATTTGAATTCATCCTGATCGATTGCCCCCCATCCCTCAACATCCTCACCGTAAACGCTCTCGGAGCCGCCGACGCCGTAATCGTCCCGGTCCAATGCGAGTATTATGCGATGGAGGGGATTTCATCGTTGACCGAGACGATCGATCTGGTGCGTTCCTGTCTGAACCCCAAACTGGATCTCGGCGGGGTCCTCCTGACCATGTACGACTCCCGTACGAATTTATCCGAGCAGGTCGCGGCTGAAATCCGACGATTTTTCGGAAACAGGGTCTTTCAAACCGTCATCCCGAGGAATGTCCGCCTGAGCGAGGCTCCGAGTCACGGAATGCCGATCATCCAGTATGATCCGTCGTCACGCGGAGCGCATGCGTATCGGGCGCTGATTGAGGAGTTGATTGAACGCAATGAAAAATAAAGGATTGGGACGCGGTTTGGGGGCATTGATTCCGGAAGGCATCGTCTCTGTCGAGGATCGGATTCAATCCGTACCGCTCGATCAGATCGTCGCATCACCCATGCAGCCCCGGCGTCAGTTTTCAGATTCACGCCTGAAGGAACTCACAGACTCGATCCGCGAATGCGGTGTCATTCAGCCTGTTCTTCTCAAACCGCTTCATACGGGATACCAACTCATCGCGGGAGAGCGTCGTTTTCGCGCAGCACGTCTCGCCGGACTCGAGCGAATCCCTGCGATCATCCGCAATATCTCGGATACCGCCGCACTGGAATTCACCCTCATCGAGAATCTCCAGCGCGAAGATCTCAACCCGATCGAAGAAGCAACCGGCTACCGATTTCTGATCGATGAGTTTGGTCTGACCCAGGAACAGGTCGCGCGAAAGATCGGCCGGGAGCGCGTTACCATCACCAACATGCTGCGACTTCTGAAGCTTCCGGTCGACATTCAGGAGATGCTGCAGAGCGGTTCGATATCGATCGGGCACGCGAAGGTTCTGCTCAGTGCAGGCAGTCCCGAGAAGCAGATTGCGGCTGCCCGGCAGGTCGTCGCACGCGGGCTTTCCGTCCGGGCGCTCGAGATTCTCGTGCAGACCGATACTTCCTCACGCGCGGGTCGTTCACAGCCCGCGCCTGATCCCAATCTCTCGGCAGCCATCGACGCCTTGCGATCCCGGTTCGGCACGAAAGTCGAGATTTCCAGAAACCGAAAGGATCGCGGCGTCATCCGCCTCGAGTTCTATTCCGAAGACGATCTGATCCGAATCCTTGAACTGCTGAATGGAGAATAATCGTGGTCAGTGTTGATCTTTCACTCGTCTTTCAAATCCTGTTGATGATCCTGTTCATTGTGACGATGAACAGCCTGCTGTACAAGCCGTTTTTGAAGATCATGAACGAACGGAAGTCCAGGCTGGAGGGGATGAAGCGTGACGCCGAGATTTCGGATGCGGAGACCCGGCGCTTGAGCGAGGCATTCACGGCTGAGCTGAAATCAGCCACCGAATCCGGTCGCTCGAGAATCGCGGTGACCACACAGGAGTCCGAAACGGATTCCCGCAAAAAAATCCAGGAAACACTCAGGGCGTGTGAAACCGAGTTGTCTTCATACCGGAATCATCTCGAAGCGGAACTTGAACAGGAAAAACAATCGACTGAACAGAGGATCGCTGATCTGTCGGGCCTGATCCGCAGAAAATTGATTCCCGGATTGATTGCATGTCTGTTGCTCACCGGCGGGATCGGTTCGGCCTCATCCCCCTCACATGCGGAAGCCGATTCCTCCCGCGAATCCGAACATGGCGGGATCAGCGAATTGGCGAGAACCGTCGATTTCGTCCTGATGGCGGGGTTGCTGGTGTTCCTGCTGCGCAAGCCGGTCGGCACGGCACTCACCTCCCGGATCAATGCCATCCGGGATTCGCTCGAAACGTCCCGGAAACGGCAGGAAAACGCACAGCAGGAGACGATCCGAATGCGGGAGAGGGTTCAGTCGTTACCGGCCGAAAAATCCCGAATCGATCAGGATGCGGCTCAGCAGATCGATCAGATCAGGGATTCGTTTCGGCGGATGACCGTCGAACGGATCGAGAGGATGCATCAGGACTGCAAGCGACAGCTTCGTTCGCAGTTCAATGCCGCCCGCAAGGATCTCCGGCGTCACATCTCGGAGGAAGCGATCCGCCGGGTGAGACTGGATTTTGAGAAGGGGGTATCGGTCGAGGCGGACCGGAAAATGGTGAGTGAATGCATTGACAGGATGAATGAATTTTTCAGCGGGAAAGGCGGAGCCATCCATGTATAACCGGCTGGCCAACCGATATGCGAAGGCGTTGATCGACGCGTCAAGGGCGCAGGATTCCGAGCAGTCGGTGATGGCTGAGATGGCCGAGATCACGAGAGTTTTTTCGGAGAACGAGGCGATACCGGGAATGATCCGTGCGGTCGGGCGGCATCCCGTGCATTCCCGGACCGTCGCAGACGACCTGATCGAACGGTTGAAACCCGGCCCTGTCACTCGGCATTTCATGGAATCGCTGATCGAAAATCGCAGGATGTATCTCCTCCCGGATATCCTCGACGCTTATCTGCATGAAATCAAGAGGCGGAGCCGGATCGTCGAAGCTGAGGTCAGTTCCATCCGCGCACTGGAACCAGATGAACAGCGGCGCATTCAGCAATCGCTGGCATCGGCGACGGGGCGGGCGGTTGAAATCAGTTGGCGGATCGACCGGTCGATTCTGGGGGGGATCCGGGTGCGGATCGGCGATGACGTGTTTGATGGAAGTTTGCGGTCGCGACTGAACCAACTGCATGATGAACTGATGAAGGAATAGGGGTATGGGCGCATGAACAAGATATCAGCTGCAGAGATTACTGAACTTCTGAAGAGGCGGATCGAGGGTTTCGAGTCGCGGATGGATTATGCGGAGACCGGGGTGGTGGTGGAAGCGGGGGATGGCATCGCCCGTGTGTATGGATTGGATCGGTGCATGTCCAATGAGTTGCTGGAGTTTCCCGAAGGGATTCTCGGCGTCGCCCTGAACCTCGAGGAAGACAACGTCGGCGTGGTTATTCTCGGGGACTATCTCCACATCAAGGAAGGGCAGACCGTCAAGCGGACCGGGCGCATCCTGAGTGTTCCGGTCGGGGAGGCGATGGTCGGGCGTGTCGTGAATGCGCTGGGTATGGCGGTCGACGACAAAGGCCCCATTGAAACGTCACATTTTCGCCCCATCGAGCATCTTGCGCCGGGCGTCATCGACCGTCGACCGGTTCAGCAACCGTTGCAGACCGGCCTGAAAGCCATCGACGCAATGATTCCGATCGGGCGCGGCCAGCGGGAACTCATCATCGGCGACCGCCAGACCGGCAAAACGGCGATTGCGATCGACACGATCATCAATCAGAAAGGCGGCGATGTCATCTGCATCTACGTCGCAATCGGTCAGAAGCAATCGACTGTTGCCCGCATCGTCAAAACACTCGATCAGTATGGCGCGATGGATTATACCATTGTCGTGCAGGCATCCGCGGCCGATCCGGCACCGCTGCTTTACATCGCCCCGTATGCCGGCTGTGCGCTCGGCGAGTATTTCCTCATGCAGGGCCGACACGCACTGTGTATTTATGACGATCTTTCCAAGCATGCGGCGGCCTATCGGCAACTCTCGCTGCTGCTCCGCCGCCCGCCCGGTCGTGAAGCCTACCCGGGTGATGTCTTCTATCTCCACTCACGGCTTCTCGAACGAGCAGTCAAACTTGCGGACGATTACATCCTCGTTCCGAAGAATGCCCCGGCAGAGACCCGCCGAGGACAAGATGGAATTCTGTATCGGGATCGGGATGAAGATGAACGGAAGGTAATGGCGGATGCGGTCGCCCGGGCAGGAGCGGGTTTCGAGATGCGGAAGATACCGGAGAGCGGAGGGTCGCTGACCGCGCTGCCGATCATCGAAACGCAGGCAGGCGACGTGTCGGCCTACATTCCGACCAACGTGATTTCGATCACCGACGGTCAGATCTATCTTGAGAGCGACCTGTTTTACTCAGGGGTCAAACCGGCCATCAACCCCGGTATTTCGGTATCGCGTGTCGGTGGTGCGGCGCAGATCAAGGCGTATAAAAAAATTGCCGGCCTTCTGCGTCTCGACCTGGCCCAGTACCGGGAACTCGCGGCCTTCGCCCAGTTCGGCAGCGATCTCGACGCAATGACCCAACGCCAGCTTGCCCGCGGCGCGCGTCTGACCGAAGTGCTCAAACAGGATCAATACTCTCCGCAGCAGGTCGACGAACAGATTGCGACGATCTATTGTGCCACACGCGGATTTCTCGACGATCTGCCCCTCACCGAGATCAAGGCATTTGAAGCCGGTTTGCATGGCTATCTGAAACAGAATCTTCCCGCGTTCCGGACTGCGCTCTTTACGCGAGGCACGTTGACGGATGAGGAATACGCAGCGCTCGACAACGCCATCGCTGCTTTCAAGAAACAGTTTCTGGACGCACGGCAATCGGCATAGAGTCGGAGGTTTCGGGCGATGGCTCAACTCAGGGAAATTCGGAGACGGATCCGAAGTATCAGAAAGACCCAGCAGGTGACGCGCGCGATGAAGATGGTGGCGGCCGCGAGACTCCGGCGGGCCCAGGAAGCCATTGTGCTCGCACGCCCCTATGCCTTCAAGATCCGGCAGATGATTGAACACATTCTGACCTATCCGGACATTCCCGAGCATCCCCTCATCCGTGCATCCGCCAACCCGGCGGTTCATCTGCTCGTGATCAGCGGCGACAGGGGTTTATGCGGCAATTATAACAGTCAGGTCTTCCGGGAAGTCGAGCGAATCGCGGGGAAAGCCGGCAGAAATCTCGAATTGACGATTGTCGGCCGGAAAGGCGCGGACTACTTCGGCAAACGCGGGTACGCGATCCGGGAAGCGATCCGTGACCGGGACACGAGCACCCCGGGAGAACTCGCCCGCAGGCTGTTCCTGTCGCTGTCGGAACGGTTTCTATCCGAGGGTGTCGGGCGTGTGGCGGTCACGTATACCGAGTTCAAGAGTGCGTTGAGTCAAAAGGTGGTGACCGAGTGGCTGCTTCCGCTGGCGTTCGATCCGGTGGATACACCGATACATTGTCTGGATTACATTTTTGATCCCGATCCGGGCGTAATTCTCGATAAGGTCCTGCCGAGATACCTGCAGTCACAGATCTTTCGCTGTCTTCTGGAATCGCGGACCAGTGAATTCGGCGCTCGCATGACCGCCATGGATTCGGCGACGCGCAATTCGGACGACATCATTTCGCGCCTGACTTTGCAGTACAACCAGGCCCGGCAGGCGGCGATCACCAAGGAATTGATTGAAGTGGTTTCCGGAGCTGAAGCATTGAAGGGTTAGCTTCCAGGAGGTTTAACGTGGATATCGGAAAGGTTATACAAGTCATCGGACCGGTGGTGGATGTCGATTTCGAGGAGGGTGAACTGCCTCCGGTCTATACAGCGTTGCAGATCGACAATACGGCGTCGCGGTCGGAAGACGAACCCGAACTCAATCTCATATTGGAAGTCCAGCAACACCTCGGCGAACGCCGCGTGCGGTGCGTTTCGATGAAACCGACCGATGGTCTGAGGCGCGGCATGCAGGTGATCAATCTGGGCAAACCGATTTCGATACCCGTCGGACCGGGAACGCTCGGGCGGGTCATCAATGTCATCGGCGAACCCGTGGATCATCAGGGACCGATCCAGTCCGACATCTACTATCCGATCCATCGGCCTGCACCTGATTACAACGAACTGGAAACGTCCATTCAGATGCTCGAGACGGGAATCAAGGTCATCGACCTGCTCGAACCGTATTCTAAGGGCGGCAAGACGGGTCTGTTCGGAGGCGCGGGAGTCGGGAAGACGGTTCTGATCATGGAGTTGATTCACAATATCGCGACCGAGCATCAGGGCTATTCGGTTTTTGCGGGTGTGGGAGAGCGGACGCGCGAGGGTAATGATTTGTATCTGGAAATGCGCGGATCGAAGGTGCACGGAGGATGCGTTCTGGATCAGACATCGCTGATTTACGGACAGATGACGGAATCTCCGGGCGCACGTCTGCGCGTTGCTCTGACGGGATTGACCGTCGCGGAATACTTCCGTGATGAAGGCCGCGACGTGCTTCTGTTCATCGACAACATCTTCCGTTTTACGCAGGCCGGCAGCGAAGTCTCGGCCCTGCTCGGACGCATGCCCTCCGCCGTCGGCTATCAACCGACGCTGGCAACGGAAATGGGTGAGCTTCAGGAACGGATCACATCGACGAAAAAGGGATCGATCACGTCGGTGCAGGCCATTTATGTCCCGGCGGATGATCTGACCGATCCCGCACCGGCGACCACTTTCGCGCACCTCGATGCCACCACCGTTCTTTCACGACAGATCTCGGAGATGGGCATTTATCCGGCGGTCGATCCGCTCGACTCGACAAGCCGGATTCTGGATCCGCGGGTGATTGGTGATGACCATTACTCCGTGGCGCGCAAGGTGCAGGAAATCCTCCAGAAGTACAAGGATCTGCAGGACATCATCGCGATTCTGGGTATGGATGAGCTGTCGGATGACGATAAACTGGTCGTCAGCCGGGCACGCAAAATACAACGCTTCCTGTCTCAGCCGTTTTTCGTTGCCGAAGTTTTTTCCGGCCTGCCCGGACGGTACGTCAAACTGGCGGACACGATCCGGGGATTTGCCGAGATCATCGAGGGACGACATGATGACATGCCGGAGCAGGCATTCCACATGGTCGGGACGATCGAGGATGCGATGGAGAAGGCCGAGCGGCTTCGCCGGGGATGACATCGATGCAGGATTTGATCAAACTGGTGATTGTGACCCCTCAGATGACGTTGTTTCAGGATGCGGTAGCCTTCATTCAGGTTCCCGCGTATGATGGTTATATGGGCTTTCTGCCGGGACATGCGCCGTTCGTGTCGACGCTGGGCACCGGAATTCTCAAGTGCGGCTCCCGGGACGACCCACAGATCTGTTTTTCGATTTCAGGTGGGTATTTCGAGATTCACGATGACGAGATGATCGTGCTGGCGGATGTGGCGGAGCGGCCGGAGGCCATCGATATCGAACGAGCGGAACGGGCGCGTGAGCGGGCCATTCGGCGGCTGACGGGCGAAGATGCCGGAAACTGGGATCTGGAGCGTGCGCGCGCCGCGCTGGCTCGGGCTCTCAACCGGATCCGAATGAGTCAGAACGGTCATTGATACAGGAGTTGGCGAACCGGAACGATGGAACTTAAAGGCACCCTCGAGACCATGTCGATCCCGGATCTGCTGCAGTGGCTTGCAGATTCCGAGAAGACCGGGACTCTGGTAGTCAACAACAACACCGAGCGCAAAGAGATTTACTTCAGGAGCGGTGTCATTGTGTCCGCGTCATCCAATCTGGACAAGGATCGCTTCGGTGTATTGGTTGTCAAGGAGGGGTATGTCGCTCAGGAGGAACTCCTCAAACTGCTCGATGAGGGGCGTGCCGCCGGAAAGATGCTCGGACGCCTGTGCGTCGAAAAAGGACTGTTCTCGGAAGATGAAGCCCGTCGGATGCTTCAGAATCAAGCCGAAAAGATCATTGAGAGTCTGATTCACAGGCGAGAGGGCGAGTTTGCGTTCTATGAAGGCGAACTGCCCACGAAGGATATCGTCGAAATCTCGATCGTGATGCATCAGCTTTTTTTCGATTCAGCGCCCAAGCGCGACGAGTGGCGGCGCATCCATTCGATTCTCGGCAGCCTCAACACCGTGCTCGGGCCTTCCCCCAATCCCCCCGGTCCGTTTCTCGCACTCAGCGCATTCGAACAACTCCTGCTCGCATTATCCGATGGGAAATCGAGCATTCTGAAGGTTTGCGGGAAGGTTGACAAGAGTGATTTCGAGATCTGTTCGGTGCTGACCAAGCTGATTGAGAACGGGTGGTTGGTCAAGCTGCAATCCGAGACAAACCAGGAGGCGGACCAGGGGTTGCCGGATCAACTCTGGCAGGTCTCGATCCTCCTCGAACAAAAACGGTTTTTCCAGGCCAACAAACTGATCGAAAAGCTGCGCAGTCAGTTCCCGAAGAGCGTGGAACTCGAAGCGCTGGGCATCAAATGCCAGAGCCAGTTCGAGGAAGACATTGCGAAGACATTCAAATCGGATGCATGGCGGCCCTATATTCAACCCAACTTCGACTCGAAGCAGCTCCAGTCGATGAGCTTCAAGTCGCAGGAGTGGTTTCTGTATTCGCAGATCAACGGCATGACGTCGCTGAAGGATCTGTATGTCATTTCGGGCTTGAGCCGCCAGAAGGCGCAGATGATTCTCTTCAACCTCTACAAGGTCGGGGCGATCCAGTTCAAAGAGACGACTCCGGAGGGTAATGTTCGGACGGATCGAACGACCGTGGTGCCTCCGTCACGCGCCGCCGCGTCGAACCCGACCGATTCGATCCCTGTGCGTTCGAGGTCTGATGCGAACCGGGTCGTGGTGCCGCCGCGTCGAGTTGAAACACCCCTCCCGAACAGCACGACCGGCACGCCGCGACGGACTGACGTCGCCGCAGGCACGGCATCGACGCAGCAGATGCCCGTGCCGCCACCGGAGAAGCCTCAGCCGAAACCGAATCCTCCTCCTCCGCAACCGCCGCCTCCTCCTTCCGTTCCTCGAACGCCCGTTCCCGAAACTCCTGCCAAACCGATTCCGGATCCCGAACCCGAAAACGACAACCCGGCGTATCTCGACGCCAAAGAACTCGAAGACCTCTATCGCCGCTTCACCAAATACAATCACTACCAGATTCTGGGCGTCAGCCAGAATTCCAGCCAGGCGCACATCCGGGACTCGTTCGTGTCGCTGTCGAAAAAGTATCATCCCGACATGCATTTTCAGAAACTCGCGCCCAACATCCAGGAGCGACTGGAAGAGATCTTCAGCATGATCAATCATGCTTACAAAGTGCTGGCGAACAACAACTCGCGGAAACGTTATGATGAGGAGTCCTGGACGAGTCAGCATTCGGCCAGTGCGATGGATCGGGTGATTGAAGTCATTCAGGTTTCGCAGCAGGAGCGGACTTCGGGCATTCCTGATTTCAAACTCAAGCCCAGGAAGCCGGCCGGAGAGGACAAAGCTGGTGCCGGGCAGACGCAGAAGGATCGTGAGGCTCAGCAGACAACGCCTCCCCCGTCCAGGCAGGCGGCCCGGCCGGTGAAAGTCGAAGCAGCGGTGGATGAGGCGGAGGGGTTGAAGGAACTCGAGGCCACTCTGCTCGATGAAGACACTAAAAACAAGGCCAAATGGGAGGTGCATTTCGACGAAGGGAAGCGCTTGTATAACAGCGGGAATGCGAAGCAGGCGATCGAGCAATTCGAGCAGGCGCTCAAGTTCAATGCCAAGAATTCCGATATCTACTATGCCTTGTCACGGAGTTATCTCAAACTGCCCAAACCCCTCATCGACAAAGCCGAGGAAAACATCAAGAAAGCGCTGGTCGTGAGTCCTGAAAATCCGACCTACTATGTGCAACTCGCCCGTGTCTACCAGACCAAAGGTGACAAAACCGCTGCGGAACGATTCTGCAAAACGGCGCTGGCCTGGGATCCCGATAACCGGGACGCGAAGGAAATCATCAAGTCGATGCAGGACAAGGGCAAATTCGACTTTCTGAAGAAACTCAAACTGAAGTAATACCGCTCAGGGATCCGTTTGTTCCGGAGCGAGGGTCTCGGCGGGAATCTCTTGCTCGTTCTGTCTGATCTGTTCGAGACGGGCGCGCTGGATTTCGACGAGATTCTTTATTTTCTCGTCGCATCTGGGTATCCAGTGTTTGTGCGGCGTATAGAAACTGCGTGTGGCATAGATAGACGACCGCAGTGACCGGAAAGCCACCAGAGCATATTCGGGTTCATCCGGTTTTTCACGTTCATAACGTTCGCCAATCTCCCAGAGCCGGTTCAGCGCATCGACCACATGCGAGTTGAATGGTGTATAGGCATGCGCCGCCGATTCGAAACACGTGATCGCCTCCATCAGCTTCCCTTCCGAAAGGAATTCCTGCCCTTCCCTGCAATACTTCACGCTGCGCTGCCAGGTATTCAACCAGACCATGCCGAATGCGATCACGATCGTTCCGACGATGATACCGGCTTTCTGCCAGCGATCACGGGATTGCGCATCATGTGCCATCTTGCACCTCCGGAAGCGGTTTCGGGCGCTCGGTACGAACCGGCAGCCGGGATATGAAGGCGCGCAGCGCCGCCTTCCATTCCTCGGGCTGCGACCTGAACATCGGCCGGTCATCCGCGCCGGGGATGATGCGAACCATATGGAGGTCGTCGGGGGTCGAGATCAGGGAGGCGGCGAGTTGCGGATCGAGCCACGGATGCCGATCACCGGTCAGGAAGAGGAGCGGGCAGCGAACTCTGACGAGCGCTTTTCTGAGATTGAACCGGTCGCGCATCAGAAACTTCTGCAACCGGCCTGACACAACCTCGGAAGCCGTCGGATACGCATGCTCGGTGATGAACGCCGCACATTCGTTATCTCCGGCAATTTCCGCGGCGGCGGTTGCCCCGAGACCCATGCCGTAGACGACGATTTTCCAGGGTGCCCACTGGCGTCCGAGCAATCGTCCGTAGGCGAAATAGATGTCTTCCTTCAGGTTTTTCTCGAACTCCTCACCCTTGAGTTCCGATCCGGAGGACATCCCGTTCTGGCGATAATCGAACAGCAGGGCCGACAGATTGAGATCCCGGAGGGTGGTGAGCATCGGGAGGTAGTCATTGAGCGTCCCCCGGCCGTCGTGACAGATCAGGAACACCCAGTCGCTTCCGGGAGTCAGCATATAGCGGGTATCCAGCATGCAGGCCTTGAACTCGATCGGTTCATCATCGAGTTCGATGCCGTCGAGGCTCGGGGGTTCCGACATGACAGGGAGAGGTGCCGGGAACAGCAGATCGATGGAATCATCCATCATGAGCAGTCCGTAGCCGGCCAATGCTCCGGTTATGATGACAAACAGCCAGTTCAGACGCTTCAGCACGGTCGTTTCTCCTCAAGGCCCATCGAATCTTAACCTGTGTATCCGTCAAACGCAACCGGGAACGATGGACGGTCGTGTACTCTTGACATGCGCGCTCCCGGACAGTTTACTAGGGGGGAAGGTGGTGATCAGGAAATTCTTCCGGCACAGGAGATGAACCATGAGAAATCTGATGCTGTTGTCGATTCTGCTCGTATCGTTGATCCTGACGGGATGCAGCGACAAACCTCAAGTCAATATCGAGGCTTCCTATCAGAAGCCGGAACAATCCGTGTATTCGGTCGTGCGGGTCAACGCCAATCTCCTCAGAGAGCCTCCGAAGAATCTGATGGATCGCCCGCCGTCAATTCTCAACATCAACCAAGGCGACCAGATCGTCGTGCTCGAAAGCAAACCCGACTGGTCTCGTGTCCAGCACGTCGTGACCGGCAACATCGGTTGGCTGAACAACGGGTTCATCCAGGTCGAATCGCGCAGCACCTGGTGGTCCGGAGACACCGACCGTGCGCGCCGCGTGGCGGAAATGATCTACAAAGACAAGATTTTTCTTGAACGGGAATGGCCGGTTTTGCACATCAACATCGAGGAACGCTGGAATAAACTGGTGTTCACGGTAAAGCAGGATGAGGAATTCTCGAAGGAAGAAGCCACCAAATGCGCCGTATTCGCCATGGATCATCTGATTCGGGAATTCCCGACATGGCGTGATCATCAGGTTTTTCTGGAAGGGAATTCCGAAAGCAAACCTTACACGCTCGTGATGTCGGACAATAAAGTCCCGGTATTTCTTTAGAATCTCGAGGCCGTTTACGGCGTCATCATAACCAGGCTGAACACCAGCGCATTCTGAATCATCGTCCCGACAGACGACGATTCGTTCGGCTGATGAGCGCCTCCGTCTTCCTTCATCCACACGACAGCCGGAAACCCCTTCTGCCTCAGATAATAGGCCACCGTACCGCCACCGATGCCCCGCAGATACGGCTCGACCCCCATCACAGATCGGATTGCGGGAATCAGATCGCGGACCGAACCGGAGTCCGCCCGAACCGGTGGAATTGAATCGGAGGTATTGAACCGCTCGATCTCGACCCGGACTCTGTCGTCCGTTTCGATCGCATCCGCCGTCTCCCGTATGCTCGCAAAGATCTCCTCTCCCGTGTAACACGGCAGAAATCGACAATCCATGTAAAACACATCCTTACCCGGCAGGATGTTGACACTCTCTACGTTCGCCTCACGTTTGGTCGGCTCGAAGGAACTCGGACTGGTGAAGAGCGGATCCGTGGCGGCGAATTCGGTATAGAGGCCATTGAGGCGGACGATGAGATCGCAGGCGGCGCGGTGCGCGTTGATGCCGGAAGACGGCGACCCGGCATGCCCCTGTTTGCCCCGCACGGTAAACTTCATCCACATCTTGGCCTTCTCGGCAACCTCGATCATCGTCCCGTCTTCATTACCCGCATCGGGGATGTAATAACGATCGTCCGGCTTGAAAAGACCGTCGATGGTGAGGAGATGGCGGACGCCGAAACGGCTCCCCGTTTCCTCGTCGGCAACCAGCAGCGCCGCCGCATCAGTCTCGGGTGTCAACCCCTCATCCCGGAGACATTTCAGGGCGAACACGGCAGCGATGATGCCATGCTGATTGTCGGACACGCCTCGGCCGCAAAGCCGGTCGCCGTCGACGGACATCGTGTAGGGATCGTGCTTCCACATCGTAAGATCCCCCGGAGGCACGACATCCATGTGTCCCATGACCCATGTGGTGCGGGTACGATCACGTCCGGGGAGGCGTGCGATGAGATTGGGCCGGACACCGCTCGGGCAGCGGGGATCGGGAGCGTCGTACCGGGTGATCTCGAAGCCTTCGGAACGGAGCCATGCTTCGAGCATATTGGCTTTGGCCCATTCGCCGTCGCCGCCGCTTTCCGGGGCGATCGCGGGGTGGGCGGTCATGGCGCGCTGGAGTTCGATGATGGCGTCGCGATAGGAGTGCATCCGAGCGGTGATTCGTCTGATGTCTGCATCCGGGATCATGTGAACGTCCTTTCCTTGGTTGAATTAAAGGGACACCTTACTTATATCATCGACGAGGCTCAGAAATGCAACAGCGGCTTCTTCGGTTACCCGGGATCGGGTATGCCGGGATGGGAGGGAGTGGTTGGGGTCATGGAACGGCGGACAATTCGAGCGATGAATCGAGCTGTTATACGCAGGGCCGCGCACGTTCTTCAGACATCCGATTTTATCGATGCATCACGTCCTGAAATCACGTAAAATGAAAATTGCCGATCCGGCGCTACCAGAAAACGATCGACCGCGTTCCGGTGAAACCTCGTGATCCGGACGCCATTCTGCGGAGGCCTGCATGGAACTCGACATCATCCGTAATCGCCTGAACAAGTATCTCATCGAATCCGAAGACCTGTACTGGCGAAACTGGGTTGGACTCGAAGACGATATCGATATCGCCGGGCTCTATTTGAAGTACCGCGAGATTTTTTCGAAAGCGTGCCTGGATTATGTGCGCGATGCACTGGCAAAAGAACGCGACCCGGACGCCATGCACCGCCTGCGGGCTCTGTACGGCCAACTCGTCCTGGGATATCTCGAATTCGAAACCCGCGAACTCCAGCAGACGATCCTCAAGAAGGAAGCCGCCACCAGTGTCGTGTTCGATGGAACGACCATCCCGGTCCGGTCTTTCGGAGTTAAAATCCTGAACGAACCGAACCGCGAACGGCGGCGGGCGATGGTGCAGGCGCGGGAAACGGTCGTGCATCGCGAGATCAACCCGCACCGGGTAGAATGGGTCCAGCTTCTGTTCAACGCCATCCGAGGTCTCGGATTCGCGAACTACATCGACATGTGCAACGAAATCCAGAATCGGGATCTCCGTCGTTTTGCCGCCGAAATGCAACGATTTCTGGATGAATCGGAATCCCTGTATCTGAAATGGCTCAGCGTGTATCTGCAGCGTGAGGCCGGGACGGCAGCGAACGAAGCCTGTGACGAGGCCGACCTGTCGGCGATCTTCCGCTGCAAGCGGTTCGATCCGCATTTTCCTCAGGACAAGCTGATCCCGACCATCACGAAAACGATCCAATCCATGGGGTTTTCTCTCGACGGCATCCACCTCGATCTCGAAGACCGCCCCAAGAAGAAACCACGGGCGTGTGTGAGCGCGGTGAATCCTCCCGGCGACGTTCGCCTGACGGTCTTCCCCGCCGGCGGATATGATGATTACGCGGGATTTCTGCACGAATCCGGGCACGCCATCCACTTCGTCCACGAACGACCGGATCTCGATTTCGAATTCAAGTTCTGGGGCGACCGCGGTTTCACGGAAGGCACGGCGTATCTGTTCCAGCACATCACCGTAAACCCCGTGTGGTTGCGTGAAATGGTCGGGATGGAGCACCAGGACGAGTTTCTCCGCTTCAACGCCTTCCTCAATCTGCTCCGCTTCCGACGACTGATCGGTCAGTTCCTGTATCAGATCGAGCTGTTCGAGGCGCAGAGTGTGAATAACATGCGGGAGAAGTTCAAACTCAACATGCAACGCGCTCATGGCGTGAGTTTCGAGTCGAGCGGTTATCTGAGTTTCGACATGGAGTTTTACTCGGCCGGCTATATCCGAGCCCGGATGTTTGAGAATCAGCTTCGGTTGTATCTGACGGACACATTTGGAGATGCCTGGTGGCGCAATCCGAAAACGGCGGAATTTCTTCGGGCTTACTATCGCAACGGACGAAAGCTGCGTGCCGACGACGTGGTGCTCGATCTGGGCTTCAACGGTCTGGACAACGCGCTTTACTTATCCGAACAGGCTGCGTGGCTGAACTCAGACTGATTGTTTCTGCTTGTTGATGAAGTAGTCCAGGGTTTTCCTGAGACCTTCCTCGAGACTGACTTTCGGTTCCCAGTTCAGCACCTTGCGCGCCCGTGTGATATCCGGCTGGCGCACTTTCGGATCGTCGATCGGAAGCGGTTTGTGCACGTAATTCAGCTCGATGTTCATGATCTTGCAGATAGTGCTCGCGAAATCCAGAATGTTCATCTCACGCGGATTTCCGATGTTGACCGGGTCATGCTCGTCGCTCATGAGCAACCGGAAAATGCCGTCGATCAGATCTGAAACAAAACAGAAACTGCGGGTTTGCAGACCATCGCCGTAGACGGTGAGGGGTTTGCCTTCGAGAGCCTGTGCGATGAACGTCGGCACCACACGGCCGTCGTTGATGCGCATCCGAGGCCCGAATGTGTTGAAGATACGGACGATTTTGGTATCGACGCCATGAAACCGGTGATACGCCATCGTCATCGCCTCGGCAAACCGCTTCGCCTCGTCATACACACCACGCGGCCCCACCGGATTGACGTTACCCCAGTAATCTTCCGTCTGGGGATGGATGAGGGGATCACCGTAAACTTCCGAGGTGGATGCAAGCAGAAAACGAGCCTTCTTTTCCTTGGCCAGACCGAGGGCTTTGTGGGTACCGAGCGAGCCGACCTTGAGCGTCTGGATGGGGTATTCGAGATAATCGATCGGGCTGGCAGGCGATGCGAAATGCAGGATGGCGTCGAGCGGCCCGTCGAGGTAAATGTAGTTCGTCACGTCATGTTTGATGAACAGGAAATTGGCGTCCCGAATATGAGCGATGTTGGCGACATCGCCCGTGATCAGGTTGTCCATCGCGATCACGGAGTGTCCCTTGGACAGTAGCAACTCGCAGAGATGCGACCCGATGAATCCGGCGCCGCCTGTGACTAGAATCCGCATGATGATCCTCCTTGGAAGTCGCTGAACGAACAGCCTTTTCAATCTACCAGAGTCAACCGTTCCGGGTCAATGAAACCGGGGTTGCGCTCGCGATCGCCCCTTGCCATACTGATAACCCGATCCAACCGGAGGAACTACGATGAACCCATCCGCCGATCTGCTCATTACCCACATCTCCCGGCTCTCGACACTTCAAGGCCCCCCGAGACCGCGTGTCGGTGCCGAGATGTCCGATCCGGGCGACCTCACCGACGCCGTCATTGCGATCCGCGGCGACCGGATCGTCTGGGCCGGACCTCGTACGGAACTCGACCGGAATGTCTCCACTGCCCCCTCCTGCCGGACGATCGATGCCGGGCAGTGCGCGGTCATTCCCGGGCTGGTCGAGTGCCACACGCATCTGGTGTTCGCCGGCACGCGTGAAGACGAATTCGCCGAGAAAATCGCCGGGGTACCGTATGCTGAAATCGCCAGGAAGGGAGGCGGGATCAAACGCACCGTGCGCGCGACACGTGCCGCCTCCTTCGATCAACTGCTCGATCTCGGCCGCGCCCGCATCATCGAAGCGCTCCGGTTCGGCATCACCGCGATCGAAATCAAGAGCGGCTACGGACTCGAAACGGAAACCGAACTCCGGATTCTGAGAGTGGCCCGGACGCTCGCGGGGGAATTCCCGATCCGCATCAAAACGACGTTTCTTGGGGCGCATGACGTTCCGCCCGAGTATTCCCGCGAACGATATCTCGATCTGATCATCCATGAGATGCTTCCGAAGGTTGCGGATGAGGGACTTGCGGACTTCTGCGATGCGTTTTGCGAGACCATTGCGTTTTCGAAGGAGGAATCCGAACGGGTGCTCGATGCCGGACAGCGTCTCGGGATGAAACTCAAGCTCCACGCGGATCAACTCACCAACGGCGGCGGCGCTGCTCTGGCCGCACGTCTCGGAGCCGTTTCCGCCGATCATCTCGATCAGACCGACCAGGCTGGGATGGCCGCGCTGGCGCAATCCGGGACCGTCGGCGTGCTGCTGCCGGGTTGCATTTTCTTCATGGGCCTGAAACAGTATCCTCCGGCCCGGACATTCATCGAATCGGGCGTCCCCATCGCGATCTCGACGGACTTCAACCCCGGTTCCTGCATGTCGCTGAACCTCCCCCTCACCCTGACCATTGCGGCGTCACAATGCCGGATGACGATCCCTGAAACGTTGTGTGCCGCCACGATCAATGCGGCTTATGCGATGGATGTCGGGTATGAATGCGGGTCGATCGAGCCGGGTAAGCGTGCCGATCTCGTGATTCTCGACACGCCCACCTTCGAGATGCTGCCGTATCATTTCGGCCACAATCATATTCGCGATGTGATCTGCGCGGGCCGGCATGTCGTTCGGGATTTCCGGTATGCCGGATGAGATCCGGGCGATACCGATCAAGCCGGTCGATCTGTGGGTCCGCCGCACGACCGCCGAGGCCATTCGCGATTACGGAATGATCCGCGAGGGCGACCGGATTCTCGTGGCCGTGTCGGGCGGCAAGGATTCCTGGTCCATGGCGCATCTGCTGCGTCATTTCCGGCGGGTGAGTCCCGTCCGGTTCGAGTTGACGGGTGTGACGATCGATCTGGGGTTGAGTGAATCCGCGCGGGAGGCGATCCGTGCGACCTTTGACGCCATGGACATGAAGCATGAGGTGGTAGCGGAGGCCATCCCCGAGATCATCGCCTCGCACAACAGCCCCGGAAAGAACCCGTGCGCGTTTTGCGCAAGACTCCGGCGGGGGGTGTTGTACAGCGTGGCGAGACGGTTGGGATGCACGACGGTGGCGCTCGGACATCATGCCGACGACGCGGTTCAGACCGTTCTGATGAGCGGTTTTTTCGAAGGCAAGCTGTGTTCGATGCCGCCGGTTTTCGAGACCGCGGATCAGGTGCGGGTCATCCGGCCTCTCATCCGTGTCTGGGAGAAGGATCTGGGGGATTACTGCCGGAAACTGGGGATCACGCCGATCGCGTGCCCGGCGGATTGTTCCGAGCGCGGCAGTGCGCGGGTGAAGGTGAAGGAGCTTCTCGAACGGATCGAGGCGACTATCCCGGATGCCCGCCGGATGCTGCTGCGCAGTCTGCATCAGGTCAATCCGTCGCATTTTCTGGATAAAAGATGGTTGTAATTCGGTTTGAGTTCGTGTATTGTCCGCGAGTTGTTTGACTGGACCCATTTCAAGGAGATTCGATCATGTCGTCACCAACAAAGAAAACAAAGCTCCGCCGCGTCATGCGCAAAGCCAAGATGGGCAAGGAACGCAAACGGATCGCCCGCAACAAGGGCACGACGCCGCCCTTTGCGATCCACAAGGACACCACGACTCCGGCAACCAACTGAGCCGGGCGACGAACTCCGGGTTTTGCTCTGCCGGGAATCCTCGCGAAAGAAGCCGCTGACCGAGCCGCCGCGCTGAAGCGTCTGGCGGATTCGTGTGTACTGTGTCCCCGGCAGTGTCACGCGCAGCGTTTCAATCATAAAAAAGGATATTGCGGACTCACCGATCACGCTGTCCTGTCGAGTGCGATGGCGCATTTCGGCGAGGAGCCTCCGATTACCGGGAAGACGGGATCGGGGACCGTGTTTCTTTCGGGTTGCACGATGGCGTGCGTGTTCTGTCAGAATTACCAGATCAGCCGGTTGAGCGTCGGCCAGCCGATTACGGATGAGGCGCTTGCGGATGTCTTTCTGGATCTACAGAAGCAGGGCTGTGAGAACATCAACTGGGTGACGCCGACGCCGCACCTCCCGTTTCTTGTCCATGCTCTCGCGATCGCCATGGAGCGGGGATTCAGGTTACCGGTCGTGTTCAACACGAATGGGTATTGCCGCCGGGAGACACTGGAACTCCTCGACGGAGTGGTCGATATCTATCTGCCGGATATGAAGTATGGGGAGGATCTCTGGGCCGAAACCTATTCGGAGGCGTCGGATTATTTCGAGCGGAATGTGGATGCGGTTGAGGAGATGGTGCGGCAGACCGGGCCATTGGAGTTGGATGAGCGGGGCGTTGCGGTGCGAGGGGTGCTCGTGAGGCATCTCGTGTTGCCGGAAGGCGCGGCGGGGAGTCGGAAGGTGTTCCGGGCGTTGGCCGGGATCGATGCGCGGGTTCCGGTGAGTCTGATGGCACAGTATCGGCCGTGTTTCGAGGCGCAGGGGGATGCGATGATCGGGCGGAGGCTGACGCGTGAGGAGTTTGAGCAGGCGATAGCGGACTTCGATGAATCCGGTTTGGAGCGGTGTTACGTGCAGGACTATGAGGATTTGGGGCGTGAGGATCTGTTTTTTCCGGATTTTTCGGATGGGTCCGGGCGGGTATTCAGAGGCAATCCAGGCGGGGGTTGATCGAGATATTTATCCACCGATTACGCAGATTACGCAGATTACGCAGATTTCACAGAAAACTACCGTTAAAAATAAATAAGGGGACACCTTACTTAATTCGATAATAGGTTTGAAATTTTCGGTTTTCAGTTTTCAGATGCCCATGTATGTGGGCGGAACAGCTTTTTGGCTGGAGTCACAGGTGAATTAAGTAAGGTGTCCCTTTATATCTGTTGAACAGTAATTTGACGCTGACGATCGGGATGCTTATCGAAACCGGAACATCACCGCCGAGTAATCCCC
>CALFER010000101.1 GCA_937951895.1 uncultured bacterium
TTCATGGTCTTTCTTTCGTTGTTGGTTTTTTGTTTTGTCACTAATGACTATACAACTAAAGGAAGACCTTTTCAATATTTATTATCTATATTGTATTATCGATAATTTCAATTTGAGCTAAGTTTTAGAGATAATTTAAGGGTGCGAAACTTGAGTACTATCTTTAATCAGGCAAGTACCGGTATGAAGTGCCCCAGAAAAATAATCACTGCCCCATTGCTCATTACGTTGAAAAACACACCCGATGATGTCCACGCCCCCCGTTGAATAGATACCAGCACCTTCGAAATACCAGTCGCTATGATCGCGGATGATGCAATGCTCTATCTTGCCTGAGCAGTTCGACAGGTACAGACCGAGACCATTACTCGTGAAGTAGCTTCCTCCTCCTGTGTCGTTACGCTCGATAATAGTATCGGAAAGGTTCAACACGCAGGAATCAAAGAAGCCACCACCACCTTCTTCGACAGAGTGGCAATCGGAGATCGTAGAGTTTGCAATCTCGACAATGCACTGTTTGAAGTAAACTCCACCTCCACCCCTAGTGCATCCACTTTCTGAGATCAGACAATTGTCGATGTGGACATTCGATCGAGCGATGCTCAGCGCTCCGCCGCTGTCATACGGATGACTATCACTGAAACGGATGTTTTTGATGAACATTTCAGATCCAGTAGCGTCCGGTGTATAGGTCAGGCATCGGTGTTCGGACGGTGGATTGACGATCGCACGATCCACGGGGTTTTCGCCCTGAAGGGTAAGTAGCTCGAGTTGTGGCCAGGTCAGATATTCTTCATAGACTCCTGCAGCTACCAGGATAGTATCTCCTTGAACAGCCGAATTCAGCCCAGCCTGTATCGTCGGTTGGTCTCCTGGAACCCTGATCACTGCTCCATGGCAAAATGTGATTTCGATCAACGTGAAAACAATGAATAGTGATAATTCAACTTTCGCACCCTGTTTTGATTGTAAATACATGTTATCCGGCGAAAGTTGAATGAAAAAACTCAACTTTCGCCATAAAAACATCCATATACATGATAAATTTGATCTGAGCATACTTGAGTCTGTTTCGCGTTGGCACAGGTTTGCGTTAATTGAATCCTTAAAAATTATGATTTCGCCTTTAAATTCAATGTGTTATCTGGGTGCGAAAGTTGAGTGATAATTTTCTCATAGTCATACCTCCTCTACTTACAAGGAGTTCCATTGATCTACAAATCGTGCCATTTATTCGATGGCTACACAAAACAGATAAAAGATACTGTGCGTTGCAGAGTTGATCTGCGAATCTGACAGACATATCACCAAGCTTGGAATTGCTGATTCGAACAGCACACTGCTGACAAGGTCTTGCTCGACTTGTGCATCTTTGGACCAGGGATGATTTTCCCGCCATCTGGTTATTTCTGCCACTGGGATCATACTTCAGATTCCGGTTCACAATTCACGATCAGATGCCATTTTCTGTTCAGAGAGCCACCCTTGTAAGGTTTCCAAGGATCAAGACGGACCTTACTGGGATTTACATGATGAATCCATTCAGACAGCAGGCTTGTCAGATTCGTTTGATCCAGATTGTCCAGCATCCAACCCAGCCGTTGTGTCAGGCTTCGATCCGATTCACTTCTGCATGCTTCCAGGACATCTTTCGCTGTGATCGTTTCGGACAATTCCGATAAAACCGTCATCACAGCATCCAAACCTCCAATTCGACTGTTGAAACGGATCAAATCCAAAGCTGTCGATACCGGATCGGAGACAGTGAAATAACCCGTGTAGGTTTTCATTTTCTTCACAGAAGCTTTTTCTATCGCGTGTCGCTGGAAAAATCTGATGCGTACCCGACCAACCCGGATTATTTTCCGATGTATCGGTGTTACGACCTGAAATTCCTGAGGTTGCTGGTGAGCAGCGCCATGAAGCGCCGCAGCACTCAGCATCCCGACATAATAAGGGGTGTTCATCGATTGCATCAGATCGTCGATGTACCAGTCCGCGGGAAGACCGCCGGCCGGCTTATACTCAAGAGGAATAATCGTATAAAACTCTCTGCGGATTTGCTGAATTCTTCCATTACCGGAAAGGCGCTGCAAAGCCTTGGTCAAAGTTTGGGGTTTCTGGCCTAGTTCCTGTTGCGCAAGGTCGCGGGTAAAAGTATAGGTACCTCTTGACTGCTGGAGGTCAACCCATTCTGATAGAGATAATTTCGTGTTCTTCATGGTTATAACAACTATCATAAGTGGACCTATCTTGTCCACTATTTTGTCTTCTTGTCGATCCTCCATCGGGTTTTCTCTTTACTGTGCCACCAACCAGGAGATGAGCAATCTGGAATGAGGAAAATGGGTGACACTTCATGAAGTGGGTTTCATGAGAAATGAACGGGGATAACCCATGAAGACGCATCGAAGGAGTGAGCCGAAGGCTGGGCGCCCGTTCTGCGCGGCGTGACGGTGGGAAAAAACCTCCTCCACATCAGTAATACCCGAACTCCGCCCAACCGATCTCCCCTATCACTTGGTAAGTCCCTGGCTGACAGATCGCAGCCCAGAATTTTAGACCTGTAACCTCTCCGAAATCACCGTGGGGCCACTGGAAATCGAGGATGGAAAACGTGACTGGTTGTTCTGGTTGAAGTGCTATCAGCAATCCTTGTAAATCCGGTGTCCACAGCGGCCAGAACCAGAAATCACCGAACACGTCCAGGACTACAAACATCTCTGCATACAAGTCCCCTGGATTTCCCCGGCAGGATACGTTCAGTTTGAAAATATCACCTGCTGAAAACACGTCCCCGCTTAGGGTGACCTGGGCGCCGATCCATGGGGTAGACGTTGGTGAAGGAGCAGGGGTGGGTGTGGGAGTTGGCAGAGACGAGGTATAGTGGAATCCCATATCCACAATGCTCGAATCGATCACATTATCGGTCCGGGTCGTCAGGCTATCCATACAGAGGTCGCTGCCCAGTCCTGGAATGCAGATGCTGGCTGAAAACTCGCTACCGGAATCCACACACGGACTATCCATCGCTTGACCAGTTGCTGTCTGGCTCAGGCAGTATTCGCCCGGCAAGCCTGAAACGAAAAGCGGATCGGCATCGATGTTACCGTCACCTGGGTAACCTCCTTCGACATCCGAGTAACGTACCAGGTGTTCTCCGTACAACGCCAACTGGCCTGTCAGGTTTCCCCGGACAATGGTATTGAGGATCGAAACATTTCCGCTGAGATCGATTCCGCCGGCGCCACTTTCCGAATCGTTATCCAACACCAGACAGTTCAGGATGATGGACAGACTACCGCCACCTCCGATGCCGCCGCCGTAACCTTCCGCGAGCCCCGGATAGGGTGCATTGAGCACCTGGTTGCCCGTGATGATACAGTTGGCAATTAGGACGTTGGAGGTCCAATTAGCGATTCCGCCTCCCCAGGTGTTCTCGAAATCAGCCTGTGCCGTGTTCCCGCTGATGTTGCAGTTGCTGACTTCCGCTGTCGAATTATAGAAGCTGATCCCCCCTCCGTCCCATGACGCACGGTTGTCCGTCACGATGCAATCCAGGATCTTGACCTGGTAGGATCCGAAACAGTCGATCCCACCGCCCGAAGAATCGGCGCTTCCCCGGGTGATAGTCAGTCCCCTGATCGTCACATCATCCGAACCGATCCGGAAGCCATTTGCTTCGTTCTCGCAGTCGATGACGCACGCTTGAGGTTCAACTTCAGATAGAACCGTGATCTGCTTACCGATCACGATCCCGCGATTGCCGATTCCGGTGTAGGTGCCGGGAGCGACGACGATTGTATCGCCGGCTACCGCTGCATCGATCCCCGCCTGGATAGTCGGTTGGTCTTCTGGAACCCTGATCACAGTTCCTTGGCAAAGCGGAAGAACGATAATTGTTAAAGCAATGATCAATAATGTTTTTCGCATAATCATACCTCCTCTGTGATATAAGGAGACGCATCTATTCGAAAATGTTGCATACTTTTTTTGATGACTGCACGCAGCATAGGAGATACATAGGTTCGTCAGAGTGATCCTGCGATTATAATGGGTCAGCCGCAACTCAGAGTCTCGCCAAGATGGCGGTTAACAACACGACACTTTTGCCCGGTCGCACTTAACTGATTTCCCCTCCCACGAAATCCCTCCCCGGTGTGACGGCAGTGTGACGGCAACAAAAAACACCACCCCCCGAATCCTCGTAAACCCCTGATTTTATTGAAGCCAACGAGGGGACTTGAACCCCTGACCTGCTGATTACGAATCAAAGCATCCGATCTTTTAACTAATTGAAATATAATGCTATATAGTGATTTAGAACAAACTTAGTTTACCTATAGTGTACTACTGATTTTCGATCGCATTGCTAAAAATAATTGATTCTTTTCATGCTTCTTTCCGCCTACACCCGGTTATGCTCAGATTAAACTCCGCTCCAAGGTTTGTTTGCTCGAACGCTTGCCAAATATCTCTTGACACTAACACCGATCTCAACCTTCCAGCCTATGGGATCTCTTTGGAATATAAACAACTCTGGACGGCTTATCGGGTGATCCACTCGATCCAATCCGTTCTTTCGTGGGTGCACCGGAACGAGGACCTTGCCCAACTGGAGAGGCCCCCGCATCTTCCTCCCATCTTTCACACTTCTTGTTCGCATCCCCTTGACTTGATTATTACCTGAACTGAGCGACAAGCAAATAAAAAAGCATTGTGGTTTGCTGTAAACCC
>CALFER010000102.1 GCA_937951895.1 uncultured bacterium
AAGGGTTTACAGCAAACCACAATGCTTTTTTATTTGCTTGTCGCTCAGTTCAGGTTCCACTCGGTATGATATCGGAGTGGTGGCAGCGGTAAGAGATGCCAATAAAAGTGCAGAGGCACGAATTGCCTGCCTGGCATTTCCTTTCGCTCTGATCGATCTCCCGATCGCGTTTGTTGTGGACGTGATCATGCTCCCCATGGACTGGCATCAATACAATATAAATAAGGAGGACGAGGCATTCTGGAGTTCAGTTTTCGATAATCCCGATCGTTTACCGACCGTTGTGGAATGCTGCGCACATGCTTCCGTTCACTCAAAATTATTTGTTTATGAACGAATAGCGTTCGAAAATCACCATGAAAAGATACCCGGAGAATCGCTGCATTTCATTATTCAGGCAGCAAACGTGATGAATGATAACCTCCATGAATGGATGCCGGTCGACAGTATCTTAGGCCGTACGAATTTGTTGCCAGCTTCGTGGATCGCTTTATATGAGATGGCGCCAGGGCCGGAGTATTCGGAATACTACATCTCGGAACTCGCTGGGAATCCGGTAACTCCTCCGGAATACTACGAGGAACTTGTTAGCATGAACAGTCTTATGATCAAGCAGAGTTTGACAGAGAATCCCAAGACTCCGACTGATATCCTTGAAACCATCGCTCGGGAAGCGACTATCCGCATTCAGTTGGAAGAAGAAAAACCGGAATCGGATACATGGAACCTGTACGAGCTTGAGAAACTCCGGAAATCAGCAGAAAGTGCTTTGGCTTCGAGAGCAAACTGATGTGTGTCATTGACGTAAGCTGGAGGTTTGGAAAAACCAGATGATTCACACTGTAGAAGCACTCATCAGGCGGATTCCGGGATGGGAAACCGTCGGGGCGATTCACGTCGAACCGCTCTACGGACTGACCAATACGAATTATGCCGTGACCGTTCACGGGGAGCGGTTCGTGCTTCGGATCAGCGGTGACAACGTTTCGAGTCTCGGGATCGACCGCCATCATGAAATCGACGTGCTGCGGGCGATGGACGCAGCCGGAATCGGCGCGCAGGTGTATGGTTGTCTGTTGCCGGAAGGGCATCTCGTGACCCGCCGCATCGACGGTGTGCATCTCGATCTGGAGACGTATCGGAAACCCGAGACCATCCGGCGCATCGTATCGACAGTCCGGCGGATGCATCGATCCGAACCGGTCAGGGCTGTTTTTTCGCCGTTTCGCCGAGTGGAGCGGTATGCCGGGCAGGCTCAGGCCATGCAGGTAGGGATGCCGCATGATTTCGATCGGATTGCCGTAAGAATGGCTGCGATCGAACGCGAGCAGAACCTGGATCCATCATCCTGGAAGCGCTTGTGTCACAACGATCTGTTTTCGGTGAATGTGATCGATGATGGCCGGATCCGGTTCATCGACTGGGAGTTCTCGGGGATGAACGACATTTACTACGATCTGGCGACGCTGACTTACGCCTACGATTCGCCGGACACGCTGTCTTTGGAGCAAATCGATTTCATGCTGGAGTGTTACTTCGGTGATGTGACACCGGGATATCGAGCACGATTATCGGGCATGCGATACATGGTTCTGTGTTTCTCGGCGTTCTGGGGCCTGCTTCAATATGGGTTGCAGAGACGGGGGTTGGTGCGGGGGGTTGAAGGCTTCGATTTCATGCAGTATGCGACCGAGACCTTCGAGGTCATGCGGCAGGTGTAACGGTTAATGTGTCTCGGATTCGGCAGATTCTGAGCAGTCCGGATCGTCCGGTGTCGATTCCTCGTCAGTCCGCTTGTCCGGTTTCTTCTCTGTCGGGTTTGCGCCCCGGGGGCCGGTGTAAAAGCGGCTGCTCTTCGACGCGCGGTGCATGATGGCTCTGATGAGCGGCAGATCGCGCGTGTACAGGTTCGACCGGTAGGCGATTTCGCGGATCGCCGCCATCACGCTTTTTTCCTGGCTGCCCCGGTAAAAATCGATATGGTGGAACATCGCATCGGCGATCTCGAAAACCTCTTCGAAGTCGCGCTGGGAGGGTTTTGCCAGATGCACGCCGTGAACCCCTCCACACAGATTTTTATAGATTTCGTAGAGAACCATCGAGACCGAGTGCGCCAGATTGAAGCTCAGGGACTCGCAGGAGGGGATGACCATGAGCGCGTGGCACAGATCGATTTCTTCGCGGAGCAGGCCGTTGTCTTCGCGGCCGAAGACGATCGAGGTCGGCATCGAGGCGATGGTGTCGATGTGGCGGGTGACGATATCCCATACCGGTGCCGGAGGGGTGCGCTTGAAACGGGTCTGGTGAACCGTTCCGATGACCAGGCGCGAGTCGGCGACGGCGTCCGCGAGAGAGGTGAACATGCGGGTGTTGTACAGGACGTCGCGGCCGTAGAGTGCCATTTTGCGGGCTTCGACGTCGGTGACATCGAGATCGCCGACGATTTTGATCGTGGGCATACCGAAGTTATGGGCCGAGCGGGCGATGGCGCCGACGTTGCCGGGGTATTGCGGGCCGACCAGAACGATTTCGACATGAGCCAGAGACATGACGCGTGTCCTCCGGGGCGTATGTTAGAGAAGATCGGGTGGTTTTGCACGTCCTGTGATGTCAGATCTAAATTCCGGAGAAACAGCCTGTTTAAAAAAAATAATATTGCCATGAGGCGAGAAACTGATAGAATTAAACCACGCGTCAGCCTTTTGTGAGTTGACTCACCGAAATGGAGGATTGGCTATGAAAATGAGGATCATCATGTTTTCCTTGCTCATGGTGGTAACGGCGGGGCAGGCACAAACGACTTTATTCTCATGCGATTTCGAAACCGATGATTGCGGAGCGATTTATGAAAGCGATGCCGTTGGCGCGCGATGGCTCCACAACAGCTTCAATGGGTGTCCGGGATCAGGGATGTACCACAGTTACCAGACGAGTTACAGCGATCGTGACTATGTCGTCTGGGGTCCTTTCACTCTTCCGACCGCGGACTATTTGCAGCTTCGGTACGATCTGTCGGTGTACAACTGCGAGGTGTCGATATTTACTATCTGTGACGTTTATCTCGATCCAAATACCAACATCGGCGCATGGTCTCTGGTGGATGGCCCGATATCGATCAGTCAGGCATGCGTTCCGAATGAAGTCGATATGTCGTCGATTCTGAGTTCATGTTCGACGGAGTTTTGGATTGCCTGGGAGTTTGAGAGCGCATACGGGATTTCCGCAGGCATCGACAACATTGAGATTGTTTATGGAACAGGATCGACTCCGACTCCGACCGCGACAGCGGTTCCACTGACAGGAGACACGTGTTCCGATCCGTTTATCATCAATTGCGATGATTGCGTCACTGGATCAACGAGCGGGTTCTCGAATGACTACGATGCGAATTATCCGAACGGACTGGCGCATGGGCCTGATGCTGTATATTCACTGACAATATCAGAGCAGACCTGGGTCGAATTCAGGATCGAGGCGGATTTTCAGGTGATAGTTGCTGTCGCGTCGACCTGCGATGTATCTGCGCACGATATCCTCTATCCATTCTCATCCGAATGTGATGTGAACATGACGTGCGGTGGATTTGAATACCCTCAACGGGCCATTGTTTCGGCGGTAGTACTGAATCCCGGAACATACTCCATCTGGATCGACAGTTATTATGGGCTATTCGGTAACTATGCGCTGGAAGTCAACTGTGTGACCGGATCCACGCCTGTGCCGACGGCGACCCCGTCGCCCGTTCCGAATGAACGGTGCACGGATGCGCTCGACATTACATCCGTGCCGTTCTCATTTTCCTTCGACAATGAACTGAACACGACCGATGGTGCCGGATCGAGCTGCAGCGCGCAGTATACTCCCGGAGTATCGCAGCTGAAGAATGATGTCTGGTTCCGATACTCTCCTTCGGTGGATTGTTTTCTTGATTTTCAGGCCACATCGCGGTGCTGCAATCTGGCTGTAATGGTATATCGGGGAGAAACGTGTTCATTTAAAGAGGAAGTGATATGCAGCGATCTGTCAATGGGATACTCCTACACTGAGCAGATCGGTTTTTATGCGATGGCGGGAGAAACCTACTGGATACAGGTAGGAACTCCGGGATACGCCACAGGAAAGGTTTTTGTGTCATTGGGGTGTACTCCCGGAATGACGCCGACACCGACACAGACGCCGGATCCGACACCCGGTGATTCGTGTCTGGCTCCGCTTCCGATTCTGGAGAACGACTGTGTCATCGGGAACACCTCCGGGCACAAAGCGGACTGCTCGTATCGCAACATATCCGCTTTCGAGGGACTCGATGTGGTGTATGAACTGAATCTGACGGATACCATGTCCGTCCATTTCCTGGGTGAAGCGGAGTATGATGCGAGTTGGTTGATTGCGGCGGATTGTATGGATCTGAACAATGCTCTGTATGTGAGTTCCGGGCTTGATGATGACCTGTCAATGTCATGCGGTGGTGTATTTTTAAATCTTGATTCTGCATTCGACACGACATTGAGTTTGTCTCCCGGTGACTACTTTGTCGTCGTAGATGGTCCAACTTACAGTAGTGGCAACTACGCGCTGGAAATTCAATCCGTTGCGACCGGTTCTCCGACGCCGACCATCACACCGACAGAGGGTCCGACACTGACACCGACGTCGACGCCGACCATCACGCCAACTTACTTTCCACATGGATGCACAGGCGGCAACACCAATTCGGAACGCTACATTGTCGAGTCTTTTATCCAGGAGGGTGATCGGTACTTCCTGCAGTTCGATCCCTGCACGGAATGTGACTCATGTTCGAACAGGTTTCGAGTGACGGCTGTTTATGCCCGTTGTCATCACTTTGGATCGGACTATCTTGCCGTTTCGACTCATTCGAGCATCTACTCAGCGGTGGAAACATTCCCGGGATCGGGGTGTTATATACCGGATGTCGAAATATACAGCGATCCGTATCTAAGTGAAAATGTGGCCGTCAATCCCGGGTATTTCACAATTGGAGGTTCGTTCGTGGGCACATTACCGGCTCTTTCTTGTCCCGGACCCTATTTCCTGTCAATAACGCTGATGGAATACTCTGATTTGCCCATCAATCTCGTGACGGATCTTACACCGATATCCTGCCGGTCATATCTGGAACGTGACGGTGTCCTGACCGATCTCGTGCAGGATCATGGTGCATTCGGCAACTGGAGCGCCTATGCGCAGGTTCAATGCCTTGCGCCGCTGCCAACCGCTACCCCTACCCGGACACCGACCGTGACACCGACGCCGACCCAAACTTCGACTCCCACGGCATCTCCGACATCACCTCCGACATCGACTCCGACCACCGGTCCGTCTCCAACACCCTTGCCGGTTCCTTCGACAACCGCAGCCGGGCTTGGGACTCTTCTGGCTGCATTTGCATGTATCTTCTTCATCTCGCTCAGGAAACGGACGTGAGGTGAGCAGATAGGCAGTTCAAATAACGTCTGACTTAAACGAAAGGGTCCATTGAGACAGACTCATTGGGATTTTTCCAGCACCTCTCAGAATAGGCTGAGAGGTAGCACGCGGCAGTGTACGATACATTCTTCAATCGATCACACACCGGAAATCTGGTAATCTGCTGAATCTGCAGTCACCACCGGGTGAGTGCCCTGCTGATGATTGACTGAATATCGTGATGGATTCAGTCAAGAGCACAGGGAGATCTCCTGCATGACGTGTACGGAAGAGGAGAAGAAAATGACGGTTTTGCTTGTCGGTGCCTGAAAAACTGCCCGAATCCGTTCGGAACCATCCCCTGCTGCCCATCCGAGGGATCTTCGGACCCCCTCACAGACTGGTGACCGATGCCGTGCGGCGCCTGTGTAGGGCCATTCGAGCCACGAAGCCTCGGTATCCCGTCCGGACCAGTCGGATTCATGTGGCGCATTTCATGGCCGAGTTGATGAGTGACGATGGGTTGTGGGCCGAGTGGAAGGGTCGGATGCCCGTTATTTACAACAAGGGGATTTGATATGCCGCGAGTCGCTCAACCGTCTCAAGCACGCGCACCGGTGTTCGTACCATTGACCGATCAGCAGCCCGGAGTGATCACGGGGTTGTTGCGGGCGGCGTATGCGGAATTGCTCGATGAGGATCCGCGATGGCGCCGTGAAGCAGAACGATGGGATGAATACGATCGAGACGTATTTGCGTATCGTGCGACCGTTGGATCATGTCTTTTTCTGACTAGCATCGGTGAGCGAATTGCAGGTTTTGGTTCGTGGGACCCTCGCGGACGACCCGAATACGCCATTATCGGACACAACTGCATCGTGCCTGAATTCCGGGGGAGGGGATTGGGCAGGCTGCAGGTCGAGGAGATTCTCCGGAGATTTCGGGAGATGGGCGTTGAAACAGCGAGAGTATCGACCGGTGAACATCCCTTTTTTATTCCGGCGCAGCGTATGTATCGAGCGATTGGTTTTCAAGAGGTGCGTCGGATCGGTCCGGAGCCGGGTATGGAGTATGGAATCGTTGAGTACGCGAAAAAACTCGGTGACGCGGAGTAATCGCTTGCTCATCACAGATCGGCCCGTTTCGCGTTTCAGAACCTAACGGAACAAGAAAAAAAGGGAATTGAATGAGAGGATTTAAGTGGATGCAGCGGCATGGGAATGCTGAATGATGATTTGATTGTTAGAAACCTGGCTTGACAAAGGCATTTAAAACGTGCATAATACGTCTATGGAAAGGAGGCGATTTGTATGCTCAAAAAGCTGACTCTTACAATAGACGAAGACGTTTATAAAGGCTTGCACTCTGTTATAGGACACAGACGGATCAGCCGTTTCATTGAAGATTTAGTGCGGCCTCATGTGGTCAAAAGTGCATTGAATGCCGCGTATGAGAAGATGGCGAAGGATGAAGAAAGGGAATCTGCTGCTATGGAATGGACAGAATCCACTTTCGGAGACATCATTGATGAGACGCGGTGAAATTTGGTGGGTGAGTTTTAATCCATCAATAGGCGGGGAGATTAAAAAACAACGACCGGCGGTGATAGTCAGCAACGATGCAGCGAATTTACATTTGAATCGGGTGCAGGTGATTCCGCTGACAAGCAATGTTGATAAGCTTTATCCAAGTGAAGCGTACGTAACTTTCGAGGGAAAAAAAGCGAAGGCTATGGCGGATCAACTGACAACAGTCAGCAAAACACGCATGAGCAAGCGATCTGGAATCATCACAAAACAAGAGCTGCAGGATCTTTCAAGAGCAATCAAGATTCAGCTTGATCTATAAAGAAGACCCCGGAAATGAAACACATAATCGCCTGGCATTTTCGCATTCCTGAAGGCTGACTGCCGTACAGACTCTCGTTATTGCTAAAGCGATGATGCCTCTTTCCGGCGATTACCGCTCGTCTCAAGGCGTTCACCGGACAAGACATGACAGATAACCGGATAGACATTGTGGAAGAGACGACTGACGTTCTATCGGAATACGGCCGGATTCCGATCTCATTCGAGATGCATTTGGTACTTCTGGGGGAAAAAATCAAGGGAGGTCTGAATGGAATACGAGTATCAGAACTCCCGGTTTCCGGTCATCCGTTTCGAGGGATTTGACCCGGCGCGATAATCAGGAGGTGTTCCATGGACAATCTGAACGGATTCAGACATGTCCCAAGAGACTGGCGCTATCGGGAAGTACCGGATTGGGCGCGCAGTCCTGTGGAGGGCGATGCCTGTCATCGGTACTGCCGATGGCTTGCGCAGCATCTTCGATCCCGAAATTTTCCGATGAACGAGGCACAAACGCGATATGCCGCGTCATGGACTGACAAGACGCCTGCCGGAATCGCCATCGACCTTGCCGATGCACTTGGCTATCTGGTAGGGATTCGAGACACACTCGAGGAATACGCTCGACGGGATACGCCATATGCTGAGGTTGAACAGCAGGAGCGCGAACGCTGGCAGGAAGCATACGAAGCGGACCCGGAAGTCACGGAGCCGTTCGAGCAATGGAAGACAGCCGAGGACGACTACAGGAGAATCTGCCAGGAAACACGAGAATCTGATGCACTTGCGGAAGAACTGCCGCACGCGGATATTGGCATCCGACCGCTCCTGGCCCTGGCTGTGAAACAGTGTGCAACCGATTCAGAGGCTGAACAGATCGTGCGATTCTTCTATGACACATTTCAGGAATCATCGAGCAAATGATAC
This sequence comes from uncultured bacterium, assembly GCA_937951895.1. GTDB lineage: Bacteria > CSSED10-310 > CSSED10-310 > CSSED10-310 > CALFER01 > CALFER01. The sequence goes on from CALFER010000102.1 coordinate 8,208, forward strand.
CAGATGCAACCAGGAGTATATCGCCTCGCGCCGACCGTCAGCCATGACGCTGATCTGATCGCTTGAAAAATCGGAACTCTCAAGCCTGTACGAAGATCAATCGCAGTTAAAAATGCCCGGGCACAGCACTCGGATGCTATGACGATCGCGCTTTTTTATCATCAAGCGAGGCAGCTAACCGATTGCTAATCGAAGCCACATTACCAATCGTTGAATCGGAGGTATAGACCAGCATGCAGGAGGCTGGTTCTGGATTATTCACCTCGCAACTGGCAAACGATCTGGAGGAGATCATGAAGATGAGAACGCTCGTAATCATCGGATTACTGATCAGCATTTTTTCGGTATTTCAAGTTTCTGCATCTGAGATGGACTGGAGCAAACCGGTACTGATCGAAGTTCCCGAAATGCCCAAGTTACCATCCGGAATGCCGAATCTGAAACTCAAAGGAACGACCACTATTCGTGTTGAAATCAATGACATGGGGCTGATTTCCAACAGCCATACAATGATGTCAACCGGTTCTGAAAAGCTGGATCGCTGCATTCATGACTGGATCAAGGATTGGAAGTATCTGCCGCGACTCGAGGATAACCGCCCGGTCGGAGGCTTCAGTGTCGTTGTGATCAATTTCGACCTGCAGAATCAATCATTCAAAGCGCCATCTCCTCTCAGTGAACCAATCCTCATTCCTGATGTCCTGGCAAACGTCCTGCTCCAGGCGGGTCAGTTAAAAAACAAAATCAGTCATCCTGCTGATATGAACACGGCGCCTGATCACAACCAATCGTCATCCAGCCCGTCGTATGGAACACAAAACCCCTCAACTGAAGGGGGCAGCAGCCACAGCACAGTCAGTACGATTGTTCTTTGATGTGAACAGAGGTTGAGGCAGTTCGGAAATTCGAAACAGGCGGTTAATCCGGGATCCAGACATTGAGTTGGCGATCGATTCTGATGGGTCTGTTTTGACTAGAAGCACGAAATAGCAAGTCTTCGGTATCCTTGAGAACAGAAAATGAAACTGAAGGAATCACGGAGACCAACAACCGATGAGAACTTTTCGCGGGGTTTTTAAGGCAAGGATGATCAACTCCCTGATTTGGAGGGTACACAATATGATTTATGGAATCACGTTATCCCGAAGTTGCATTTTTCTATTCTTGCTGATCGTATGCCGATTGGTTCAGGCGGCTGAAATCCATGTGCCGGCTGATTTTCCGACGATTCAGGAAGGATTGTCAGCAGCCCAATCCGGGGATTCTGTAATTGTCGCTGCCGGTGTATATCAGGAGAACATTATCTGGCCGACGATCGATGGCATTCGGCTGTCCGGTGAGGATCCAAATGCAACGATTGTTAGGGGGGATGGTTCGGCACGGTGTCTATCCTGCACACACCCGTGTTCAATCACACTACATATAGAAAATCTGATCTTTGAAAATGGTGGTGATCTCCAATACGGTTTTTTTGGCGGTGGCGTTTTTGTCGAGAATTCCAACTTCAGTATTGAGAATTGCTGGTTCCGCAATAATGAATCCGGAATGGGATCCCTGGCTGTGCGCAATAGTGTCTATTACATCAGGCAGTGCAGATTTACAGGAAACACCGCTGCTCCAATGCAGAGTGAAACTGGTGGTGCCGGCTTATATGCAGAGGGATCCGGATTAGCTACAGAGTGCTCCTTCGAGGGAAACACAATTCTGTACGGTGACGGTTCGGGAGCCTTTATCAAAGGTGACTCTGTGATTGACCGATGTACGTTCAAAGACAACCAGCGGGAGTATAGCGACTCACTGGGAGGTGCTCTGGCCATCGGATATGGGAACACCATCGTTCAGAATTGCATCTTTATAGAAAATAGTGGTCCTGCCAGTGCATTGCTGATACTGGGATCCTGCGAAGTTATCAACAACCTGTTTGTTGATAATCAAGGCGAAAGTGAGAATTTTGGTGGCACGATCGTCGTTGGAGTATCGGCGAGTATCCGGTTCAATACCTTCACAGATAACACAAATGCGAGTCTCTTTTTTCTTTCAACAGGCAATGAAAGTGACGTACACCACAATATCCTCGACAAGTCGGTGGAGTATCTGGGCGGAAGCGAACCAAACACTGTCTCTTTCCACCACAATGATTACTGGCCCGCCGCCTTGCCTGACGCGCCAGGAGAAGGTGAATTCAGAGCATCGCCTCAATTCGTTCAAGGTGCTCTGGGCGGTTGTTATCTGAGCCAAGTTTCGGCCGGGCAGCCCGGAACAAGTCCTTGCGTCGATGCCGGCATGGCTGCTGCGACACCGCCGGACGGCACAACGGCCACCAATGAGATACCTGATACAGCTTTACCGGACATTGGGTATCATTATCCTTTTTCGGATCCACCACCTCCGCCTGAGACCCCGACTCCCGAAATGACCCCTGTGCCATCTGATTGCACAGAACCAGGGGTCACTATCGAAATGCCAGCGAAACTGTATCATGAAGGGGATGTCTGCTGGTGCGACGTCATGATCTGCAATCCGGATCAGAACGCTTACGAAGATATCCCGTTGTTTGTTGTCCTTGATGTTTACGGGGCCTTTTACTTTGCACCGGGATGGAGTCCTTTCGATTACATCCTGACTACCGTTCAACCGGGGTTGTCCCGCCGGGAGGTCATCCCACCCTTTTACTGGCCATCCGGCGCTGGTAATGTGGAAACCGCCGTCTGTTACTCAGCCATGACAAACCCACAAATGACCGAACTTTTAGGACGTATGGATACCTGGATATTCAGTTGGAACTGAGATGCCTGGTCGGTTGCACGAGATAGAATCATCAGTTAAACTGCGCAAGGATCACAACGATAATGGGAGGTAACACATGCTGTTCGTGACACTGCTCGGAGTGACATTCCTGATTGCACTGGCTGTTTCATATATCACCGCGCGGATGTTCCGCACCCCGATCGACTCCATCCTCGAACGGATTATCTCGGATGTGATCAGCCAGGCATGGTCTAAATACATCCGTTTCGCCATCTACGTCACCGGTATCTCGAGCGGCGTGAACCTCTGGAAGATCGAACAGTATATCAACCCCCTCAGTACAAAGACGGCACGATTATAGAACTGACAAAAGTCCGTTGGGTCCTGGAAGTCTATCGAACCGTGATCGAGACACTCCAGGGTATCGCATGGATGCTTCTGGTTTTCTTCGTCGTTGCTCTGATCGCATTCGTCATCGTACGCATTTTTGAACTCAGGAAAAAAACCATAGGGCAAACTGCTGAAAACCTTTGAGACACTTGGGAATCCGCAGCGACTTTTCCCTCCTCTCGATTTTCATGTTGAAAGTGTCAACAAGGGGGGCCGGTCACCAATGCCAGTTGGCATAACAGGAGTCACATGCTACTGCACCTTCATCATATTGCGATACTGGTGCGATCGCTGGAGATCGTCGAAAAGTCACTGCCGGGAGACCTGGAGCGTCTGAAGGTCGAATCATTTCCGGCTGAAGGAACCAAAGAACAGTACATCGATCTTGATCCGAGTGGCCGCCCATGCCTTCTGCTGATCGAAGCAATCGGCGAAGGCCCCTACCGGAGAGCCCTTTCGAAACGGGGTCCCGGAATTCACCATCTCGGATTGGTGACTGATAATCTCGACGCTGCCGTCGGCCATTTCTCCGGAGAACGCCTTCTTATCCATCCGTTTTCAATGAAATCGATCACTCAACGGGTCATCTGGATGTGCCGACCGGGCGTTCCCTTTCTCGTCGAGATCATTGAAAAACAGGAACTGGATCATGATCCGCCACCAGCCGTTCATCTTGAGTTCCCTGTTGCCACCGATGCGATTTTTCCACGTATTCCCGGAGTAACGATGCGTTGGACTGAAAACCCGTGGATGACAGTTTCATCAAACACGAGTTCATTCAATATTGATACGTAGCCGAAAAGCGATTGCTCGATCGGATCTCACGGATGAGCATATTCATGCTACACCAAATCTCGACAGGACGCGCCGGTGTTACTACACTGCAATCACTGGCGGATGGGTAATAAGTCATGTCGCTGTAAGGGCGGAAGCGAACACTATCTGGCGAAGTCTGATAGGATCATCACGAAAACCTGACTTCGACGATCTGAATCCGCGTCCGCCTGTGATAGGTCACGTAAGGAGGAATCATGAGCCTTGTTTTCAGAACGCCTGATAAAGCTGTTCAGTTCGCTGTCGAGCAACTCAAGAACGATGGCATCGTGCACCCCGACGCTGCCTACAATCCGCATGCTCCCGGGAACCTCCGCCGTGAGATTACCTATTACGATCGTGACTTCATGGGTCGTTTGGGCCGGACACCCGCAGAGGCAGAGGTCGTCGATGCCGCACTGGGCATGCTCAGGACCCACAACCTGGTCGATGAAGCGGCAGCCTATGATGCCATGGCTTTCGACAGATACAGAGTCGAGGTGAAGACGATTTTCTCGGGATCGTGGACCTCCCTCTCGCCGACGATGGAACGGTTGATGTACATGCTCACCAGTGTCAAACGCCCCCGGCACCTGCTCGAACTGGGCAGCTTCTGGGGATACACACTTGCATGGTTCGCGGGCCCCTGCGTGGGTACCGATCGGGTATACGCCGCGGAGAGAGTGATCGGGATCGATACCGATCGCATGATGACCGGGAAGGCGAAAGAGAATTTCGCGCGCTTACCCCACTCCGATGCCGTGGAACTCATGATCGGGGACGCCCGGTCAATCCTTCCGGATCTTCCGGGACCGTTCGATTTCGTCTACCTCGAGGCAAAGAACGACAATGCCCTGGAACCTGAAGGCCTGTATCTGCAGCTCCTCACTGAATTATACGACAAGCTTGTCCCGGGCGCCTGGGTGATCGCACATGACAGCCTGGATTGGTCATTTGCCTCCGAGATGGCAGAGTATCTGCGCTTCGTTCGGAACAGTGGTCGTTTCACAGAGAGTATCTCGTTTGAAATTGACCAGTACGGTCTTGAATTGTCTGTGAAGTGAGACCGGAAACTGTCGACGCGACGATACTCGTTTCCGCTTGCTTCTTGAGAGATGATACCGGATGCGATACGCTCGACGAGGTTTGCATCAAGGAGGTTTATTGATGGACATACCGCGGATTTTCAACATCTCTGAAAGCGCTCACCGTATTCACAACCCGATCACACCCGAAAAACTTGCAACGCTCGGGGCGGCATTGCGTCTGGAACCGGGTACCCGAGTGCTCGATCTCGGCAGCGGTTCCGGAGAAATGCTGTGCACCTGGGCACGTGATCACGGCATTACCGGCACCGGCATCGACATGAGCGCGTTGTTCACCGAACAGGCGAAACACCGCGCGGTCGAACTCGGCGTCGCCGACAAAGTCACCTTCATCCATGGCGATGCCGCCGGTTATGTCTCGGAGGAGAAGGCCGGTGTGGCAGCCTGTATCGGCGCGACCTGGATAGGAGACGGAGTCGCCGGCACGATCGAGCTTCTCGCGCGCAGCCTGCTCCCCGGAGGCATCATCCTCGTCGGTGAACCCTTCTGGAGGCACTTGCCGCCCTCAGAGGAGGTTGCGAAACAGTGTGAGGCCCACTCGATCGCTGACTTTCTCGTACTCCCGGAGCGTATCGCGTCATTTGCCCGCCTCGGTTATGACGTCGTCGAGATGGTTCTCGCTGACCAGGACGGCTGGGACCGATACGAAGCGGCCAAATGGCTCACCATGCGACGATGGTTGGATGCCAATCCGGATGACGCGTTCGCCGGAGAGGTTCGCGCGCAACTGACGACGGAACCCGAGCGTTACTCTGCCTATGCGCGTGAATACCTCGGCTGGGGTGTGTTCGCGCTGATGCAGCGGTGAGTCCGGGTTGGTATGAATCGGATCCGCGCGAGGGCGAGTGAAACAATGATCAAACCCGTCACGACACAGGACGAAATCGAAGCGACCCGGCTCATGTTCAGAGAATATGCGGATCTGCTCGGCGTGGATCTCTGTTTTCAGGGCTTTCAGGCGGAACTGGATGCGCTCCCCGGCAAGTACGCTCCCCCCGGAGGAACGTTGCTGATCGCCGTTCATGATGGCGCGCCTGCCGGTTGTGTCGCCGTCCGGGATCTGGAGGATCGGGTCTGCGAAATGAAGCGCCTTTTTGTCAGACCGGAATTCCGCGGATTCGGATTGGGCAGACAACTCGCCTCCGCGGCAATCACATCCTCCCGGGAACTCGGATACTCGATCATGCGTCTGGATACGCTCGATCGACTGACGGAGGCGATGCGATTATACGAGCGACTCGGCTTTCGACGGATTCCGGCTTATTATGAAAATCCTCTTCCGGGAGTGGTGTATTGGGAACTCCACATTCGACATCATGACACCTGACCCGAATTATTCGAAAGCCCTCAATCGACGCCAGGTGCTCAAGTTCTGTCCGGATCAAGCCATTCCGGTTTTTTCCCGCCTGTTTGCGCTGGATTCAACACCCGAAAGCCCGCTCAAATCCTACTCGGGCTGCCAGAACATCATCTATCCGTGTTTCAGAAAGTCGAAACCGCACTTCCTTCGAATCTCATTCCGGCCGGACCGAACTCCGGAGATAATCGCGTCCGAAACCGCGTTTGTTCATTTTCTTGCCGAGGGCGGCGCAGCGGTTGCACGACCGATTGCATCCGAAGAAGGAAACTTCGTCGAAACGTTTGTCGTGAAAGATGTTCCGCTGACGGCGGTGCTGTTCACCGAAGCTCCGGGTGATTTTCTGTATCGCCGGAAATTCCAGCTCCCGAAAGGAACTGAACTTCGGGACTTCTTCATCAGGCAGGGTGAACTCACGGGGCGTTTTCATGCGCTGAGCGAGCAATATCCGGCGGAGCGCGTGAGACGTTTCGACTGGTTGACCCGACACCGGGACAGCCTGGAATGGGTGCTGCCCACGACACATGCTGACATCAAAGCCCGTCTCCTCGAGATAATCGACCGAATTGCCGGGTTACCTCGCACTGGCCGGAATTTCGGTATTTGTCACAATGATATCAACATCGGCAATTTTACGATCGACTATGAACTGCCGGGATGCAGCATCACGCTGTTCGACTTCGACGACTGCGGATGGAACTATTTCATGTATGATGTGGCATGCATCTGGGAATGCAACACGGGTTGGACCTTCCATATCGATTCTTCACAAGGGCGCCGGGATGCCATGGAACGCATCACCGGACGATTGCTCGAGGGATATACCCGGTATCGCTCACTGCCCGATTCTGAAATCGCTTTACTGCCTCTGTTTCTCAAGGCATGCCATATCGAGAATATCCTGGAGGGGTACCGCGAATTGCACAAACTCGGCCGACGGATCGAGCCGGATGCAGCGATTCGATATCATGAGGCGTGTCTGAGCAGAGATCTGGAATACATGGCATTGTTTGATGAGCTGTTCGATCCGGCGCATCCTTTCGAAATGAGATAGTCAGCTTTAACTCATTTCGTATTGAACGAAGGATCCCGTACCCGATTCCAGTTGCTCGATGTCAGTTTAAATCTCATTATTCATGACTCTGTGACCACTCTGCCCCGATCGGGGGTTCCGGGAATCATCTCTCCGGCACGTTTGACCCGACTCCTCACTGTTGTGGAATCAATTCAGAGATGCCGGCGACTTCCCGTGCCGGTATGCCGTCGACATGCCACAGCATGAGGATGGTACGGAAGGGTATGTGATGGAATCCGTTTGCGCGATAAACGAGGATAAATATCTCCTTTAATTGCATGGAGCCGGATGCTATGACGAGGAGAGTGATAAAAAATCGAAGTGGCGCTGAATGCAATGGGAATGTCCCGGCGGTTTGCACGAATGGATGGAACCGGATCGCCTTGCTCGTGTACGGGACCGTGATCGCTCTGCGCGCTCCTGAGATCCTGTGGCCGGGGCGGTTCTGGGCGGAAGAAGGCGCGTTTTACTTCATGAGATACTCCCGGTCGATCCACTGGTCATGGCTTTTTTCATCGGAACTCGGCTACTTCAGCCTGTTGAACAAAATCGCGGCGTTCCTGGCGGGGCGAGTCGTTCCCCTCACCTTCGCGCCTCTGGTGACCGTCGCGTTCTCATTTCTGGTCATGATGCTGCCGGCCTGGATATGGCTCTTTTCCCGCAAGCCCATGCCGGAGAAATCCCCGCGTATCTACGCCGTTCTTGCGCTCATCCTGCTCGTCCAACCCAACCAGGAAGTCTGGTTGAACACCGTCAACAGCCAGTTTTTCCTGTGCATCTCGACGGCGATCATTCTGGTGACCGACAGCAGTAGACGCGCCCCGACCTGGGTTCGCATTCCGGCCCTTGTCCTGGGAGGATTGACCGGAGTGGTGTCTGCCTTGCTGACGCCATTTTTCTGGGTGGAGTACGGGATATCCGGGAAAACGGAGAAGCTGCGCGAGGCGCTGTGGCTCAGTACCTCGGCGTTGATTCAGGTGCTTTTCGTTCTGCTCAGTGGAGGCCGGGAATCCGGATGGCATTTCGCTGCATTGCCATGGGTTCTTCTCGTCAAGCAGTGGGTTCTGCCGTTGTTCGGCGAGTCTTCGGTCGAGGTGGTATCCGGTTTCATCACACAGCATCAACTCCACAGAAGCATGCTTTCCGGAGCGGTTGCGCTCATTCCATACATCATCGTCGCCTGGGGATTGGCGCGACAGGGCAAAAGACAGAGCGTGCTGTTGTTTTACGCCTCTGTGTTCATTGCCGTCGTGAGTTTTATCAAGTCATCCGAGTCGCAGACCGGTGACATGTTTCTTCTGCATTTCCTGCCGATGGGTGGAGGCCGGTACTATTTCGCTCCGAATGTGCTGCTGTATTGCGCGTTGATCATTTCTCCGGCAGATGTTCCTGTGGGGTTCAAGGGCTGGTGCCGGCTGGATCGTCTGGCCTGGTTGCTTGCGGGACTCGCGATCTGTACGGGCTCGATCGATTATCTGACGAGTCGCTCGCGCCATTCTTACTTTTTTACGGGTCCGTCGTGGAGCGAGCAGGTGAACATATGGGAAGCATCGGATCGGGATACGCTCGAGATCTGGCCGAGACCCTGGAGCATCACGGTTCCGAAGCCGAAGAAGACAGTGTCCAGGCCGAGGATTCAGCACATGGTGGAACAATATGGAAAGTAATCCCCTTTCCGGGTGGAGCACGGGTCATCGGTTGCCAGTTGCGGTGTCGCGCTTTATGATCATCGTTCGTATTATGGTTTGAACCGCCTGTTGGATCTGTCCGTACTCATCGCTTCGGAAAGGGGACGACAATGCGAGACATCATCGAGATGTGGAAGGATACGCGGATGGTCGTTCTGACCGCTGTTTCCGCCGCCGTCTATGCCGCCACCATCATGCCGCTGAAGATCATTCCGATCATTCCGGGCTTCACCGAAGTCCGCCCCGGAGTCGTTTTCGCCATCTTCTGCAGCTTTCTGTTCGGTCCGGCCGGTGCCTGGGGCGCGGCGTTCGGCAACCTGATCGCCGACTTTTTCGGCACGCTCACGCTCGGATCCATCTTCGGCTTCTTCGGAAATTTTCTCTTCGGCTACATCCCATACAAAATGTTCCGTGCTCTGACATCGAGCGAACCGCTCCCGGCATCCAGAGGCCAGACGCTGAGCATCCTGACCGCCATTCTCGGCGCAGCGGCCGCCTGCACATTCATCATTGCCTGGGGCGTCGACGCGATCGGCGCGGTCCCCTTCAAAATTCTCGCACCGATCATCATGGCCAACAACTCGGCGCTCTCGGTGTTTCTCGTCCCGATCCTTCTCGCCACGCTCTACCCCCGCGTGAAAGTCTGGGGTCTGCTTTACACGAGTGTGCTGCCGGAACCCCTCACGCGGCCATCCCGCTTTGCCCGTTTCGGTGTCGCACTGACGCTGATCGGCGCGTTCGGGGGGCTTATCGCGGGGCTCGTGATCGGCTATATCCAGATCCCGCTTCCCCTGCCCCTCTCTGCAGTTCTCGCTCCGTTTCTGCTCATTCTGCTGATCGGCGCGATCCTTCTGTAAACATGTCCGAAAAGCTCTCTCCGACACCCGCGATCGAACTCAGGGATGTCCATTTCACCTATCAGGGAACGCAGATGCCTGCTCTGAATGGCATCTCTCTGGCGTTCCTTCGCGGGTCCTTCACGGTGGTCATGGGACCGAGCGGCGCCGGCAAGACAACGCTCGCGCGGTGCATCAACGGGATCGTGCCGAAGTACTACCGCGGCGATTTCTCGGGCGACGTGAGGCTCTCGGATCAATCGATCGGTGCGCGCACCGTTCCGGAAAACGCCGCCGATGTCGGTATGGTTTTTCAGGATTTCGAATCACAGATCTTTTCGACCGACATTCTGCTCGACCTGTCCTTCGGCCCGGAAAATCTCGGACATCCCCCTGCAGACATCCTGGATCGAGCGCGGGAAATCATGCATTCACTCCATTTCGAGGGGATGTCCGACCGCGATTCGACGGCGCTCTCCGGAGGTCAGAAGCAGCGTCTCGCGATCGCCAGCGTGCTCATGATGCACACCCCCATCATCGTGCTCGACGAACCCACTACCGATCTCGATCCCCTCAGCCGCATCGAGATTCTCGAACTGCTCGCCGTCATCCGCCGTTCCGGTCGCACCGTCATCCTGATTGATCATTCACCCGAAGTCGCACTTTCCGCCGATCGGGTGATTGTGCTCAACGCGGGTGAGGTGGTTGCGGACGGTGATCCGGTGACTGTTTTTCCGGCGATGCTTTCGATGCCGATGCCGGGGATCCGCGCCCCGCAGCTCATGGATGCCCTCCGGCGTCTCGGTATCCCGCCCTGTCCAGTGACGGTCGCGGAGACTGAGGCGCTGATCCGGAACCGGTATCGGGTCGGTTCGGCTTCGGGCACTCGGGAATCGGAATCTCGGACGGCTATCCCGGAACCAGCCATCCGTGTCGAAGGTGTCCGGTTCTCCTATTCCTCGAGCCGTGTCCTGGACGGAATCGACTTGATGATCGGTCGTGGCGATTTCGTTGCGTTGCTCGGGAGGAACGGCTCCGGCAAGACGACGCTCGCGAAACACGTCAACGGCATTCTGACGCCGGACGAAGGTCAGGTCTGGATCGGCGGGATGCCGGTCTCCGGGATGTCGGCCGGTGACCTGGCGCGGTCGATCGGATACGTGTTTCAGAATCCCGATCATCAGTTGTTCTGTCCGCGGATCCGCGAGGAACTCGAGTTCGGGTTGCGTCAGGGCGGCATCGACAAGTCCGAGTGGGACGGGCGAATTGAATCGGCACTTGAGGCCGTCGGTCTGACGGGACGCGAGACTGCGGATCCGTTCATGCTGACGAAGGGGGATCGGCAGCGTGTGGCGGTGGCGAGTGTGCTGGTGATGACGCCTCGGATCATCGTCCTGGATGAGCCGACCACAGGGCTGGATCATCGCGATCAGCTCGGTATGATGGCACTCATCGAACGCCTGAATCGCGAGGGTCATACGATCGTGATGATCACGCACAGCATGACGGTTGCGATGCAGTTCGCGAAACGCATCGTGCTGATGGCGGGGGGGCGGGTCATCGGTGACGGCGACCGGTCGCTGTTCATGCGGGATGAGTTGCTCGTTGAGGCGGGATTGCGTCGCCCGCCGATTGCGGATTTGAGCGCACGGTTCGGCTGGATCGCCTCATCCGTTGAGGAGTTCGTGGCGTGTGTGCGGGAAGGCGCGTGCGGAGGTGAGCAGCCATGATGACAGTTTACCGCGTGAGGCGCGGGTTTCTGCACGGTCTTTCGCCCGTCACGAAACTGATGCTCCTGCCCGGCGTGTTCCTCCTGTCGCTCCTTTCCGATGACCCGTTCGTTCTGGCGGGTCTGACAGCCGGATTGATCGCCGTCGCGGTCGGTTCCCGATTGCATGGGCTGGTCTGGAGCAGTCGAGTGATCCTGGGGTTGTTGTTTGTCTTTCCGGCAGTGATGTGGACGTTCATGTATCAGGGTATGAACGGTCGAGGTTTCATGGGGATTCCGGGTGCGACGACCGAGGGGGTGCTGTATGGATCGGCAATGGGGTTGCGACTCGTGGCGATGCTCGTTGCCGGACTGTTGCTGCTGGGGTCCACGCGCGTCGAGGAAATCGCATGGGGACTGACGCGCTTCGGGTTGCCGTATCGTCTGAGTTTCGCTTTGACGCTCGCATTCCGGCTCGTGCCGCTATTCTTCGAGACGTACCGGACGATCGAGGAGGCGCAGCGTTCGAGAGGCCTCGATATCCGGCGCAGCGCGCTGGAACGGCTTCGGGGTGTCATTCCGCTCCTGATTCCGGTCTTTGTGGCGGGATTGAGGCGAACCGATCAGCTCGCGGTCGCTCTCGAGGCCAAGGGATTCGGTCGGCCCGGAAAACGCACGTCCGTGGTGTCCCGTGTGATGCGGGCCGGGGATTGGATCGCGCTCGCGGCAACCGTTCTCCTGATCGTGTTTTTCGGGGTCGTTCGCGCCTCGCTTTAGCTTCTCGATGTGTGCTCAAGAAAAAGATTGCCAAAGAGAGAAGATTTTATGGTAAAATCCGATTGGCTGTGGGAGGAAGGTTTTGGCCATCGAACTGAGTGTCATCATTCCTGCTTACAATGAAGCGTCGCACATCGAGACGACCATTCGTGAATCGATTGAGATGTGTGTCGACCGGAAGATTGAATTTGAGATCATTGTTGTGGATGACGGATCGCGGGATCGGACACTGGAAGTGATCCGAGGCGCGGCGCAGAATGATTCCAGGGTGCGGGCGCTGACCAACGGCACGAACAGGGGCAAGGGATACTCGGTTCGGCACGGGGTGATGGAATCGCGCGGCGACAGGGTGCTCTTTACGGATGTCGACCTGTCGACACCCCTTGCGGAATATGACACGCTGTTCGGGAAACTGTCCGAAGGATACGATATCGCCATCGGATCGAGGGCACTGGCACAATCGAAGTTGACTCGAAAGCAGCCTGCATATAGAGTCTGGCTTGGCCGGCTGGCGAACAAGGCGATCCAACTGGTTGTGCCGGCTCTGCGCGGCATCCAGGATACGCAGTGCGGATTCAAGTTGTTCAGGGGTGAGGTGGCGCGCGCGGTTTTCCCGTTGCAGCGGATCGAGCGATGGGGATTCGACTTTGAGATTTTGCATATTGCGCGGAAGCATGGGTTCAAGGTTGCTGAAGTGCCGGTGGCTTGGAGCCATTCCGGCGATTCCCGGCTCCGCCTGTCGGATTATCCGAAAACGCTGATGGAGTTGTTCAGAGTCCGGATCAACGACATCAAAGGCTGCTACACGCATCTTTCCTGAAATTCAGATCGATCGGGATCGGATGCAGATATTTTCCCATGAGGAGGCAGGTTTGAGTTCCAAGCGTCGTAAATTCAAGTCTGGAGGTTCGTTTCAGGGGAGTCGTGACTGGGATAACATCGGGAACCGGATCAATTCGTCCCACTCGGGCAACGGAGGGAAGGGGTACTATTTCTGCGATATCTGCGGAAGCAATGTCCCGCCTGTCGGGTCGGGCGTCCCCTTCTGTCCGCGATGCATGATCCCGATGCAGCTCATGACGGAGACCAATCCGAATCAGCGAAAAGGCCCGCAGTCCAAACAGGCGTATGATTACTCCGCCAGAATTTTCTATCAGACCGATGGACATCCGCAGTACATCGGTTTGCCGATCGACCATCCGGATCCTGACGATGAGGATGCGGTCCGGCATTATATGCTGAGAAAAGAGGCGGTGCGGGCGCAGAAACGGCAGCAGCAGGGCGGCGGGATGCCTCAGAATCAACCCCGCCACAACCGTTTCGCGAAACGACCGCCGCAGGGGCGTCCCGATAATCGTCAGGATTTCCGAGGTGACAACCGGTATGAAAACCGACCGGACAACCGGTTCGATCAGCAGCCGCGACAGGACTCGAGAACGGACGGCAACCCGGACGGGCGAGACGGGCGGGACGGGCGATTGGACGGGCGATTGGACGGGCGATTGGACGGGCGATTGGACGGGCGATTGGACAATCGCCCCGATACCCGCCAGCCCGGAGGATACCGCTCAGGCCATCCCGACCGCCCGCAGGGCCAGCGTCCTTCGAACTATCATCATCAGGGATCCGGACGACCGAATGATCAACGCTCGTTTCATCGTCGGCCCCCCTCGAATCCCTCTCAACCGACTCAGCCGACATCCGCTCCCCCGCAGTCAGCCCCTCAAACGACACAAGCCGAATTGCCGCTGAGTCTGCCGACACCTCCACCGGAACGGCCGGTTGCATACGATCCTCCAAAGATTGATCCTCCGATTGAACGGAAGATTGATCCGCCGAGTGAGTCTCGGCAGGAGGTCAGGAAGGAGCCCGTCCGGGTGGAGTCGATACCGGTGTCCGAAACGACGAAGGTGGAAGAGACGACGTCGAAGCGACCCAAACGCCGGGTGATCTCGCAGTCACAGGCTGAGGGGTTGAAAGAACCGGGTGAAGTGCCGAAAACCCGGAAACCGAGGGTAAAAACACCTTCCGGGAATGAGTCGGCCGCGGAGACGCCGGTGGCAAAGCCGAAGCCGAAACGGGTTGTTCGCAAGAAGGCGGAGCAGGGTTCCGAGGGGTCATCCGACGGGGCTCTGCCACTGTTGTGATCATCAACGCGACGCTGTGTTACATCCGCCGTGCCGGCGAAACGCTCATGATGCTTCGGAACAGGAAACCGAACGATGTGCATCGTGGAAAGTACAACGGTGTCGGCGGAAAGATGATCCCGGGTGAGACTCCCGAGGCGTGTGCCGCGAGGGAAATTTTCGAGGAAACCGGGTTGATTGTTGACGAGATGGCTCTGCGGGGCATCCTGACGTTTCCGTGTTTCGACGGGGCGAATGATTGGATTGTCTATGTGATGCTCGTGACGGGCTTTCATGGTGATCTGATCGAGTGTGCCGAGGGGGAGTTGCGGTGGATCGAGACGGACAGGCTTGAGGAGTTGCCTTTATGGGACGGGGATCGTATCTTCCTGAAATGGCTGGACAGGCCGGGGTGGTTCTCGGGCCGATTCGACTATCGAAACGGTAATCTGATCTCGCACGAGGTCCGATTTTATCAATAACCCGCCATGATCCGGGATGACCGGACGGCTGATAGGAGGCATGGATGGCTTTCAATCTGAAGGGACGCAGTTTTCTGACATTGCTGGATTTCACACCGCAGGAAATCCGCTTTTTGCTTGATCTTTCGCTGAAACTCAAGATGGATAAATACACCGGCGTATACGGACGGAATCTCGAGGGAAAGAACATCGCGCTGCTGTTTGAAAAGCCCTCGACCCGGACGCGGTGTGCGTTTACGGTCGCCTGCATCGATGAAGGCGCGCATCCGGAGTATCTGGGCAAGGACGATATTCAGATCGGCAAGAAGGAAACCGTCGCGGATACGGCGCGTGTTCTGGGACGGATGTTCGACGGCATTCAGTTCCGCGGATTCAAACATGAAACCGTGGAAACGCTGGCGAAGTATGCCGGTGTTCCGGTCTGGAACGGCTTGACCGATACCTACCATCCGACGCAGATTCTGGCGGATTTTCTCACCCTGATCGAAGAATTCGGCGGGCTGGAAGGTCTTGTGCTGGCTTACGTCGGCGACGGCCGGAACAATGTGGCGAATTCACTGATGGTCGGTTCGGCGAAAATGGGCATGGATTTCCGGATTGTCACACCCGCCGCTCTGAACCCGGATCCGAATCTGTTGAATCGGTGCCGGGAGATTGCGAAAGAGACCGGTGCATGCATTACCGTGACCAGTGATGTGAAAGAGGGAGTTGATGGAACGGATGCGATCTACACGGACGTGTGGGCATCCATGGGCGAAGAAGACAAGATCCCCGAACGCATCGCGCTGCTCAAACCCTACCAGGTCAATCGTGCGATGATGGACGCCACCGGGAACCCGGATACCATCTTCCTGCACTGCCTGCCCGCCTTCCACAATCTCGATACCGCAACCTCGAAAAAATTCCCGGATATCTGTGAAGTGTCGGATGAGGTTTTCGAGGGACCGAAATCGCGGGTGTTCGATGAGGCGGAAAACCGTGTTCATACGATCAAGGCCGTGATGGTCGCCACACTCGGGAAGTGACCGCGATCGATTTCGATTCGCGCGATGACACTGGGTTCTTGACAGCTGGATTACGTCATGCTAGCGTAATTCAGCCATCGGGCGCTTAGCTCAGCCGGGAGAGCACTGCTTTCACACGGCAGGGGTCAGCAGTTCGAGCCTGCTAGCGCCCATTTTTCACCGCCGTCTGACTGTTTGAGACGGCGGTTTTTTTGTGGTTGGACGATTTCTTTCATAATCGTGTATAATCAGATACATGGCTTGTTCCGAGGGACGAACTGCGGCCAAGCTGTTTCGTCAGAGCGGTGGGAGGATCGATGGGGGGTCAGCCGGAAAACACTCGCGGTATCCTGTTCTGTCTGTTCTGCCTGTTCATCCTTCTCCTGAATTGGCCGATTCTGACAATCTTTGGCTTCTCAGGCCTGTATGCTCTCTTCGTCTACCTGATCTCCTGCTGGTTCATTCTGACTGTTGTCGTATTTCTGTGTGATCGGATCAACAGAAAACGGGATGGAAATGGCGGATGTTCATGAGCGGGGTGGTGAATGTATAGCCATGCCTTTCTGTGGACGTTCTGCGGATTGTATCTCGGGTTCTTGTTTCTGATTGCTTACTGGGTCGAGCGGAGAGCGGAGCGCGGCAGAAATCTGGTCGACCATCCAGTCTTCTATACGCTGTCCCTGATGGTCTATCTGACGGCCTGGACGTTTTACGGCAGTGTCGGGAAGGCCGTTTCCACAGGAAACCTCTTCCTCACCTTTTATCTCGGCCCGTCGATCGTTCTGTTGGCCGCGCCCAGCCTCCTGCGGCGCTGCATCCGGATACGGAATACGTATCGGATCACGAGCATCGCCGATTTCATCTCGTTGCGGTACGATCGATCCCCCTCGATTGCGTTCATGGTCACAATCATGTCCCTGTTCGGTGTGGTTCCATATATCACGCTGCAATTGAAAGCGATCATCACGACATTCGAGATCATGGCGCACTATCCGGACAGGCCTGATCCCGGGGTGGCGAGTCTGCATATCGGACTGGTCATTTCTGCCTTATTGATACTCTTCACGATCATCATGGGTGTTCGCCGGGAAGCGCCGACCGAACATCATCAAGGCATGATCATGGCGACGGTCATCGAGAGCATTTTCAAGTTGGCGGGGCTGGTGGGGGTCGGGATTTTCGTCACCTACTTTGCGTTCGATGGGTTCCGGGATGTTTTCAGTCGTTTTGAAGAATCGCCGCTCTCCGATGCTCTCGATCACATCCAGTCGACCCCCAAGTTTTATCTGGATTGGGTTACCTATCTGGTGTTATCCATGTCCGCCTTTTTATTCCTTCCGCGTCAGTTTCACATGAGTGTCGTGGAAAACTTCAACGAGAAGCACATCAGACCGGCAGTCTGGGGAGTATCTCTGTACTTTATCCTGATTACGATTTTCATCCTTCCGATTGCTCTCGGAGGCTTGTTGCTCGATCTGCCGAGACGGGATGCAGATGGTTTTGTGTTGCTGATTCCGATCGTGTTCAAGCAGCCCTGGCTGTCGCTTCTTGTCTTCATCGCCGGATTTTCCGCCTCCATCGGCATGATCATGATCTCCGCCATGACGATCTCGACAATGGTCACCAACCATATCGTATTGCCTGTTCTGGAGTGGACGCGACCGTTGCGCTTCCTGAAGCATCGAGTGCTTCAGTTCCGGTGGCTTGCCGTCACGGCACTGATTTCCGGCGGGTATTGGCTATGGCTGAGAGTCGGGTCATTCATCTCGCTGGTCGATTTCGGTGTGATCGCTTTTGCAGCGGTTCTCCAGTTTGCGCCGTCGATTATCGGAGCGCTCTATTGGCGGCGCGGTCACCGCGTCGGGGCACTGGCCGGTCTGGTCGCCGGTTTTTTGATCTGGTTCCATACCCTGATCGTTCCGGTTCTCGTGCAGGGAGGCATTCTGGCACTGTCCGTAACGCATTCCGGCCCATTCGGTATTTCGGCTCTGAAACCGGAAGCGCTTTTCGGCCTGTCGGGACTCGATCCCGTTACCCATTCCGTTTTCTGGACCCTTCTGTTCAATGCTGGTCTGTTCATTCTCGGATCCTTTCTTCTTCGTCAAACCCCGGAAGAGAAGCGGCTGGCGGATGCATTCGTCGATATCATGATCACCGGGCATCGGATCGAAACCGTTCACCGGGGCAGTGAGATCGATTCGGACAGCAAGAGGCAGAAAATCGTCTCATTGTTCACTCAGTATTTCCCTCTTGAAAAGTCGATCGAGTATGCTGCGGAGTGTTTTGATCGAACGGGCGTCGGATCGGGGGGGAAGCTGTCCATTTCGGGATTGGCCGAGTTGCAGGGAGAGGTGGAACGGCGGCTGGCGAGTGTCATCGGTGCTGCGACTGCTCACTCGGTCATTCAGCGAAGCGACATTATCTCACCTGAAGAACTCGACGCCCTCAAATCTGTCTACTCGGACCTCCTGACTCAATACAAACTCACGCCGTCCGAACTGGTGAAGCAGGTGAGTTTACATGAGGAGCGCGAGCAACTCCTCACCCGCCAGGCGAAGCTGCTCGAAGAAAAGATTCTCGAACGCGATCACGAAATCCAGGAACGGAAACGGATCGAAGAAGAGTTGCGATTGTCGCGAAGCCGCCTGACGAGCATCATCGACTTTCATCCCGATCCCACGTTCACGATCGATCTGGAGGGACGGATCACGAGTTGGAACCGTGCCGCGGAGGAGTTCACGGGAGTCGAGGCGAGCGAGATGATCGGCAAGGGGAATCGGGAGTACGCTGTGCCATTTTACGGTGAGCGTCGTCCGATTCTGATCGATCTGGTGTTTCTATCCTCCGATTCTGTCGAAAAACTCTATCCGACGATCGTACGCTCGCATGGAATGGTGTACGGCGAATCGTTTCTCAATCACCCGATTCGTGGGGACTGTTACCTGATCGGGACCGCAGCGCCGCTGCTCGATCCGGAAGGAAACGTCATCGGAGCGATCGAATCGATCCGGGACATTTCGGAACGGAAGCGATCCGAGCGTGCATTGTTCGAATCCCGGCAGATGCTTCAGCTTGTTCTGGACAACGTCCCTCAGCGCATTTTCTGGAAAGATCGAAACTCGGTGTATCTGGGTTCCAACAAGGCGCTCGCGCAGGACTGCGGGTACTCCTCACCCGAGGAACTGGTCGGAAAAACCGACTTCGAAACCCCAGCCGCCGCGCATGCCGAGCGCTACCGGATGGACGACCGGGCCGTCATGGAATCCGGCATGGCGAAGCTCAATTACGAGGAAGCGCAGACACGTCCGGATGGAAGCAAGGCGTGGTTGAGAACGAGCAAAATTCCGTTGAGAGATGCGCAGGATCAGATCATCGCCGTTCTCGGGATGTACGAAGATATCACCGAACAGCGTCGCGCGGATGAGGAGATTCGTCGTCTGAATCGAGTTTATGCCGTTCTGAGTGAGATGAACCAGATGATTGTGAGGGTGCGGGAAGCGGAGCAACTGGTGAACGGTGTCTGCCGGATTGCGGTCGAAATCGGGCAGTTCCGAGCCGCCGTGGTGGCCCGGAGCGCCGATATGAGTGGATCCAACATGGATGTGATCGGGTTTCAGGCGCGATTCGAACAGGATCGAAAAGCGCTCGACCGCGCCATTCACAACGGCCTCGATGCATTTATCAACGAACGTTCTCCGGTGATTCTGAGCCGGAAAACCGATGTGGTTCAGTTTGCATCGAATACATCGAACAACTCCGTCTTCAATCTGCTCTGCAGTGAACTGGGCTATCGCTCGTCCGCCGGCCTTCTGCTCGCCTCGTCGGAAGGCATTTGGGGCGCGCTGCATCTTTTTTCGGATGAGGATCATATCTTTGACGCACCGGAACTCCAGTTACTTGAAGAAGTTGCGGCCGATTTTGCCTTCGCTCTCGAATCCCTGAAAAACGAGAATCAGCGTCGGCAGGCGGAAGAGGCGCTGTTTCACAGTGAGGAGCGGTATCGATCACTGGTGGAGAATCTCAATGAAGTCGTCTTTATGCTCGACAATCAAGGATATCTGACCTATGTCAGTCCCGCGATCGAGCGATTGACGCACTATTCACCGGCGGAAGTCACCGGATCTCACTTCGCGCGATTCGTCCACCCGGATGATCTCGATCTGCTCAAGGACAGTTTCTTCCGTACTCTCGATGGTGAAACCGAATCGTTGGAATACCGCATTCTCGATAAAACAGGGAATGTACGCTGGATCTGCTCATCCAGTCGTCAGCGTTTTTCCGGGACACAGTTGGTCGGTTTAATGGGTATTCTGACCGATATCACCGATCGCAAACACGCAGAAGATGCGGTGCAGCAACGATTGATCGAAATGGAGGCGATGTATAAGGTATCGGCGGCGCTGCGATCGGCGGGGAGTATTGACGAGATTCTGTCTGTTATTCTGGATGAAACCATTGCCGCCATTCATGGTGAAGCCGGGTGCATGGTGTTGATCGATCCGGAAACGAAGGCGATACAGCACAGGTCGGTTCGCGGCTGGTGCGGATTGATGCGCGATGATGCTCCGGATGCACGCGATGCCATTTTCGATTACGTTCTCGACACCGGAGCCATATTTACATCCGCTGAGTATCGCGCGGACAGCCGGTTGCATGTCGTGGAGATGATTCCTCCGGATTGGGGTGGCGCGTGCGTGCCGATTCGCAGCGCTGATCGGGTGGTCGGCGCGATGATGATCTCGGTCAGAATCCCACGGGTTCTGTCGCGCAGCGATGAGCGTCTGCTCAATACGCTCGCCGAGATTGCCGGCAATTCGATTCATCGGATCAGTCTGAACGAAAACAGGGAACTCCACCTGCGACGCCTGAATGCCATGCACACGATCGACCGCGCCATCACCGGGAGCCTCGACCTGGGCATCACACTGGGCATCGTTCTCGATCAGGTCATGGCGCATCTCGAAGCGGATGCCGCCGATATCGTTTCACTCAATCTGGACTCGCGAACCCTGATCTGCCTGGCGAATCGTGGTTTTAAAACCATGCCGTTCCCATACGCCGCCGATCGAATTGGCGAAGGCTTCGTCAGTCAGATCGTCATGTCGCGAAAACCCATTGACATCCCGTTTGGACTGGATCATTTCGGGCATTCGAACCTGCCACGAGAATTAGTGTCCGAAGGCTTTACAGCCTATCATGGAGTACCCCTGATGGCGAAAGGGCAGGTGAAGGGGGTCCTGGAGGTGTTCCATCGGAAACCGTTCTCCCCGAGGCAGGACTGGATCGATTTTCTCCAGGTGCTGGCAGGGCAGGCCGCCGTGGCGATCGACAATACTTCCCTTCTGGAAGCACTTCAGACATCCAATCAGGAACTGATCGTGGCTTACGATGCGACTCTCGAAGGCTGGGCACGCGCTCTGGAACTTCACGATCAGGAAACGGAAGGCCATTCGCGGCGCGTGATTGATGGGACACTGAAACTGGCTCGGGCGATGCACCTGGATGAGAGGGACATGATTCACATTCGCAGGGGGGCCTTGCTGCATGATATCGGAAAGATGGGGATCCCGGATCACATTCTGAAGAAGCCGGGTAAACTGACACTCGAAGAATGGGAGATCATGTGCAGGCATCCGCAGTATGCATTCGAGATGCTCTATCCCATCCTGTATCTGCGTCCCGCTCTCGATATCCCCTACGGGCATCATGAAAAGTGGAACGGCATGGGCTATCCGCGCGGGTTGTCCGGCGAAAAAATACCGATTGCGGCGCGTCTGTTCGCTATCGTGGATGTATATGATGCGCTGCTGTCGGATCGATCATACAGACCCGCCTGGCCTCAGGAAAAAGTCCTGGAATACATCCGATCGGAATCAGGGATTCATTTTGATCCCCGGATCGTCGACACCTTCCTCTCGGTCTGCGGCTGAACGGATCAGGGACTGCGGAAACGCCTCGTCAAAATGAACAGGATGGTCAGGCTGCACAGACTGATCATGTCGCCGATCCATCGGATCGGCGTCCGCGTGAAGACCCACTCCATCGTATGACGGCCTTCCGGAATGGATGTGGTCATCAGACCGGTTTCGAAGTCGACATCAAATGGGTGCCTGTTGTCATCCAGCCTCAGTGTCCAGCCGGGGTAATGCACGCAGTTGAAGCGGATTCGGGAGGGCGTGGTGCCGATCACGACCGCCCGGCAGCGTGTGGAGGTATCCGTGTCGATGAATACTCTTGGGGATCCCTGTTCAATTGCGATCGATGCCAGTGCGGGGCCGTAGCGGAGGTGAGGTGGCACGCGCACATGTCCTGGCTGATATTCGTCGGCGACTACAGCAGTCGTACCTCCAGTGATCAATTCTTCGCGCGATAACTCATGCGTCTCGTTGTACTGGAAAATATGCTGAAAAAAGTAAGGCGAATAGAGATGAAAGGACGCGACGGCGATCAACAGGCACATCGAGACGCGCAGGACGGTGTTGCCAATCGCGGCACTCAGCGCACCGATCGCCACGGCGATCGACAGCCCTGCCAGCCCCGACAAGCGCCATGGAAACTGGATGTACTGGAGCGGCTTGATGCACTCCCAGACCGGTAACGACCCGTCGAGCATCATCGCGAACAGGGCAATCGGAGTCAGTCTGAAAAAAAGAGTCCACACGGCATCCCGGCGTCGGAACGGGAGCGAAGCCGAGAGCAGGAAGAGGAGCGTGAAGAGGTGTCCTGCGCCGGCATACGGCCAGGTCTCGACCCAGAGGCGCGCGGGAGGAAGCATGTTGTTCCGGAAACTCAGGTGGGCGGCAGTCGTCAGATTGTCGATCCGTATGTGCCGCATCTCGAGAATCGACGGGACCAGATAAAAACTACTCAGACACATTCCAGTCACGGCGGCCAGCAGTGCGGTGCCGGCTGCCCGGGCACGGGAGTGGGAATTCGAGCATATCGTGCTCAGGGCGATCGAGACGGGGACGGCGGTCAACCAGGTGGCATTGTGGAACAGCAGCATTCCGGCGGAAAGGCATGCAGCCGGGATGAATTCGCGGAACCCGCTGCGTCTGCCGAGTCGAATGAAGGCCAGCCACAGGAGAGGGAGCAGTCCGAGGGCGGCATATTCCGCGATCGCGCCGCGGGATAGCAGTGTTTCGAGCCGATAGGGGAGAAGCGTGTAGACCAGACCCGTCAGAAACCCTCCCCAGGCCCCATACCACACTCGTCCCAGGCAGTATGCCGAGATCGTTGCCGCCAGAGACATGATGATCGCCAGCGCTTTCATCGAATCCAGAAGACTCAGACCGGTACGATGCATCAACGCAACCAGCATCGGGGTGGCCGGCGGGTAAAACAGCAACAGAGGGTATCCATATCCGTGATTGAACAGGCGGGTCCATCGTGCCGTCCACTGCCCATCCCCCACCGCGTCGCTCACCGCAGCATACCGGTGAAGGTTGAATCGAAGGTCATGCGTCGACCAGGCGCAATGGGGATGATAGACGACGTTGATGCTGTACAGGCTGATGACGATTAACAGAATGACCATCGGCATGTCGATCATGAAGCGCAAAGACATGACCCTATCAGAACAAATCCCGTGCCCGGATGCAATCTGCGGGGATGCCCCGGAAAACTTGACGGATTCGTCCCGGACATCCAGAATGGCGCTGTGAACCCGCTCGGAGACACCCGGATCAAACGTCAACGGATCGCATGGATCGGTTGGATCGTTATTGTCTGTGCCGCGTGTCGACCGCTCTCGTCTCCCTCACCCCCGGCGCTTGCCTGGCATCCCCTCGAAAACCCCTCGACAGTCGTCTTCGCTGACGCTCCCTACTATCCGGCCGATACACCTTTCATTGTTGAAATTCCTCCGGAATTGCTCATGCCAGAGGCCAGCCGGAAGCCCCGTCTTTCGATCGAGAATCGCGCCGGGCAGAAACTCGTTGATCTGCCGGTCGGGTCCGTCGGTTCCGGGCAGAATCCGGTCAGTCGCATCCTTCGCCTGCCGCCGGGTGACGGGTTGGAGCCATTTTTCGTTCGACTCCGCAGAGACGACAAACCGGAGATTATTGCTGAATTGAAACTGATTGGAATCCAACGCAGCTTCGATTTCCGATTCGGTTCCGAGCGGAGGGTTCTTCCCCGTAGCGGTGAATGGCTCGAATGGTGTCGGAGGAGTTGTCTGCTGACGATCCCGTTTCCTCTCATCGACGGATTCCTGACAGTATCCGGGAACGCTCCGATCGAGTGCTTTCAGGGAGAGCGCTGGGCGCTACGGTTTCGGGATGTCGCACAAACCGTGCGGATCGCCACGATCACCTCGGCTGATTTCCGCGAATCGGTCAGGATCGATCCGTCCGGATACTGGCATGCGCGATCGGATGAGCGTGTGTGGGATGTCCGAAAGCAGTATCCTGAAGACGATTACGGTATCTTTCTGGAGAGCGACAGTGAATTTGTGCCGAGTCGATGTGTCGGCGGTGACGATTCGAGAGTGTTGTCGTTCAGTCTTCGTCAGATCGAATGGAACACCTTCATTCCCCTGGAGGGGATGGTCAATGATCATCCGGGTGGCAATTCACGTCTCTGGTGGACTCAAAATCGCGCGATTGCGATGATTCCGTTCCCGGTTTCGAAAGGACGGCTGCTGATTCAGGGTATCCGCTCCATCGGATGCATTCCGGAACCTCAGGAGGTACGCCTGGTGCTCGATGGTCGGGAGATCTTTCGGGAGTGGATAGCGGCAGAGACATTTTTCATTGAGATTCCCGTGGGAGGCGCTGCGGGTGAGGGACGTCTTGAAATCACAGTTGAGCCTATCTTTTTTAAAGGAGGATGCAGTGATTCAGATGATCCATCACCTTATGGCGTTGGAGTAATGGAAATTCTGGTTGCGGGGTAGTGATTTCTTGAAACTTGGCCCGATCCGGAGTAAAATAGCGGCGGTAATCTGGAGAAGATCAACGCTCACGCTGTCAGATGAGGTGAATCGTGAAACATGTTCTGAAATGGGTAGTGATTACAGGATTGATCGGGATGGCCATCTCATGCGGGCGGAACCGCAAGCCGACTCCTGAACCTTCGACACCGGCAGTTCTTGAAGAGCCAACCCCGACGCCGACTCCCGAACCGACTCCGACTCCGATCTATGATCAGGCGCGTGTGTTGAAGAATGGATCCCGGTTGCGTGTGGAACCCTCGACGTCCGCGGCGGTTGCCGGAACATTGCAGGCGAACGCGAAACTGCGGATCATCTCGAAAGAGGGGCAATGGTACAAAGTCCTGGATGATCTGGGTCAGACCGCCTACATTCATGGAAACCTGATCCAGGTTCTCGATCCCGACGGCAAGCCGAAGACGATTTCGGAACCGGTCACCACGGTCCAGACCAGACTGCCGGCGCCGGAAGTCTATCGTACGACCAAGGGTGCAAACATGCGGCCCGGACCCGGCACCAATTATGCCCCTCCGGTCGCACAGTTGCCTGTCGATGCCGAGATCACCTTCGATGGATATACGGGGAGTTGGTATCACGGGACATACAACGGAAAAACGGGATGGGTGCATTCGGCATTGTTGAATATCACCGAAGGTGTCCCGGCGGCTGAAGCAACACCTCCCGAAGATGTTCTCGAAAAAATTTTCCAGGATGAAGAAGACCGTGCCCCCGCATCGGCACAACCTGCCGAAGATCCATCTCCCGCGACCGATTCTCCAGCGATGTCCACGGAGGATCCCGAATCGGGACGGGTGGATTCCGAAGCCATTCCAACGGAAGCTCCGAGTCCCACTCCGACCGTGACTCCGACATCGACCCCGACACCGATTCCGTGGAAATCCAAAATCACCGGAGTCGCTCCATCCAAGGTGCGGTCGCAGCCGAGTCAACTCGCGCGTGTGCTCGAAGAAATCCCCGTCGGTACCGATGTTCTGGTGCTGGATGTTCTCGGTGACTGGGCCAGAATTCAGACATCACAGAACACGGGATTTGTCCCGACGACGCAGATCGCTCCGAAGGCTCCGTGATGGCGGGGCTGCGATGCTTGAGCAAGTTGTCGGGCATCGCATTGATTGTGTTGTGTTGGCCCGGATGGACACCTGTGCAGGCTGCCGATCCGACTCCGGTTGTGATGGCCGACGCACCGTCGTTCGGTGAATCGCTGCGTGAGGCTCACCTGAAGGCGCAGACCGAGATCGAACGGTTGCGCCAGGAGATCGGTGCGCGTGAACGCGAGCAGGCTGAACGTTCTGAATCGATCGATTCGCTTTCTCGCGGATTGGCCTGTCCGGTCTCGAAGGGGCTGCGGCTGGCTCGCTGGCCGATCGTATTGGGATTGTTTCTGGTCGGCATCTGGGTGATCGGGCTGTACGCCATGCTGGCTCATGTCGAACCGGCAGTCGTGGCCGCATTCGGCCCTATCCTGCGGTGGATGCTCGCGGTCTTCCTCGGCATCACCCTGTTGTGCATCGGAACCGTCGCCACTCTCGCGTCGGGATCGTCTCAGGAACCCATGCATGCGCCCGGTCAGGATTTGGCCAACACGCTGGCTCAACTCGAACAGAGCCACGGGATGATGCCATGGAAGCAAACCCTCCGGTCTCTGGAAGAATCCCGTTGCGAGCAGATCGACATCCCGGATGAGGTCATGCGGTGGCTCGGTGAACAGTGTCCGGAAGCGGAAGTGATCGACCCGATCGTCGGGATGGGCCCGCACCGCTCGGTCGCAATCGCGGCGATCCACTGGGCTTCAGGCGATCGACCTCGCGCACTGGAAGCCTTGAGAGACGTGGTCGAGATTCCTTTTCATCCCAGGCTGCCGTTGCTCAGACCCTGTTTTCGCTCTGCGATACGCATGCTGGCCATGTCCGGAAACTCCGAACCGGCTACGAAGATGATGCGGCAGATGCTTCCGTTCATGGATGTCCTGGAACGCCTCGACATGGCGGAGCGCTTCATGACGTGCTGCCCGGTTTTAGCACTCGATCTCGTGCATGCATCCCGCGAAGGAAGCCGGTCTTCAGACGAAACACTGCGGATTGCTCAACTGCTCATGGAACTGAATCACTCCGAAGAAGCCAGTCAATGGATCATGCAGAACATCCAGATGACCCGCACAACAGAAGGTCTTGCGGCGATCATCGATTTTACCAGAATCCAACGGCTCCCCGAAGTCGAACTCCAGGTCCTCCAGGAAGCCATGTCGCTCAGGCGCACTCCGGACTCCTTGATCGCCATGGCAGCACTGCTCAATGAACGCGAACAGATCGTATGGTCGAAACGGGTCATGCAGCGGGCGGCAGAGATGGAAACAAGCCTGGAAGGATTGCTCGTGATCGCACGGACTGCGCTTGATTGGCAGCAGTACGATACTGCGAAGACCGTCTTGCGGAAGATCATCGATTCATTTGGATTCGACGGCGCATTGAAACCCGTTCCGGATCCCGGGATCGGATCGGGACGACGCGGCACGCCGTCACATGAAAACCCCGGAGTGGCGGTGGTACTGGCCCTCTTGACCGAACAACAGGGCGATACAATCGAAGCCCGGGATATGTATCTCGAAGCACTGAATGTCGAGTTGTTCAATTCGGTCACGTGCGGCGGTGATATCGGTGCGGTGAATTTCACGAACTTTTACTATGTGTGGCGGTTTTTCAATGAACAACAGGAATCGGCCATGCTGGCGTCTCTGGAATCGGCCGGACGGAATCTCGAACAGAGCAAAATCCGGAATCTGACCTATCCTGAACTGGATACGCTCAGGCAGAAACACCAGGAACTGGACCGCGACATTCAGGAAAAGAAAGCCCGAAGCGCGGAGTTATCCGCCGCCTGGATGAAACAGCGTGTTGCGATCGTGCTGTGTACGGTCTGGCTGATCGGAATGGCATGCATCATGTTCGGCGTGACAGCGTATGTCCTGGTTCGAGCGATCCGATTCGGACGATCCCTGCCGCATTCGAAGACGCTGGGAACGGTGCTGAAAATCCTGGAGCTCAAGGGATTCGTGCTGCTGCCATCGCTGTTCGCTCCGATCGGTATCCTGATGATCGCCCATGCTCAGTTGCTGATGAGCATCATGTTGACCGCGATCCGGCTGAAACCGCCGATAGAAACCGGCTCCGGTTCGCGTTTGTCCTGAATGTCGCAATAAGCACGAACTGTTCCTCCATCGGATTGTCATCCAGTCACACGGTGTATCGGATCTCGGCCCGCTGTAATTCTTTCCGGATGAAACCGCTCTGTCTTGACTTGCGGCGTTGAAGCAACCACACTCAGGATAGGAATCCGTTCACACCAGGGAGGTGCCATGAGAACGAAGCGGTTTGTCTGCTCGTGTTTTTGCGTGCTCCTGTGTTCATTCAGTTCTGTCTCTGCGATTGTTGTGTGTCACGACTATACCTACTATCGCGTCTTCGGGACGGATCCGTCGCCTCCGAGTCCCGATTACAATGTTGCCGGGGAGTATCGACATCGGGTCACCCGTGAGCGTAACGATACGCTGGGGTGTGATCAACCGACACAACTCTCGGTCGATAACGATCCGAAATGTCCTCCCGCGATGAAAAAAATCTACAAGGGTCGAGGGCAGAACGCTGCCTTTCTGCGTAATGCGCTTTCACCGGAGTATACGCAGTTGAACATGCCTCTCGATCAGTTCCTCGCCCCGGGAGCCTTGAAACCCGGTGATGTGATCATCCTTGGAGACGCTCACAGCGGATACGTGAACATGAATGGGAACATCGATCATTTCAAACAGGTTCCTCCCCGGATGGATCGGTATCCGTCCGACATGTACAGTTCGGAGTTCTGGAGTATCGATCAACTTGCGAGCGATCTGGCTGGACCGCTGTGTACGAAAGTGGGTGAACGGGTCAGTTATGGCGGTGTGATGCTCGATGACCTTCCGGACACCTTCATCACAAGGGGGGTTCAGGTCGAGACCGGCATTGAAGTGTGGCGCAGGAAGGATGCGACGGGCACACCCTCGGCTGCGAAACCGACAGCGACAGTGACGCCGGGTATCACGCCGTCTCCAGATCCTGAACCATCACCGACACCTCAGAATGACAACTATTACGGGGTGTTCGTCATGACCAATGTGTCCGGAGGATCGATCTTTGTGGGGCAGGTGTCAGAATTACGGGCGAAGTATACGTACCAATTCAAAGGGGGTGGAGTGCCCGGTCCGGACGGATCCGGAACGAAGGTGAGTTTCGAACTGAAATCGCCTCAGTTCGCGAATCTGCAGGACGCCAGGTCGTTCTATTGCCGGAGTCTGCAGACGTCTCCGCGAGACATTCCGCTCACGGGTGGCAAGAAAGCTCAGATTTTTGGAAGAGACTACTGGGTGGACACCGCACTGGATTGTCCCTGACAGGAGGTCGTATGTCCAGGATGTTCGTGATTGCATGCATCGTTATCGCGTGCCTGGTTCCGTGCCTTTCCGCGGTCGCGGGGTGGTATCCCTGCGAATCGGATCGCCTCGAGGTCATGTTTCAACCGGAGATTCGGGTTCGTCTGGCGGATGGTGGATTGATCTCCGGGAATCGCTCGAAAGTCGACTTCTCAGAGATCGAAAGTCGGTTTGGAAACCTGAGATGGGAACGGGTGTGCGGGCAACTTCCTGAAGAACTCGTGGACGGTATGCATGCAGTTGCCGAGAGCAATCTGCGGCAAAATGTGTACAACATGAACAACATGTATTATCTGGAGGTGTCGAATGCGAACGATGTGTGGGCGGTTGCGGACGCCTTGAACCATCGGCTCGATGTGCTTCACGCAGCCCCTGTTCCGTTGCCGCAACCCCTGCCCTTCCCGACTCCGAACCATGAACCGCAACAGGATTATCTCAACAACGCATCCGAATGGCCTCCGACCGGGCTGAATGCCTATTATGCGTGGACCGAGAGTGGTGGTTCGGGGTTGGGTGTCACCGTCTGTGATATCGAATATCATTGGAATTACGCGCACGTTGATCTGAGCAAGGCGGTCTGGGCTCAGCTCAATCCTTATGAGCAGTCACCGGCGGATGCTGATCTGCACCATGGAACGGCTGTTCTGGGAGAATTGATAGCCGACAGCAACGGCTGGGGTGTCACGGGTATCTGTCATGAGGCGAACGTGAAGACATACGGGTCGTACTGGGATCCGAATTCACCGTATACGAACCCGAGCTGGCGTGTGCCCGAGGCGATCATGAATGCCGGAGCAGTGCTGCTTCCGGGAGATGTCTTGCTTCTGGAGCAGCAATGGGAATACAACTCGGGAACCGGCAACTACATTCCGATTGAATGGTGGACGAATCATTATCCCGATGCCCAGTCGAACAATGGTGTTTATGCGGCGATTCAGACACTGGTCGGAAATGGCATTCACGTGGTTGAGGCGGCGGGAAACGGCGGGATGAACCTGGATGTATTGAGCTGGTACGGTGACAGCGGTGCGATTGTTGTGGGAGCCGGAGGTGCTTACAGCGGCGGTTACTATCCTCAGGGAGATCTCTTTCCGCTGGATATTTCATGCTACGGCAATCGTGTGAATGTGCAGGGATGGGGCGAGGATGTCACGACGGCGGGATACGGAACATATGAAGGAGAAACGGGTTTGAACGATATGTTCTGCGGGGATTTTGCCGGAACGTCGAGTGCGTCGGCGATGGTGGCGGGTGCAGTGGTGGATTGTGTCGGTTACTGGACGCGTACACTTTCAGAAAATGCAGCCGACTTGTCTCCGGCCCTGCTGCGCACCCTGCTGATCAACTCGGGAACACCGCAGGATACCTGGACAACGCACATGATCGGCCCGCGCCCTGACCTCGAAGGCGCATTCCGTGCGCTGGATCAGTTCGCTCCGGCTCGGTTTCTCGAAGTGGATCTCGAACTGCCTTCGCAACACTTCTCGGAAGGGGACCTGTTCAATCTCTGGGCCTTTGTCAATAATCCCGGACACAATCAGGGAATCCTTCCTCTGGTGGTGATCCTGGAAGTCAGTGGAGCATACTGGTTTTATCCTTCATGGACACAAGATTTCCAGTTTTATCCACTGGACGTTCTCAATGGGTATACATCCTACGAGGTGATTCCGGATTTTTACTGGCCGGCAGGTACAGGCAGCGCATCCGGATTGCGGTTCTACGGTGCACTGCTGACGCCTGACCTGCTGAGCATATTCGGGTTGTATGATATGGAAGAATTCAGTTTCGGGGCCTGATAGTCCGGTTCGCCGTTGATCACTTCCGCCAGGTCGAGGGTTTCAGGGCCACAAGAACCGAGAAGATCTCGAGACGGCCCAGAAGCATGCACATGGACAGAATCCACTTGCCCGGAATCGGAATCCATGAGTAATTCTCGTAAGCGCTAACTCCGTTCAACCCCGGACCGATGTTGCAAAGCGTCGCCGCAACACTCGTCGCTGCCGTCACCAGATCCGGTACGAACAGCGTCATCAGGCCCGTGCAGACCACGAAGAGAATGATGAACAGGTTGAACAGGGCCAGAATGTTGATGACCCGGTCGGAGGACATCGCCGAGCCGGCTACTTTCATGGGTGCGATCCAGCGGGGACGAGCCAGTTTTCGGATTTCCCGCCATGCGATTCCGAACACGGCCATGATGCGGATCATTTTAAGTCCGCCTCCTGTCGATCCCGCACAGCCTCCGAAAAACATG
Source organism: uncultured bacterium (assembly GCA_937951895.1). GTDB lineage: Bacteria > CSSED10-310 > CSSED10-310 > CSSED10-310 > CALFER01 > CALFER01. Next base: position 39,984 of record CALFER010000102.1, read on the forward strand.
AGCACAACGAGCAGGTGGCGGGTAATATCGGGCCATAAATCGAAATCCGCCGTGCAGAAACCTGTCGTCGTCACGATCGATACCACCTGAAAGGCCGCATGATTGAATGCGTCCATCGGTGTTGCGACCAGTTCGCGTTCATGCATGACATGCGTTTCGAACTGCGTCTGATCCATCTTGTTAAAGCGATAATGCTGAACCAGTTCTTCGGTCTCGGGCAACCCCTGAATCAGCAACGATGCGGTCACGATCAGTATGCTGACGACAATGACTGCCGAATAGAAACGCAGTTCACGATCTTTCCATGAGATCGATAACTCACCTTTGAGAAGCACCTTGTAATGAACGAGATAATTGATTCCGCTCAGGAACATGAAGATCACGATCACCCAATGGAAATACAGGTTGTGATACTCGCCAACCGACAGGTTTCTGGTTGAAAATCCGCCCGTGGCCAACGTGCCGAAGGTGTGGCAGAGCGACTCATAAAGCGGCATCCCTCCTGCATACAGCAGAAGGGTTTCGACCAGGGTGAACAGGAGATACACGCCCCATAGAATCTTGGCGGTCTCGGACAGTCGCGGCATGAGGCGTTCCTTGGTCGGTCCGGGAACCTCCCCCGCAAACATGCCGTACCCCGTGACGCCCATTGCGGGAAAGATTGCGAGTGCCAGAGTGATGATGCCCATGCCGCCGAGCCAGTGGGTCATGCTCCGCCAGAACAGAATTCCGCGCGGAATGATCTCGACATTACTCAGAATCGTCGAACCGGTTGTGGTAAACCCGCTCATCGTTTCGAAATAGGCGTCGGTCAGAAAAACCAGGAGTGTGTGAGCATCCAGACGCTCGGCTGTGAGAATCCAGAAGAAAACGAGAGGCAGGCAGCCGAAGAAGGTCAAAACCATCCAGCCGAGTGTGACCACGGCATATCCTTCACGGATGCCAATGTCCTCGCGATAACGCCGGCAGTACGCCGTCAGACTCAGTCCGGCAGCAAGAGTCAGCAGGATACTGACGGAAAAACCGGAAATCTCGGGGGACAGGAGCGCCAGTCCGGAGACTGAGTCAAAATCGAGCGCAAGACCTGTCAGAAGGGGCACGATCATGCAAAGAGCCAGAACTTCCATGAGTTTGCCGATCGCATATCCGACGGATCGCTTGTTCATTTAACGCTCTTTGAATGCTTTCACGAGATCCGGGATCGTGTGGGTTCGCGCGACGATAATCGTCTGATCACCCGTCTTCAGTTGCGTGTCGCCACGCGGCAGGATCAGTTGTTCATCCCGGATGATCGCTCCGATAATCGCCTTTCTCGCCAATGGTTTCCATGCCTTGTACAGCGGAAGTTCGGTGATCCGGCTGTTGTTCCCGGCCAGCATTCGGACGGCTTCGAGATCCATGTCGCGGATCCGGATCTCACTCAGCATGCGGCCTCGATGCACATGATCGAGAATCGACATGGCGGTCGTCAGGCGGGGATTGATGACATGATCGATCCCGACCGAGCGGAGAAGACGATCGCTTCGGGGCGGTTGATCGGATATGGCGATGGTCTCGCGCACACCCTGGGATTTTGCAAGAAGCGCTGCGAGAACGTTGTGTTCCGTGTTCTTGCTGCAGGCCACGAAAAACTCGGCTCGCTCGGCGTGAATCTCTTTCAGCAGTTCGATCTCGGTGGAATCACCATGCAGAATCTCGATCCGATCCAGGCGATCCGCTGCCCAGCGTCCGTATTCGCGATTCTGACAAGCCCAGATCACCTCTTCCGCAAGCCCGTCGAGGCTCTGGGCGAGTTTGAACGCCGTGAGATTATCTCCGGAGATGATGATCTTCTTTGCAGGCTGATCCTCCTTGTTCAGCATCTCGAGAAACTTGCTTCGCGAGGAGAGCGGGAAGAGCGCCAGAATCTCATCACCAGCCTCGATGACGATTTCTCCAGACGGGATGATTGCCCGGTCGTTCCGGACGATCGTCATGAGGAGCACGTGCTGGGAGTCGGTCAGTGCCTGGAACTCCATCAGGTTCTTCCCGGCGATCGGCATCTCGGACGAAACCGCGAACTCCCTGAGCAGAATCTTGCCGTTCTCGAACGAGGCCGCTTCGATCGCCCCGGGAGTGAGGATGAACTGGATGATGGAGTTGACGACTGCCTGTTCGGGGTCGATCAGTTTGGTGACTCCGAGTGCTTCGAGGTTGATGTGGAGCGGCGGGTGGATGTAATCCAGATCCCGGATGCGCGCGATGCGCTTCGGAACGTTGACCTGCGCGGCGAATGAACAGGCAAGGATATTGACTTCATCGTCGGGGCTGACCGCGAGCAGCAGGTCGGCGTTTGCGACACCGGCTTCGTGGAGCACGCGCGGATTACTTCCTGAACCCTCCACAAACAGAAGATCGAACTTGTCCCGCACACGCTCGATCGTGTCGGCATTCGTCTCGATAATCGACACATCATGACGTTCTTTCAACAGATACTCGGCGAGACTCGTTCCCACCAGACCCGCTCCGACAATGACGATTCTCACGGTAACCCCCTCTGCCAAAGACATCTCATTATAGTGCAAATCGCTCGAAGCACAAACCGCGATCGTCTGCAGAGAGCCTGCGCGCGAAATCGATCGGATGACATCCTTATAGTCACCATGAACGACACCTTGTCCCCGGCTTTAAAAAGGAGCCCTACCATGAAATCAATGATCTCGATCGTAACGGTTTGCCTGGCTGTGACTGGCGTATTCGCGCAATCCGATCGTGTTTCATGTGAATCCGGGTCGACATCGACTCTGCCGATCACATGCTCTGAACTGGGAGTGCGGTTCATCATGCCCGAGTACCGGATTCAGGAAGGAGACAACTACTGGTGTCATGTCTGGATCTGCAATCCGACCTCCGAGACGTATGATCGGCTGGCGCTGTTCGTCATGATGGACGTTGGCGGTGCCGTCTACTTCTGGCCTGATTTTTCGAGTTACGATTACAGGGAGGTGTCCGTTCCGGCCAATGACGCGCTCCGGGTGGTCATCGTGCCATCCTTCTGCTGGAGTGGGCTGGAGACCGGATTGATCCGGTCGGCGACCTGGACGGCGGCGATGCTGTCTCAGGATCTCGATCACATCGTCGGGGAGATCAGTGTTGCGGAGATTTCGTGGAACTGAGTTCGCAAATCGTGCGCGACTGCAGTGTAACGGACGGATTGCGGAGTTCCCTTGACCATCGCTCAAAACAAGCGGACAATTCGAATGGAGGAGATCCGAACCACATGGACTATCATCAGACCCTTCCGTTTCGAGGGGATCCGGCGCGAGCGATCGAGACTGCGCGGATCACGCTGGCGACGCACAGTTTCCGGATCGAATCGCGGACGGATACGGAATTGTCCGCCCGCGGCCCCGGCATGTACAGTTCACGCCAGAATCCGCTGGTCGGCGTGTCGAGGCTTGCCGTGAGTGTCCGTTCCGGTGAGATTCACCTCGAGGCCGAACTGGGTGGCTCCCGGTTCATGACCCGATTTCTGTATCTGTTCCCTTTCGGGATCGCCCTGATCATCAGCACGGTCTTTCTCATCGTTCCCATGCCCCGATTCGCCCTCGCAATCCCCTGGCTCGCGGTGTCTCCCTGGTTCATCCTCTCACCCCTTATGGCCGGCTGGATCCGAAAGCGAACTCTCGCCGCGATCGACACGCTCCTGCACAACATGGCGTCCTGACGGTTCCTCCTGAACCGACTGCTTTCCGGAGTTGATTTTCGCCTTTTGTTCGCCTATAATCGACTCAGGATGATGCCGCTTTTCATTCCGGCATCCGGAGGCGTCATGATCGGTTCCGAGACGATTCTGCATCTGGACGGCGACGATTTCTTCGCGTCTCTGGCGCGCCTGCGCCACCCGCGTCTCGCGTCCCGCCCCGTTGTTGTGGGCAATCTGCAAAGTCGGGGGATCGTGGTGGCGGCCTCGTACGAAGCCCGTTCGGCGGGGGTGTCTCCGGGCATTACGATGCCGCAGGCCGAGCGTCTCTGCCCCACGGCCGCGCTCGTGCAGGTCGACTGGAATCTGGTCCGCCGCGCCTCCTTGGCGATTCTCGACCGGCTGTCCCGCTATTCGCCCCTCCTCGAGCGTGCCGGGGTGGATGCGATGTTCATGGATTATTCGGGTTGCGAGCGTCTGTTCGGAGCGCCGCTCGATTTCGCCCGTCGCCTTCAGCGCGAACTCAGGGATGATCTGAAGCTCAGCGTTTCGGTAGGGGTCGCCTCCGACAAGGCGGTCAGCCATGTGGCCTGTCGCGCTGCCAAGCTCGGGCATCTGCTTCGTGTGGCGCCGGGTGAGGAGCGTATCTTTCTGGAGCAGTGTCCGGTCGAGTGGCTGCCCGGCATGGATGGGCGGTTTCGCGAGCGTTTGCGTGCGTTGTCGGTGCGGTCGATCGGCCAGCTTGCGGCGATCCCCCCGGCACTGCTCACACACGTCTTCGGACCGCGGGGTGAGGTGTTGGTGCGGCAGGCGCGGGGTGACGAGCATGCGAAGGTGCGGCCGTTTCATCCGCCGGTTGACCCCGAGGTGACGGTTGCCTTGCCGTCGGACCTGCTGGATACCGGCCGGATCCTGGCGCAGCTCGCGCTCATGGCCGGCGATCTCGGTGCCGAACTCCGAGCGCGCTCCCGGTCCGCCCGCCGGATTGTTCTGCGGATTCTGTATTCCGATTCGGTGCCCGCTCAGCGGCAGATCCGTCTGGATCCGCCCACGCACCGTGATCCTGAAATCTATCGTGCGGCGCGCGATATGTTCGATGCGTTGTATACGCGCCGGGTCCGTCTCCGCGCCCTGACACTCAGCGCCGGCTATCTGACATACTGTCCTCCGGAACTTCCGTTCGGTGACGCGGCCCGTCGTCGGCGATGGGACGGTGCGTTGGCTGCCGCCGACCGTATCCGCTGCCGGTTCCCCGATCTGCCCCGCGCGATCTCGATTGCCGCTGCCGCTCCCCGGGTGCATCATGCCTGATTTCGTGCATCTCAATGTTCACTCCAATTTTTCGATGCTCGAGGGGGCGAACACCGTTGAGGAAATCGTTGAGGCGGCAGCCCGGATGGGCATGGATGCCCTGGCGTTGACCGACACGAATGGTCTGTATGCCGCTGTTCCGTTCACGCGCGCCTGCCGGGCGCGGGGGATCCGGCCGATCTACGGTGTTGAACTGGCCTGTGCGCCTCGCCGCGCCGTGTTGCTCGCCCGCGACATGCCGGGGTATCAGGCGATCTGCCGCATCATCACCGATCGGCACCTCGATGCCTCATTCGACTGGGAAACCCGCATCGCTGAACTGCCGTTGTCCGTGATCGTTTTGTCCGACGATCTGCCTCTTCTCGCGAGGTGCGCTCGGAATCCCGAACGGCGCCGGGCGACGCTGGCGGAGGTTCATGCCTGGGAGGGGCCGGATGCGCGTACGCATCGTGCCAGGACGCTCGATGCCGCCGCCCGTCTGAAACTTGCGCCGGTTGCCACCAACGCGGTCCGGCTGGTTGTGCCGGGGGATCATGAAATCCATCGGATACTGAGTGCGCTTCGATGCAACACCACCATCGGAAATCTCCCGCCCGGCACCCTGTCACCTCCCTGCGCGGATCTCAAATCCCCCTCCGACATGTCCCGTCGCCTGAAAGGTCTCGAAGGAGCACTCCGCATGTCGGTCCGGGTGGCGGAAGCTTGCCGGGTGGATCTCGATCTGGATCAGCGCCATCTCCCGAAGTTTCCCGTTCCGGGTGGCGGGGATGCGTATCTGCATCTTCGGGGGCTGGCGCTGCGGGGGCTTTCCGAACGGTATGCCGAATCCGGACAGTCCGCCGCCCGAAAAGTGCTCGAACGCGAACTCGCTGTCATCGACAAAATGCATCTCGCGGACTACTTCCTGATCTGCTGGGATATCGTCCGCTTCGCCCGCTCGCACCGCATCCCCTGTCTCGGACGCGGCTCCGCCGCCAACTCCATCGTCTCGTTCTGCCTCCATATCACGCACGTCGATCCGATCGTTCACAATCTGTTTTTCGAGCGTTTTCTGAATGAGCAGCGCGCGTCGCTGCCGGATTTCGATCTGGATTTCGGGACGGCGGACCGGGAGCGTGTATTGGATTACATCGTTGAGTTTTACGGTGAGCGTCATGTGGCGATGATCGGGACGCATGTGACGTTTCAGATCCGGGGCGCATTCCGTGAAGTCGCGGTGGCGCTCGGGTTGCCCAAATCCGAGGTCGACGGATTCATCAAGCGGCTTCCACATTACTCGGGCACCGGGGCGGTCGCGGAAAAGCTCGCGGGATCACCCGAAACGCGCGGCCTGCCGCTCGAACGCGAACCGTTCCGGACACTCGGTCGATTCGTCGAGCGTATTGGAGGGTTTCCGCGCAACATGGCGACGCATCCGTGCGGCCTGGTGATCACGCCCGATCCGATCGTGGCGCACATGCCGTTGCAGCGAGGCGACAAGGGGTTGACGATCACGCAGTGGTCGATGGGACCGGTCGAAGACGCGGGGCTCCTCAAAATCGATATTCTCGGCCAGAAAGGCCTCGAAGTCATTTCCCACACCTCCGAAGCCGTGCGGCGGCAGGGGAAGTCCGTTCCCGAGGATCCGCGGGTGTTTCTGGCCGATGCGGTGACCCGCGAATGGCTTCGTGAAGGGCGCAGCATCGGTTGTTTCTATATCGAAAGTCCCGCGATGATCGGGCTGATCCGGCAGGCGCGGTGCGACGATTTCGAGTGTCTCACGGCGCTGTCATCGATCATCCGTCCCGGTGTCTCAAATTACGGCGGCAAGCATTCCTATCTCCGCCGCCATCTGAAACTCGAACCCGAAACACTCGCCCACCCCCTCCTGCGTCCCATTCTGCGCGATACGAGGGGGTGTCTGATCTATCAGGAACAGGTCATCCGGATCGCTTCGGAACTGGCCGGGCTGACGCTGGCCGAGGCGGATGATCTGAGGCGGCAGATGTCGTACAAGAAGAATCACAAAAAGCTGGTCGATTACAGGGACCGTTTTTACGAAGGGTGTCGCAGCAAGGGGATGCCCGAGGTTTCGATCGACGAAGTATACCGTCAGGTCGAATCTTTCTCGGGATATGCCTTCTGCAAGGCTCATTCCGCGTCGTTCGCATTGGAATCCTTCGAGAGCATGTATTTCAAGAGCCATCATCCGGCGGAATTCATGGCGGCGGTTCTGTCGGGCGGCGGCGGCTACTACGGCGCGCTCGAGTATATGGAAGAAGCCCGCCGTCTGGGCCTGACGATTCACTCCCCGTGCGTCAACGGCAGCGAAATCCGGTTCACGGGCGCCGGTGAGCATCTCAGGGTCGGCCTGATGCAGGTCAAGTCGCTGTCCGAGGAAACGGCGGGGCGGATCGTGGGGGACCGGGAGCGGAGCGGCCCCTTCCGGGATCTGATCGATTTTCTCGAACGCGTCCGTCCGGACGTATCCGAAGCCCGCAGTCTCGCGCGATGCGGCGCCCTCCGATCGCTCGGACGCACCATCCCCGAATCCCTCTGGGGGATCGAAATCTACTATCACGACCTGCCCGAAACACCTCCCGCCGATCGGAACGCCGGAGTCCGCCGGCTCCTGAATCTGGTCCCGCCGCTCGCCGATCCGATGCCATCCGACATGCTCCGAAGCGAACTCGAATTGCTCGGCCTGACGATCTCGGCACATCCCTTCCGGATCTTTTCCGATGAGGTGGCCCGTGTCCGCCGGTTGCGTCCGGTGGTGCGCTCGGTGGATCTTTCGGCCCGCGCCGGCCGCGATACCTATGCGCTGGGGTGGCGGGTGATCGGCAAGAAGACACGCACGAAGAAAACCGGAGAACTGATGGTGTTCATCACGTTTTCCGATGAGTGGGGACGCTTCGAAGCGACGTTTTTTCCGGTGGCATTCGAGCAGAACGCGCAGGAACTCCTCAAAGGACACGGCCCGTTTTTACTTCGGGGCCGTGTCGATGTAGAATTCGGGGTGCCGATGCTGATCACCGAGCGTGCTCAGTTGATCGCAAGCGGACAGCCGGAAATCCGAAACACCTGCGGACCGCTCAGAAGACCCGTTCCGGCGCGCGTCCGCAAGTAACCCGATCTTCCGAGGAAACACATGGAACATCGACCGCGCATCTGCATCATTCACACAGGAGGCACCTTCGGGATGTCGGGGCATCCCGGACCGTTGCGCCCGGATTCCTATTCGCATCGCATTACCGACTGGATTCCGGGCCTGTCCGATATCGCCCGGATCTCGCTGATCGCGCCTTTCAATATCGATTCATCGCAGATGGAACCGGCCCGCTGGATTGAAATTGCCCGGGCGATTGAGACGGCCTATCCGAAACAGGACGGATTCGTCGTAATCCATGGCACCGACAGCATGGCCTATACGGCTGCGGCTCTGTCGTTCATGCTCGAAGGCCTCGACAAGCCGGTGATCCTGACCGGATCGCAACTCCCCCTGGTGGAACTGCGAACCGATGCCCGCGGGAATCTCGTCAATGCCGTCATCCTCGCCGGAATGTCGATTCCCGAGGTCGGTGTCTGTTTCGATAACAAGCTGTACCGCGGTACACGCATCCAGAAACAGGACATCTGGTCGTATGCCGCCTTCAACAGCCCGAATCTCGATCCCCTGGCCGAACTCGGACTCGCGGTCAAGCTCTTCGATCATGTCATGCCTGCACGGGAGGGATTTCGGGTTGACACACGCATCGATCCGGGAATCATGGTCGTTCGAATCGTGCCGGGTCTCGACCCCGCCCTGCTGATCAATCTCCTTCGCAACGGCATCCGGGGGCTTGTGCTCGAAGCCTTCGGCGCCGGAAATCTTCCGGTCAGCCACCCGGGATTCCTCGAAATGCTCCGCGAAGCGACCCGGCGAAGCATCCCGGTCCTGATCGTGTCTCAGTCACCGCGCGGTGCCGTCGATCTGAAATTGTATGAGGCGGGACAGGCCGCGACGACCGCCGGAGTGATTCCGGGCGGAGATATGACCGTCGAATGCGCGGCGGTGAAGCTGATGATCGCGTTGGGTCGCTATGGGGACCTGCAGGATATACGGAGTTTCCTGATGGCTCCGGTTGTCGGAGAACGATCCGTTTGAGACGATTGGCCGATTGCTGTCCGGAGTCCGGGATCAGGTGATCGATTCGATGATCTTCCGGTTCTCCTGAATCTTCATTGCGCAATTGGCCATCAGATGCAGTTTCCGGATATTGTCCTGTTCTTCTTCCAGACTGAGTGCCACGGTCGATCCGCCGACTGCAATGCCGATGACTTTCTTGGAAACCTCGATCGGCGCCAGAAACACTGCGCGGACATTGGCGAGATCGATGAAGGGTTCCACCCAGCCGAGTTCTCCGGGGGGTTGTGGGATTTTCGTGAAGAAGAACCCCGGCTGTTCGAGATACCGTGACCAGAAGCGGGAGCGATTGACCTGTTCACCGCACGGAACTCCCCGTTTGCCTTCCTGAAAACTCTTCGCGTCTCTCCAGAGATAGTTTTTATCGTTATCGTAGGCCAGAAAGGCGACTTTATCGCAGCAATATCCCAGAAACTGCAGGAAATATCCGATGATCGCAGTCTTGGTCGGTGCATCGAGAAACAGCTTTTTGGTGCTCTCACCCAAAATTTCGACACGATCGACAAAGGTGAACTGGCCCTGATCGTCCAGAGAGATGATGCCGGACATGTCATGGGTGACGAAATCCGAGGAGGTTTCCGTTATATTGAGGTTTCGACGCAGCGGCGGAGCGATCCGGTAATGAACCGACAGCGCACGGTAGAGAGTATTCTCCGAACAGATGTATGGCCGGATGATGTAACCGAGGCGGTGGGAGAGTTCATCCACCAGAGTGACGTTGGAGGGGTCGAGCATGGCGAGGTGGAGGCGTTGTCCTTCAAGTTTGAATGGCACGACCTTGTAATACTCGACCATGTTCGTCGGGATGAGTTCCAATACCTCTCGCGGAATGGTCTGCAGTACCTTGGGATGAACAGAGGGAACACCGAGTTGTTTAGAGAGGATATCCCCCAGACGGATATCGTCGATCAGCATCATTTCAACGAGATTCGTACCGAGTCGTCCGCCGGTGATCGATTGCCGCTCAAGCGCACTCGATAACTGGTCGCGGCTCAACTCTCCGCTTTCGATTAGAATCTCACCGAGTTTCCTCATTGATGCTCCTCTGATAGTTGTTTTCCGGCGGAATCATCTGGTCTTTGCTCTTATTGGTAAAACAATTTCCTCCTCGATGTCAAGCCACCTGCAGGTTCGACTCAACTTCCGCCGAACTTGCGGATTGTGAAACGAGCGGAAATTCTTTATCATTGGCCCCACAGAGGGTCTCCATATGGATCGGTTTCCGTTTTCAGCCGTTGTCGGCCAGGATCTCCTCAAAACAGCCCTGCTCGTCAACATCATCAATCCCTCCATCGGAGGCGTGCTGATCTGTGGTCCCAAGGGATCCGGCAAAAGCACCATCGTTCATTCCATCGAATCCGTTCTCCCCCTCTATACGTCTGTTGCGGGTTGCAGGTTCCGATGTGATCCCTCGACGCCCTCCCGTTTCTGCTCGGAGTGTCAGTCCCGCGAGGAACTCGTTCCCATCGAGCAACCCATGCGGATCATTTCTTTGCCATTGAGTTGCACGGAGGATCGGTTGATTGGAAGTGTCGATGTGGAAGTCCTGCTGAAATCGGGGCGAAAGCTGGTGCAGCCCGGGATTCTGGGTGAGGCCAATCAGAACGTGCTGTATATCGACGAAGTGAACCTGCTTCCGGATCATCTGGTCGACGATATTCTCGATGTCGCAGCTTCCCATTGGAACTCGATCGAGCGAGAAGGCGTGTCGATTCGTCATCCGTCTTCGTTTGTGCTGATCGGTACCATGAATCCGGAAGAGGGCGATCTCAGGCCGCAGATTCTGGATCGTTTCCCGTTATGTGTGCAGATGAGCACCATCGATGATCCGGCGATGCGCACGGAGATCATGCGCCGCAATCTGCGATTTGAGGCGGATCCGGATGCATTCGGCAGGTTGTACGAGCCTGAACAGCGCCGGTACAGGGACATCATCGGGGCAAGCAGGCAGATTCTTCTGGATGTCCGGATCAGCGATGCCTGTCTCGATGCGATCGCTCGCGCGGCCATCGAACTGAAGGTGGACGGACAACGACCGGATATCGCCATCGTTCGAACCTCGCGCACACTCGCCGCGCTGAACGGCCGGATCGAGGTCAGGGGGCACGACATCGAAACAGCCGCGGGATTGGTGATGGCGCATCGGACGCGTGACGGTGGCCTTCTCGAACCACCGTCACCTGACGAAGTCCGCTCCGTGCTTCGAAAGCACATCACGACCGCCGTGCATGACGATCCCACGGCAGGATCCGGATCGGATATGACGCGATCCTCGGAAACTCGATCAGCGATCATGGGGATTACCGAAAACTCCTCGGAAAAAAAAACCTCGTTCACCGCCTGATTGATTCGATTACCCGGATTTTCAAGCGCTCCCGACGCGAAAAACGAACCGTTCTTGCGCAACGCGGCACATTGTCGGGTATGCCGCTGTTCGAGTCGGTCGCGGATCTGACAGCCCGAACCCGCAATGCATTCCGGAAAGCACTCGGAGTGTTCAGAAAAACGAAGCCGCGGATCCGGCGTGGCGGAATTCGGAGAAGTCTGGTCAGGAGCGAGCGGACGGGGCGGATGACGCGGTATTCCGCGATGCGGCGATCGAGCGAACCTCCGGCTGTTACGGCAACTCTTCGCACTGCGATTCTCCATGGGCGATACTCGATCGAAAACCGACGATTCCAGATAACGGAATCCGAGCTGGTGCGATGGATTCGTCTGGAGCGACCGAGTCTGACGATGATTCTTCTGGTGGATCTCAGTCGGTCCACCGCCGTATTCCGTCTGGTACTCGCTGACATCATCCGATCGCTCCGTCACAGCTTTCATCGCAACCATGATCGGATCGGCCTCATCTCGATGCAGGGGAATCAGGCACGCGTCCACAACCACCCCTCCACCAATCACCGGATCGTCTGCAGGAATCTGGCGGGTCTGACCATCCGGGGTGAAACGCCGCTGGGGGATGGACTGATGAAGGCACTTGAGATGGCCCGCCAGGAAAAACTGCGGAAGCCGGGTGCCCGGGCGATCGTTGTCCTTCTCAGTGACTGCTTCCCGGAACCGCTGATCGGCGGGTTTGCCGACATCTTCGACGAGCCTGCTTACCGGAATGCGATTCGTGCGGCGGGGCTCTATCGGAAGCGCGGGGTGTTTCTTCTGGTCATCAATCCGGCTTTCCCGGACATCCCGAACACTCCTCCGAACCCGGGACAGCGGTTGTCGATGCGGCTTGTAAGGGAGAGCAGAGGACAACTGATTCGGGTCGCGACGCAGCGTGACGCGTGGGACGGATCCAGTCGACTGGCACATACGCATCTCGACGTTCAACGGATCATTCGCTCGGTTGAGGATGCCTTTGACCGAAAACTCTATCAGAGCGGGATGCAGCGGTGATGATCCATCAATCTGCCTCGTTGATCTCCGGGAGCGGATTTTATACTATTTCGATCCGTCAGGGGGGGAAGGGTATGAATCAGTCGATGCACGTCAGGCCATCCCATGCCGGCCGGATCGTTGTCGTGATGCCAGCTTACAATGCCGGAGAGACGCTGACACGAACCTACGCGGAAATTCCGGAGGGGTGGGTCGATGAGGTTATTTTGGTTGACGACTGCAGTCAGGACAACACGGTTGACATAGCCAAGACATTGAAATTGAAATGTTTCACGCATCGCTGGAACCGGGGCTACGGCGGGAATCAAAAGACGTGCTACAACGCGGCGCTCGAATCCGGTGCCTCGGTGATCGTCATGCTGCATCCGGATTACCAGTACGATCCGACGATCATTCCGGACCTGGTGATCCCGATCATAGAAAAACGTGCCGATGTCGTGTTTGCCTCGCGGTTTCTCGGCAACCCCTTGAAAGGAAACATGCCGGTATACAAGTATGTTTCGAATCGTGTTCTGACCTGGATGCAGAATCGGATTCAGGGGATCGGATTATCCGAGTATCATACGGGTTATCGCGCGTATTCCGCCGAGATTCTCCAGGCGGTTCCATACGAGCGCAACTCGGAGAACTTCGTGTTCGACAACGAAATCATCGCCCAGTTCCTGATCGCCAGGGCCAGATTTCTGGAAGTGCCGGTCAGGACACGGTACAATCCCGACGCATCGACGGTTTCGTTCCGAGGATCGGTTCGGTACGGCTTCGGAGTCCTGTGGACACTGCTGCGATACCAACTGCATCGCTGGAAAATCGCCTCCTGCCGGAAGTTCGATTTCTAGAGGAACCCTTGCATGTCGAATCAAAACGGCCTGCGTGACGCCATCCGGGAGCATTTCGATGCGATCGCTCCGGAGTATGATCGCTTTAAAGCCCGATCCCACTATTACTATGGACAACTGAAATCGCTTCTGGCTGAACTCGTGCCGGACGCATCCGCTTCGTCAGTGCTTGAAATCGGTTGCGGCACGGGCGCGCTCCTGGCGGCGCTTCGACCGATGAGGGGGCTCGGGATCGATATCAGTGAGTCCATGATCCGACAGGCCCGGGATCGGCACCGGAACAGCCCGGAGTTGGCGTTTGCCGTGGGTGAAGCTGAATCACTCGATGTACCGGGCGATTGGAACGTGATCATCATGGTTGATCTGATCGAACACCTCTATGACCCTGAGAAAGCGATCCGGCGGATCAGTTCACTGATGAAACCGGGCAACCGGTTGATCATCACCTGGGCGAATCATCTCTGGGCGCCGATTCTCCATCTGCTCGAGAAACTGCGGATGAAAATGCCCGAAGGCCCGCATGTCTGGGAACCAGGATCGACGGTCGAATCGCGATTGCGCGCGTCGGATTTGGAAATTGTCGCATCGGGAACGCGTTGCCTGATCCCCGCCGCCCTTCCCGGTTCGGATTGGATCAATCACCGACTGATCGGACTTCCGGGGATGCATCGCCTGGGTTTGATCCGATTCCTTTCGGCTGTCAAACGCTGATCGAATCCGAATCGATCACGCAGACCGCATCGATCCCGCCGCGCGTGGCATAGCGGGTAGTGATCTTGAGACGTCTGGGTTTCAGAAAGATGAAAATGTCTTTGAAGATACGATCGGTCGCGAGTTCCTGATAGATACCGACATTACGATATGAGACAAGATAGAGCTTGAGACTTTTCAATTCCAGACAATATCCATCCGGAATATATTCGATTTGGACTGTTGCGAGATCCGGAAGGCCGGAAAACGGGCAAACGGCCGAAAATTCGTGTGTTTCGTACGTGATGAGCTGATCATTTCCGGAATAGGTGAATCGGTCGAGAAGATCGGTGCGGATCGATTCGATTGGTTCGATCGGCAGCTGGAACGGTTTTTTTTCCATCGGATTCCTCCCTCGATGATCGCGGTTCCGGGACGAGTATGCCACATTGCGGGCGATCTGAGAAGCGGTACTATCCTGATAATTCGGCACAAATTTTGCAAATTCACACGCTCGACGACAAGTGCTGTCTCGATGGGGAGGGTGTTATGATGTCCATGCGAATCGGGTTCGTGCTCATGATGATTGCGTGCTGTTCGACCGTTTCGGCGATCACGTCTGTCTCACTCGATGAGGTTCAACGTGAGATTGCCGAACAGGGGCTCGACTGGACTGCATCCGATACGTCTATCTCGAAGCTTACGGACGACGAGTTTCATGCAATGCTGAACCTGAAGATTCCGGCGGCTTACGTGGAACCTGCCGAGGAACCAGATCTCGATGCAGACCCCTTTAACGGCCGCGCGCAATGGGACTGGCGTGAACACAACGGTGTGACGGGCGTCCGGCATCAGGGTAATTGCGGCAGTTGCTGGGCGTTCGCGACAGTCGCAATCGTGGAATCGTATATTCTGATCTACGACGGATATAATTGGGATTTATCCGAACAACAGCTCGTATCGTGTAACAACAACGGTTATGGCTGTGACGGAGGATGGTTTTTACCCGAACTGTTCATGTCTCCGGGAGGGGTCTATGAATCCTGTATGCCCTATCAGGCAAGCGATACCGTTCCATGCACCCAGAGTCAGTGCCAGAAAGTCGCCTTCATCGATGATTATCAGGATATCAGCTCTTCCGTGACCTCGATAAAAAACGCACTGGTCGACGGACCGGTCGCGGTGGCCATGTATGCCCGGGACAACTTTTCCTATTACTCGGGTGGCTGTTACTCGGGTGGGTCGTCCTCGAGTGTCAATCATGGAGTCTTGATTGTTGGGTACAACGATTCGGAATGCAGCGGCCAGGGTGCCTGGATCGTCAAGAATTCGTGGGGGACAGGATGGGGTGACAACGGTTTCTTCATGATCAAATACGGAGATTCGAATATCGGGTACGGCGCTCAGCGGATTTTCTATTCCCCCCAGGGCAGTGTCAGCCTGGTGTATGGCAGCAACACCATCAGCGACGTGTCTCAGGGGAACGGCAATGGTCAGGCGGACTCGGGCGAAACCGTTCAGGTTCTGATCACGCTGGGGAACTCCGGCTCGGTCAGTGCCACCGGAATCGCGGCATCGCTCGCATGCACGAACGGATCCGTTCTCATTCCAGATAACTTCGCAACCTTCCCGGATATCCCGGCTTCGCAGCAACGTCAATCCTATTCTCCTCATTTTACGGTATCCATCCCCTCAACCGTACCCGGAGGATCGGTGTTGACGTTCAACCTGTCGATCACGAGCAATCAGGGGGTGTTCAACGGATCATTCAATCTGACGGTCGGAAGCACGCCGATGCCGACCTGGACCCCTGCTCCTCCGACAGCGACACCTCAACCGACAAACACATCCATCCCATCCTGGACTCCGGATCCGACATCGACTCCTCAACAGACATCCGCTCCCGGCGCGACGCAGACTCCATTCCCGACATACACTCCGCCGCAGTCGCCGACTCCATCCCAAACGCCCGAACCGACAGAGAACCCCGCGACACGGACTCCGATGCCGGGTTCACTGATCGTCATTCTCCGGTTGAATCAGCATGACTTCACTGGAGGCGATCGCTTCTGGCTCACGTTCGAAACTAAAAACACTCTGAAACCGATTCTCAGCGAGCAGTACATCGTTCTGGCGATCGGCGGGTTTTACTGGTTCTGGCCCGATTGGACCCCATCGATCAACAGCACACTGGCTGTCGTGGAATTGGGGGATCGAGAGTCGACGATCCTGGATTTCACCTGGCCTGCCGGTTCAGGCCGTTTCGACGGCATCCAGTTTCTCGGAGTCCTCTGCGAACCCGGTACCTTCAACCTTGTCAGCAACCTGGCGACGACTGAATTCAGCGTTCGCTGATCCGGTCTAAAATCCGAATTCGGCTGATTTCACTTCCGTGATCAGTTCGAACGTGTCAGGTGTGGTCAGAGCCGACCAGAACATCAACCCATCCGCATGGCTGTCGGTTTGCGGCCAGTCGAAATCGAACACGATCCGCACCCCGGTGTCCGCACCGGCTCCAAGTGCCTGTGCATCGTATTCGGCTGTCTGCGTCCAACCGGGATAAAACCAATACTGGCTATAGACATCGAGGATGATCCAGAGCGCGGCGGATACGTCTGAAGGCGTCGAATTCTGGATCTGATATGTCAGGAGAAAGGGATCTCCGGGTTGAAAAAAATCAGCATTGAGACCGAACAGGAAAACGATCGATCCGGATCCACTCGTGGGAGTCGGTGAGGGTTGAGCGGTCTGTGATGCCAGGGGAGTGGGCGTCGCGGTTGCAGGGAATGGAGAGGCGGTTGCAGTCGGCGGATGCGGCGTGTGCGTCGGTTCACCCGGCGCTGCGGTCGGGGTCGGTGTTCCCGGGAAAAGATCGCCCCAGTTCAGTCGAGCGGGTGTGTTGAACGGTGCGGGTGTTGCGTTGACCGTCGAGGCAAACCAGACTTCCCGGATATCCGGCCGGAACAGCATGGTCTGGAGAGTCCAGGCAAGATGCACATCCTGTTCAATGCTCCATGCCTCGGCTGCCGTCAACCGCCGGTCTTCGTTGACTCGAGCCTTGATCTGGTCATATCGATAGCAACTCTGGGGCGTGTAAAGCAATCGATGGTAGTTCGTCGCAGCCAGAAAGTCCGGTCCAAGCTCAGGATCGTGAGAGGGAAGCCGCTTTGCGATGCCGGTATGGTTGGATTCGACAACGAGGGCTGGGGGGTCGAGGCGTGCATCGGAGAGCGAAGGGCCGAAGGCGGTTATGATTGTCGATGGAGCGCGCGCGTGTTCATCCAGGTAATCATACACATCTTCGGCGTCGGATCGGCCGTCCTGATTGGGATCCTGTATCTCCAATGCCGATCGAAGCTGAATACAGATCGGCTGCATCGATGTCGCCGATCCCGGATTCACCTTGTAGTTCCCGACGTTCAGCGTAGCTCCGACACCGTCCCGATTCATCCCTGAGAGGCATCCGACGAATCCCGGGAAACTGATGGCGATCCAGGCCTGGGCGCGTGAGTCGGAAGGGCTGTATGCCATGATCACGGATTTTCGGCCCAAAAGGTGACTGGCTGTATCACTCCAATCGAGATCTCTGCAGTGGATCAGACCGCGTGGAAGATACGGATCGATCTCGGTGCCGTCTCCCCAACCGTTGACACTGGAGCAGGCCATGGTCATATCCGCATTCGTCGACATGAACTGTGTCAAATCGACCACGCAGTTCATGACACACAGATCCTCCACCGTCAGATCCCTTCCGAGTTGGGTGATGGTGAGATCCGTTCCCGCTGCGATCATTCCATTTCGAATCTGAGTCACTTCCTCGAGATAGTCATCCGGGAAATCGAACCACTGACGGTAGAGAGGCAGAGCGTATTGCTGGTATGCTGCAGCTCCGATCATGGGCATCATGTACTGATTGACGACGTCCATGATCTCGGTTCCCAGCAGATATCCATGTGCATATCCCATATCCGAATAGGTTCCCCAGAGATTCAGAACACGGACTCCGTTGATGATCTGAAACTCTCCCGAAACGGACCATGCGACCGGCGAAACGGTCAACAGACAACTCACAATAGCGCACCCCAGCACGAATGACTTCATGATCATAACCTCCTTGGAAACCTGTCGGAGAATCACTGTATCAGGAATCGATGTCACTGACCAGTCCGGTCTCTGATAACCGTCCGGATATGCTGGTTTTCGCCGCGAAGCCGGCATCGGCAATCTTGAGTTGAAATGCGGAGCTCATTTGAGATATGATGACGCCACATGTGAGAAGATCGATACGACCGGGTTGACCGGGCTTGAAGTGGATGACTTGGAGAAGAGCATGGGCCAGGATGCGCAGACAACGTATCGTCGACGCAACGGGAAACTGAAGGCGACCGAAGAGAAAACGATCCCGCGACGGATCCTCGCGGGGATCGAATTCATCCGCCTGACATATTGGGACCGATTCAATCTCAATGAAGCACTCGCGCGATTCGAGCAAAAATTCATTCATGAAACACCACCGGCGCCGGATCCCGAACAGAATGTCATCTGGCGGGGCAATCAACGCCGCCATTACCGTCTCAATACCGAAAACCTGCCTGTTCATGCGGAACTCGATTTCCGACCTCAGATTGCGAAGGTCTACAAAGCCAGAATTCTCAATATCTCTCCCGCAGGATGCCTGATCGAGTTACCGGCCGGTGAAGATCTGGAACCCCAGCAGCGCATCTCCAGGATGAAAATACAATTCGAAGACTCCGCGATCATGTGTCGGGCCCAGATTGTCCATGTCAGTCGCGAGGTTTGATTCTTCCGGTTGATCCCCTTCCTGAGAGGATGTTAAGGTTCATCCCGGGAGACTCAATGGCATGCCGTTCCGATTCAGCCGTCTGATACCACGTCGCTTTCGATTCGCCATTCTCGCGATCATCGTCATTTCGATCGGCGTCATCGCTTTTGCGGCTTACGATCAGATGCGCAGCAACCACCTCCGCGAATCCAAACCGGTGCTCCTGCAAACGGCTTCCCTGATTCGGGATCTCGCCAGACAACGCTACGACCTGATCAGGAATTACCAGTATCAGGAAGAGAACCACTTCCATCTGCGTCTGGCCGAAATCGCGGACCTGGTCGCATCGTTCAGCCGCTCCCTCGACTATCTCGCCAGCCGGGGGGCAATCAATCGCACCATCGCCCAGAACCTCATCAATCAGACCATTCTCGAACAGCATTTCAGCGATATCGGCTATGCCTACATCCTCTC
This sequence comes from uncultured bacterium, assembly GCA_937951895.1. Lineage (GTDB taxonomy): Bacteria > CSSED10-310 > CSSED10-310 > CSSED10-310 > CALFER01 > CALFER01. Next base: position 59,318 of record CALFER010000102.1, read on the forward strand.
ACCGGAAGGCCTGATCGTGACTCATCCGAAACTCCCGCGCGATTTCGACCTGTCCGGTTATCAATTCGTCAAGGAAATGCTGTCCCGGAAGAACGGCGTCACCCGTTACTGGTGGAAAAATCCTGGTGAGATTCAATCCAGGGAGCGACTGGCAGTCTACCGGACACTCGATGCATGGAAATGGATCATCGTGTTCGCGATCCCCATCACGGACATCCGAAATACAAGTTTCGAAGAGCAGCAGCTCGAAGGCTTTTTCGACTATGTCGAGGGTCTCCGGTTGCGCTGGCGGGGATATGTCACGATCCTGTCCGATGAACAGGAAGTGATTGCTCACCCGATGCACGACCTGGCAAGTCTGGAACACGTGCCGGGTGCGGCTGAAATTCTGAACTGCAGAGACAGCGTCTGCTCATTCAGGGATCTGGATGGATCCGTATGCTGGGCCGGCGTGACTTACTTCCAACCGTGGGGATGGCGGATCGCGGTTGTCGCGCCCGAATCCGAGATACTCCGGGAGATTCAACCCGTCGGTCATCGACTGGTCGGGTATGCCGTACTGATCGCGATCCTTGCAATCACTCTCGTCGTCATCACAAGTCGACGAGCACTCTTGCATGCCCTGCATACAGCGCGGAAAATCCATCATATCAACTGACAGGCGCAGGAACGCCGTCGGATGTTGAAATGGGCCGGATCCGTCCCCGTTCGTTCAGATGCCCAGCCATCTCCGGATGGTCATGACGGATTCCGAAACAAGTACTGTCACCTGCTCACCGGTTACCATGTTCTTCAGTGAAACCTGTTGGGAAACGAGTTCATCCGGCCCCTGAATCGCAACGATCGGGATCCGGCACTGCGCTGCCCACTTGAATTGTTTACCGAGTTTGGCCGGTTCGATCTGACTGATCGCGCGCAGTCCGCTCTGTCGCATGTGTCGAGCCAGTTCGCGGGATGATTCCTGGCCGGATTCGTCGAACATCGTCACGAACACATCGGCACTGGCAGGCAGCATCGGTATCAATCCGTGTGAATCGATGAAATCCCGGATCGTGACGTCCCCCATTCCAAACCCGACGCCGGAAAGCCGTGTCGGTGCGAACATTCCCACAAGATCATCATAGCGACCACCGCCAAACAAAGCCCTTCGGTTTTCCGGAGCCAGATCATACATCTCGAAAACCGTCCCCGTGTAGTAATCAAGGCCTCTGACGATCGAAGGATCCAGACGGCAATAACCGGCCAATCCCGCCGATTCCAGGCCCCGGAACAGCTCTCGGATTTCTGAAGCCCCCTGGCTATCGGAGAGGGAATGACGATCGAGATCCGCCCAGTTCAGATTCATGAACGCTTCGAGTTCATCGATCTGACCGGGTGATAATCCCGCGTCCGTCACCATTTCATGAAAGGCCTCCACACTCAGTTTGGCTTTCTTGTCGATCGCCCGGCACACTTTCTTCCGATGCTCATCATCGATGCCGATCCGGTCCAGCAAAAACGAATTGAGCAGCTTCCGATTCGAAACATGAATGGAGAAATCCTCCATGCCTGCCCCCAGTCGAAGCATCACCCCAATCGCAATCTCGATGATCTCCTGGTCAGCCGCGATCGAATCGACTCCGAATACATCCACATTGAATTGCCAATGCTCCCTCAGACGCCCTCGCTGCGGTTTTTCGTACCGCCAAAGATTGGGGAATGAGAACCAGCGGATCGGGCGAGGCAGTTCGTTGATGCGTGCGGCAACCATTCGGGCAACGGTGGGCGTCATCTCGGGACGAATCGCAACATGCCGCTCGGCACGGTCCCTGAAATGGTACAATTGCTCGTTGACCAGTTCCTCGCCGCTCTTCGCTGCATACAATTCAAACAACTCGAGCATCGGGCCGTCGTATTCCTGATAGCCGAATGACTCGGCGGCCGAACGCATGCAGGCAAAGATGTGATTGCGGATCTGCATGTCCTCGGGGTAGAAATCCCGCGTGCCCTTATATGGAACGACCGATAATCTGGGAGCGAGTGGTTCAGTCATGTGAGTCTCCGTTGTGGAAATCAAGATCGGTATGGGTCTGAAAGGCAATATCGGCGATAAGCGTCGACAACCTGGGATCCCGTATCGAGTCGGGATGCATCCCGAAGCGGATGTACCAGGTGCGGCAGGAATCCGCAAGCGATTCGACGTCGGGATACAATCGCATGCAGGTCTCGAGATAGGACGCTTTCCATTCGTCCAGATCGGTGAACGGCAGCAAAACCTGTTTGCTCATCGAATCGAGCATCCGCTGCACGAGTTCCTCCAGCCGAATACGTGCACTCTCGCGAAACGACGCGTAATGGGATCGGGTGTAGTCCGACGATTCTTCCCTGAATCGCTCGGCACGCCTGTCAAACTCGTTTTCCCACCGGATTCGGTCTTTATTCCTGAGAAACACGCCGGCGGGGGTTGGATGAAGGTAGGCACGGTGGGTGAGCGCATGCATGCGGGCGCTGAGGCGACCGAGACGGGTAAAGTGAATGGAATCGATAAAATTCCATCGAGGTGCACTCCAGACGGCCTGACCATCCGCGCTGGTGCGGGTCATCTGTTCCACACCGGGGATCGACGGCAGAGACGTTCCTCGATTTTTCAGATAAAATCCCGTGTGTATCTGCACAAAAGCGCCTCGCGCATTGATCATAGCCACGACATCAGAAGCGGAAACCTCACCCTTCGAGACGGCAGCTTCGAACTGCTTCCGATGTTCCTCCAAGCGGCCCGGAGTCATGCGACGAGCCGATTTCCAGAGGGTCTCGGCAAATTCGATCGTCTGGTAGGCTTCGTTTCCATCGAGACGGATGGCGTATGCGATCATCCTGTCCAGCGGGCCCGCCGAAAGAAGTACGGCATCGTCGATCACAAAAAGATGGACTCCCAGATCCTGGATACATCGGAACTCCGCCCTGCCCTGTTCGACAGCACGCGTCATGGCGGCAATCTGAGACCAATGATCCGAGCTTCCCTGTATCGAAAGGGGTTCCACACGGCTCAGGATCCGTGGATAGACATGCCGGTCGCTCAGAGCCAGCGCAGCGCGAACACACGGGCTGCAGGGAGAAGGATCGATGATGAGCACCGATTTCTTCGCAGACGGTATTATCCGCTCCACAAGATCGTTCAGCGGGGTTTCCGTGCCCGACAACGCATGCGGAAAGAGAAACGGTTCCATCCGATCAGTTCATCCTTCCCATTCGGGCGACAAGACCGGCACATTCCATCGCATAGATGCTCTGACGTATCTGAACCGGGTCAATCCCGATGCGGCGGACGATCTCTGTCATCGTGAGCGGATCCGTCAGGACATTCAATATCCGCAATTCGATATGCGACAGATTCAGCCCGCTCTGGCGGTTCGCTGTCCGCTCCGGAAGCCTCATCACATCGTTGTCCGCCGGCAGAAAACGCTCGATGTGATTCCACTGCTGCAGTTTGCGCAGTCCCGTCATGATCATGGCGGCGGGAGTCAGATCGAGCGGCACCATGTCTTTCGGTGGCTGTCTGTCCGTCCTGAAATCGAATGTCCCGGCCTGCCATGCCAGAATATCATCGATCAGAATCTCGGCATGTTCCTTGACCACGGAGAATACCTGCTCGAGCGAAAGGTATCTGCGTCGCAGAAGCTCATTCGGCGATCCGATCTGATCCGGATGAGCGGTTCTCAGGTCATCGCGCTGTTCCTGACTCAACATGTGCTTGCGGAACAAAAAATTATCCAGTCGCTCATCGATGTCATCTGAGGTCACAGTCAGGATCTTGCCTCGCTTCCAGTAAACCGTTTTCGTGATGCCCAGATTCGTGAACTCAAGGGAACCGGACACTTCATGTTCAAGGCATTCTCTGAACAGCTCTGTCGCCGGGACGTCCGCAAGACTCCCTGTGGAGATCCGGAATGACTTCACAGGTGGTGACGGAGCGGCGGCCGGTTCCGGGACAGGATCCGGCACCGGAGTTTCTTTTCGGGGCGGAATCAGGACATCCAGATCTGCCGAGGCCAGCGTTTCCTGCAAATCCTCGCCTGTCTGCCCGTTTTCCGGCACCGTTTCGACCTGCGTGGGTTCGACGGACTCCTCTTCATCGATCCGGGCATGCATGTCGACAATCTCCGGACGACCATGCGCTCCGCGTTCCCTGGTATCGAATCCCAGAAGGGACAGCTGCTGGAGTCCATAGATGTAGTTGTCGATGCAGGGGAAACTCTGATGGCAGATTTCCCGTATTGTCCGTAACGATCGCTGGCCGTTGATCGATGAAATCGCGAGCTGTTCACGGGGAGTCAGTTCGAGATCCGATATGGAAGATTCGTAATCGGTATCGAGAGCCGGAATGGAATCATCGTGGGGCAACAGTTCGCGGGAATGCCACCATTTGGGCATGGCGCGAACGCCTTCGAAGATGAGCCGGGAGAGCGGGATAAACGGCAATGCCATCTCCTTGGCAAAGTCCGGTAATGGCAGCGTCTGCCACTGAAAAGCACCGTTTGTGACAGAAAACAGAGTTCGGATCAGATCGATGACATACATGTTCGACCACCAACTGAACAGCTTGGCATCCATCAGATTGACTTCCGATAGAATCAACCGGAACTCACGCGGATCACATCCCGGTCCACCAACCTGATTTCGAGCCGCTATCAGCTCTCGACCGGAACCTGTTCCCGCTCCGTGACGGGCCATGAAATCTCCGAGATCATCGCGACGCGAAGCAGACTGCGCAAAGATCAGGTGGCCGGTTTCGAAGTAGAGTGTCCGGGTTTCCTTTTTCAAAATCAGATGCAGCAATCCGCTATCGTGATAGGTATGAATTCGAGCGAACATGGAGCAGAGCGGGATGGATTCGAGATCACCCTTTGGCGGCATCGGTTGAAGACGGGCTTTTTCAATACCGGCTTCCCTTGGGGTTCCCGTTCCCCCGGCCGATTCCGGCCGCGTCATCGACGCCAGTGGTCTCAGGCGACCATCCACGATGGTGATCAGTTCGGCCGGTGTGAAAGGCATCGGGATAAAGTCGTCCGCGCCGAGTTTCATCAATTCGGCTTTGGATTCCTTCCCTGGTTTTCCGTAGATGAGGATCAAAGGAAACACTTTGAATCTGGCATCTTCCCGGATCTTGACAATCAGTGCCCGCGGACTCACCCCGATCTGCTTCACATTCAACAGAATGACATCCACAGGATGCTTTTCCAACAACTGAACGATATCCTCGCCCCACGGCATGCTCAGGAAGCGATACCCGCTCCTGGACGCTGCAGCCTCCATCGTATATGCAATCTTCTGATTTTGTTCGAGTAACAAGACGGTTCGCTGCGCCATACCGGAATTCCCCGCTTTCTGAACGTTCGTCTGCCGGTTGCCTCATTGTTCCCGTGCACGATACAACAGAACCAAAACCGATGCCGCCAAGTATAACGCAGCCCCCAAGTAAAAAACCATCCTAAATCCAAGGCTCATGGCAATGATCACGGATACGATGGACCCGAGAACCGACATGCATGCATTGGCTCCCCAGGCCCATGGAACAATCGATTCATGAATCCCGGCGAACAGCCGGAGTCCCGTTGCAAAAGGCATCCCCATCAGAATCGCCACCGGTGAGATCATCAGTACGGTCAACAGAACACGTTCAAAATACGTCCGGGACATCGTCCAATCCAATGCACCGGGGATGAAGAAACTCAACGCAATCAGCAACAGCGCGGTTCCAATCAGCACACCGCCCAGCTTCTCTTCCGCGTTCTCCGGCATCCACCACGAGGCGATCCGGCTTCCGATCCCCGAGAACAAAAGCAGTGTCGGAAGAATTACGGCGATGGAGTGAGACGGGTGACCGAGATACAGCACGAATCGCTGCATCCAGACAATCTCGACAAACATGTATGCCAGACCCAGACACGAGAAAAACAGAATCGCTCGAATCGCCTGTGAGGTGTCGAGTCCCGCTCGATGATGATGAACCAGCGGCGCGATGATGAAAACAGCAGAGAGCACCACGGATTGGATCAGCATCGCCAACAGAAGGGTCATCGCGATCGGCCAGTTCGCCCCGATCTGACCTCCTGTTCCCGACGCAAACACCTGCCAGGGGAGATGTCTCCATTTGTAATAATCGAAAAAAAACGGATTGTCGTCCCGCACCGGCCGGATATCATACCCATAATCGTCGATGTACTGCTGTCCATTCCCGCTCCGCAGTGCACTCAGGTAGTTCGCGAATGGATTGTCGATCGCGGAGCCCGGCACATACTTCAGCTCAAACCGGTCGTGAAGACGATCGTATCGGTTGTAAACGGCGATCTCCTTTGGCGTCCATGGGCTGTTCTTGAACAATGTCGAACAGAAATGCTGTTCGGCGAGCACAATGATGTGCTCCCAGGGCCTCTCCACCCCCCGTTCGGTCATCGCCTGTGCCGCGACCGTCACCATCCTGAGCATTTCGCGGGGCGGATCGAAATACCAGCGGTTGATTGCCAGAACGCCGTCGGGTTTCAGATGATCGAAGTAATCATGAAAGGCTTCGACGGTGTAGAGATAGTTTTCAGACAGAACGTATGCCCCCGAAGCGAGCCCGCTCCATGTGTCCACACCGGACATCTGAATGACATCGAATCGATCCTTTAACCGATGAATCGTGCTTCGTCCCTCACCCGACACAATCTCGACACCCGGATGAGTCGGAATTTCATCGACAAAATCCGGAAACTCACGCGTCAGAATCTCGACAATCAACGGGTTCAGTTCGATGCCCAGCACGCGTGTCGCGTTGTAGTGAAGCGCAGTGCGAATGTCGTTGCCTCCCCCCAGTCCGACAATCAGGACTTCGGGTTCTCTCTTCGTATGGTAGGCGGCGGAATACAGATCGTCCCGAATCGAGCACACTTCCTGAGGGGGCTTCCCGAAGTGCCACATCCAAGTCGTTGCATCGCCATCCAGAGTTATGGCCATGTGCGGGGGGTATGTGCGATCGGGATCCAGCCAATCCAGCAGCTTCCGGTTGGATGCGATGACATCGATCCGTGAGATGGTATTCCATTTGCTGTACAGACGTTTAAAGTCGGGCAGATGATCGAGATACATTCCGTAGGCTTTGGACGGCGCCGGGACGGGTTCGATCATCTGCGGGGAGATCCACGCGATACAGGCCAGTACGCCGATCACGCAAAGGGCACAGAAAGACACCCTGATGAGGTCGAATTTCAGCGCAAACAGCAGCCCGGCGACCCCAGCCAGAATACATCCGAGAATCAGGCTGCGTTCGGCACCGAGAGGCGTCATCGAGAGGGTGAACAGCCCGACTCCGGCAGCGGATCCGGTCAGGTTGGTGAAATACAGGGTTTGCGCATTCCGGGGCCAGAGACTGAAAATTGAGGTCGCTGCGATACCCGCACAAAAAAAAGGCAGGATGAACGCTCCGTAGTAACCGAACAGCAGAAACAGTTCCGTGAACCGGATACCCGATGGCGTCAAGAGTCGGAAAGTGTCGAGACGGCTGTTGGAGGTGATCAGAAACGCGATGAAGGTCGTCGCCCCGAACAGCACACTCGATCCGGACAGAAGAAGTGCCGGACGGTGACGGATCGTGCGTGGAAAGATAGACAGGAATGTTCCCGACATTCCGATACCCAGCATCGTGATGGTGATCACGAGATAGGCCAGGTGGTGCCACAGAGCCAGCGAGAAGATCCGCATCTGCACCATCTGAATGTGGAGCATGGCGGCGGAAAGGAAAAAGAGCCCGCAATGAATGAATCCGCACGGTCTCAAATTTGAATCTCGATTGCCCATCGAAAGATACCCGCCTCTGCCGGAAGGTTAAAGGAAAGCTCCCGTACGGTCAATGGATGGATGCATCCCGGAAACCCCTGACGGCGAAATCCTGTAACAAATTCGACCGGAAGCCGTCTAACAGATCTACCGGCCTGATGACATTTGAAAGCCGGCCTTCACAGACTCGGAGGTGATGCAATGAGCTATCTCGATCGAATATCAATCACACGAATCGCACCGGATGTCCTGGAGGTGATGCTGCCTCTCATGCACAACCAGATCGGTAATCCCCAGAGCCCCCACCGACTGGGCTCGCAATCCATGAAAATCGTGGAAAAGGCACGCGAACAGACCGCAGCCCTGATCGGTGCTCAACCCAAAGACATCCTGTTTACGTCCAACGGTACGGAATCCAACAATCTTGCGATCCTCGGCCTCGCCCGCGCTGCAGCAAAACGAAAGCCGGGTGGAAAAATTGTTGTCTCAGCCATCGAACACAACTCGATCATGAAAACCGCGCAGTTTCTATCCCGGGAAGGTTTCCAGCTGGAAGTCATCCCGGTCGATGCATCTGGCCATGTGGAGCGTGAATCCTTCTCAAGATCGCTCGATGCCTCCACGCTTCTGGTTTCCATCCAGCTCGCAAACCCCGAGGTTGGAACGATTCAGGACGTTTCCGCCTTGAGCCGGATCGCGGCCGAGAAAGGCATTCCGTTCCATACCGATGCAGTTGCGGCGGCAGGCTGGATGCCCATCGACGTCGAATCTCTGGGGGTCGATGCCCTGTCCCTGTCAGGATCCACCTTTCACGGCCCGCTGGGGGGCGCTGCGCTGTATCTCAAACGTGCCGTGTCCTTTCAACCCCAGACATTCGGCGGTATTCAGGAAAGAAATCGGCGGCCCGGCACGGAAAACGTCCCGGCAATCGCAGGACTGGGTGCCGCAGCGGAGTTGGCGGTGCGTGAGATTCCGGAACGCGTGCAAAGGGGCAGAGCATTTAACCGGACTCTGCGACAGGAGTTGGCGGTCATCGAAGATCTTGTTCTGACGGGACCGGAAAACGACCGGTTACCGGGGCATGTTTCCATGCTCGTCAATTTTGTCGAAGGAGAAGCCCTGCTGCTCATGCTCGATATGAAAGGTATTTCGGCGGCCAGCGGATCTTCCTGTACCGCCAGGGACCTGAAAATTTCACCCGTCCTCACCGCTCTCGGACTCGATCACTGGAGCGCTCAGGGATCGCTTGTTTTCTCGATGAGTCGTGATACAACCGTATCTGACGCAGAGGAAGCCGTGCGTGCGCTGCCCGATATCGTGACCAAACTCAGAGCCATGTCACCCTTGTGGTCTCAGCGGCGCAACCCCTCACAGGCATGACGTTTCATTTCAGGAGGTTCGAAGATGTATACGGAAAAAGTAATGGAACACTTCGCGAATCCACGCAATGTGGGCGAGATCGATAATCCGGATGGAGTCGGGCAGGTCGGAAACCCGACCTGTGGCGATATGATGGTCTTTCACATTCGGGTGAATCCGGACAGCCAGATCATTGAGGATGTTCGGTTCAAGACGTTCGGATGTGGAGCGGCGATTGCCGTGTCAAGCATGGTCAGTGAAATGGCCAAAGGGAAGACGGTTGACGAGGCATTGAAGATCACAAATGCCATGGTCGCTGAAGAACTCGGCGGCCTGCCCCCGCAGAAAATGCACTGCTCGAACCTGGGCGCCGATGCACTTCATGCCGCAATCCGAAACTATCAGGAATCAAAATCGAAATCGTGAGACGGTTATCCGGGCGGCGCAGCGATTGCCGCGAACTGATTGAACAGACGATTGAATCCCTCTGATACCTCATCCTTGTTCTGCGCGTTGGTGAACGGGATGTTGAGTGAATCAAGGATGACCTTCAGGTCTGTTGCGGTTTTGGCATCCAGATGGATCCCGAGAACCGCGATGCTGTCGGGAGACAGTTTATTCTGTTTGAGAGATTTCAAAGAAGCGGCAAGATCCGAGTTGCAGTCGTCCCGACTGGATAACACGATGATCGCCGCATTCCGGTGTGTGAGAGACGGCATTCGTTGAAAATCCTGCTCGCAATTCGTCATTGCGCGCCCCACCGTGCATAGCCCTCGCGATTTCAATCCATCGAGAACGCCTTTGAGCGTGATGGGGTCGAGCCATTCGATGGCAGCGGCCAGACGCGTATCTTCACAATCACGCTTCTCAGCCGCTGACTGATCTCCGAACACCCGCAATCCGACGTTCAATCCCCAGGATGCGGATTCAGTCGCTTTATCCAGGGTCTGCTCAACGGCAAAACGAGCGACCTCGAGACGCGTGCTGCTCTCGAATTTCTCCGACATGTGTCTGGAACAATCAAACACAATCAGCAGATCCGTCTTTTTTTCTTTTTCCACCGCAACGATGGTTTGAATGGAAACGAACAGCATCAATCCATAACTCACTAGACGGCAGTAGAACATGGCATATCCTCCGGAATACACACTGATTCTCTTATGAAACCGTCTCGGAGTCAATCTGATTTTCCGCTCCGTATCCGGATCCTTTCCCGTTCTTGGAAAAACCGACAGTTTGCTCTACAATCGTATCATCCGACCAATGAGGTGAGTCGATGAGCAGATGGACTGGATGGAAGGGAGTGATAGGAATCATGTGCTGCTGTGCAATGTTTTCGGAAGCGCATTCGGAATCCGTACGCAAAGCCGCCGTCGCGGGGATGTGGTATCCGTCCGACCGCAGGGCTCTCGAACAACAGCTCGACCAGTTGCTGAAAGATGCTCAACCACCGCGTCTCGAAGGGCAGATCCTGGGTCTGGTCTGCCCGCACGCAGGATTTGTCTATTCGGGTACGGTGGCCGCGCATGCGTATTCCCTGATCCGAAACGAGTCATACGATGTCGTCATCCTGATCGGAAATGCACACCGGTCGGGATTTTCAGGGGCTGCCATCGATTCGTCCGGAATCTATCAGACTCCTCTCGGCGATGTCCCGGTGGATACAGAATTCTGCCGGTCAATGGTCTCGGAAGATCATGATGTGCGCCTGTCATCGAAGCCGCACGAATCCGATCATACGCTCGAAGCCCAGGTTCCCTTCCTTCAGAGAGTCCTCAAGCCGGGCTACACGATCGTGCCGATTCTCTTCGGTCACACACCCGGAAAAGCCTTCGATTATCTGGTTCGCATGATCCCTGAAAAAACCGAAGGAAAGCGCGTTCTGCTGATCGCCAGCACGGATCTCACGCATTTCCCCTCCTGCGAGGACTCCAAACGCATCGATGCACGGACATTGGCTGCAATCGAGTCGATGGATCCGAACGAACTCGACAGGGTCGAAGCAGAAGAAACGGCCAGGCATACCCGAAATCTGGATTGTGTTCTGTGCGGAAACCTTGCGACCAAGGCAGTCATGATAATGTCCCGGCAACTCGGCGCTTCTACGGCGCGGATCCTGAAACAGGCCAACTCGGGAGAAGTGCCTCGCGGGGACCGATCCCGGGTCGTCGGATACGGAGCCGTTGCTCTGATCGGGCGCGCAGACGAGACTCCACCGCGGGATACAGTCGAATCGGACGGGAGGTTGTCGGGTGCAGACCAGCGCTTCGCACTCAGGATTGTCCGCCAGGTGATCGATCATTATATCCGACAAGGGCGGATGCCCGAGCTTCCCGACCCGCCGGCATCTTTTCGTGACAATCGAGGCGTGTTCGTGACACTCCATCAGCACGGAGATCTCCGGGGATGCATCGGATACATCGAACCGCGTGAGTCACTCTGGGATGCGCTGATTGAGAACGCAGTCAACTCAAGCACGCGCGATCCGAGATTTTCTCGTGTAACCCCGGCCGAACTCGATGCAATCTCGATCGAAGTCTCGGTTCTCACTCCACCCGTTCCGGTCGGTGCATACACCGATATCATCATCGGAAAACACGGAGTGATCCTGTCAAAATCCGGACGCAGCGCGGTTTTTCTGCCGCAGGTCGCACCCGAACAAGGCTGGGGCATCGAGGAAATGCTCGATCACCTCGCGATGAAAGCCGGCCTGTCTCGGAATGCCTGGCGTTCCGGAACCGAATTCAAGGTGTTTGAAGCGGATGTCTTCTCCGAAGATGAACTCGGTCGGCAATATCCGTAACAAGATCCGGATCGGAACATCGGGATATCATTATCCGGATTGGAAACATGTATTCTACCCTCCGGAACTGCGCGCTTCCGAGTATCTCGAGTTCTACGCCAGGCACTTCCAGGCAATCGAAATCAACGGCTCCTACTACAGAATTCCTTCGCTCGCCCAAATGAAATCACTCGATACGCGCACCCCTCCGGATATGGCCATTTCCATCAAGGCATTTCACTCGTTCACCCATGGTTCTTTAGATACCGGAGAGATCGATGCCTTCCGATCCGCCCTCGATCCGATCGCCGACTCCGGTAAACTACACGCGCTGCTGTTTCAGTTTCCATTCGCGTTTCATCAGACTCCCGAATCATGGGATCGAATCACTCGAATCAATCAAGCATTCTCGGCATATCGACGCGTCATCGAGTTCCGGCATGAGAGTTGGATCGATGCGGACGTGTTTGCCAGACTTCATACCATGGATCTAAGTTTCTGCGCGGTCGACGGTCCGTCCCTGCCGAAGCTCCCGGGTATCGTGAGCAACCTGACGAACCGGCTCGGGTATATCCGATTCCACGGAAGGAACGCGCGGCAATGGTGGGAGCATGAAAAGGCCTGGGAGCGATATGATTATCTGTATTCGGAACGCGAGCTGTCGGTCTGGAAGACGCGGATTGAGCGAATGGCCGACGATGCAGATTCCATTCTGGTGTTTTTCAACAACCACTACCGCGGACAGGCCGTCCAGAACGCCCGGATGCTCGATGCGTTCTGGAAAGACTGACCCGCGACCGAGACGTGTCGTGACGCGATCGCAACGGGTCAGCACTCATTCCGGTGGTACGCGAGCAGGAATCTGACAAGCAGGGGCACGAGAATCTCGAGACGTCCGATGATCTCATATCCATCTCCGCCATCCATCGATCCCCTGCGCACGACATTCATCAACGGGCGATATTCGGACAGGTGATCGATGTTGACGGTCGTGTAATCTCTCGCCGCCTTCCCGTTCAGATTGTTGGCACAGGTCATCGCTTTGACGAACACTTCCGGAAGGATCACGGTGGATCCGATATTGAGATGAACGCCACCGTGGGAGAAAGCGCGCAGGGTGTTCACGAAGATACGGAAATCCGTCTGACTCGCCTCTCCGGTGGCTGCGCCGTCCATGTCCGGATGCATGTGGATGATATCGGTGCCGATCGCCACATGGATGGTGGTCGGGATCGATCGACGTCTCGCCTGGGCGATGATACTGAAATCGCTGTAAGGCAGATTCTGCTCCAGTATCCGTTGCCCGATCATGTCTCCGAAACCGGACTGTCGATCACGAGCGATCGCGGCGGCAGAATGGATGAATTCACCCGTTTCGCGCGCCATGCCGAAATCCCCGCTCGATATGTGTCCGCCCATCTCCTCGGATGTCTCTCCGATCATCGCGATCTCAACATCATGAATCGCTCCGGCTCCATTCATCAGGATATGGCTGATAAATCCGCAATCCATCATTTCGATGATCAGCTTCGAGAGTCCGTATTTGATCACGTGCGGGCCGATAGCCCATGATATGACCTGCTCACCCGATCTGGCCGCGATGATCCGCTCGACGAGAATTCTCAGGCTCTGAGCCGCATTGGTTCGATGACCGATCCGGGGAAAGGATGCCAGAAAATCCAGAAACCCGGTTCCTGAAGGCGGCACAGCACAGAATTCACTGACCTTGACGAGATTCTCCCGGTCGTGTATGGATACTCGCTTGATCGTTGAAAGATCTGCGGCCCGCCCTAAGTCTCTGTTTCCCATTGATACCTCGCTGCTGTCATCCGTCAGACAGGAAAAGGTTCCACGCCGAACCGCTCGATGATCGCGGTGGTGGACAGATTACCGAGCATCGGGAGTTGAAGCAATTCTCCTCCCCATCTGTCGAGGAGTTCGCGCTCGGCTCGGACGCGCTCCTCGAGATAACTGCCGCCTTTGACATGGAGTGCCGGTCGGAGGATTTCCAGAGAGTCGAGGGGGGTATCCCGGGTGAAAACGAGAACGTAATCCACGACACGAAGACTGGTCAGCAGCAATGCGCGGAACGCTTCATCATGCACCGGGCGAGAGTTGCCCTTGAAGCGCTTGACCGAGGTGTCGCTGTTGATCAGGACCACGAGCAGGTCACCGTGACGTTTTGCCGTCGCGAGTGTCTGGGCATGCCCGGCGTGCAGGATATCGAAACACCCGTTCGTCGTGACCAGACGTCTATTCGGGCCCGACGTCCCGAGAATCGATTGGTGTAATAAAAACGGATCGAAAAAAATGGTGCGATTCAAAGCAGCGGAGATGTCCTGTCGGATCTGCTCGTCAATCTCCGACGGCGATGTCAGTTCAAAAAAAGGTCCCTGCAGATCGACGGGCGCTTCCAGCCATTCAACGGGAAATCTGAATGCCTCAAGGAAACGAATCTGAGACGCAGTATCCCGGGGAATGCCATCAGGAAGACACCGTTGAATATAGGCTTGAACGCGTTCATAGCGGCTCGTTGCAGAACGAATCAGTCCATAGTTCAATCGATGAATGAACTGGAAAAAACCGGTGATTCGGCAGGAAGAATCGATCACGAACCAAACAGGCTCCGTTCGATGTAATCACACAGTGTATGTGCCGCCGTGATATGGACTTCCTGAACGTGCTGGGCGGAAGAGGAGGGGGCTAGGATGGCATGGGGGACGAGTTCTTTGAGTTTTCCGCCGGTTGATCCGAGAAACGCCACGACTTTCATGTTTTTCCGGTAGGCCGCTTCGACACCGAGGATCACGTTGGGGGAGTTTCCACTGGTTGAGATTGCGAATGCGACATCTCCGGATGCGCCCAACGCTTCGATCTGTCGCGAGAATATCCGGTCGAAAGAAAAATCATTGGCGATGCTGGTCAGAACCGATGTATCCGTTGTGAGAGCGATGGCCGGGATGGCGGGTCGATCGAGACACAGCCGATTGACCAACTCGGCGGCGATATGCTGGGCATCTGCGGCCGATCCTCCGTTACCGAACAGAAGGATCTTGTGTCCCTTGCGTAATTGTTCCGTGATCAATCCCGCAATATTCAATAAAGCCGGGCATTGAGTGTCCGCGAAGGTCTGCAGACACTCGATGCTCCGGACAAAATTCAGTCGAAATCGATCGAGATTGGACACGCAGGGGCTTTACCGGATTGTTTCGAGATTCCGGATTTGTTCGTTGACGGATCCGAGCTGACGCTTGGCGCTCGCATTGTCGCCGGCTTTCGTATAGAATTCCCTGGCTTTATTCAGATTCCGCAGACAGCGCGCACGGGATTCGTCGTTACGAATCGCACGTTCCTTGTCGATCCCTGCTTCTTTTTCATAAGCCAGACCGAGCCGGTAATACCAGTCGCCGGGCACATTCGATCCGGACAGGTTGATCGCTTTCGCGAACGCATCGATCATCTCCTGATTACCCGCGCCTTTTCCATCGAGAGCCAGTCCGAGGTTGTAATAGGCGGTTGCGTCCTGCGGATCGAGTTCGATGGCTTTCCGGAATGAAGTTTCAGCGGCAGCGTAGTCCTTCGTCTGGATCTGTCCGATTCCCCGGAAGGTGTAGCCTCGGCCGACATCGGGTTGAAGCGCGATGAGTTTTTCCGAGAGTGATTTGAGTGCTTCGTATTGATTCATGTCGATGTAGAGGTTTCCGAGATAGACGAGTGGCTGGTATTTTTCCGGATTCAACTCCGCGGCTTTCTCAAGCAGTTTGATCGCTTCCTCAGTTTGTTTGTTGGCCTGCAGGGCAATGCCATAATCCATGGCCGTCTTGTAATCCTTGGATCCCTCTTCAGTATCAAAAGCCTGTTTCAGCGGAGCCAGTGCCTGAGTGTATTTTTTCAGTTCGAGCAGGGCATGGCCGTAATTCGACAGATAATTGAATTTATCGGGCTTGAGTTCGACGGCTTTGGCGAACGAATTGGATGCTTCGAACCAATCGGGTTTCTTGTCAGTTTTCGGATCGCGAAGTGTATAGCAGTATCCGAGAAGAAAATGGGCGGCATCGATTTCGGGTGCGAGCATGATGGTTTTTTTCAAAGACTCGATCGCTTTATCGTATTGCTTCTTTTTGAAGTAGGTTTGTCCGAGCAGATGCTGGAGTTGCTCGTCATTGGGAGCTGCCGCCGCACCTTCCTCGAGAATCTTAATGGCTTCATCCAGATTGTTCTCGGAATATGCCTTATACGCATCTTCGTAATAGCCGGCCAGACAGACGCTTCCCAAAAACAGACCTGCGATCGCCGCGCATCCATACAATCTCAGATTTTTCGCGAACATGTTCCATCTCCTTTCAAACAGCCGTCCGGCATCCAGATGTCACAACGGGCCGTCCGGCGATCGGTGCATCTACTGATTCAGACTTGCCAGCATCTCATCGATTCCCGCAATCGATTTACTGGCGGGACTTTGAGCATCGATCTTCACTGCGACACCATAGGCAGCTTTTGCTTTTCCCAGCAGATCGATGGCTTTGGCTTTCAGGTCCGCTGCCGTCTCCTCATGCGCTTTCTCGTAAATCGTGAGCGCGGCTTTTTCGTAAGCCCGTCCAAGCTTGTACTGGATATCGGCGTTCTGAGTATCCAGTTTGGCCGCCTCGGAATATGCGTCGATGGAGTTCTTCATCGCGTCCGGTGATTGCGGCTTGTCACCGACTTTCGCATCGTATGCCTGTCCGAGATTGAAGAAGAGTTTCGAGTCTGTCTTGTCGGCCGCTGTCGCCTGTGTCAAGGTAACGATGGCTTCGTCATATTTTTTGGTCTGGAGTTGGGCGATCCCGAGATACGGGAGGGCCAACCCTTTTGTCGATTCGGCTTTTGCGGCGATCTGGAGGTATGAGGTGGCGCTTTCGTAGTCGCCGCTCAGGACGAACAGACGACCATAGTCCAGATTGGCTTTCGGGTCGTTCGGCATGGCCTTGACGGCCTTTTCGAGAGCTTCACCGGCCTCAGGCAGCTTTTTCATCTGGAGGAGCACGCTGCCATAATAATACTGGTATGTTCCGTTGTCCGGTTTCGCGTTGGCCGCCTGCTCAAAATGAGTCAGTGCCTTCTCCGGTTTCTTCTGCAGTTGAAGCACCGTGCCCATTAAAAACTGCGATTTGTCATCTTCCGGGTGATGTTCGAGAACGACCGCCAGACGATCGGCAGCCTTGTCGAACTGTTTGGTCTTGATGTAGCACTGGGCCAGCAGATTGCCACCCTTGGGATCTTTGGGATACTTGGTGCAGTGTTCTTCCAAAAGGGGAATCGCTTCCGCATGCTTGCCTGCAGTCGCGAGTTTATAGGCTTCTTCATAGTTGTCCTGCGCCTGTGCGCGGTTACTCACCGCAAAAATCACCAGGCTTGTCATCAGAAGGGCAAGAATCAATTTCGCGTTCATAAATCAGCTCTCCATCAAAGGTGTTTGGTTTCAGCTTCCGAATGATCCGTCCAATCCTAAGTCATACTTGACTGTACCGAATCACATAATAACATACAACTGCTTTCGGCAAACGGCACCAAAGATGTGAGGGGGTATATGATCCGCAGCATGACGGGAACCGGCGAGTTCGGCCTTCAGGAAAGAGGCGTTGAACTGAATGTCTTCATCCGGAGCGTGAATCAGAAGACCATTCAGGTCCAGATCCGAATGCCTCGGATTCTGCAGTGCTTCGAGTCGATGATCCGGAAGGAGATCCTTTCCGATGTGAGTCGGGGGAAGATCGATGTGTCTATCGATGTCCTGTCTCTCCCGATCGACTTCTTTCGAGTCTCGTGCAATAAAGGACTGACATCCCAGATCCTCGATATGGCCCGGCAGATGTCCACCGAGTTTGGCATCCCGTTGGGACTGACCGCTGAATCGATCCTGAAAATTCCGGAACTCATGACCCACCTGCCGGATAACCAGGCCTTGAACGGACTCTGGCCTTTGCTCCAGAAAACCATCCGGGGCGCCATGCAGGAACTGCTACAGGCCCGTGAGACGGAAGGCGCGATTCTTCGGAACGATCTGATGCCCCGCCTCGAGCGCCTCGATGCTCTGATTCACACCATCGAAGGGCTTGCCCGGCAGCAGAAAAAACTCGTGACCGATCGCATCCTCACGTTCATTCGAAATGAACTCAATGGTGAGTCTTTCGATTCCGGACGTATGGATCAGGAAATCGCCCTTCAGGCCATGCGAGCCGATATCACCGAGGAAATTGTGCGGTTCAAATCGCATCTGATCCGTATGAACAGCCTGATGGAAGGATCCGTACCCGCAGGCCGGACAGCGGATATCGTCCTTCAGGAACTCAATCGCGAAATCAATACCATTGGCTCAAAAAGTATCTCTCGGGATATCTCGGAAGCCGTCGTGGACGCGAAGGTCGAAATCGACCGGATTCGCGAGCAGGCACAGAATGTCGAATAGCGAGCGATCTTCGGAAATGTTGAATATCGGATACGGCAATCATCTCGCTCGTGAGCGCATCGTTGCGGTGTTGAACCCGGACTCCGCTCCGATGCGGCGATTCAGGGAACTGGCGAGGAGCCGCGACCAGCTGATCGATGCCACGCAGGGCCGGAAAACACGCTCGATGGTGTTTCTGGATACCGGCCTCGTCATCCTGTCGGGGCTTCATCCCGAAACCATTGTGCAGCGAATGACCGATCCCATCTCAGAAAAGAACCGATCATCATGAAACAAAAGGGTTTGTGTATCATCCTCTCCTCCCCGAGCGGAGGCGGCAAAACCACCCTCATCCATACGCTCCTCGAACGCTTCAACAATCTCCGCCATTCGATCTCTTACACCACACGCCCCCCGCGCAACGAAGCCTCTGACCTGGATCACTACCACTTCATATCCGAATTCGACTTTCTTCAGTTGCAGTCCCAAGAGGAGTTTCTCGAGAGCGCGATCGTGCACGGCTATCACTACGGAACCCGCCGGAAAGATCTCGAACATCTGCTCGATCAGGGCTTCGATGTCATTCTCGATATCGATACGCAGGGCGCAGCCCAGATGCGATCGGTTCTGAACGATGCCGTGTTTATCTTCATCATGCCTCCCAGCCTCGATGTTCTCGAAACCCGGCTCCGTGCGCGAAATTCAGAATCCCCGCAAGCGCTCGAAACACGCCTCCACAACGCGCGAAAAGAAATGCAGCAATACCGGCTCTTCGATTATGTCGTCGTCAACGATGATCTGCTCTCGGCTGTCGAACGCGTCCGATCCATTATGCTCGCGGAGCATTGCCGAGTTCGAAATTTTCAGATAGAGATATCAGCGGGTTTTGGTGAAAGAGAGGAAATCGACCATGAACTTGAAAGCCGTTGAAACATTTTTGAATACATTGGACAGCCGGTACCGTGGTGTGCTGGTGGTCGCGAAACGCGCCAAACAGCTCCAGAAAGGACTAAGAACTCTCTTCGAGGGAAAACCGGTCAAAGTCACGACCCTGGCACTCGAAGACTTCGTCAGCGGGAAACTCGTCGTCGACCTCAATGCAGACCCCGAACCCGACCTGCCTCCGGAACCCGAAGAAGAGCTCTCCCCGATCGCGTTCGTCCGTGAACCCCTGGATCTTCCTGAAGTCATCGCGGATCCCCTGGATGAGGACGACGATGACGACGAGGGTGAGGGCGCAGACGTACAAGATCCGGTTGACGAGGACTGATTCCGCATATCGGTCGAGGTTATGCCATGCCGGATTATCGTTCAGATTCCCCAACACTGCAGGGCCGAACCCTCGTTCTGATCGTCTCGGGGGGGATCGCGGCATACAAGAGTTGCGAGATCATCCGGCTTCTTCGCAGAAGAGGCGCTCGTGTGCAGGTCGTCATGACGGCACATGCAGAGGAATTTATCGGACCCGTCACATTTCAGGCTCTGACCGGATTGCCGGTCATCCGGGGCATGTTCGAGTTGCACACAGGTGCACCCATCGCCCATACGGCCCTCGCCGACGAAGCATCCGGCGTTCTGATCGCTCCCGCATCGGCTGACATCATCGGGAAATTCGCACACGGCATCGCAGATGATTTTGCCTCCACGTTCCTGCTTGCATCCTCCGCACCGGTTCTGATCGCACCGGCTATGAATCCGAATATGTATGCGCATGCCGCAGTGCAGCACAATATCGCTGTTCTGCAACAACGTGGCGTGCATAGTGTCGGTCCCGCCGAGGGTGAGGTGGCATGCGGGCACACGGGCAAAGGCAGAATGGAAAACCCGGACATCATCGCGGACACGGCTGCCGTCGTGTTTTCAGACAGGACAGACCTGAAAGGGAAGACGATACTGATCACGGCCGGACCCACCCGCGAAGCACTCGATCCGGTCCGTTTTCTCTCGAACCGATCCTCCGGACTCATGGGATACGCCCTGGCTGCCGCTGCCGTCGAACGCGGTGCCAGAGTCATGCTCGTGTCGGGTCCGTCATCGTGCATCGCGCATTCATCCGTCGAACTGACCCGGGTGGAGTCCGCATCCGACATGTTCGCAGAAGTGTCGGCCCGTTTCGACCAATCCGATGTTCTCATTATGGCGGCCGCCGTCGCAGACTGGTCCCCTGCAATCCGGCAGGATCGCAAAATCAAAAAAGCTGCCACATCCGACCCGGTCCTCCATCTGAAACCGACCCGGGATATTCTGTCGGAAATCACCAGACGCCGAACCCATCAGATCATCGTCGGATTTGCAGCTGAAACCGGAAATCCCGAACCGGAAGCACACCGGAAACTGGTCTCGAAAAACCTCGACCTGATCGTCGCCAACGACATCGCTCGACACGATGCCGGGTTCGATGTGAATACGAACGCCGGTCTGATCCTGTCAAAAACCGGGGAGCTCACAGAACTGCCCCTGATGCCGAAACGCTGCTTCGCTGATCGCATCCTCGACCAGATTCAATCAATCGATTTCACGCAGTAACAGCGTGGTGATACGGCATAGCATCTCGATGAGAGTGTCTGCTCCGAGATTTTCTTCGGGAGCATGCTTGAACAGAAGAATGACATACCCGATCGTCTTGTCATCGGACAGAATCGGGGTGACCCAGATCACCTGATATCCCTGTTCCCAGATAGTCCTGCCTTCCGAATGGGTCCATGCATAAAGAAAATTCGAGTTCAGGCGGGGAGCGTGCTGCATGAGTGCGATCAGCATGCGAGACAGACCGGGATCGATGGAATACAGCGCCACCGGCAACATCTCGGACTTCTGATCCGAAAACAGCGTCACCATCCCGCTTTCTGCACGGCTGTGCCGGATTGCGATCTGCATGAGAGATTCGAGGATGTCCTGCCGGTCCCGCCTGCCGCTCCCGTTGCGTAAAAACTCATGGGTCAAATCCAACTCGCGCGCGCTCCGGGCGGATTGAGACTGCAACCGGGTTGCATGTTCCGAGAATCGGGAGATCATGGAGTTGAACGCGACAAAGAGATTCTGCACCGCGCCCGGCCCCTGCACCGGTAGCCGCGCCTTGAGATTTCCAAGATTGATCGCATGAATCGTCTGATCGATCATGCTGAGCGGTCGGTTGCTGCCCCGATCCACCATGACCACTGTAATGAGAGTGAAGCAGAAGCAACAGAAGGCGAGAAAGAACACCTGCTGAACCGATCGATTGCGCAGACTGAGCAACGGGTCGATCGGAGTGATAGCAACTAACAGCCAGTCGTGACCCTGAAATCCGTCATTCGATTTGAAATGAAAATGCCGACCCTGAATCATCAGATTGGTCGAATCACGTTTTACCATGATTTCGAGCGATGGATAGTTGACGAGAGTCGGGAGCGGGATTCGATACTCCTGCTGAACGGGCGGATAGATCAATCCCTCCTGCGTGATGATGTGCGAATTGATGTCCGATGTCGTTTGTGTTGTCAGCACATGCTCGAACAGTTTCCCGATCCGGATATCGAACCGGATAATCCCGACGGAATCAACGCCATCATCCGTCCGCAACGGAATGCTCCAGTGCCAGATGGCCGGCGTCGGTGTCGTGGGGTCGATCGAAGACAGATAGACGACGCCAGGCGGAACTAAAAGCGTCTCCTGCCACCAGGATTCATTGAAATGCATGAACTGGTCCGGTTTGGATGTCGCAACCCGAACAGCCCCGAAGACATCCGTCACGATAATCGATTCGATCAGTCCATTCGAATAGGCCTTGACATCTTTCAGAAATCGCGCTTCGAGACTGTCGGTAACGAGTAACACCGGAGGTGAATCCGAGGCCAGATCCTGCCATTTTGCGGCAATGTCGTTGAAGGAATTCACGAGATTGTCGTTCGGAGTCCTGATGCTTCCCTGATTGATCTCGATCAGATAACGCCGCAAAGCCAGTGAATTGGAGGTGATAAGCGCGCTTCGATATACCTCGGATAAGGGAAGATCGAGTCGACTCGCGAGATTTTCAAGATGGGTCGATAAGATCTCTTGCTGATAACGATGGGTCGCTTTTGAAATTTTTATCAGGGCATAGGCCGAGAAGATGATGATGCTGAGTGCGCCTGTAGCGAGAACCAAATACGAAATCCATCGCTGCTCAACTCGACGTATCTGCGATTTCATGCTCTTTCCGGGCCGATTCGAAGATGATCCCACGGAAGCGGATCCGAGAGAGCATGGCGGGAAAAGGTATGTCGCTCGATCAACTCCCGTTCCGAACGGAAAACCTGTCGCCAGGTCTGTTCCCCGGAGGCGATCCTGTCGAGAATCCCGATCAGGCGACGATCCCCCCGCGCGATCAACCCCTGGATGAGTGCCGATTTCGGGTTGTCGACCGTGAGGCGGATGTGACGAATTTTGCGCATTTGCGTGACAAGATGCGTCATTCGGTCGCGATACTCTTTCTCAGTCCGCATGGGCGCTCGCTCAAACGCCGTATGCGGTTTGGGCACGAAGCAGGATACCGAGGCGGACAACCGCAAGGAATGCGCGGTCCCTCTCTGAATCGATTGGATCTCACGAAGCACAGACGTACAGAACACTGCTATCTCCTCGATATCCGAAACCGTCTCTCCCGGAAGACCGATCATGAAATACATCTTGAGATATGCAATATCCGTGCGAGCGGCAACCCGAGCCGCCTCCAGAATCTCGTCATCGGTTACCAGTTTGCCCAGCTTCCTTCGTCTCCGCCACGATCCCGCTTCCGGCGCAATCGTCAATGTTCGCGGCCCCGCTAACCGCACCAGTTCCGTAAATGTCTTCCCGATCTCGGAAGCATGCAGTGATGAGAACGAAAAGGTGCGCCCCGCTGCGCGCAACGCGTTGCAGATCGTGTGCAGATCGGGATGATCAGCCGTCCCGGCTCCCATCAGACCAACTCGCAGATGACCGGGCCCGTGTGACGCTTCCTCGATGACTGACGCCGCAGAGCGGTACCGATACCGGGAGTATCCATTTGGAATGATGCAGAATCGGCAGCGATTGGAGCAGCCCCGCGACACTTCCACAACATGCAGGTCCGCAAACTCGATGTCAGGAGAATGAATGACACGCGATCCCGGCCAGTCATCCAGATTCTCGATGACCCCCCTCGTCAGACGATCCGGCGCGCCACTCGCGGGCAGCAAACCGCCAAACACGCCACTTTCGTCATACTCCGCCTGATACAGCGATGGAATGTAAACACCCGGAATGCGTGAGAACCGCCTCAACACCTCATCCCGATTGCGCATTCCGGCCCAGGCTTCAACGGCATCCTTCACCAGCAGGCCGCATGTCGATTCCCCCTCACCCAGAACCACCGCGTCCAAAGCCGACGCGATCGGTTCCGGATTCAGTGTCGCAACGATTCCGCCGGCGATGACGAGTGGATCCGATGGCCTCCGATCCTCCCGGAGAACCGGAATACGCCCCAGTCGAAGCATTTTCAGCACATTCGCCAGATCGTTCTCGTAACTGAGCGAAAACGCGGCGATATCATACGCGTTGATCGGCTCGAAAGTCTCGATCGAGCGCAACGATTCACGTTCCGCGATGGCGATTTCGGCGGGGGAGGGGAGAAATGCCCGGTGACACTGGACACCTCGAATTGCATTGAAGGTGGCATAAATCAGCTGAAATCCCAGATTGGCCATGCCGATCCGGTACTCGGCGGGGAACATGAGAACGATGCGGAGATCCGTTCCGTCACCCACCGGAATACGGCGAATCTCACGCGCCAGCGCTTCCTGATATCGATGTCTGAGCGATTGTCTCAATTCTCCCTTCAGTCCGCTTTCCGGCGCAGAAATGCTGGTATCATATAGTGCGATGTGTCGACCGGATAGGATTCGCTATCCACGCCGACCTTTCGCTGGAAGGACCCGGACGACAGATTCCGGGGTGAATACGGAGGTAACCGGTCCCGATCGGCTTCCACCGGCGATGGATACTCCAGTTCGGGTTGTTCGGGATGCCCCGAGAACATGATGGGATTCAGTATTTCGCGGGGAGAGGCGTGGATATCGGCGTCGAGAACGGGGTCTTCCTGAAGCCGGACGGCCGAAGCGAGACCGGCGGTGTTCGGACGAGATGAAGGGATACCGGCGGATGTGTAAGTCGGTGTGACGGTGCGACCACTTCCGATGGAGGGCCGCTCGAATCCTCCGGACGATCTCCCGGATGCCGCAACGGGTGTGTCGTACGAATCGGCCAGCGCATATGTGTCGATGTTGGAACCACCGCTCAGAATCTGAAGCGATGTCACTCGTGATGCCGGGATTTCCTTGACGCGCGCCGCATCGAAACCCGTGGCGATCACCGTCACTTTCATCGTGCCGCTATATGAATCGTGGATGACGGCGCCCATGGTGATGTTCGCATCCTTGTCGGCTTCCCGCTGAATCATCTCAACCGCCGCAGTCGTCTCATTCAACGTCAGATCCTCACCCCCGACGATGTTGATCAGGATGGCCCGGGCACCCTGAATGGAGAGATCTTCCAGAAGTGGAGACCGGATGGCGCGCTGAACGGCTTCGGCCGCTCGGTTCTCTCCGCGTCCGATACCCGATCCGAGCAGCGCTTTGCCCATGGATGCCATGACTGTCCGGACATCGGCGAAATCGAGATTGATCAGACCGGGAAGCGTGATCAGTTCGGAAATGCCCTGGACCGCATTGCACAGAACTTCATCCGCCAGGCGGAAAGCGTCCTTCAGCGTGGTGTTGGGTTCGACTGCGTTCAACAGACGCTGGTTGGGAATGACGATCAGCGTGTCCGCATGATCCTGCAACTCGCGGATCCCGTTCTCGGCCACTTCGATCTTCCGGCGGCCTTCAAACTGAAATGGCTTGGTGACAATTGCGATGGTGAGGATATTGAGTTCGCGGGCGATTCTGGACACGACGGGCGCTCCGCCCGTTCCGGTTCCACCGCCCATGCCCGCTGTGATGAACACCATGTCGCTGCCTTCGAGATGTCTGCGGATGGTCTCCTCTTCCTCGAGCACTGCTTCATAACCGAGTTGGGGGTTTCCGCCGGTGCCGAGTCCATGGGTGATGTCTGCGCCGAGCTGGAGCACGTTGCTCGCGCGGCATCGAGTCAACGCCTGCAGATCGGTATTGCATGCAATAAAGTCGATGCCCGGTATGTTCATCTCGACCATCCGGTTGATCGCGTTGCATCCGGCACCGCCGATGCCGATGACGCGAATCCGGGCACCCTTCTGCTGGTTGTCATCCATCTGATACTTCATAAATCACTTCCTCCTCCGAACCAGTTAAAACAGCGTTTCAAACCATCCATGAATGAAAATCGACTCTGCGGGATCGGAAACTCCTGCCGGGGATGTCGCAGTCCGTAGATTGCGAGACCGACGGCGAGTGCCGATGCACTGCAGGGGGCTATATCCTTCAATCCTCCGATGTCCCGGAGTGAGCCCGGAATGACCCGGGTCTGAAACTGCGCTTCCGCATGCTCTCGGATCCCCGCCAGATCGCTCGTCCCGCCGCTCATCACAATCCCCGCGAATCTCTGGCTGCGGCGACTGAGGGACTGGAACGAGCGGGCGATCTCCTCAAAAATCTCATCGACCCGCGGCTGGATGATCTGGGTCAGCAACTGCTGCGAAATACTTGTCGCCGGCGCCATGCCGCCCAAACCGGGTATCTGAATGATGAGCGAGTCCTGCGCCAGGTCGCTCCGCGCGCATCCGTGCTTGATCTTGATCCGTTCGGCTTCCTTGACGGGGGTCTTGAGCGCGATCGAGATGTCGGAAGTGATGATGTCTCCACCCAGTTGAAGCAGCGGCAGAGGGGTGATCGCGCTTCCATCCATCACGGCCAGTTGCGTGTGCTTGCCTCCGATGTCGATCAGCCAGAACTCGAATGCCTGATCATCCTGTGTGAGGAGGGATTCGGTGAGAGCATACGGTTCGGCCACGACATGGCTGACTCTGAGACCGCATTTGGCAATGCTGTGAACGAGATTCCGGATGTCGATCTCTTCCGCGTAAATCTGTCGCATCCGGACACCCAGTTTGTGACCCATCATGCCGATCGGCGAATCGATGTCACTCTGATCGTCGACGCAATACTGCTCCGGGGTCTCATGGATCAATACCCTGCCCTTCTGCTGGTCCTCGTTCTGTGCCTTCCGATGAACCTCACCGAGATGCTTCGTCAGGATCTCACGCCGCTTCGGAAACTCGATCCACCCTTCGTTGTGCTCAGGATATATGTTCCCCGTCGTGCAGTTGATCACGACCTGCCGAACCGGCATGTGCGACAAACTTCGTATCTCGGAAAGACAATGATTGACCGCTTCGATGAGTGGATCGAGGTTGGTGATGAGGCCGTTTTTCAGAAATCGACAGGGATGCTGACTGAATCCGATCAGCTCGGGAGGATTCGATCCGGTCTGCTGAACCTGGGCGATGGCCAGTTTGGTGGTCCCCAGGTCCATTCCGACCGAGTATCGCGTCGTTTCAACCATTGAGTGCCTCCGGTTCGTGTTTCAATGGCCGGATCACCATCAGGTCGGTCAACCGGAGATCGATCTCGGTCGATGGGGCGAATGATCGATTCTTCATGTATTCATCGAGTCTCCGGAGGCATAACTCCGGGGTTCGCAGTCCCAGTCGGATGCGCGTTGTCCCGGAATTGTTCACCAGCCGGACCTCATTGGGTTTCGATCCGTCAAGAATCATGAACTGGCGCATCGGTTCAGACGCACTCATGCTGAGATACACCGAAGCACTGTAGAAAGCCTGCAGCTCCGGGCTGGGACTCAACAGATCGGTGGATTCCACCTCCGGCCTCAACAGAATACTCATCAGATCCGGATTCTCCGATTCATGCAGAAACGGATGAGCCGTTTCATCCAGCGCAATCTGCGCCGCTCCTGAGCGGATCGTTACCTTCGGTCTTCGGATCGACAGCCGGACATCGACGGTTCCATCGATCCCGCAACGAACCGAAGATGCAGCCACCTGGGGGAAAGCTGAGATTGCGCTGCTGAGATCCGTTCGCCACAGAACCCAGATCGACTCATCGAAGAAGCCCGTAAGCAATTCCTGGAAACGATTTCCATCACGACTGGTAAACGGATGATCCATGGTGAGCTGGATCTCATGGACTCTCAGAAGGCCGGAGTCGAAAAAAATCAACGACCAGGCTGCGAACGCCACCCCATAGATGATGATGACGAAAGGCCATGCCATTCTCATGGGGTCACCTCGACCCTCTCTCCGGTCTCGTTCACGATATGCACTTCCGGCTTCAGCAGGATGGAATGGTTCTGAAAAACAGTCCGCTGGATGGTCCGCATCAGCGCGATCATATCGGCTGCAGTCGCGTTTCCGTCATTGATCAGAAAATTGGCATGAAGGGTCGAGACGCAGGCGCCGCCATGTCGGAGGCCTTTCAACCCGGCCCGGTCGATCAGCAGACCGGCTCCTGCTTCCTTCGGATTCCTGAACGTGCATCCCGCCGTCTTCTGGGTGAGCGGTTGGGACGAACGTCTGGTGTTCAGGCAATCGCGCATGGAGACCCTGAGCGCATGCGGATCGCCCGGCGATACCCTGAGACGCGCTCCCGTAACGATATGACCATCTTCCAAAGGTGCCGAACGATACGCCTTCGTGAAACTCGACGTCCTGAAACATTCACCGGATCGCGTTACGCCTTCGATCATCACGATGCGATCGAGACAACTCAGTCCGTGGGCACCGGCATTGCACCAGATGGCGCCGCCGAACGAACCCGGGATGCCGATCAGCAACTCGACACCTGCAACTGACCTCGAAACGGCGAATCGCACCAGCTTCGTGAGCGCTATGCCGGCGCCCGCGACCAACTCCTCACCATCCATCCGAACAGCGCCAAACGGCGATCCCAACCGAATCACGACGCCCCGGAACCCGGAATCGGCAAACAGGAGATTGGTGCCTTTCCCGAGAACGATCCAGGGGAGATAGGAGCGATGGAGCGATCGGAGGAGTTCGGCGAGCGCTTCGGGATCGGCGGGGAAAACCATGCAGTCGGCCGGCCCGCCGATCCGCCATGAAGTCAGGGGTGCGAGCGCTTGATTCCAGCGAACGGATCCGCGGAACCCCCGAAGCAGATCGATGTAGGGCGGGTGGGTCATGCCGGGAGCTTCCTGGCGAGGCCGGATAGGATGCCCAGCGCTGTCATGTCCGTCACGAGAGCCGAACCGCCGAAGCTGATCAGCGGCAGGGGCACGCCCGTGACCGGGAACAAGCCGGTGGCGACCATGGTGTTGACGAAGACCGGGAAGAGAACGAGTGTGGTCATGGCGAATGCGAGAAGTTTGTCGACGAATTGCTCCAGACGCAGGGAGAGCTGGATGCCCCGGATAAAAAGAAATGTAAAGCCGCCGAGAAGCGCAAGGGCACCGATGAATCCAAGCTCTTCACCGATGACCGAAAAAATGAAATCGGTATGCGCTTCGGGGAGGTAAAACATTTTTTGACGTCCCTGCCCGAGTCCCACCCCGAAGAAACCTCCGGAGCCAATGGCAATCAGCGATTGCGTGGATTGATATGCCAGCCCCTTCACATGACTGGACGGATCGAGCCATGCCGTCAAACGCTGGTAGATATAGTGAAACCGATCCAGATTCAGGGCCAGGAGGGGAAGTCCGGAGAGGCCAAGAACAAGCATCTGCCAGATGGGGATCCCTGCCACGAAAAACAGGACGGTTGCCAGCACCGTGATCAGCAGCGCTGAGCTGACCTTGGGCTGCAGAATCAACAAAAATGCGACCGATACCGTGACAAGCGCCACCGGCAGCAGGACGCGCCGGAACGACCGGATCTCCGATCGCCTGCGCTGGAAAAAGGTGGCGAGATACACCGGCAGCAGCAATCGAATCGGTTCACCCGGTTGCATCGACACCGGCCCGAGTCTCAACCAGCG
Source organism: uncultured bacterium (assembly GCA_937951895.1). Taxonomy (GTDB): domain Bacteria; phylum CSSED10-310; class CSSED10-310; order CSSED10-310; family CALFER01; genus CALFER01. Next base: position 88,644 of record CALFER010000102.1, read on the forward strand.
CCTCGCCCCCCCCGCCTCAACGCCGATTCCCGGAACGAGCACCAGGATGAGCAGGATGATGTTCAGCAGCAGCGCGGGAAGAATGAAACGCTGAATCGATTCGATCGGGATCTTGGACATCAGCACCATCGTGATGATCCCGACGAACATCCACAGAGCCTGCCGGAAGAGGAAATAGTATTGATCCGAGAATTTGTCGCGCAACGCCGCCGACACGGCACTCGCGTCGTAGACCATCAACACACCGATTCCGGCCATGATCAGAGAAACGATCAGAATGCCATGATCGCTGGTCCTGTTTGGCTCGGCGACTCGATTCACCCTCCGAATCCTTTCCGGAGCAACGCGTTTCGCGCCTCCTCCCGATCATCGAAGTGATGCTTCATACGCCCGATGATCTGATAGTCTTCGTGTCCCTTGCCGGCAATCACGATCGCATCGTCCCGTTCGGCCATCCGGATCGCCTCGAAAATGGCCTCATGCCGATCCACCATCACCGTCGACGGAAAGCCCGACGGTATCCCGGGGAGTATCTCGGCAATGATCGATTCGGGATGCTCCGTCCTGGGATTGTCCGATGTGACGATCGCGTGGTCACAGTGCCGCACAACTGCCTCGGCCATACGCGGCCGCTTGGTCCGGTCCCGGTCGCCTCCGCATCCGAAAACGCAGATCAGCCGTCCATGCACGAGCGGCCTGAGAGAGCTCAGGATATTGTCGAGTGCGTCCGGGCTGTGTGCGTAATCGACTACCACCAGGAAAGGCTGCCCGACATCGATCCGTTCCATGCGCCCCGGAGCCGGCGTGAGGTGGATTGCTGCCGCTGCGACATCGGACGGTTCGATACCGATCGCACAGCAGGCACAGAATGCCGCACTGAAGTTCAGAATGTTATGACGACCCGGTGTCGGTAAAGATATCTCGTGAACGCCAAACCGTCCGATCACTTCGAAACATGAATCCGTGGCGGTCATTTCGATGATCCGTACCCGCAGATCGGCATCCGGATGAAACCCGTATGAGATCGCATGACATCCATCCGGCACGAACCTGCGAACCGAATCGAACACAGGATCGTCACGGTTGATGACGGCGACTTTTGGAGAGGCGGGATTCTGCGGAATGAGTGATTGGAACAGGCGTCCTTTGGCGGCGAGATACCGGTCGAGAGTGCCGTGGAAGTCGAGATGATCCTGCGTGAGATTCGTGAAGATACCGACGTCGAACTCGATATCGGTCACGCGCTGGAGCGTGAGCGAATGAGACGATACTTCCATGGCGACGACCTGGACACCCGCATGCCGCATCTCGGATAGAATCTTGTGCAGCTGCGGAGCTTCCGGTGTCGTCGCGTCCGTCATCTCCTCACGTCCGGCGAATCGCGCTCCGACGGTTCCGATCACCCCTCCGCCGATGCCATTGTGTCTGAGTATCCCCTCAATCAGATAGGTCGTGGTCGTCTTGCCGTTCGTGCCGGTCACGCCGATCATCTTCATCTCTCGTGACGGAAACCCGTAATGACGCGCAGAGATGGTCGACAGAACGCGTCGGGAATCCTGTGCCCGAATGACGGGAATCGGAACGTCAGGCGGGAGGGTATGCGTCGCATCCACAAGCAGCGCCGCTGCCCCGGAGTCGATTGCATGCGAGATGTACTGATGCCCGTCTGTCACGTTGCCGGACAATGCGGCGAAGAGATATCCGGCGCGGATGCTGCGCGAATCGGTGCTGATTCCGAAGATTTCGGGATCGATGGATCCGATTGACTGCACATCGGGAAGACCCTGTATCAGGGTGCTCAGGATCATACGGCGACTCCTTTGTCTGAGGGGATTCCGAGATAAATCAGGGATCGATCCACGATCTCCTTGAATACAGGCGCTGCGACTTGACTCGCCCAGATCCCATGCTTCGGATTATCGATGATGATGCACAGGGCGATTTGCGGATTGTCGGCCGGAGCGAACCCTGCAAAGAGACACGTGATGGCGCCTTCCTGATACCCTCCGCGGGCGGGATCATAACGGCGGGACGTCCCGGTTTTGCCTCCGGCGGTGTAATACACAGGGTCGGCCAGATGACCCGTACCCCGACTGACGACTTCATGGAGCAGTGACCGGAGCGTTCCGGCGGCGTTCTCTTCGATGATGCGTTCAGATGCCGGCCGCGGCTCGTTTAACACAAGACGCGGCGAGATGCGGTATCCACCGTTGGCGAAAATGCCATACGCCGTCGCCATCTGAAGAGCCGTCGTCGACACTCCGTATCCGATCGAAAGCGATGCGGTGGCTGTCTGAGACCACTTCGGCCCGCCCCGGATGAAGCCGCTTTGCGTCCCGGGAATGTCGACCGGTACATCCTGACCGAACCCGAGCTGCCGCGCAAACTCGCTCAGCTGCAAACCACCCACCCGGTGAGCGATGTGGATGGTCCCGACATTCGATGAAAAAACAAGCACATCCCGGACCGGAAGAATCGAAAATTTCTTCCAGTCTTCAAAGTGCGCGTTCCCGATCCACAGCGATCCCCCCTGGCAGTCGATCGTATCTTCCGGGGATACGAGGCGGTTGGCGAGAGCGATCGCGAAGGTGATGGCCTTGAATGTCGATCCCGGTTCGACCAGATCCATCACGCAGTGATTCCGCCGTTGTTCCACCGAAGTCGATTCGAAGGTGTTCGGCTCGTAACTCGGCTCGCTCGCCATCGCCAGTATATCGCCGGACTTCGGATTCAGGATGACTGCTGCGCCCCACGAAGCCTGCTCGGATTCGACCGCTCTGCGCAATGCCTCGGCGGCGAAATGCTGAAGAGCCAGATCGATCGTGATCTGCACATCGGAACCCTGTTCGGAATCGTGGAGAATCAATGCGGAACCCTGATAGGGGCGTGCGAACGCATCGTGGGCGATCAGTTCCATGCCGGGTGTGCCCTTCAGACTCCGGTCGTGAGTGCGCTCGATACCTTCGATCCCCTCACCATCGATCGTCGTGATCCCGATCAGGCCGGCCGTGTCCGGACCTGCCGGATAGAACCGCTGGCTCTCCTTCCTGAAGAACACGCCGTGAAGCTTCAGACGATGCAGGGCTTCGGATTGAGAGGGCGTGATGTTCCGGGCCAGCCAGCAGAACCGGCGGTTTTTCTGCGCCAGCGGCTTCGCAAAAGTTTCAACGGGAATGCTCAGAATTTCACTGAGCTGTTGGCTGACCTCGTCCGGATTTCGCACGATTTTGGGATCCGCATAGACCGAATCGGAAGCGAGGCTGACGGCCAGTATCCGGCCTTCCCGATCCAGGATGCTTCCTCTCCGAGGTTGCCGATTGACCAGCCGGAAATGCTCATTGAAGGCTGCTCGGGCGTATACGGCGCCCTGGAGCAGTTGGAGATGCACGAGGCGCACACAGATTCCAGCCATCAGGAGCCCGCCGAGCACCAGAATCAGACGGATCCGGCGATTCACTTCGGCTGCTCCTTCGCCACGATCTCGACGGTCCCCGGATCAATCAGTTCCATTCCGGTCTGCCGAGCGAAACGGCGGGACTTGTCCAGATCATACAGAGCGGCAATTTCGCACTTCAGCCGCAGGTTCCGCTCCAGAAGCACATCCTGCTGGCTCTTCAATCGGTGGATCTCGTAGCCGAGTTGGGTTTTTGTCACTGAGATCCAGACCAATCCCAGCGCGGTCAGCCAGATTCCGGTGATGAGAAGGGCCCAGAGTATGTCGATCAGGATTCTAGGACGCATCGACAGCCTCCAGTTTCTGGGCAATCCGGAGCTTTGCCGAACGGGCGCGCGGATTGTTCAGAACCTCATCATCCGCTGGAACAATCGGTTTCCGAGTCAACACTCGAATCAACGCACATGGATTGCACCGGCAGACCGGAAAATCCGGCGGACATTGACAGCGTCCCGCAAAGCGGGCAAATCGGGTCTTGACGATGCGGTCTTCGAGCGAATGGAAAGAGATCACTGCGATGCGACCGGCAGGAGTGAGTCGATGGATGGCCCAATCGAGACTCCGTTCGAGAAGTTCGAGTTCGTGATTGATTGCAATGCGCAGTGCTTGAAAGGTGCGTGTCGCCGGATGGATTCTCGGATCCCTGGATCGCACGGCCGATCGGATGATGTCACCGAGTTGCGCACCCGAGGTGATCGGGCCGGTCTCTCGTGCATCGATGATCGCGCGAGCGATCCGTCTGCTCCGCGGTTCTTCGCCATAGCGGAAGATGACATCGGCGAGTTCCTGCAAGCCGGCCCGGTGAATGAATTCCCTCGCCGTCAATTCGCTTGAGGTCGGATCGAAACGCATGTCAAGAGACAGATGATCGCTGAAGGAAAAACCCCTTCCGGTGGCGTCGAGCTGGAAGGATGATAATCCGAGATCCATGAGAATGCCGATGAGAGGCCGATGACCGATGGCCGCATCGAGGACGGGAGCATCGCCAAAACTTGCGTGAATCGCGCGGAAACGTTCTCCATGAGCCTCGAAGCGCATACGGCAACGATCAATTGCTGCAGGATCACGATCGACCCCGATTATCGACACGGAAGGAGGTGTCGCATCAAGCAATGCGGCACTGTGACCGCCTCCTCCCAGAGTGCAATCAAGAATCACTCCGCCGGTCGCCCCAGACAGCGCATCCGTGATTTCACGCTCGAGTACCGGCTGGTGAACCATCCCAAATCCTCCCATTCCAGGTGAGGATCATTCTGATTTGGGCGAAAGCGAGTTCGCCATGTCTTCGAGTTTTGGAGCTTTTTCGAGAACGGACTGCCACCGGTCTCTCGACCAGATCTCGATTCTGTTGATGGCGCCGACAATCATGACGTCCGATTCGATCCCGGCGTAGCGTTTCGCGTCGCGAGACAGCGATACGCGACCTTCGGTGTCGATCTTCATCTCTTCGGTACTCATCCCCCAGAAACGATGCAATGAGCGGGTTCGTTCATCGAATGGCGATAATCGCTCCATGTGCCGTACCAGTTCGTCCCATTCATCCGCGGGGTAGATCTGAAGACAGGAATCGATCTTCAGGACGGTCACGATTGCCTCGGAGCCCTCTCCGAGACGCTCACGCATCCGCTTGGGAATGCTGACACGCCCTTTCGAGTCGATCTGCTTTTCGAAGATTCCCGTCAATGACATCGTGCGGCCCCGCTCCACCTCACGTGATTCCCGGGTTTCCTTTTCCGTCGAACCGAGAGAACTTGGGAAAATCCGGGAAAAATTGGGATTAATTGGGATTATCCGTGGTGCGGGATGGGAAGTCAAGGAAATATTAATCTGGAACTGATCGATCGCCGCTCCTCGGAATCATCCGGGCACGGTGTTCTGCTGATTGATTTGCGAGATAATTTTCATTTCGGTATAAATAGAATCAGTGGAGACATCACTATGGCGGAACCCGGGCAATTCACACAGAGACGGCGGCATCCCAGGAAGCAGATTCGCACCAATGTGTCCTATCACTATGCCAACAAACTGATGAACTGCGTTCAGGTGGGATCCGGATACACCGTCAATCTGTCCATGAGCGGCGCGCTGGTTCGGATCGAGATCTACATTCCGCCGCAGGCGATTGTACAGTTGCAGATCGAGATGAAGAGTGGCGGAAAGATATCTGCGGATTCGAAGGTGATCCACTGTCATCGAGTCGGGTACAATCAGTATGAAATCGGTGTGAGTTTCGTCAAGGTTCGGAAAGACCCGACCTGATCCGGTTCACCGAATCCGGAACGATCTGAGCGGCCGTTTACGGACCGGTCCTGGCTGTTTCCGCGGTTTCATGCGCCGATGCGGAACGCATCTGCCCGGGATCTTCATTTGAGACTTTTTCTGCAAGCTGATACGTTTCAGTTTCATGAGCAGTATCGTGTCGAAAGGCGTATCCGTTTTTTTCCCTGTCCACAACGAGGTTGACACCATCGAGGGTCTGGTTCGATCGGCCGCTGCGTTACTGCCTCGATGCACGCCGTCGCCCGAATTGATTGTCGTGGACGATGGCAGTACGGACGGCAGTTCGCACCTTCTGGATCATCTGGCCACGGAGATCCCCTTCATGCGGGTGATTCATCACGAGGTCAATCGGGGCTACGGAGCGGCGCTCAAGAGCGGGTTTCGTGCCGCAACCCGTGACCTCGTGTTCTACACCGATGGCGATGGCCAATTCGATTTCAACGAAATTCAGGAGGTCCTGAGGTGGGCGGATGAGTATCCGGTCATTTCGTGTTATCGCACCCGGCGCCAGGATCCCATCCATCGGCTGATCAACGCACGGCTCTACGAGTGGGCGATCTGGCTGATTCTCGGCTTGAACATCCGGGATCCCGATTGTGCATTCAAGCTGTATGACCGGGCGTTGGTCGATCGCATGAGTCTGACTTCGGATGGAGCGTTGATCGATGTTGAGATGTTGCTGCAGGCACACAGGGCGGGCTGTCGGATCAAACAGATTGGAGTCTCCCATTTCGCCCGGGTTGCGGGGCGATCCAGCGGAGCGAATCTGCGTGTCATCATGAAGGCGTTTTGGGAGTTGTTCGGAGTCTGGCATCGTTACGGCGGGCGGTTCAGGGGAAGACCGGTGCGTTGAACAGGAGGAACAGGGATGGCCGGATTGCAGCGTGAGCGATGGAAGTCGAAGATGGGCGTCATCCTGGCGGTGGCCGGCAGCGCGGTCGGGTTGGGAAATTTCCTGAGATTTCCTGCCAAGGCGACGGCGAATGGCGGAGGCGCTTTCATGATCCCCTACCTGCTCGCTTTCCTGCTGCTCGGAATCCCGTTGATCTGGATCGAGTGGTCCATCGGCCGGCGCGGCGGACAGAATGGCCACGGCACGGCTCCCGGTATCTTCGCGTCGCTGTGGAAACATCCGCTAGCCAAGTATCTCGGATCGATCGGTATTCTGGGACCGTTCATCATCCTGATTTACTACACCTACATCGAATCCTGGACGCTCGGGTATGCTTTCTATTCCTTCACCGGTCACTTGTTTGAAGCCGCGGACCGGAGTCAGATGCAATCATTTCTCCTGGCGTATCAGGGGATCGAGCACAATCAGTTTTTTTCCGGCCTCCAAAGCGCTTACATTTTTTTCGTGATCACCTTTGTGCTGAACTTCGCATTGATTTCGTATGGAATACGCAGTGGTATCGAACGGCTCTCGAAGATTGCCATGCCGATTCTCGTGGTCATCGGCATCATTCTCGCGGGCCGTGTTCTGACCCTTGATCCGGTTGATCCCTCCACCGGGGGCCGAACCGTCATAGATGCGCTCGGATTCGTCTGGAATCCGGATTTTGCTCGCTTGTTCGACGCCAAAGTGTGGCTCGAGGCAGCCGGGCAGATCTTCTTCACGCTGTCGGTCGGGATCGGGGTGATCCTGACATATGCGAGTTATCTGCGGAAGGACGACGATGTCGCGTTATCCGGACTGACAGCCGGCTCCATGAATGAATTCTGTGAGGTGATTCTGGGCGGCTCGATTGTGATCCCGGCCGCATTCATGTTTTTCGGGGCGCAGGGTGCGCGTGATGTTGCGAGTGGCGGCACATTCAACCTGGGTTTCGTCACCATGCCGCTCATCTTCCACAAAATGGCGTTCGGATCATTTTTCTGCGGCCTATGGTTCACGCTTCTGTTCCTCGCGGGCATCACATCTTCCGTGTCACTGATTCAACCCATGATCTCGTTCCTGCAGGATGAGTTCAGATTGACGCCGAAACGCTCGGTCATTCTCGTCGGATTCATCGCGTTCGCGGCCACGAATCTGGTCATCTTCTTCCTGGCACACGGTTTTCTGGATGAACTGGACTTCTGGGGTGGAACGGTTTTTCTGGTTGTGTTTGCGACGATCGAAACCATTCTGTTCGGGTGGATCCATGGCATCGACAATGCCTGGAAGGAACTCGAATCCGGCGCTCTTCTGCGAGTTCCCCGCTTTTACCGTTACGTGATCAAGTACATCACGCCGACATTCCTGATCACCCTCCTTGTCGTCTATTCCTATCAGCAGTTCTGGCCGACGTTGATGATGAGTTCCGTGTCACCGGCGGATCGACCCTATGTCTGGGGAGCCCGGATAATGGTCTTTACAATGCTCGGAGTCACGATCCTCTTGATTCGGATCGTCTGGAATCGCACGAAAGGGAGACCCGATCATGCGGATTGATGGATGGATTCTGTTTGGAGTATCATGGGGAATCGTTCTTTTCCTGACGGTCTTCACTCTGATTCGCACCTTGAAGAACGACTGAGTCGAAACCGGACGAACGGACGGATAGAACATCAAATGATTCCGGCTGTCTCGGGTGCCCGGAAACGCGTTGCCCTGACCGGCCGAACGAAATCAAAACTGCCTGGGAGGATCAAATGAACGTTTCCAAGCGAGCGGGATTGTTGCCGGCGAGTTCCATTCGGAAGCTCATCCCTTATTCGGATGCTGCCAAAAACCGTGGCATCCATGTGTTTCATCTCAACATCGGTCAGCCCGATATCAAGACTCCGGATACATTTATGAATGCGATTCGGAATTATCAGGTCGGTGTGCTTGAATACGGCCCATCCAATGGATTGCTGGCATACCGGAAGGGATTGGTCAAGTATTACGCAGAATATGGGGTCGAGGCGAATGCGGATGAGATTTTCATCACGACAGCCGGATCCGAAGCACTCCTGTTCGCGATGCTCGGTATCGCCGATCCCGGAGACAACGTGCTGGTGATGGAACCGTATTACACCAATTACAACGGTTTCGGTGTGATCGCCGGAATCGACGTGATCGGCGTTCCGACACGCGCCGAGGATGGTTTTGCGATTCCGCCCGTATCCGAATTCGCAAGCCGGATCAATGACCGCACAAAGGGGATTCTCCTGTGCAACCCCAACAATCCGACCGGCGCCGTGTACTCTCGTGAATCACTGGAAGCACTTGTCCGATTCGCCGTCGAACGAGACTTGTATCTGATTTCGGACGAGGTTTATCGGGAGTTCACCTATGATGGGTTGGAGAGCACATCGGTACTGACATTTCCGGAATTGGGCGACCGGGCGATTCTGGTGGATTCCGTCTCGAAACGGTACTCCGCATGCGGCGCCCGGATCGGATGTATCGTGACGCACAACAAGCCGTTGTTGAGCGCGATCATGCGGATGGGTCAGGCGCGGCTCTGCCCTCCGACTATCGAGCAGGTCGGCGCATTGGCGGCGCTGGACACCCCTTCGTCTTATATGACGGAGGTGATCGAGGAGTATCAGATGCGCCGCGATGTCCTTTACGAAGGTCTCAAACGGATTCCCGGTGTTTTTTGCCAGAAACCTTGCGGCGCTTTCTACATGATGGTGAACCTCCCGGTCGAGGACGCGGACGATTTTGCCCGGTTCATGCTCGAGAGCTTCCAATCCGCAAATCAAACCGTCATGGTCGCTCCCGGTTCCGGTTTTTATTCCGATCCGGAACTCGGCAAGCATCAGGTCCGAGTGGCCTATGTCCTCAGACGGGAAGATCTCGAACGGTCTTCCGAGTTACTGGCTGCCGGACTGGAGGCATATCGATCGCACAGATAGATCTGAATCCCTGGCGCCTGGTCATCTCGCCTCCCCTGCATGCATCGTTGAATATGGGGATTGACGAGGTATTGCTTGAGACTGCGGTCGAGCGGGCTCAACCCGTGTTGCGCCTGTACTCCTGGAATCCGTCCGCTGTGTCGATCGGATATGCACAACCCGTTGAACGCCATATTCATCTCGATCAATGTCGACAGTCGGGCATCCCGATCGTTCGCAGAATGACCGGGGGAAAAGCTGTCTTCCACGATCGCGAGGTGACCTACAGCCTCAGCGGCCCCCCGGATCGAATTCCGTTCGCCGGCGATTTGATGACATCCTATCGCACCATCGCCTCGGCACTTCTCCGCATGCTGACCGCCTTCGGTCTCAAGGCCCGAATGGCCCCGGCTGATACGCGTGCGAACCGTGCCGGTATCAGTTCCTGTTTTGCCGCGGCATCGGCATATGAAATCACGATCGGTGATCGGAAGATAATCGGATCGGCGCAGAAACGCACGCAGAACGGAATTCTGCAACATGGCTCCATCTTGCTCGACTATCAGGAGGAACGATGGCGTGAACTGATGTGCCGGGGAACGGACGCTTCGATGGGGCATGTCACGAGTCTGATCGAAGCGACCGGTTCCGTCGTTTCGCGAGATGATGTCATATCCGCCATGATCCGGGCGTTTGAGATTGAGTTCGGGATGCGGCTGGAACGTGAGGATCCGAACGAAATTGAGCAGGAACGTGCGGAGCAGGTTTCGCGCAGTCGTTATCCGAATCTGGCGTAAACCTCCGGTCCGGACTCATGGTTGACTGAATCGAGATCCGTTTGTATGATTGTCTGCTATCACCTGTAGTCAACGGGAAGGTCGAATCATGGCGGAAAGTAAACAAAAAGTTCTCAAGAATGCAGCGAAGTACGTCAAAAAGGGTCAATATGAAAAGGCCATCGAGGAATATCGCAAGCTGAACCAGGAAGACTACGGTGAGGCCAGTTTGAACAATGCGATCGGCGATCTTCTCCTCCAGATCAAAGATACCAAAGAAGCTCTCGTCGAATATGAAAAAGCCGCTCGCTACTATGAAGACAAGGGGTTCATACCCCGAGCGATGGCGATTTACAAAAAGATCCTGCGCTATGATCCGGGATTGACCCGAATCTACGAAAAACTCGCGCAACTCTATTCCGATCAGGGACTCATCCAGGACGCCATCTCGCAATACGAGTTCCTCGCGCGGCACCATGAACACGAGGGCAATACGGAAGCCGCTCTGGATTCATATCGGCAGATCGCCGACCTGGATCCCTCGAACCTGGCGATTCGTGAGCAGTTGGCGGGATTGTACTCCAAGCAGGGTTTCCGTGAAAAAGCCAGTGCCGAGCGCGTGAAGATCGGGGAACGATTTGTCAAGAAGGGGGATATGTTCAATGCGATCAAGAGTTTTGAATCCGCATTGAAGGAACAGCCCAACAATGAAAATGCGATGCGGGGAATCGTGTCGGTCTATCTCGCCGAAAAACGTGTTTCAGAAGCCCGCGATGTCCTCAACCGCATCCTCGAAGGATCACCCGAAAACACCATGGCCCTCGTTACCCTGGGCCGGATATGCATGGAATCCGGAGAACTGGATGAGGCCGTCGAAACGTATCAGAAAGTGCTCTCCATCGATCCGAGTCAGGAGGGTGTCAATGAGATTCTCGGGACACTCTACATAAAAAAAGGCAATTACCCCGAAGCATTCCGGCTGCTCAAAGAGATCATTCAGACGGCCATCGAGCACGAAGACTACCAGAAAGCTCTCGGAATCCTGGACCAGCTTCAGGCGATCGAACCCAAGAACATCGCGATTCGCGAGAAGAAATCCGAGATATATCAGAAGTTGAATCGGGATGCCGACTTGAAGAAGAATCATCTCGAAGTCGCCGAACTGTATTATGAAAAGGGCCGGTTGGAGGAAGCCTACAACATCTATGACCGCCTCTTTGCCATGGACCCCAACGATGTCTCGGTCAAACAACGCTTCAATCAGATTTCGATCGAATTCCGGGGTCGTCCGATCGAAATCAGCAAACTGGTTGAACAGCCAACCTTCGAATCGCTCGTGAAGGAGACTTCGAGTTCTAAAACCGAGGTTCTCGAACTGGGCAGTGACGATTTTGAAATTGATCACCTCAATTCGCTGGAATCGATATTCGATACCAGTGAAATCGAGAAGATCACCCTGCCGGTGTTTTCCCAGGAAGTTCTGAAGGATTCCGTCGATATGCTGGGTGATCAGATCGCGGACGATATCTTTGCGATCGAAGGCGATGAGAAGACGACGACGGCTGCACCGACAGCCGCCAAACTCGAACCGACCGAAGAAAACATCCGGGAGTTTCGAATCGAAGCGGGTGTGTTTGTCAAGTATGGACTCTTCGAAAAGGCTGCCGACCGTCTGAAATCGATACTGGTCATGGATCCGGATGATGAGGAGTCCCTTGACCGGCTGATCGAGGTCTATGAAAAGCTGGGTCAACAGGATCTGATCGTGCAGACCATGATCCGGCGATCGGATGTTTCCGTGAAGCGGAACAACATTCGGGAAGCCACTGACATTCTCAATCGAGCGCAGTCGCTCGCACCCAAGAATGAAATCATCCAGGACCGGCTCACCAGATTACGGGGAGGGGCGGGCGATGCTCAGTTCGTCCCGACCGGTGATACCGCGGCATTTGTTTCTGAAATGGGAAGCTCGGATATGCAGCCGCTTGTGGATCTTTCAGCGTATTCCACCGAGCAGATTCTCCTGGAAAAGAATCTCGATGCGGTCCTGAACGATTCCGAAGACGGTGTCCGTTCCGTGCCGACAGCCGGCGCACCCGCAGACGGCCTCACCAATGATCTCGCGGACGTCGTGAAGGAGTTTCGCGAGGAACTCATCAGCCGCACGGATACTCGGGATGTCGACACACACTATAATCTCGGAATCGCCTACATGGAGATGGGGTTGATCGACGAGGCGATCGAGGAGTTCAAGCTGACCGTGGATTATCCCGGCAAGACCGTCGAAGGCAGCAGTCTTCTCGGACAGTGTTACATCCAGAAACTCGAGTTTCCCAAAGCCATCACGGTGTTATCACGTGCACTCAAATCCGACTCGCTGCTGCAACCGCAACTCCTCTCGTTGAAATACGATCTCGCGGCCGCCAAGCGCATGAATGACGAATTCGACGAAGCACTCGCAATCCTCAAGGAAATTCAGTCTCTGCAACCGAAGTACCGTGATGTGCCCGGCCTGATTCAGGAACTCGAGTGAGCCGGGGGGAGCCATCGGCAGACCGGATTGGGTATTGACGCTCATCGGCGATTACTGATATAAGTATTCTGCTGATTTGCCTGTGTGACTGGCGGGAATAACTCAGCTGGTAGAGTGGTAGCTTCCCAAGCTGCAAGTCGCGGGTTCGAATCCCGTTTCCCGCTCTCGAAATCATTCTTTCGTGGATTTTCGTGGATCAGCCCCGGAATTCGATAGGAGAAACAGCATGATATCGATCTTTAGTAAACCCCAGAAAAGACCGGACAACACCGAGGACTTTCGCGGGCAGGAAGATCATTCTGTAAATAGACCCGGTTCCACGTCTGCATACGGACAGAACCATTATGAACCGCAAACCATTGCCGCGCCCCCCCGACCCGCTCCGACCAACCGACCCGCGTCTCACCAGACAACCGGCTCCGGAGTTACATTGATCAGCAAGGGCCTCGTGTTCAACGGCGAGATCAAAGGGAACGGCTCCGTCCGGATTGAGGGAACCTTCAGCGGGACTCTGGATGTCGATGAAGAGGTTATCATTGGGGAAGACGGCCGCGTGGAAGGCAACATCAAATCAAAGATCGTATCGGTTCTCGGACATCTCAAAGGCAATATCGTTGCGGTCGATAAAATCAATATCGATACATCGGGTTCGATCATCGGCGATATCGTCGCTCCCCGCGTCGTGATGGCGGAAGGTGCTGTCTACAAAGGCAAGATCGATATGGATTCCAAGACAACGAATGCGAAGGCATCGGAACCGCCCAAACATTTCGAAGGCGATGCCGGACCCCTGCTCCCGCCTTCCGCACAGGGTGCCGCCGCGAATCCTCCGGGACCTCCCCCCTCCAAGAACAAATAGTGCCTGTATTTCGGTGCGCTGATCCGATACATGCGTTTTAAAATCAGTGTTGCCCGGACAGCGGGATTTTGTTTCGGTGTTCGGCGCGCCCTCGACAAGACTCTCGAAATCCTCAACGAATCCGATAATACCGTCCGGACGCTGGGTCCCCTCATCCATAACGAACAGGTTCTCGATATTCTCAGAATGCGTGGCGTCACCGCACTGGGCGCGGATGAGCCGATCAACGGGAAGACGATTATCATCCGGGCCCACGGCGTGACCCCTCAGGCTCTCAAAGAACTGAAAGAGGACGAGGCACGGATATGCAATGCGACATGCCCGAAAGTGTCTCATGTCCAGGCGATCGTGAAAAAGTATGCCCGCCGGGGATACGATGTGCTGATCGTGGGCGACACGGGACATGCGGAAGTCGAAGGACTTCTCGGATACGCCGAAGGGCGCGGCCGCGTCGTCTCGGGACCCGATCAGGCTCGGTTGATCGAGTCGTTCGACCGGGTCTGCATCGTCGCTCAGACAACGCAGAACACGGAGATTTTCCATGAAACCGTCGAGGTTGTGCGCGCAGTTTCACGCGAATGCCTCGTGTTCGATACAATCTGCTCCGCCACGTCCGATCGGCAGCAGGAAGTTCTTGAACTGGCTCAACGATCCGATCTCATGGTGATCGTCGGAGGCAAGTCGAGCGCCAATACGCGGCGTCTCGCAGATCTCGCGCAGGAGCACTGTCGAACCGTCCTGATCCGGTCACCGGAAGAATTGGATCGTGGGACGCTGGAAGGGGTTCACAGAATCGGTGTGACAGCCGGCGCATCGACACCCAGTTGGGTGATCAGGCAGGTCATCGATCGAATCCAGGAAGTTGGCTGGGACATGGCTCCATTCCCGCTTCCAATCCTGCATTCCGTCGTTAAATATGCATTAAGGACGAATATTGCTTTCAGCCTGGCGATGGCCCTTTTGGTCGCTTCTGCCGGCGGCCTGCTCGGAGTCACCTTCAACCCCCTCCACGCTCTCCTCGGATTCTGGTTCGCGTTCTATTGGTCGACACTCGCGGAGTTGTTCCCCACAGAACACTCCCCGGTCCGCTTTTATTCACGCGCCAACCCCTTTCGCGAACACCCTCGCCGGTGGATCTCCGCGACGCTGTTTCTGACCGTGATCGTGCTCATCCTGTCGATCGACTCAGGATTCGCCGCGATTGGATGCCTGGCCTTCTTCATGTCAGGCGGCTTCTTATTCTCATGCCCGGTGCCGCGATTCCTCGCAAAAATGAAGATCACTCGCATCCGCGATTATCCGTATCTGAAAGACTCCTGGTTCGCTCTCTTTGCCGCGTCGATGATCGTCCTGTACCCTCTGTGTTCGGGGGATCTGTCCGATTCACTTCGATCATCGGGACTGATGTTTGCGTATTATGCGATCCTGATGTGGAGTCGCTCCGTCATGCTCGACATCCGCGACCATCAGTTCGACCTGGTGTACGGCCGTAAAACACTACCGATTCGATTGGGTAAATTCCGCACCCAGCTGGTGTTCATCATCCTCATCGTCATCTGGCTTATCGTTTCCGTCATGCCGGTCTGGTTGAATCATGCACCACCCACTCATCTGTTCCTGGTGACGGTTCCCTTGTATTTCATGGTCTATCTCGTGATGTACCACCAAAGACTCATGTTCATCCGGCTGACGTCGGATGCCGCTGTCGATTCCGTGTTGTGGCTGGCGATCATCGCTGCCTTCGCAGCAACTCTCCTGAGCCGGTAGAGCGGTCATTCCCATCCGAACGTTTCAGTGTCGTAGGCCAGCAGGTTCCCTTGTTCAATAAGTGCGCCCCAGAATACGATTCCATCGGCGGATCCGACTCCGGTGGGCCAGGCAAATTCAGGCAGAATAGCCAGTTCGTACTGGTCCTGTGCCGCCATTGTCTGAGTTTCGAAGGAGACTTCTGACGAGAAAGCCGGCCAGAAGAAGAATGTGCCGTAGACGTCCAGAAGAATGAACAGGTCAACGGTTCGTTGCGCACCTGGATTCGTGATCACACACGTCGCGTTGAACGCATCGTTCGCCCGGTACAGTCTCTGATTCAGTACCACATCGACCGACGGTTCGCGATACTCGAGTATTCTCCCGTCGTTGCATACGGCAAACCCCTGGGCCATTCCCGCCATCTTGATCTCGTTGATCTGCCGCGTCGAGGGTGAGGTGATTCGTTGCCAGCCGAAAATGGTCTGTTCGATCAATCGTCCATCCTTTCCGGCAGCGAAGCCACGGGTTTCTTCGACGTCGATCGCCAGCATCCACGGCTCATAGTTACAATAGAGCGTCGTCCAACCGCTGCCGGTGTCTGTCAGAATGTAGCATTTGTCCCAATCGGGCAGTCGATTGCCGCAGATAATCGGATAGCCGTTCTCATCGATCGCGACGCCCCAGAGATTGCATGCTTCCGGAAGATTGGATGTGTCCTGCGTCCAGGTTGTGCCGTTGTAGTGGACTCTGAGATTCTGGGATCCCACAATCCATATGTTATCCGGTCCTGACGCGGCTATTTCCTGCAGGTTTCCCGCGATTTGGAACACTTCCGTAATCTGAGTTCCATCCCAGTGCATGACTTTTCCTCCCGGGAGGAATCCGTATCCGATGATGTAAACATTCGAGCTGTCGAATGCCAGAATGTCTTCGTAGCTGATCTGGTCGTCCACGGGAGGCAGTTCGGTCCAGACCCCTGCCTGGCAACGCAATATCACGCCTTCGCTGCCAGCAGCCCACCCTTCCGTCGGGCTGAGCATGGCGATGGCTTTGAGCTGCTTCGTGGTCGGAGTGGTAACCGGACTCCAGATTCCACCGGTGAAATGGAAGATCGTTCCATTCTGACCTGCAACCCAGACTTCTTCAGAACTCAGAATCGATAAACCGTTCAGATGCGCGTCGGTTGCGAGTTGCGTTTCGGTCCACCCTGCGTGCGTGCTGACGGCGATCAGCAGAAACAACACCATCGTTCTTGCCATAAATCCCCCTTTTTCATATTTAAAATCGACCAGACAATACGTTCTTATTGTATCTCGCCCGAGTAACTCCGTCAACATGTTGAATCTAAACAACATTAGGGGATTACTTGATCAGACGGACGTTCAGGTGCTACTATCCGGATCTTTGGACCCTGTCTCGGGGTCTGTCTGGAGGCTGTTCCGTGTGGGAAGGGATGCGTGAACTGTATCGATATCGGGCGTTGATTCAAACACTGGTATCCCGGGAACTGAAAGCGCGATATCGTGGCTCTGTTCTTGGATTTCTGTGGTCGCTTCTGAACCCGCTCCTGTTGATGCTGGTGTACTGGCTTGTGTTTTCTGTCTATATGCGGAATCCCATGGAACACTACCATGTCTTCCTGTTCTGCGGATTACTGCCCTGGATCTGGTTCTCCTCGTCGCTTCTCGAGGGCTGTAACTCCATCATCAGTGGTGCGAGTCTGGTAAAAAAAGTTCTTTTTCCGGCAGAGGTGCTGCCGGTCGTTGCGATTCTGTCCAACCTGATCCATTTCGTTCTCGCCTTGCCGATTCTGATCGGCTTTCTGCTGACTTCCGGTGTTCTCCCCGGATGGAACATCATATTTTTCCCCTGCGTCATCGTGATCCAGTTGCTGTTCACGCTGAGCCTGGTGTTGCTGTTGAGCGCATTGTCTGTTCATTACCGGGATATCCAGCAGATCCTCGGGAACCTCATCACTCTTTGGTTCTTCATGTCACCGGTGATCTATCCGGTCTTCCAGATCCCGGATAAAGCCCGTAAGTTCGTTTTGATTCTGAAATGCAACCCCGTCACACATCTCATGGTGGCCTATCAGCGCATGTTCCTGCAAAAAATGTCGGATCATGGCGCGTATCCGTTCGACCAGCCACTCCCCTGGAAAGGCCTGTCCGCTGTTTCGATCCTCTCCATCGTCGTGCTCTTCTTCGCCTATCGGATATTCAACCACTTCAAAGTGTCGTTCTCGGAGGAAATCTGATGTCCGGTCCGCAGATTCGCGTCCAGGACGTGACCAAGGTTTTTCACAAGCATCAACGCAAACGTCACTTTCTCACGGTGAAAAGCACCTTCATCCGGGATATCTGGCGCAGACGGGACGATGAAAGCGATCTGTTCCATGCCCTGCAGGGTGTCAGCTTTGATATCGAACCCGGAGAGACATTCGGGATCATCGGATCAAACGGCTCCGGCAAATCCACCATGCTGAAACTGCTCGCGGGCATTCTCAAACCGACATCCGGCTCCGTCGAGGTCAACGGAAGACTTTCTGCATTGATTGAACTCGGTGCAGGATTTCACCCCGAAATTTCCGGTCGTGAGAACGTATTCATCAACGGCATCATGCTCGGGCTATCCAAAAACGAAATCGCCGAAAAGTTTGATGAGATTGTCCGATTCGCGGAACTGGGAGAATTCATCGACAACCCTGTCCGCACATATTCATCCGGGATGTTCATGCGGCTCGGGTTCTCTGTCGCGACTCATGTCAACCCCGATGTGCTGCTCATCGACGAGGTCCTGGCGGTCGGCGATCAATCATTCATTCACAAGTGCCTCGAGAGGATCTTCGAGTTCAAACGACGGAAAAAAACAATCATCATCGTCAGCCATGATCTCAGTGCCGTGGAAAAACTGTGCACGCGCGTCGCCTGGCTCGCTCACGGAGAACTCCGAATGATCGGCGCCGCCCGTGAAGTCATCGACTCATATCTCATGTCCGTGGCCAGAAAAGAAGAAGAGCGCTTCGCGACGCAGCATCAGGTTGTCATGGAATCACTCGATTCCCTTCATCAGGAATCGAATGGTACCTCTCGTGTCAGTACCGCCGATCCTCCGGATCATGCAACGTCGGATGCGAAGAAGCGATGGGGGACACGCGATGTTGAGATCACGGCGGTCAAGGTGCTGGATGTGAACAATACAGAACGCTACGTCTTCAAGACGGGGGAGGATGTCATCTTCCGATTCGAGTATTCTGCCCGAAAGCGAATCGAAAAGCCTGTTTTCGGGATCGGTTTCTTCCTCGAAGACGGCACATGGTGCTACGGTACCAATACCCATCTGGAAAACCTGCAGATCGATCAGATCGAGGGCGAGGGATGGGTTGGCATCCGGTTCCATTCGATGAATCTTATTCAGAATAGCTATCTGGTCGACGTGGCAGTCCATGCCGTGGATGGCACTCCCTATGATTATCACAGCCGTTTGTATAAAATAGCATTCAGATCCGAGATCCGGGATTCCGGAATTGTCCGGCTGCCTCACCAGTGGTCATTCAGCCCGGAATTGGACCTAACCGAATTGTAAGCTGTGCACAGATCGGAATCATGTATGAACCCAGCAGATCCGTTATCCGATCAGATCCGAAAGAAAATCGCTCAGCTGAAAACGGATCAGAAACCGTATCAGCCGGAGCCGTATCCCTTCGTGCCTGCTCTGGATCCTGAAATCGATAAAGCCGCTTTTTCCGAACACCGGCGTCAATATGAATCCCTCCTGGATCGTCTGAATGAAACATACATCACCAATCCCGTTTTCATGCATCCCGAGCATCTGAATGAACTGATGGAGAAACTCAATCGGGCTGCAACGAACTCCGCACCGCCCGTATCTTCAGGAATTCGAGGCATCCTCAAGCGGAAACTGCGGACGTTGATCCGATCTCTTCTGCTCCAGGAACTGGACGTGATTCCGTCCCTCACCATTCAAACGCTCAACGAACTGAACCGGGGATTGCGCGAGTTTGCCGATCGTCAGCGTGATTTCAACGCATGTCTGGCACACTTCGGTCAATCCATCGTACCGGTGATGGATGAGAAAGTCCGGAAACCGATCGAATCCTGCAAATCACTCGATGAAAAATTCAATACGTTGCTCGGGGAAAACGTCACGCTGCTGCAGCAGCGGATGGATGTTCTGTTCGAAGGCCTCGATCGCCGTCATACCGAATTGGTCACCTGGTTGAAAAATACACTGTCGGAATTCGCGCGAATTCAGGTCGCGTTCAGCGAATTGGACAGGGAAACGCGTCGTGCGCTGATGGCACAGGATCGAAAACTGAGCGCTTCGACGGTGACGCCATCTGTTTCGCCAGTCGCTCAACACGCCACTGCACCACCTCCACTGGATGGTTATGCGTACTACGAATTCGAGCGACAGAACAGGGGTCCGGAGGAAGCGATCCGGCGATCCCAGGCTGATTATCTCGACATGATCGCCCTGCATCACCCGGTTCTCGATATCGGATGCGGACGAGGGGAGTTTCTGGAGTTGTTGAGGAATCAGAAGATCGAAGCCAGGGGGATCGACCTGAATTCCGAGATGGTGGATCGTTGCCGTGAAAAAGGATTGGATGTCGATCGAGCGTCTGCGATGGATCATCTGCAACGGACTCCCGCGGGATCCATCGGGGCAATCACCGCTTTCCAGGTGATCGAACATCTGTCGATGCAGGAAGCCGACGAATTTCTTTCATTGGCTTTCAATGCCCTGAAGCCCGGCGGTATTCTGGTGCTCGAAACAATCAATACGTCCTCGGTCTATGCACTGCTTCAGTTCTATTTCCGGGATCCGACGCATCAGATGCCGCGGCACCCCGAGACGTATCGGTTTCTGATGGAAACGCACGGATTCCATGATGTCAAGGTGACGTACCGGTCAACGCCGACGGAGGTATGGCCCGAATCCGCCCTGACCCTGCCGGCAGTCGGAGACCGGCATCTGGAAGAATATCTTCGCGAGATCGCGAGTCGGATCGATCGCTTGAAGACGGCTGTCTACGCCGACTGCGATATCGTTCTTACAGGGAGTAAGGCGGGGGATCGAGCCGATGATCGGGAATAACCCGGCGTCGATCTACCTCAAGCAACCCGCGCCGCCTGCGGATCGCCCCCCCCGTATTCTCATCTGTACGGTCAAGATCCCATTCATATCGGGCGGGGCAGAGCGGCACATCCAATCGTTGACCCGCGAACTCTCCAGTCGATCCTACGAAGTCGATGTGATCGAATTGCCGTTGAAATGGGATACACCCCGGCAAATCATCCATGATGTTCTTGCCTGGCGGCTGCTGGATCTGACCTATTCCTATGGTATTCCCGTCGATCTGTTGATCGGGATGAAGTTTCCGGCATACGTGATCCGGCATCCACGTAAAATTGCATGGGTATTGCATCAGCATCGGCAGATGTACGACATGCTCGCGTCCCCATACACCGATTTTCGGGATAATGTGGACGACGATGAAGTCAGGAACAGTCTGTATCGTATAGACGCGCGCGCTTTGCAGGAATGCCGGCAGCGATTCGCGAACTCGATCAATGTGGCTGACCGCATGAAACGTTATCTCGATATCGATAGCGAACCACTCTATCATCCACCGCCTCTGACAGGCCGTTATCGTTGCGATGAATATGGCGATTTTGTGCTATCCGTGGCACGACTCGAATTGAACAAGCGTGTCGATCTGCTTCTGGAAGCGCTGGCCGAGACAGCCTCGCCCGTCCGTGCGGTCATTGTCGGAGGAGGTCCTCAGGAACGCACCCTGCGGGAAATCGTATCCGAAAAACGTCTCTCGGATCGGGTTACATTCGCCGGACGCGTGTCGGATAACGAGTTGCTCGATCTGTACGCCCGATGTGGCGCGGTATACTATGCGCCGATCGACGAAGACTACGGCTACGTGACACTGGAGGCGTTTCTGTCGGGAAAAAGCGTCATCACCGCGCGTGACTCCGGGGGAGTGCTCGAGTTTGTCAGCCACGCGGAGACCGGATTCGTGGCGGAACCGGACTCCCGATCGATGGCAGCGGCGATCGATGCATGGATGCGAATGGACGACCACGGCAGACAGTTTGCGATGAAGGGATGCGACACGGTACGGCGGATCTCCTGGGACCATGTCATCTCCCGCCTGACTGAATCGCTTCGACCGCCGGAGCCGACGGTATGAAAATCGCCATTGTCGGCCCCAGTCCGGTTCCATACTGCCGAGGCGGTATCGAAAACTTCCTGGCGGGGCTCCACAAGGCCATCAACGAGTCGACCAGCCACATCGCAGAACTCATCAAAATCCCGATCCGGGAAAACTCCGTACCGAGCCTGATCGCCGGATATCTCCGGTGCCGTTTCATCAATCTGGATCATTTCGACCTGATCATCTCGTTTAAATACCCTACCTGGATGATCCGGCATCGGAATCACGTCATCTATCTCGGTCATCGCCTCCGAGGTCTTTATGACACCTATCCCATCCCGCCGGACCGGGATCGATTGCTGACATCCAATCCTCTCGACTTTCCCGGACCCTGGATCCGGAATCTGATCCACTGGCTCGATGATCGCGCTATCCGACCCGAGCGAATCAGCCATGCATTCTCAATGTCGCGCACCATCGCCGATCGGCCGGGCTACTTTCATCCCGACCTGGTGCCACAGGTGATTTGCGGATCGTCGTTTCGAGACGATTTCCGGATGGAAGTCGGCGAGCATTTTTTAACGGTGAACAGGCTCGACGCGCCGAAACGTGTCGATCTGATGATCAGGGCGTACCGGCATGTCCGTACGGATATGCCATTCATTATTGCCGGGACAGGACCGCAGGGAGATTACCTCCGGGCTCTGGCGGGATCGGACCCGCGGATCGTTTTTCCAGGGGAGGTGTCTGAAACCCGTCTGCTCGAGCTGTATGCGCGAGCCTATGCCGTAATCTACACCCCTTACCAGGAAGATTATGGTCTGATTACGATCGAGGGGATGAAAAGCGGCAAACCGATCGTCTCCACGTCGGATTCGGGCGGGCCGGTCGAGTTCATCGAGCATGGCGTGAACGGTCTGATCTGTGCCCCGGATGAACAGTCACTCGCCGTATCGATCCAGACACTCGCGGACGACCCTGCCATGGTTCGCCGCATGAGCGCCGCCGCTCTCAAACGCATGGAAACCGTGACCTGGCATCACGCGGTCGATGCTCTGCTCGATCCCTATCGCTTCTGGCCGGATCGGTCGCCCAGAACCCGGAAGCAGCGCCGCCGCATCACCGTACTGATCCCTTATCCGGTTCACCCTGTCCGGAGCGGCGGTCAACGACGGGAGTCCGCGTTGTATCGTGAACTGTCCCGATTCTACGACGTGTTTCTGCTGACTCTGGGTCGAGACAGACAATCCGGGAATCACATCGAAATCAATCCCAATCTTCACGAAATCTGCATTCCCCCCTCGGAGTCTCAGCTTCGCGAACAGTGGCAACTGGAAGCGGAAGCCGGGACGGCGATTTCGGATGTCGCGATACCCCGGTTGATGCGGAAGAACCACAATCTCATCCGTGCAATCGACTACTTTTCCGAAGCGTCGGATATCGTTGTATCCTGTCATCCCTATATGCATCGCTTCATCCGGCCTTCAGCGCGAACTCAGCTCATCGTTCATGAATCGCAGAACTTCGAATGGTTGATGAAATCAACCTACCTGTCCGACACTCTGACCGGACGATCACTCCTGAAGGATGTCTATCGAGCCGAAAAGGATGCATATCGGTCGAGCCATATCGTTTTTACGACCGGACCTGAGGAAGCCCGATGCATGTCGGCGGAGTATGGCGCACCGAAAGGACTCCTGGGGTATGTCCCCAACGGTGTCGATGTGGAGCAGTTCAGACCCGCGACATCCGCCGAACGCGAAGCTGCGCGCGCCGAAATGGGCTGGACGGATCGGACGGTTGTTCTTTTCATGGGTGCCTGGCACCCGCCCAACCTCGAAGCCCTGATCTTCATCCGTGAGAAACTCGCACCCCAGTTGCCTGATCTGCTGTTTGTCGTGGTCGGATCCGTCAGGGATCATTTCGAAGCATCTTACGGTTCGTTCCCTCCCGCAGAAAACATCCATCTCACCGGTGTGATCGATGAACCCACGCTCTTCAGAGTACTGTCCGGAGCGGATCTCGCGATCAATCCCATGTTTACCGGCGCAGGGACGAATCTGAAGGTTCTCGAGTATTTCGCGTGCGGAATCCCGGTCGTTTCGACTCCTCACGGAATCCGAGGCTTGACTGTGCATGAAAACAAAGATGTGCTGGTCGCCGAAGCGGATCGTTTCGCAGACACCATCCGTAGCCTTGCGGTCAACGCTGATCTGAAACGAGATCTCGCCGGAACGGCCCGGCAGACGGTGGTCGACGCCTATTCATGGCAGAAGATCGGCGGACGAATGATCGAACGGATCGAGTCCGCGATTCCACCTGCCGGACCATCCGAACTCGAACTCGATCAGGACGAAGAATTCCGTATGGGTTGGTATCATCTCGAAACATGGGAGACTCCCGGCCGAACTTCTCCGCTGAAAGTCCGCTGGAGTTTCCCCGAGTGCTGCGTCTTTGTACCGGATCTCCATCGTGACTTTTCGATCGAACTATCCGTCCAGGGAGCTCCGGACGGCTCGAATCTCGTGGTCATGGTCGATTCCCGGGCCGTCTTCGAAGGGGTTGTCCCCTCTTCATTTCAGAACATCCACTTTCCTGTCGCCTCAAAACCCGGTATGGACTGGCGCCTCCTCACGCTGCGAACGACCGGCTGGTCTCCGGCTCAATTCGGCAGCCCGGACACTCGCAGGCTGGGCGTGGCGGTTTCACGGATTGCTGTGACCAGAGAGCGATCATGACATGAAACGGATGGCGATGTTCAGTCCCGTCCCGCCGGTCCGCAGCGGGATTTCGGATTATACGGAACGGCTCCTTCCCCGGCTTTCGGAGAAATGGGAAATCGAGTTGTTTCTGGACGGTTACCGGCCTCAGGAAGGATCGGTCGCGCGAACCTATCCATGGTATCACCGTCGTGAGTTCGACCTGAAACATCAGCACAATCCCTATGACCTGATTGTTTATCAGATCGGAAACAACGACTGCCATGACTATCTCTTCCCGACGCTTTTCCGGTATCCCGGATTGGTGATTCTGCACGATGCGAATCTGCACCGGGCGCGTGCGAGATCGAGTTTCATTCGAGATCGTCTCGAGGATTACATGCTTGAGATCGAATACTGTCATGGACCGATCGGGCGTGTTGCAGGACGACTGGTCGCATCCGGCATGTACAATGATCAGATCTACGATCGGTTTCCGATGCTCAATCTCGCTGTTGAGGGGGCCTCGGGGGTGATCGTGCACAATCAATACTGTTGGGATCGGGTCAGCGAATGCCGGTTACAGGGCGAGGTATTCATCGTGCCGGCACCGTGCATGAGTGAAGTATTGCCGGATCAGAAATCGGCCCGCGAAACTCTCGGAATCGATCCGGACGACATCCTGATCGCTGCGTTCGGTTTTATCGCACCCGGTAAGGGTTTGGAATCCGGTGTTGCGGCATTCGAGCGTATTCGAAGTTCCTGTGACCGTGCACGACTCCTGTTGGTCGGCGAAGCGCTCGATGACGAGTACCTCGACAAACTGATCGAACCGCTGTCTCCGGAGACCAGAAAAAGCCTGACGATTACGGGATTCGTGCCGCAGGACCGATTTCAGCAGTTCCTTGCGGCTTCGGATGTATGCCTGAACATGCGATATCCGACCCAGGGGGAAGCATCGAGCGCTCTTCTGAGAATCATGGCCGCCGAAAAACCGGTTCTGATACCCTGGTATCGGCAATACATGGAAATTCCCCGCGATTGTTGTGTCCACGTGGATCTGTTTCCCGACGAGAGCCTCTTTATCGAACAAACACTCCGGATGCTGATCGATAACCCCTCCATCCGACGGGAAATCGGCGCGAAGGCGTCGGCCTACGTGAAGTGTCGGCACTCGGATGAAAACTGGGCGCATGCCATCGAGGATGCCCTGAACACGACCATCCGGAAGGGTGCCCAGCCTGAACCGCTCATGAATCGGCTTGATCTGCCGAATGTCCGTCCGATCCGCGTGATCGACACCATCTCCGCATCCATCGGCGATTTTCACGATGTCTTTCCGGATACCGTGTATGAAGCACTGGGGCAGAGCCTTGAGGAATTGGAGTTGTTGCGATGATATCGATCGGGAACAGGATCGTTCAGGGGTTGCTGCTGTCGCTGATCGCGATGTCGAGTGTCTGGATTTCACGATTTATCTGGATGCATGCCGGTCTGCCCGATACACGTTCGGGGAGCTTCATCTGGTATGCCGGCATCCCGATCGTTTTCTTTGTCTTCGCTGTGTTCCGCACGCTGAATCGTCTTAAAAAATCGCAGACGTATGCGGTTTGGATAGGGGATATCTGGTACGTCCTGTTGTTCCTCGCCCACCTGGTCGCTTTGATTTCATGGCGGTACATCAGCGGATGGCAGTACCTGCTCTCCGCTCTGTATTCCATGCATCTCCTGGTCCAGATAATGATCACAGTGCGTTCCCTGGACCATTTCAAAGGGTTGCATCTTCTGCTCGGATTTTCATTCATGACGGCTGCGTCGGTCCTTCTGATCCAGTTTCCGCTCATGCTGGCCAATTCATCGCTCCATCACTGGATATCCGGGCTTGCCACGTGGGCGTTGATCACGGCCATGGTGCTGATCATTCGTTATACCGTCCTGGGTTTATCTGAACGTGACGAACATCCGGACGATCGTGATGCTGATCGAATCGCGTTGGCTTTCCTGACGGTTGTTGCACCGTTTACCAGTTCGGGCACTTTGACGAAACACCATGTCATTGCGGCAATCTGCGGGCTGATCGGTTTGATCGGAATTCGAGTCAACCGGAGTTCGATACCCGTCCGTTTGGCTCTATCGGCGCTGATCATCGCCGCGCCGATGCTTTCTCTCGAGTTTTCCGGAACCGCGGTTTGGGCAATGATTGTCGGGGTTTATCTGACGTTGAAAGCACGTGAGCCCAACCCGTTTCTCACGATCACCGGGTACCTGGTGATCCTTATCGCCTCGATCACCCTCGCCGTCCTCGTACATGATGGGAAACTGCTCGAAGGCGATCTCGTGTGGAACTCCAGTTACTATTTCGGGCTGATCGGAACACTGCTCGATGTCCAGAGCGGCATTCTGCTGTCGAACCCTCTGGCTCTCATGGCGCTTGCAGGATTTACAGGTGCCATCTTTGTCATTCCCGGTCGGTTATGGCATGTCTGGATCGGTCCTTGGTTATGTCTGGCTCCCATTCTGTACCGGTCGATCATCTCCCGAGGCAGCCCTCCGACGCCTCTGGAATCGTTGCCGGTTCTCGTGATGATCTGGCCCTTCATCGTGTTTCTCGTTCATCGCAACACACGCCCGATCGCAGCCGGATACCGGGTGTGTGCGGGTCTGGCACAATCCGCGCTGGCCATCTGCTTTTTTTCGATGCTGGCGGGAAAGGAAGGCTTCCGAGCCGACTTAAGTTCTCTTCTGGCCGATTGGGCGACTGTATCCGATGTCGATCTGTCCTTTTACCTGCCGCACTTCAGTGCTCTGAGTCAGACCGGGTCGGTCAGTGGATTCCTGTGGACAATCGCGATGATCGGGATGGTGATGCTGTTCATCATCGAAAGAAGGATCTGGAAGAGGCGGACCAGTGAACATTGGAATCAGTTCGCGTCACTGGTGTTTCTGACAATCGGTATGCTGGCGATCGCCGCCGCCGTGAGTCATGGCGGTTCCTGGGTCAGGTTGGATGGGATGCCGAGAGTGATCAGCGCAGGGACAGAAAAACAAATCAAATTGGAAATTCCGGATACACGACCCGTATACAGCCTTCGGATTCACTCGTTTACGTCAAACTCCGCTTCGATGATTCAAGGCGCGGAAGTTGTTAACATAACGGTGGATGACGGCACGGATATGCTCCTGGAACAACCTGTCCGCATGGGAATCGATACGGCCGAATTGGCGTATGATCGCCCGGATGTTCTCAAGATGATCCGCCATCAGAGACCTCGGATTGCCAGAACCTGGATTCAACTCATGGGCAATCCTGTCGATGTCCATAGTTACCGCACCGATCTGATACTCCAGCCTCCACGACCGATCCGATCCATCTCATTGAGTCTGAGTCCGCGACTCGAGTCGATTGATGTCAAGTTTACCCTGGACGCTCTCGGGTTGCAGGTCCAGGGGCCAACCGTGAATTGGGGAAAGCCCATATACTGCTCTCAGATCCGTAATGTCAATCTCGACAGTAAATCACCCCATATGGATTATGATCTCGATCAGATGCCTCCGGTTACACGGATGCGGCTGGTCTCAAATGTGGCCAATGCCGCAGGAATCCCGACCGGGGTATCGATCGGACAGATGATCATCCGGGCGATTGGAGGCAGGCAGGAGGTCGTGGAGATCCGCGCAGGGATCGATACAGCGGAATGGGCTTACAACCGGAAAGATCTTCTGGGGAGGGTCCAGCACGCCGCTCCACCGGCGATCCTCTCCAGACGTGAACTGGACATGGATCGGAATCCGTTCCTTTCAAGTATGTACCTCGCGGATTATCAGTTCGATCGCCCTCTGATTCCCTTTTCCGTTACGATTCGATATGTCCTGTCCGAACAGGTGGCGCCTGGAGCAAAGCTGCAGGTTTTCTCTGTGATGTTCATGTGATGGTCAAGCGGACAGCGATATCGATCAGCGCGCAAATGGATTGGCCTGACTCTCGTTCGGAGTCGCTTCGGGCTCGGGGGTCGTATCTTCAAATCCGGACGTGACTCGGTAAATGTACCATGCGCCGTTGTTTGAATCCCCCGAGTAACTCCAGGTGCCGGACATCGAGTTGTGGCCATCGAGCTTTCCGAAGAAGGTGACTGTTTCCGGGTAGAGGTCGATGATGAACCCGAATTGGCTTTTCTCATAGGTGATGTTGCGTATCGAGACCGTTCTGAGTGAATCGGAGTAGATGCCGGACCGCGAATCCGGATAATCTTCAATGTAAAGACTGAAGGACCAGTTCTTGCCGGTCGTCTCGTTGGTGTTCTGGCCTTGCCATTGACCGGTCAGATCGACCTGTGCAGAGTCGTCCGAACATCCGACGATGACACACAGTGCGATAACCGCTGAAACGAATGCGAACGATAACAGGATGCGTTTGATCATGACGAACCTCCCGGAAACCGAAATTTTATGGAATCATGCGACGTCGGAATTGTCAAGGAAAGCGCCTGAGGCGTGCTGAAATGATCGGCGCCTGGAGTTGACAAACCCCTTCGGATTATCGCACATTAGAGGCACTGGAGAGGGTGAGGATGGATATGAAGGTATTCTGTGAAAACTGCATGGGTGAAAATGAAGTGGATGTCAACCAGGCAAAAATCAATGGCTATCGGGCTGCATGTCAGACCTGTGGACACATGATATTCATGGACACGGATGCCGTCGAAGCCGCCTTGTTGCGCAAAAATCCAATTCCCGAGAACCTGATCGAGAATCTCGAGTCGAGTCTCGAGTCGGTTGCACAAAGCAATACAACGACGACCATCGCAGCCCGAATCGACGTCCCTCGCGCAGAAACATCCGCCGCAGTGTTTACCGTTCTCGATGGCCCCGATCTCGGTCTCGAATTCACCATGGACAGCCCTCGACTCGTCCTGGGACGCCGCGGCGCCGATATCAATCTCAATGATCGCCTCGTGTCCCGTCGCCACCTCTCGATCGAAGCATCCGGCGGTCGCTATCTGATCAAGGATATGGGCAGCACCAACGGGACGTTCCTCAATGGGACGCCAGTCAGTATGGAATTCATCAAACATGGAGACGAAATCCAGATCGGCTCAACCCTGATGAAGTTCCGGATCAAGAACATGGATACAAGCGTAATCGTGCTGGATAAGTAATTCGGTTCATCAGAGGTTGCAACCCCTTCTATCCGACGGAATCCATCAGAAAAGATAGGCCACATCCACTTTGAAACCTTGATTGGTTTCATCCAGGATATCCGATGAACCGTTCTGCTCAACATCGAATGACTGGTACCGATATCCGATCCGTGTCATGAGATGGATCTTTGAGAACACCCATCCGGTTCCGGCATCGAGCGTGTATCCGGTCGCGTCGAAGGTTTCCCCCACACCTCCATAATCCCATCGGTAGTCCAGAGCAGGCATGTAGGAGGCAGAGCTGTAAAGCAGGAGTCCCGGCGCAAACGTATAGGATCCACCGGCTCCGATCGCCAGACCGGAAATCGAGGCGTCGATCTGGTAGGAGGCGACCCAGTCGAAATCGATGTTCTTGTAACCGACCGTGGCATTCAGAAAACCAAGAAAACGACAAGACAAGGCGATATCCAGATCTGTCCGATCCGCAGAATAAGTTCGCGAACTCCCCGGAAAATCAATGTCGAACTCTCCCGTATAATACTGTGCCGACAGGATCAGATCCTTGAATCGTATCGACACACTCGGCCCAAACAAACCATCGGTGCTCCCATCCGAACGCTCGCGATCCCAATCCGGTCTCCAGTAAGTTCCTCCAATCATGCCACCCCAATCGCCACAGAAACCGGTGTGCGTGAACGTCAAGGAAAACATCATCACGACAGCAATACGAAACAAATGTCTCATTTCCCCCTCCCGTGCGCCCCTGACTGTCATGGTTTGCAGCGAAGACCCGCAGCCGTTCGAACGGGTGCCGAATCCCATCACAGCGGGTTGATCGGAACGTACACAGCACCCTCGACGGTTTTTCGAAACGGATCGGATTCTGATCCGTAGTTACCGCGTCGGCCCTTGATGTCGACGAACTCGATGTAATACCACATAGGCGTAGCGGTCACTTCCTGTGCCGCAATATCGAATCGCAGCTGATCACGTTGGACTTTTGCCTTTATCTGTCGATACTTGTCCCCACTGCCAAACTTGTAGTACAGCCACCCGTTGACCGCCGTTTCACCATCCTGGGATTCCGTGGACGCGGTGATGCGAATGGCGCGTTTCGTGATCGGTGGGTCCGGTGAACACGAGAAACGATCGATCCAGAGTTCACTCTTCTGAGATGTCTCGGAGGGTTTCGCTGCAGTCGCAACCACCTGCGGTGACGCGCTCGGGAAGACCGCTGGCGGAGGAGAGCCGGGTGTGAAGGTGGGGGATTCCTTGACAGGTGTTCGTGTCGGAGAAGGCGAGGGAGGACGAGTCGATCTTGCGGCAGGAGTAGCTGTTCCCGGTGCTACGGTTGGTATCTCGGGTTTTACCCGGGCAGCTTCCATCGCTTTCTGTGATCGTTTCAACCCATCCGATGCCCGTACATTGCGTCTGTCGTGTGCAAGGATCTCCTCATAAATGGCCCGAGCTTCCCCGTATCGCTTCTTTTCCATCAGGTCCGAAGCCCTGTTCAATAGCGTCGCCGCGTCGAATTTCGCCGTCGGAGAAGGAAGGGGTGTTGCCGAGGGACGAGCCGGTGGCGACACCGCCGATCGAGGCAGTGGAGAAGGCGGCGTCTGCGTCGGGTTGCTCTCGGCAATCACAGCAGGCGCAACCGTCATTGCCGGGGCGGTGGCGATCATCGATGGGGCGGATTGCGATTGATCATGCTTCGGCGATCGAAAAAAGACTGATCCTACAATGATCAGAACGACACAGACTCCAGCAGCATACATCAGTCGATTCGAAATCCGGAAGGGCTTGACCGGAGAATCCTCTTGAGCCATCTGGTGAAAAGATGTCTCCACTGGCTCCGGTGTCGGCTCCAGATCGTCCGCCACTTCCTCTTCCGTCTCAATTTCAACAGCCACGACTTCATTCAATGGCTGAACCGGTTCAACGATCGGGACTGACTCCGGAGGATTTGCAGGGATGGACGGATGATCCTGGAGTGGATCTGCTTTCGGATTCTGAACGGATTCGATGTGTTTCAGCAGTTTGAAGGCCAGGCTCTCATCGTATTTCCGGATTCGATGCACGGTGTCGATGGCTTCGCGGTAACTCTCACTCTGCATCTGCTTGTCGAACAGGGTCTTCAATGTTGAGATCTGTTCGCTTTTTTCCCAGTCGATAATCTGATTGTACAAGGCAAGAGCAGCAGGATTGGATGGATCGCATTTCATGACGCGTTCCAGAATATCAAGCGCATCATCGATCTGCCCATGCTTGAAAGCAGATTCTGCCTGAGACACCATGACGCTTCCGGTCGCCTTTTCCTCGATTCCGGCCTCGATCTGCGCTTTCAGTTGATGGGCATGTTTATTGGAAGGGTCGATTTCGAGTATCCGAACCACCTTGGCCATCGCCTGGGTCAGCGCTTTCTGAGAAACATCCAGATTGGCCGTCTCGAGCAGAACCCGTATCAGTCGTGATCGTTCCTGTTCTTGAAGGATTTCGTGCGTCAACCGAATGATTTCCGGATTGTCCTTGTCGAGTTGGCGGGCGCGATTCAAGACGGTCAACGCATTCTCAAGACGCTGCTCGTAAAACGCCGAAATGCCCTTGTTGATGAGCGTGCGGACATCGAGGGATCGTTCGAGATTCTTCTGGAGCCGTGCAAGCAGATCGGTCACGGCAACTTCATATGGCGAGAGAATCAATGCGCGTTTACACAGCAGAATCGCTTTCCGGTACTCCCGGTTTTTTTCGCATTTTCTGGCCTGAATCAGAAGTTGTCCAAGTGATTCACCGTTGTTTGAAAGGGTCGTGTGGGGAACCTCGGCTAATAGTTCCGGATCGAGCGACTCAACGGCGTTTCCGAATTCCCTGCAGTCGTCGAACCGGGCGGCCGGATCGAGTTGCATGGCTTTTATGCAGATCGCATCGATTTCTTTCGGAATCGCGGTGTTGTAATCCGAGATACGTGGAGGGGGTTCCGTCAGACGCTGAAGAGCCGAATCCTCGCCATTCATCCCGAATGGTCGTATCCCCGTCAGCATCTCGAACAGAATGATCCCCATCGCATATTGGTCGGATCCTGAATCACTGATCCCCGTTTCGAGTTGTTCCGGTGCGAGATATGTGGGGTCTTCCAACCCCGGAGACCATGGTTTCTGGGAGATGGCGTTCAATGAACCACGTGAGGATGCAAAGTCGAGAACCTGACAGAAACCATCCACAGGACTGGTTATATTGCTCGGTTTCAGCCGATGATGCGCGATGCCGAGATCATGTGCAGCCTGCGCCGCTCTGGCAACGGATTGAATGATGATCAACGCCTCACTGAGCGGGAGAGGCTTCCCATCCCGAAGTCTCTGATCCAGAAACGGTTGCGGGCAGTATTCAGAGATGAAATAGTACAATGTGCCGATTTGCCCGAAGGTGTAGTTTCTAAGCACATTGGGGTGATCGAGGCGAATGTCGCGCCTGGCATTCTGTTCCCATCTGCGCTGGATCTCGGGCGCTGTCGAATCCGGGAATTGCAGAACCTTGATGATGACCTGGCGCTCGAGAATGAGATCATTGGCGAGATAAACTGCGGAATGTTGAGATTGAGCGCAGGTGGATACGATTTCAAATCGGCCGGCCATTCTCTCTTGTAGAAAAATGGCTTCCAATGAAAGCGTGTCTTCACCAATCGGCAGCTCCGCACGACAGTAAGGGCATCGCCGACGAACGAGCGGCATGCTTTTCAGACAATTTGGACAGCGTTTGGTATGTGCCGACATCCCCTCTAAGATACGATGATCAATCAGGTGAATCAATCGAAATGTATCTCAGCGACAAGCGGTTCGATGTCTGGTCTCCCGATGAATACCCGGAGTTTACGGCGTTCCCCGACCAATGGACACGAGTGATTGGGCCGAGGCATCTGATCCTTCTATCGACAGCACCGCCTCAAAATCATCAATCTCGACAGGCGAAAAACGCATGCGCACATCGGTCGAGGCCCCCGGCATCACAATGGCTCCCTGCGATTCGAGATCAAAGATTGACCAATCCCCCGATATCTGACGGTATTGGACAACCAGATCCTCTGTGCCGGTGTTCTCCACCCGCGCAACCGCGTGATACTCGGATTGTGATCCCGATGGCACGAGTTCAAAGCAATAAATCCAGTCATCGCCGCATCCTTTGCCCGGGATGTTTCCCGAGTCTTCGCCGGGGAGCACGGTCATGCGTGCGCCGGGTTGCGGGGTCGCCGTCGGTTCGGATCCGGGCGTTTCCGTCGGTGTGATGCCTGTCGACGTCGGTGACGGTGTGTCGGAGGGCGTCGGAGTCATTCCTGTGCTGTAGCCGAATTCAACCACATCGTACTGCCCCAGGATCGTCGAAATCGTCACATCCGTTATGGCTCCATACAGACGAAGCCCGTCAGCAGACCCTTCGATGTCCGGCCAGATGAACGGATCGAGAATCGATACGACCGTCAGGCCGGTTCGCATATCGAATGCATGAAAGTCCAGCGATGACTGCCAGGAAGGAAAGAAGAAAAATGAGCCTCCCGCTTCCAGAATCACGAACAACGGTGTCGATTTCAACAACACACCCGTGTTGCACACATATGCCGTCAGCCAACATTCCATTCCGGGCACAAAACAGGTGGAGGAGATTTCCAGATTGACTCCACGCTGGTCACAGGCAGGAAGTGCCGTGGGAGACGGCGTCCATGTCGAATGCGCGCCTGTCGATGTGGGTCGAGGCGTTGCTGTTGATGCCGGCGGTGTCGGTGTCTGTATCGAGGCGTACACCTGTACCATCGACGACGGGATAAACGCATCGGCGCTTCCTCCTGCAATGAAAATCCGAGCAGCCGAGACCGCGGCGTCGGTTCGATATCGTCCGGCAATCAGTGACTCGCCTGAAACCCATGTGTTCGACGCAATATCGTATACCAGCACTGCATTGGTGATGACTCCATCCTGGACACCGCCAATCACATAGAGCTTTCCCCCGAGTTCGGCTCCGGCTGCGCCCCAGACTGTCACCGGTGCCGGTGCAAAGACCAACGGATCCTGTGTCCACTGATCGGTTTGAGGATCGTACTGTTCCACGGTCGTGAGCGGTTGTCCGTAGCTCTGCCCTCCGACAACCCACAGCCGGTTCTCAGTGGTAAAGAGACAGCACAGATTTCGAGCTTGATGCATATCGGATTTCCGGATCCAGGTATTAGCGGGATAGTCATAACTGTAAAGCGATCGCTGAGTGCCGCTTCCAACTTCAAGCGCTCCACCTGCAAACCAGACGAGTCCGTTCATCGCAGCCACCGCCGCTCCGTACAGATCCGGCACAGTGCCGGGCAGGGGACGATATGTCCATGCATTGGCGTAGAAATCGTAAATATGGAGCGATCGCGTCTGGGATCCCGTTGTATTCGAAAGGATGAAAAAGCGATTCCAGGAAACGGCACCGTCGAATGGCGACAGAGGAAGAGCGGGATTGCCCTGCGCCAACTCCCATTGTACGCCTCCCTGTCCCGCAATCTTTTGAACAACATGCAACGATCCCGCATCCCCTCCTCCGAAGGAATACAGATAACCCCCCCAGACTGCAGTGGCGTTGTCCATGACCGGGATCAGCAGCGACGGCCCCTGAGTC
Source organism: uncultured bacterium (assembly GCA_937951895.1). Lineage (GTDB taxonomy): Bacteria > CSSED10-310 > CSSED10-310 > CSSED10-310 > CALFER01 > CALFER01. The sequence continues at coordinate 123,766 of CALFER010000102.1, forward strand.
CATCCGGCATGCAGTGATACTGCCCAGGTTGTTATGACGGCGAATCCCAGCAATCCTCTCGCTCGGTGGACCAAAAAAAAACCTCCTCCTGATTACCAATGTAACTCAGAGAAGGTTTTTAGCTCAAATTAACCGAATTTACTTCCGACCGATGGAATGATACTCGAAACCGATCTCACGCATCTTCTTCGGATCAAAAATGTTCCGACCGTCAAGGAAAATGGGATAGTGGAGCAGCTTGAAGATACGAGTCATATCCAGTGCTTTGAATTCGTCCCATTCAGTCACGAGAACGAGCGCATCGCAGTTTTCAGCCACCTCGTACGGGTTCGTGCAGAAGATCACACGGTTCTGGAACATGGTGCGGGCGATGTCCATGGCCTGGGGATCATACACGCGAACGGTTGCGCCTTCCTCGAGAAGCGCATGGATGATATCGATCGCAGGAGCTTCTCGCATGTCGTCTGTGTTCGGTTTGAAGGATAACCCGAGAACTCCGATGGTTTTATCTTTGACAATCCAAAGCGCTTTTTTGATTTTCCGGATGAAAATGTCCCGTTGCTTCTGATTGATGTCGATGACGTCTTCCAGGAGTTTGAAGTCATAGCCGAGTTCTTTCGAAATCTCGACGAATGCACTGACATCTTTCGGGAAACACGAGCCGCCGTACCCGATTCCGGCATTAAGAAACTTCGTGCCGATGCGGCTGTCGAGTCCCATTCCGATCGCGACCTGCTCCACATCCGCACCCGCCAGCTCGCAGAAGTTCGCTACGGCGTTGATGTAGGAGATTTTCAAGGCAAGAAAGGAATTGGAGGCGTGTTTGATCAACTCGGAGGAAGAGACGTTGGTGACGATGAACGGAACATGTTCTTTCTGCGGCTCCTGATGGATCACCTGTTGGGTGTTGACATCGAACGATACCCGCTGGTCGATGATCGGTTGATAGATCTCGCGGAGCAATCCGGCAGCTCTTTCCGTATCGACACCCGTCACGATCCGGTCAGGTTTCATGAAGTCCTCGATGGCCGAACCTTCACGCAGAAACTCGGGATTCGACGCCACATCAAACTCGACACCGGTTTTATTGTTGAATCGAATGGTGCGTTTGACCCATTCACCTGTCTTGACCGGTACGGTGCTTTTTTCGACGATGAGTTTATAGCTGTCCATCGATATCGCGACCTGACGTGAAACCTCCTCGATGAACGAAAGATCGGCTTCACCCGTTGGCTTCGGAGGCGTGCCGACTGCGATGAAAATGACGTCCGAGGATTTGACGGCCGGAGGAATTTCCTCGATAAAATGCAAACGGCCTTCAGAAAAGTTCTTGCGAACCAGCGCGTCCAGTCCCGGTTCATAAATCGGGATGATAGCTTGTTTGAGCTTTTCAACCTTAGTTCGGTCCTTGTCCACGCAGGTGACCTCGTGGCCGCACTCCGCAAAACACACACCCGTGACCAGTCCAACATATCCGGTTCCGATAACAGCTATTTTCATATGAGCACCTTTCTTGGTTGCAATGGCTTCAAGCGTTGTGGATGTGTGACTGAATCGCTCAGTCAGGGCTCAAAAATACCGGAAAAATTCAATGCGCGCAACGGATATGACGTTTCTCAGGCCTTCCATCCGTCCACATCCGCTTTTTCCGGGCTGTCCGCCGTCACGGTCTGATGCCGATGCACAATCACCCGTCCCGGAACCCCTCCCGATGCTCGTCGGACATGATTTCTCGACGCCATCATCACATCCACCGCTTTTTCACCGCGCGCTGCAGAAAAATACACCGCGATCCGGGCCGCCTGTTCGACGGTTCGCTCCGGGCAGGTGCTCCGCTTCATCTCATTGAGCACCACCACATGAGCGCCATGATGCCCCTTCACATGGAACCAGAAGTCGAATGAACGCGCACGCTTGAAGGTCAGAAGATCGTTTTCACGGGCGTTCCGACCGACCAGAATCATCCAGCGGTCGACACTTCGAAACATCAGAAAACTCGATGCTCCCATCCGGCCCGCAGGTCGCGTATGCGTCGAACCGTCTTCCAGAATGATACCGTTTTGCCTCAGTACATCCGCGACGTCTTCCAACGCCATCTCGGTTTCCGCTTCTGCAACCTTTTTCCTGCAATTTTCAAGATGATCGAGTTCGAGCGTCATGGCCCGGATCCGCTCCCCGATGATCGGTCTCGACCGCCTGATTTTTGTTGATCGCTTGAACAATCGATCGATCTGAACATTCAACGGCACATGGGGATCGATGCGCAGAAGAACTGCTTTTTCCGGATCTTCGCAGTCCGGCAGTTCCACCGCGGTGATCCCGTGCTTAAAACGCAGAAAATGAATGGAAAGCATCTCGGCCTGTCGCCTCAAAGCATCATCATCCTCGAGTGATCCCAGATCATGCTGCAGTCCCTCCAGGGCTCGTGAAGTCTTCCGGGTTTGACGGTTGATCGATCCGAGAAGAGATTCCCTGCGCCTCTGAAAATCCGTCGGCAGCACCACGCGCTCCCGCCAGACACGTGCTGCCTCGATGACACTCGGGAAACCTTCCACATTGGCAGGATCAAACCCGAAATCGATCGCATGGAGCTCCGTTTTGTGAGGTGTTGTGAGCAAACAGGCGGAGTGATTGCCCGAGTGCATCAGCTCCCGGATCCGTTCGAAAAGAATACTGAAACCCGCCGGATCATCATGTTCCAACAATCTGAAAAGCTCTTTCGCCAATGCGGGGGTGCAGGGCTGCAGCCTGCCGAGAAGATCCCGCCATCCGCTCCAGCCCGTTGCTCTCAGACGATTCCAGCACTCGTCCCGGCTCTCCTCCATGAATAATGATACCTTGACCGGACTGACTCCGGATTTCGTTCTGAAAACCACCCCTGGAACTCGTGGCGCTTCGGTATCCCGGTGTGGCGGTATTTTCGTCAAACATTCCAAAATGAGTCCGGTTGCACGGTCGATACAGGTCAGATTCCCGGTCGATCCTCTGATTTCAAAGTGCAACCTCCGGGGAGCTTTCCACTCCGACAGCTCCAGATCGATCACGACATCCCGGTCAGCTCCGTCCATTTCGATCGATCGGATCCGTGCGCCCTGCACACGATTCCGGAAGGAGCGCGCGAGAGGACTATCGTCTGATGAGATTGTCGACGGGTCGAGCAGGAAGAGACCGGGGCATCGCCCGGAAGGCGAAAACAGAAGTCCCTGATCCGAACGATTCGGATGGCCGATGAAGAGAATCAGCATCCGATCGGACACCTGGCCGACACCCCGGATCCGGTAGCCCGTCAGTCTCGATTTCAGAGCGCTCGCCATGGCACACAGGAAGAAATAGTCCATCAGAAATCCTCGGTATCCGCTGCAGTCGGTTGCCCGATCATCCTGCTCCGAAGTTCGATCGAGTTCAGAATGACTTCAAGCGCATTCCGGGATGCGTCATTGTCGAAAGACAGCGCCATCCCGACCAGGCACTGTTGCCTTGCTTCATCGAGATCTCCACGCGCAAACAGTGTCCTCGCGAGGGTCAAGCGGACCACCGACGATGACGGATCCAGACTCAATGCTTTCTCTGCACAGATCAGTGCTTCATCATTCCGTTTCACCGTCAGATACGCTTCGGTCAGCTCCAGAAATTCGGACGGTTTCTTAAAGGCCATCTGGGGCAACACGATCCGGTTAAAGTCCGGCGGTTGCAGGAGAAGTCGCTGTTTGACGTAATCCGGATCCAATCGAAGGAGTCCGTTCATCACCTCGATACATAACGCCGGATTTTCCTTCGTATATACACTCAATGCTTCATGCATCCTGCCCCCGAGATACGTGTCCACGGCTTTCCGGTATTCGGTCGAATCGGTGATTTCATTGAGTAATCGGATGAACTGCCTCGAACATGACTTGAGATCGACCGGAGATGAGAGCTTCGCTTCCGGGCAGTTGAACTGACCGACGATCTGTTCGAAAGTCTGAATCAGCTTGAAGAAGTCCCCTCGTTTATAGTGACCGATGGCAAGAGCGATCCGGATGTCCAGATCATCCTCGAACCGGGACTGGTAATCCACCAGAGGCGCCAGATTCGGCAATCCGGGACCATACTTGATTTCATCGATCAGGTAGTTCCTCAACACAGATGGGTCGATGGATCGGATCGCCGTGAAATTGAACAAGCGTTCAAAAGAGAAAAGTCTATCCCACTTCTTTCCCGTCGACCACTCCAGAATTCGGTCGATGTAAGTCGGATCAAGAGAAGCAGCCTCTGTCGATTCATGGGTCAACACCCGGACGGCCGAAGGATTGAACTGTCTTTTCAGAATCCCATTCACATCCATTGGACTTCTCATCAACCCTTGCTGCAGTGCAATGAAGTGTGCACCGTCCCAGCCCATGGCATGAAACAGCTCGGAAGATCTCAGGAAGATATCCGAAATCCAGGCGGATCGTTCGATGATCCTCATGGAATCGATCACGACACTCCGCTGTTCCTTGTCATTCAACCGGCAGGTGATCCGATCGGATTCCGAGGATGCCGGAAGATGCACGAGATAGTTTTGCCAATAAAGACCGGTGACATCGAAATAGGCGACCGCCCGATCGGCCACCAACACGGTCACCCTGACGGGCTGCGACGAATCGATCAGCTTCGCGGAAACGACCAGATTGGCCTCATTCAATTCATGCCTGAATGCGGGGCGAAGCGATGCTCCCGGAGGAAGCACCCAGCCATGTCGTTCATAATGATGGTAGAAAGGATCCGGATTGACGGGATAGCGATATCCTGCCTCCGGCCGGGAAAGATAATCGTCCTCGGCATCGATCCGATCGTTGGGATAGATGACGGATACCATACCCCCGATCGCCAGAAGGGTTGTCAGAGAGGCCACAATCAGTCTCGATATCGGAATCTCCAGCGGCCAGACACGATACCGGTGCCTGCGCCAGAGATCGATGACGATGATGGACAGGATGACGATCCACGGGATGACGTTCAACGATGGTCGTGTCAGAGAAGGTAAAATCGATGTGAGGGGGATGCTGATTTCCTCGGAGATGGCCTCGAAGATTTTTGCAGTCCCATCGGCAAAGTTTTGCTGCCAGTCCGGCGCGACGATCAACGCGAATGCGATAAAATAGGATACCAGCAGACATAGACTGAAAAAGAGCCTGAGCGAAATCCGCATCTCATGAAAACGTCGCAACGAACTGACCATGAATACGGCGATCGCCGGCAGGGCGGGAATCATATAGCGGAGCGGTGGTGTGGGGAGGCTGTGCCAGGCGGCATGACCCAGCAGTGAGATGATCGTCAGCGGGAGAATCAGGCAACAACACCAGAATACCGCGGACCGCGGACGCGACCAGAGCCGGATACCCGGAATCACCATGAGGAACAAAGGTGCCAGCCAGATGATGCCGGATTCCTGGTCCAGGAAAAAACCGGGAATAACACCAAAACTGGCCAGATCCGGAAGATATAGCTTGAGCTGATCGATCTCTCCGAAACGTCGAGCAAACAGCTCCCCCTGGAACAGCAACACGTCCACAATAAAATATCCGGTCACCACAACGCCGGCCAGAAATCCATACTGGACCATTCGGCGCGGACGGGATTTCAGCAGCGCCAACCCGGCCGCCAACAGGACGATAGCAGGAAAGAAAAATCGAAACTTCAATAAAATCAACAACCCGGACAGGATGATCAGCAAGAGAGGATACCGTTTGCGCCTGATATCGAAATCAGGCGAATTGAGCAGCCTCAGGCAGGTGACAATGATCAGAGCCCCCGCAATATCGGGGTAAACCAAATGAGCATACAGAAGGATGGGAATGGTTGTTCCCAGAATCAGGGCGATTGCGAACGCCATCCCGGGTTCATCTGTTGCATCACAATAAAAGCGGAATGTCTGCACGACCAGCACGACGGTCAGTACGATCAGGAAAATGGATACGCCGGAATAACCTGCAACCCAGTAAGCCGGGATCAGAATGATCGAAAATGTAAACCCCAACCCCCTCGATCGAATTTCGGTTTGCGTAACGAGGTCGCTGGGCTTTGGATCCAGATGATGCGGATAAAATGACCGATACACTTCATCGGCATACTCGTCGAAAAGATTCAAGTCGCCGTCGTCGAGCAGGCTGTGAGTCATCAGCAGATAATGCGGTTCATCCCCATATGTTTCGTTGGGACACGCACTCCAGCGAAACAGGTAAAACCAGCTCATCATGACAGCCAGCCAGATGGTCATTCGAGTCAGGGACACTCGATCGATTCGGGAGAATAGCGCCAGAGCGATCAGTAACAGCCTGACGCCGAGAAGCCCATGGAAAAGGATGTTGAACCAAAGCGGAAACCGGGAATGAAGATCGGGTTGGGACGCGAGCAGGATCGACAGCAGAGCAGGCAATCCGGATAACACACCGAGACTTCTGATGAAAACTAGCATCCGATGCCTGCATCCCCGGGTCGCCAGAATGATCATGGGTTCCGATGACACCAGCATCAGAAAGAGCATGTACCAGGACCGCATCCGATCACCGGATGTCACGAGATGCGTCTCGAGGACCTGCAAGAACACCAGCAGTCCGAACCACATGCAGACTTTCAAAATAAGTTCAATGGCCGGTGCGCGTTGGGAATGCCCGATCACGGTTGATCCTTCCGAAAGGCGATCGCCCGGAGATCCCAGACACCCATCGGACTCATCATGCTCAGGCTGATTGAATCGATATCCCGTCTGCCCGGTAAGCGGATCTCAACTTCATACAGAAGATCTTCATACGCCATGCCGGAAATCGCGGGTGGCCAAACCACATGCGCAGGAGTGCGGGCGAACACGGACGGGGTTCCATGGGTCAATCTGAGGTGCTTGATCGGGAGTTCGTACATCGACTCGGCTGTATGTTCGCCGATCATGATCGGAATCGGGTCATCGCCGGAAGGATTCGGTGCCGGTTCAAGCGAAGCGATCTGTTCTCTGAAAGGAATACACTCGTAAACATGTCTCAAAGTCGAGATCAGCAGGATGCTCGAACAGGACTCCACGCCCACAGGTATCTCGATACGATCGCCACCTCCCAGCATCGCGCGATATGGTGCGATCACCCACTCCGGGTGTGTCACCCGCAATCGGTCACACACAACCGCATCAGGATTCAGGAGCCGAGGCTGAACATGGATCGACCCAATCCAGATACCGATTCCGGCTGTGAATGCCCCGGATGCTTCCGGACTGACGGGCTGCCCATTCCGCATCACCAGCAGACTGAGACAGAATTCTCCTGTTCCAAGGTCTTCCGGGAGCACAATCTCCAGGTCATTCGAGCCCGCCTCTGGGATAAAATGATGGTCGTATGCATGAAGCCGTTTCGAGAAACGCACCGTACCGTCCAACCGAACATCACTCGACTTCGTGACATCAATCCGGATTCGAAGGGCGGTTCCCTGCGGAATCGTCGCGTCCGCAATCGAAACCGTGTGGATCGAGAGATCACCGAAGCGCACCGGGTACATGTCTCCAACTTCTTCTGTCGCATGATCCGGTGCCCTTCCGACCAGGCGGATCCGGTCAATCAGGATATCGTTTTCGGACTCCTTCTGCGCGGAAACATTCTCGAGAATCAATTGCGGATGATCGGGATCGAACTCCTCCGGCAGATCAACGTAATAGCTCCTGAAAAGATCACTTTGAATCCTGACAGACCCGGATCGCCAATCTGCCGAGCGGATCGCGAGCAGAGGGAGTTGGTGTCGGGGGCAATTCGAGCGGGCTCTGATTTCAAGCGCCGATCCTTCACCTCGCAGAGAAACAGATCGTTCGATCGTTCCGCCTGCTTCGAGTCGAACACCCGAGAAATAGGGTTGTGTCGCGATCGCAGTATAATCCCAGCGATATGGTTCCTCCCAGAATAGCTCCGAGGTGCGTTTGAATGTGACATCCTCGGTGTCCATCCAGTCGGATTCCAGCACAGGGCCGGCGAGGTAGAGTCCGAACGGCACCCCTGACGTGACCAGAATGACCAAGGCGATGACCTTGGAAGCGGCAGCTCGTGAGGCATGTCTCCTCCTTGACGAATAGATCATGACTCCGGCGAAAAGGAGCAGAGTCGCCACGGAACCGATAATCAGCGGAGGCCCGTACGGGCGATCGAAAGAGGGGAGAATGCCGAGAATATCGATGTTCAGTCGGTATGAAAGCAACGAAAGCATCGTGCTTGCGGCCCCGGGCATCTCAATCTGCAAATCCGGATCGAAAATCGAGATCCATGTGATGACTATCGACAGCGCTGATCCGGAAGTCAGAATGACTCGGGATGCGGTGGATCGATGATGTTGAATGAAAAAGGCCAGCGGTACGGCCAGGAAAACCGACCAGACCAGATTGAAACGGCCACGCGGGCAGATTCCGCCGATCAGTTCACTGTATGCAGCGATCACCAGGTAATATGGCAGAAACGACGACCAGACGATGCTTCTCCGTGTGCCGATGGCACGAACCATTACCGGAATGCCGAGTATGGCAGCGATCATCAGGGGGTTCAGTGGAATGAGTCCGTACTGAACATCCCAGAGCAATCCCAGGGTGCCTCGCGCGAGACGATCCAGAGAGGTTCCTGTCAGATCCGCGAATGAATAACGGATGAGGGGTGATCCGAAGACAAGAGTATTGATGCCCAGCAGAAGAGCCAGAAACAGGAGGGCAGAAACGATTGTCAAAAGGATCCGATTCGGTTTGATTCTACGCAGAATCAAACCGAGGATCGCAATCGGCAGAGTGAGTGCGAGAAATCGGGTTTTCCAGATCCCGATGAAAGCGTTGATCGCCGTCATTACGCCAAGTCCTCCTGACGAGCGGATCGCTGATCGAAGACAGATCAGCGCCAGCAACGCAGCAGGAATCTCGGTGTAAAGCCGAAACGAGTAAAGCAGGAGGGGACAGGTTGACAGCATCAGAATCCCGGCAATCAGAGCTGGTTTTACCTTTCCGGTGAGCAGAAAGAGAAGGTCGACCAGGACGACGCTCAGCAATGCCATGAGAGCGTTCATCGTCCAGACGGCTCCGAGGCGCCCGAACAAGATGAATCCGGGAATCAGAAGGATCGGCAGGAAGGGGGAATGCCTCGATCGCATCTCTCCGTGTCGGAAGGCGTCATACTCCTGAGGCGTCAGGCTTCGATCCATGAATGCCCGTGATGCCTCGCCGATATACTCATTTGCCAGATCGATGTCCCGGTCATGAATCAGACTGTGTGAAATCAGAAGAAAATAAGGCTCATCGCCATCGAGTGGTGTCGTGAGATCATGCAGACTGCTCAGGGGCATCAGTGCGGCCATGACGAAGATGAAAAGGGTCGGCTTCCATAACTTCCTCCTCCGGTTCATTCGCATCCGAGGGATGATCCCGCGAAAGAACACATAGGATTTCCACAGGAAAGTCAGAATGAAGAGCGCCTGGTACAGCCATCGCATTGAAGGAATGTATGGGTGCATCTGAACGGCGATCAGAAAGAACGGCAGGAGAAGATAAGATGACCGGTCCTTGATCCGGCAGGAAATCGATTGAGACAGGAGTGAGTGGGCGACGGAGAAGATCAAGAATCCGGATGCCACAGTCCAGGAAATGGAAGACCAGAATCGGGATGGGTCGGAAGGGTGATGTTGCACGATGATCCGGGATGTATACACAAATATACTTAAAAATGGGATCTGAAAGAGGATCGGAATCCAGGGTCCCACGAATCGTCTCACGATCATGAGTCTACCGGAAAGCGGTGCCATCAGAGCGCATCCAGATACTCGGATGGCAACTTCGGCCAGAGATGGGTCAGTATCGCGATCATCTCCTCGTGTATCAGACCGTTGCTGGCAATGATCCTGGGCAATCCGATCTGCATCGCCGATCCGCTGAAATCGGTCACTCTTCCGCCGGCTTCGAGCACGATCAGCCAACCCGCAGCAATATCCCAGGGTTTCAACCACCGCTCCCAGAATCCGTCGAGTCGTCCAGAGGCGACATAGGCGAGATCCAATGCAGCCGCTCCGGTACGTCTCAATCCCTGCGATCGTAAGCGGAATGCACAAAACTCACTCAGGTTGTTTTTCTCCAGTTCGCGAACGCGGTAAGGGAATCCGGTCGCGAGAATACTTGATTCGAGCGTTCGTGAAGCAGAAACATGGCAGGGGATGCTGTTCAGCGAAGCACCGCGGGTGCGTTGAGCGACCCATAGTTCCTGAGTGACGGGATGATGGATCAGTCCGAGCTGGGGTATTCCGGCATGCAGGAGTGCGATCGAGATACAGAAATGGGGGAATCCGTGTGCAAAGTTGGTCGTTCCGTCCAGCGGATCCACAACCCACATCCAGCAATCATCCCGTTCGACATGACCACTCGTTTCAGCCTCTTCTTCCGACATGACCGGGATATCCGGAGTCAGCTGTTGCAGGGCATCGAGAATGAAGCGTTCGGATGCGAGATCCGCTTCGGTGACCATGTTGAATTGTCCCTTGAAACGGATATTCAAGGGCCTTTCGAAATGATTGATCAGCAACGTGCCGGCTTCGCGGATCACGCTATGACAAGCCTTTGATATACCCTCAAGTGATTCCATCGTTTTCCCTGCAATCCCAGGCTATACCCGGTGTGCCCGTTGAACGCCTTTCATGCTCTCGAGCAACCGAATCAGAGCATCGATCTGCTCAACCGAAGAAATCTCGAGTTCGACTTCGATCACTCGATCCTTTCCGTGACGATCATAATGGAAATGATTGATCGTCATGTTTCGCCTGATGATTGTGCTCAGAATCCGATCAGCAATTGCGATATCCGGGTCGGTTCGAACGACGATGCGGACCGGATGAAGGGTCGTTTCTTTCAGTGCCCACTTGACGACAAAAGTACGTTCCTCATCCCATTTCCGGGACTTCAATGCCGCACAATCCACCTTGTGGATCGAGAGTCCATGCCGCATGCTCTGAATCCCCAGAACTTCGTCTCCGGGGAGAGGGTTGCAGCATTGAGACAGTTTGAAGAATGCATCATGAATATCGGTAATCTGAAGAACTTCTTTCGCGGTCGCTTTCCGTTTATTTCGAAGCAGAAAAAACTGCTTAAGCCGCGGGAGGATCGAGGTCTGATCGGAAATGGACCGTTTGAAGTCTTCCGGTGAGATAAAGTGTGCGATCACCCGTCTCGGGGTCAGAATTCCGCGGCCGATTCGTGAGAAGAAATCATCGATATCATCTGAATTGAGCGCAGTGAGAACATCTTTGAAATTGGGGCGCTCCATAATGTCATCGAGATTCAGGTTGAAACGGGACATCTCGTTGAGCAAAATCGTTCGCCCGATTTGACAACTGCGAACTTTGCGCTGCGTCTCCAACCATTCCCGGATGGCCGCTCGTGCCCGCGGTGTTTTCACCCGCATCAGCCATTCGCTGGTGGGGTGTACCGACGGCGAGGTCAGGATGGTTACGACTGTTCCGTCCTTCAATTCGTCAAACCGATGCACCGTCTCCGTGTCCATCCTCGCTTCCGCGCAATGATGCCCCAGTTCCGTGTGGATTCGGTAGGCGAAGTCGAGCACGATTGCATTCGATGGAAATCCAAAAACCTCGCCCTGAGGCGAGCACACGTAGATCTGGTCCTCGGATGCGATCTCCTTGATCCCCTTGAGAAAGCTCATGGAGTCCGGTTCATCCTCGAGGAGGTCTTTCAGCAACCCCATCCAGTTCTGAATGCCTTGATTCTTGAGATTCGGGTCTTGTGCCAGAATGCCGTATTTTGAAACCAGAAGCATGTCATGGGTCATGATATGAATCGGGAAGGTTTTCTGATGGAATAGAATGCTGGTGTGAATTGCCTGATATCCGTTGGAGCGGGGGATCGCGATGAAGTCCTGAATCGGTGAACCGGGCAATGGCGTGAAGTGCTCGTGGATCACCCCGAGAGCCATATAGCAATCTCGAGGTTGCTTCATCAGCACAACCAGATTGACGATCGGCGAGGCTTGGTTGATTTTCGAACGAATGGCGATCTCATAAGCAGAGGGATAATTCTCGGAAATGCTCGTGATCAGGCCTGCTCTCAAGAGCGCATCGTTGAGTTGGGATTTGAGATTTGAGACGTCGGTGGTGATCAATCCGCGGCTGATCGAGAGTCGATCCTTGTATTTGGAATACTGTTTCGGTTTGAGATATTTAAAGGAGAGTTCTTCCAGTTCACGTCGAATGATCGATAGTCCGAGACGATCAGCGAAGGGAGCATAGATCGCGAGTGTTTCCTCCGCCATTTTTTTACCGCTGGCTGGGCTGAGACTTTCGAGGGTTTTGATGTTATCCCATCGATCGGCAAGTTTGATCAGGATCACTCGAACATCCTGAGTCGCTCCGATGATGATTTTTCGCATCGTTTCGCTCTGGGCCTGCCTCTTGTCCTTCGACTGAGCGATCGCAGCGCGTTTGATCTTGGTCAGCGCGTCGACCAGACCGGCTACTCCATCTCCGAAATGCGTTCGCAGATCTTCACCTCGGATATGGGTATCCTCGATCGTGTCGTGCAGAAGAGCCGCACAGATGACTTCCCAGTCGAGTTCCATGTCTGCCAGGCTGAATGCGACGGATAACGGGTGGATGATGTAAGGAAGATTGTTCGTTTTCCGCCGTTGGCCGGCATGTGCGGTTTCTGCGAGATGATACGCTTCACGAATCATGTCGCTTTCCGTGGGATCATCACGGTATTGCTGGTATCGATTGAGTACATCCTCTATCTGGATCATTGGTGTCTTTCCCTAGGTTAAAAATAGAGAAGACGCGCATTCATTGCAAGAGACAAGGAAACGAATTTCAATGATGGATGATGAGGAGTTATCGCGAACGCGGCTGTTCAAGAAACTGCTCATAGACAGCTTCGACACGCCGCGAATGCGCCTGAATCGAATATTCGTTCTCGACATGCAGCCGAGCGTTTGCGGCCAGATGCTTCCGGAAGGATTCATCGTTCAACATCCGCAGGATGGCTTCGGCAAAACCGGCTGCATCGCGTGGAGGAACGAGCAGTCCCAGTTCCTCGGATGAAACGATTTCCGGTATTCCACCGACCCGGGATGCCACAATCGGAGTGCCGATGGCCATGGCTTCGAGAAGGACCCGGCCGAATGCCTCGACACGCGAAGGTGTCACAAGAAGATCCAGGTCCGCCATCACGTTGGGGATATCATGCCTGAAACCGGTAAAAATCACCCGATCAGCGATGCCCAATTCGGATACCAGAGATTGCATTCTGATGGTGAACGAACGGGGGCGATCGGGGCCGACAATCGCAAATCTGGTTGAGGGATGCTGTTTCAGAATGATGGCCGCAGCTCGTAAAAACTCTTCGACCCCCTTGTGCTCGCTGACCGGCCCGACCATCCCGACCAAAAACGCATCCTCGGCAATTCCGCATGATTTCCGAAACCGTCCGGGATCCGTCGGCTGGAATTTCGTGACATCCAGGCCATTGGGAATAACCATGAATCGATCGTGCACTTCGGGAATATCCGAAAAGATAGCTCGCTGGGATTCGGATACTGCGATGATCCGGTCTGCGCGATGCATGAGATACGCTCGCATTTTCCAGGCCGGGAGTTGTTCTTTGGGGCGTGAACAGCGGAAATGGCTGATGGCGGGTAATCCCAGGAATCGTGCAGTCAGATAGGCGTAGGGAAAAGACCAGAATTCGTTGCTATGCCAGAGTTCCACATGCTCCTGCCGACATAGTTTAACGAGCGATCGAAGGGCGAAGGGGACCAGAATCCAATGCTTCCCCTTGCGCCAGTTGCCGAATCGGACAATTCGATAATCGACGTCGATCTGGACGAGACGATCGGTCAATGGACCCTGTTTCGGGCAAACCACAATTGGTCGATACCGTGTCCTGTCGAGATGAATCAATAATTCGATCAGGCTGATACGGGCACCGAGAAGCTCGACCGAAGGCGTGATGTAGCAGATCGTATGTGGCATGTGTTTACTTGTTGTTGTGATTGAAAAGGCACTCCACTCCGGTTTGAGAAAGTTGGAACTTGTCTCCAGATGCGGTTTATCCGAAAAGCGGAGCGATTACAAGAGCCACGATACTCATCAGCTTGATCAGTATGTTCATCGCTGGGCCTGATGTGTCCTTGAATGGATCTCCAACGGTATCTCCGACAACCGCCGCATGATGGGCTTCCGATCCTTTGCCTCCAAGATTGCCCTGCTCGATCCACTTCTTCGCGTTATCCCATGCACCGCCTCCGTTGGCCATCATCAGAGCGAGAACCACGCCGGTCACGGTTGCGCCGGCAAGCATCCCTCCCAGAGCCGCAGGACCCAGCAGGAATCCGATCACGACCGGTGACACCACCGCGGTCATCCCCGGAATGACCATCTCCCGAATGGCTGCGCGCGTCGAGATGTCGATGCACTTTCCCGGATCCGGCTTGGCCGTTCCTTCCATCAGTCCCGGAATCTCCTTGAACTGCCTGCGGATTTCCTTGATCATCTCGAAAGCTGCGCGGCCGACCGAGGTCATGGTCTTCGCGGCAATGAAGAAGGGCAATACGCCTCCGATGAGGAGGCCGATAATGACGTTCGGATCCATGATGTTGATGACAAAGCCCTCAACATTGATCGTGACGGTCTGCGTGAAGGCTGAAAACAACGCCAGCGCGGTGAGTGCTGCGGAACCGATGGCAAAACCTTTACCGATCGCAGCCGTGGTGTTTCCGAGCGAATCGAGACCGTCCGTGATTTTTCGGACTTCGGGGCCAAGACCTGCCATTTCGGAAATCCCTCCGGCATTATCGGCTATCGGTCCGTAGGCATCCACGCTCATCGTGATGCCGGTCGTAGCCAGCATCCCGACAGCTGCAATGGCAATCCCATAAAGACCTCCAAGCTGATACGACATGAAAATCGCCAGGCAGATGGTGAGCACCGGCAAGGCGACAGACTCCATTCCGATTGCTAATCCGGTGATGATATTGGTCGCGGATCCGGTCGAAGAACTTTCAGCAATTCTCTGGATCGGCTTGCCGGAGGTGTAATACTCCGTGAACAAGCCGATCAGAATCCCGCAGCCGCATCCAAACACAATGGCCAGCCAGAGCGGGAACCCCGTTTTGAATCCGAAGAGCGTCCAGGCGACACCGAGAGCCAGAACGATCATGGCAGCGGCGGCGACATATGTCGTCAGGCGTAGCACCGAAGCCGGATCTTTGCGCTGAAAAATCCTGGCGGATGTAAAGCCGAGCATCGATGCGAACAATCCAAACATGGCGACAAGCAACGGGAAAAGCATGTAGTGATACGCAATTCCCGGCATCGTCGCTCCGATGGCAATCGCAGCGATGATCGAACCGACATAGGACTCGAAGATGTCCGCTCCCATGCCGGCAACATCGCCGACATTGTCTCCGACATTATCGGCGATCACTCCGGGATTTCTCGGATCATCTTCCGGTATCCCGGCCTCGACCTTTCCCACGAGATCAGCGCCGACATCCGCTGTTTTCGTGTAGATACCACCTCCCACACGGGCAAACAAGGCTATCGAACTCGCACCCATGGCGAAACCATTTATATATTGTGCTGTCTGGGGACTCCCGAAAAGATAAAATGCGATGCCGACTCCGAACAATCCGAGCGATGCGACGGATAGCCCCATCACTTCACCACCCAGGAAGGCCACGAAGAGCGCTTTGGCCTGTCCCGAACTGCGAGCGGCTTCTGCCGTTTTGACATTGGCTTTGGTGGCCGCTTCCATGCCGAAATATCCCGCGAACATGGAGCAAAGCGCTCCAGCGAGGAACGTAAATCCGGTCGCCAGGTCCAAGAACAGAACGAGCAGCACGAACACGATCCCAACAAAACGGACAAGATAGGAATACTCCCGCTTCAGAAACACCATCGCTCCCTGATGGATCATGTCTGATAACTCGCGCATCGTCTCAAGTCCCGACGGAAGCTTGACGAGATACAGATAGAATACAAAGGCGACAGCCAGTCCGAGAAGCCCGGCAAGTGGCGCATACCCGGCGATGCGGTATCCAGTTTTTACGAACTTCTCAGCGTCACCAAAGTTACCAACTCGATCTCGGATCGATAACTTGACCGTATATCCACCCGGCTGCGCATAGACGTGAGATGGCGCTTCTTCCTCGGACGACTGACCATCTCCGAAATCCCACTGATACGTGACTGGTGATTCGATCCGTGTCGAATCCATGTCCACTGAGAATCGATAGGATTGATGATCGATTTTCTCCCGAGCGATCTCGACGTCGATCTTTTTCGGTCCGATCTGTTCCTTTGAACATCCCATCAGCGAAAACAGGATGATCAATGTAATCAAGACTCCAATTTTTCTCACGCGTGTATTCTCCTGAGCCTTCGGATTTGCTTGGAAACTGGGCAGGCCGCTTCACAGCCTGCATGATATAGACACATCAAAATAACATCCCGATTCGCTGCAGGTCAAGATGAACCAACAGCTCACAACCTGTCGGAATCCGTTCAGGCTTTCAGAATGACAACCATGCTGAAGACGGCGGCTGCAGCGGAACCGATCAGTGCCAGGATGATGAACCCGAGCTGGATCCGCAGAGATGACCACCTGCCCCATAACCCCCGTGCGGCATGTTCGATCATTGATCGCAGCATCGATCTCACGGAGTCGATACTCACCAATATCCGAGCTCGCTGGATCTCGATGGTGCGGTTCGCCTTCCACTCAGGCTGACTTCTTCGCAGATGATGCGGTACCCCCTCCCGCGTGATCAGACGCACAACTTGATTCGACTCGGGACGTAGCCGAAAACCCTGATTTTCACGTACCTTGATCTGAACTCCCCTGGAGGAGGTCACCAGCAATCCTGCACGAATGCCAGGCTCCGACTCAATCGCTCCATCGACCTGAATCCAGTCTATCCCGAACGAGATAATCCTTCGGTCGTCGCTTCCCGATACCTGAAATGGGGATTCGGCCGAATCGCTTCGAAACAGAAGCTCGGCGAATGACCGAGCCGGCAACGGACGCCCGATGCATGTAATCTCGCTCCAACCTGCAACGGGATTCGATCGATGCACCCGATTTCCATCCAGATATATTTCCAGTGTCCGATCGGTCTTGTTTTCATATAAAAACGGGACGAGTCTGATCCGGAATCGATAATCACGCGACTCCAGCAGAGGAATCCGGACCACAGCTTCTGTTCGAAACCAAACATGTTCGGCGTTCTCGTCCGGATACCAGCCGTCATCCATGAATACTCTGGTTTCGGGCATGCCGAGATCCAGGAAGATGCGGGATGAAGACGGCTCGGCCCAGAGGCAATTCGACAGGGCCTTCAATGTTGGCTTCTTGTCGAGATCCGGTAGATGGAAGTGGGGATACCAGCCGGACCACGTCGCGATCTGGTCGCCCGGTATCAAAAAGAGCAGGAATGCTGTCGGAAGGAGGGAACGAGACACCTTTGTGTGTACGAAACTCAAAAGGCCATTGAAGACGATAAACGCGAGAAACGGCAGAAACGGGTACAGATACCGGCCCTGAACAGCTTCCTGATCGGCGAAACCGCGCAGAACTGTCGCGGAAAACCCCAAAAAAACGATCGCGAAGGAGATAATGAGCGCAGATCGTCCCTTCCGCGTTGTCTCCCGTATCGCCCGGAAAATGAGTCCTGCTGAGAGTACGGCAAACATACTGAAGCAATAGATTGCGGATCGACTGACGGGAACGGTCAGCCATCCGAATCCCGTAAAAAAAGTCTTGAGAAGAGTCACAAGCAGTGGCCAGATCCGTCCGGGATTCGCAGCGAGATTGGCTGCTCCACTCCATTCGTTGGCGAACTCCTGATGCATCAATCCAGGGTTGATACCCAGATTGAAGTGAATCAGAGCGCTGATCACCAGACAGACAGAGACAAGACCAGCAAGCAGCATCCACAGCCATCGAATCTGCTTCTCCCTGCGCTGATCCCTGAGAGCGGTGAATACACGATAACAAGCGATTGGAATCATGATCAGCAGGATTCGCCAGTGGGTCAGCAGCGAACTCGCTACCCAAACCCAGAACAACGTCTTCCTGAACAGCGTACCGGCAGGATGATTGACAAGCAGCCAGAGGCCAAATGAAGCCAGCGCAAATGACCAGGCTTCAGTGTTCACGGTGCAGCAGGAATATAGAAATCCAGGGATATGCACGAGGATCAGCGTGATTACGGCGGCATTGAATCGATCGCGCGATGCGGCACGCGTCATGGACAGAAACGTCATGCCCAGGCCGAACAGCATGAGCACCCCGTTGAACAGACGTATCATCATCAGGTGTGCAACAAGATTGAAACTCCACAGGTGCGTGGCAAAACCTGCGAGCATGTAATACAACGGAGATCGCCCGATCTTTGAAGGTGCGACGTCGAGAAATGGAGTCGATGTGAAGTCGCTCGGCAGCGGGATCGGTTGCGGCATTCCGATCAGACTCCAGAAGCGAAATGCTTCCATGGATGCCAGAATCCGCTGTTGAACGCCGGGATCGCCGGTCTCAGGTGGATGAAACGGGAAACCTCGACCATGAAGCAGAACAGTCTCGTAGTGCGTCGTTTCGTCCGCAGATTGCCAGGGCGGGACTGCGCCGACAATCAGCAAACCTTTCAGTGCGGCGACCAGAAGGATCAGCGCACAGAGAGCTGCTCCCGCGACTCGACGTGTCTGCGGATTCTCATTCGGTTTCATCTTTGTCGCATTCCGCATCCCGGATTCCTCGCGCGACGGTCCGTGTCATCCTGATAATCATCAATCGAGCAGCTCGAATATACAGACGGGAGTGTCATTAATAAAGCGTGAATCGGGTTGATCGAGACCCTTTCTGCGAAACCGCTTTCCGGGAGCTTCTTATCTTGATGATTTCCCGCAGATTGATTAAATTACATTTATAACCCGGCCGTACAGAGAGCACACGGATGCTTCGGAGGAGAGCCATGTTCAGAACTGTTCACGTGCTGACCAGCGAGACCGAGCGAATTGAGGAGTGGGTGAACGAGATTGCGAGACGCCGCGGGTGCGACTCGCCATCGGAACACGCACCGGTTGAAGCACGGTTGTCCATTACAACAGTTTATGGCGAGTCTGACTTCGACTGGATCACATTCATCGAAACACCGTCCGCAGGGATAAAGCGGCTGGTTTCCGATCTGGCCGCGATCACAGACTCGCTGACACTGGGTCTATCGATCGAGCCGGATGTCGAGTGGAGTTTCAGGGCCATGACAGGACTCAACCTGCTCGGCGACTTCCACTGGACTGCTCCCGCGGAAGAACTGCAGAATCTGGATGAGGAGGTCGGAAAACGTGAAAACAGGAAATTGGAGGATCTTGGAATTTGCACCCAGTCCGGGCATCCAGGCCTCGAAAAACTCAATCAAAGAATGCTGTCCAGATCGCGAATCCAAAGTTCCGATCCCCATGTGGAACTCAAATATCGCGCGCGCTTGTCCAACAGTGAACTTGTTCCCGCAATCCCTGAGTTGTCCGAGGAACTTCCCGTGAATCTTGCCCGGAATCTCCCCGGATCGAGTGCTGCCCGATTCAGAAGAATCCTTGGGAAACCTCATCTGACTGTCGTCCAGATGGCAGCCGAGTTTGCCCATTACATTCATCTGCCGGATCCGTTCAGAAACGTCGAGGATCTTGAACGATGGGGGATCAGGGGTCGCGAGATCAGACTCTGGCGGTTTCGCTAGAATCGATTTCCAGACTGGCTCGCGAACCAAGCACGACACACGCTTCACTCGATGGTGTGAAATGCGCTTTTGAAAAACTCGAAAAGATTCGTGTGGTGGTCACACCTGCACCCTTCAATCCATCAAGCAGGTCAGAAGGACGGATGGGGAGCAGATTGACGGAATCGTGATGGGTCGTCCTGTTTGATTTGATGAGGAGTTCCGTTGAGAAGCGTATGGCGTGAGGAAAGGAATCATAGGAGTAGAATCGCCGGAAACGTACTTCTTCGTTTTCGATAGTCGATAACGTTTCTGGCCTGTTCAACGCGATTCGATCATAGTTCAGTATCTGGATCAGGATCCGCCCTTCCGGCGTCAGAAGACGGACGAGTGTCCGACAAAAAGCCGAAAACTCGGATCTGCTGTTCAGATGTACAAGAGTGTTGCCGGTGCAGAGGATCAGATCGAACGATTCCGGAATGAACATTTCCCCGAGGTTACGCATGTCAGCCACAAAAAAACGCGCATTGTTGCGTGCTTGCTCCGCGTCGCGGCGCGCTCTCTCGATCATGGCCTCATTGAGATCGACTCCGGTGACCTGATGTGAACGCGCAGCCAGTTCCATGGCGAGTTGACCTGTGGCGCATCCTATATCCAGAACCTGGGCCGGGGATGCAACCAAGCAGTTCAGAGCGCAGCGGGTCTTTTCCTCAGATAATGGAAACACATGCTCGTAAACCGATGCCATTTCCCGATAACAAGCCACGCTCACCTCCTTGTCGAATTCAGCGACTCAATTGTACGGAGAAATCGATGGAAGTCCAGCTCGTGCTTAAACTGCTTAAGTATCAGCGCCTCCATGGATTCGCTTGACAACCACGGTGTTTTTACATTTGATGGGCTTGTTTTGTTCCGTATCGCGGTGATCCGGATGGAAGGAGATAAGATCGGATGGAAGCAATCATTCAGGAAACGCTGAAGAAAGCGAGTGCGGACTTTGTGGAAATCCGCATCGAGGATACGCGGCGCACAGAAATCACATTTCTCGGGAAGGATTTGAGAAAGGCGCAGGAAATCCGGGATTTTGGCGGATACATCCGCGCACTGGTCAACGGATCATGGGGCTTTGTCAGCTTCAACCGGCCGGATCGGTTGCCGGAGTATCTCGAAGCGGCAGAAACACGGGCTCGGGCAGCCGGGCACGGCTCGTCCAAATTGGCTGCGGTACCTGTTGTCCGGGATAAGATCGACGCTAACATCGATCCGCAAAGCGACCCGCGGACCGTCCCTCTCGATGTCAAAATCGACACGCTCGGCGGAATCTCGAAAAGGATCCTCACTGGCGGACCCTCGATCATCTCATCGAGTGTGTCATATCGAGAAGACAATCGTCAGGTGATCATCGCGACGAGCGAAGGAACCTATATCGAGAACGATGGACTTTGGGCAGCCGGAGGGATGAGCGCTATCGGGCGCGAAGGGAATGTCATGCAATCCGTGCACTCCGGATTCGGAACGCGGCGAAGCTGGAATGATATCTGTGGCGCTGAGGTGGAGATCGAGAAAGTTTGCCGGGAAACGGAAGAGCTGGTGCGAGCGGAACCCGCCGTTGGAGGTCGATTCACCGTCATTCTGGACCCCCGTTTGTCGGGAGTTTTCATCCATGAGGCCTTCGGGCATCTCTCCGAAGCGGACAATGTTTCTGACAATCCCCGGCTGTTGAAACAAATGCAGATCGGAACCCGATTCGCTCAGGATCATTTCAGTGTCATCGACGGAGGAGATCTTCCGGATGAGCGGGGTTCGTTCCGATATGACGACGAGGGTGTACCGTGTTCGATGACGCATCTGATCAAAGATGGATTGCTGGTCGGACGGCTTCACTCCAGGGAAACGGCGGCTGCCATGGGCGAACCTGTAACGGGCAATGCCCGAACGGTTGGTTTCCGGTTTTCACCGATCTGCAGAATGTCGAATACCTTTATCGCACCGGGACCGCACTCTTTCGAAGAAATGCTCGAAGGTGTCGAGAATGGTCTTTATGTCGTTGGAGGTGGCAGCGGAAACACCTCAAAAGGGCTCTTCACGTTTTCCGCGGAAAAAGCCCAGGTCATTGAATCCGGAAAACTCAAAGGCTGGGTCCGCGATCTGGTTCTCTCCGGAAATGTCTTTCAGACGCTGCACGACATCGATAAGGTAGGTTCCGACCTGAACCGGTCACGCTCCGGCGGCTGCGGGAAAAGCGTCGGTGCGCGGATGCAGTATCCCCTCAGTGTATCGATGGGAAGTCCTCACATCCGAATTCAGAATGTCCTGATTGGAGGTCGATAAGATGGAGCGGATCCTGGAACGAGCAAAAAAGCATGCGGATATGGCGGAAGTCTACCGGATCGAGAAAAACGCTGCTCCGGCATGCTTCGCCGGTGGTGAATTGACGGCTCTCGAAGGAGAGGAATCGGTTTCAACCGCATTGCGCCTGATCGTCAATGGCCGATTCGGCTTTTCGTCGACTACGCATCCCGACGAGGTTGATGAACTCGTCGATCGCGCCGTCAACTCGGCCCAATTTGGTCCTGCAGCAGACTTCGAGTTCTCCCGACAGGTTATGCATTTTGGCAAAGGTCAATACTACGACCCGAGTGTCGCCGATTTGAAATATGAAGATCTGATCCAGACGGGGAAAGAGATGATCGATATCGTCCGGACATCCTTCCCGGAAGTCAATCTTGAAGCGGAAGTGACGCGGGAAGCCAACCGGATCACAATCATGAATACTCTCGGGGGTGACATACAGTTTGAAAAAACCATGTACCAGGCATTCCTCAATGTGCTTCTCATCCTCGATTCCGATCGTGCCGAACTGGAACATACCGCCAGCGGAACGCATCTCAGTCGGGCTCCGATTCAAATGGCCCATGACGCTGTCTGGCGATTTTCTCAATGCCGCAGGGTCGCACCCGTTCGCACCAAAAAAATGACGGTCCTCTTCACGAGTCTCGCGTTCAGGGGCCTTTATGTTCCGTTGTTTTATGGTTTGAACGGAGACAATGCGTTTCGGAAAATGTCGAAACTCACCGGCCAGGTCGGCCAGCACGTCCTGGACTCGACCGTTACCGTGAGTGATGACGCAACGGATCCCCTGCTTCCCGCCTCGTGCCCTGCTGATGACGAAGGGGTCATTACGCGGAAAAACACACTGATCGATCGTGGAATCCTCAAGGGATTTTTCTATGATCGACGAGCCGCGGCACGAGCCGGCGCAGAATCGACCGGGAACGGTTTCAAAAAGTCATCGCTGTATACGGGGTTCAGCATCGATACGCCACCTTCGCCCTTCCCGTCCAACCTGGTCATCGATCCGGGAATGATCGCCAGAGACGAACTGATTCGGGGGATCGAAGAAGGAATCATCGTGGACGATGTCATGGGAGCCGGACAAGGCAATAATCTCAACGGCGAATTCTCGATGAACGTCGCACTCGGTTACAAAATCGAGAATGGAGAAGTTGTCGGCCGGGTGAAAGATGTCATGGTGGCCGGGAATGTATTCGAAATCTTCAAGAACAATCTCAGAGGGATGTCATCCGAAGCATATGTGGAAGATACGCTTTTCGGAAGGTACAAGGTTCCCTGGATTGCGTTTGACGATATGCCGGTATCAGCAACCTGATTCACTCGATGACGCCGGAGCCGCTATCCTGCCGGTTCGGGTGTTCCCGGCGTTGCCTTTCAAGATATGAGTAAACGCAGCCACAGTAATTTTGCCGGTACATGTTCTCCATCCGAGACTTCTCGACAGATTCCCGGTATCCGTCCTTCTTCTTGAAATCCTCGGCCAGAAACGTCACTCCATGGCGTAAGGCTGTTTCGAAACCGATCGGAAAGATCACCGAAGCCGGCTTGTTCGGACCGATAGTCAGTGTCGTGGTAAACAGCGGGATCCCTTGAAATGCCGCAATTGCTGCCGCCTTATCCAGGCGAAACTCGAAACAGCGTCGGCAGCGAGCGCCGCCCTCAGGCGTTTCACGGAACGGCGCAATTTCCTGGCGCCACTCCTCAAACGGTTGATCACAGGAGATCATTTCCAATCCCTGACGCTGCAGGTACGCCACTGCTTCATGCTGCCGAAAGTGGCACTCTGAATCAGGATAGATGTTGGGGTTGAAAAAAAAACCGATGATCGTGAACTCCGGCGATAGACGGTCGATCGGCGTCGTGGAACAGGGAGCGCAACAGATATGGAGCAGAATGCGTGGTTTTTCAGTCATGCGGGCAATTCAACGAAAAAATAGCGATAATTGCAACCCTGCGCTATACTGCATCCCGATTTTTCCCGGTCGGCGGGCGACCGGATATCTTGAATCGAATCCGTGTTCTGATCCCAGAAAGTGAGTCTTCAACATGAAGGTACCGTTGCTGGATATTACAAGGCAGGTTGCGCCGATGCGTGCCGAGATTGATCGGGCGCTGGACCGGGTCGTCACCGAGACAAAGTTCATATTGGGTCCACAGGTCAAGGAATTCGAGACCAGTATTGCGGAATATTGCGATGTGAAGCATGCGGTTGGTGTCGCATCCGGAACAGACGCACTTGTCATTGCACTGCAGGCGATGGGAATTCGCAGGGGACATGAGGTTATCACGACTCCCTATTCGTTCTACGCAACAGCCAGTTCGATCTGGCGGATCGGCGCTCGCCCTGTTTTCGTGGACATCGATCCCCTCACATACAATATCGATCCAAAACTAATATCCGAAGTCATTACCGATCGCACCAAAGCAGTTCTTGCGGTTCACCTGTTCGGCCAATGTGCGGATATGGACTCGCTTCGGAAAGAAGCTCGCGGTGTGCCGATCGTGGAGGATGCCGCTCAGGCGATCGGAGCGACGTGGGGGGGAGTCCGCGCAGGAAAACTCGGAATCATGGGTTGTTTCAGCTTCTTTCCATCAAAAAACCTGGGTGGTTTCGGAGATGCCGGAATGATCGTGACCGATGATACGGCGCTGGCAGAGCGCGCCATGGCGTTGCGCGTACATGGCGCACGAGAGACCTATCTGCATGATGAGGTGGGATATAACTCCCGTCTCGACACCATCCAGGCCGCAATTCTCGATGTCAAACTGAAGTATCTCGAGAACTGGCATGAAGGCCGCCGAAGAAATGCCGCTTACTACAACGAGGTATTTAAGGGTTCCGGAGTGGTCACCCCGATGTGTCAAGCGGAAGTCGGCCATATTTACAACCAATATGTGATTCGAGTTCCCAACCGAGATGCACTGAAGGCGAAACTCCAGGAAGCCGGTATCGGAACAGCGATTTACTATCCGCTACCGCTGCATCTGCAACCGTGTTTCAAGGAACTCGAGTATCATGCCGGGGACTTCCCGGAAGCTGAGAGGGCTTCCCGCGAAACACTCGCATTGCCGATTTTTGCCGAGCTGACGCGCGCGGAGCTGGAGTATGTGGCCGAAACAGTCCTGAAACATGTCGGTTGACAACGATTCGGACGATCAGTCTATCGGTTGGGAGTGGCCGTCGGCAGAATCTGTTCGATCGAAAAAGACCGGATGTGTCTGAGTTCAATCCGGAATTGCCCGAAACCCGCTTCACCAGTGACACTGTCACCCGGATTGGCATTGACCCGGTACTGCGATGAATCCGTCAGTGTGATTTCGATTTCCACCTGATCGTCCCGGATCGACATCACTTCGAATCCCTTAAGTCTCTCGAAGGGGATGTAGGCATCCATCGTGCCTTTCTTGACACTGAGAAAGGTGTATTCGTTGAATGTCACATTGACGCCATCCGTGCGAACGCCATCCTGGTCTGTTATCGATACCTTGAAGTTTTCTTTTGGAATGGTGATCTCATCCTTGGGCTTGGTCGTCATTCCGACGAAAGTTAGGCCGACTATCAGGATCATCAGTGATACTGGAAAATGCCGTTTCATCTCTGGGGTCCTCCCTGAAAACCAGAACAGTATACAGAGATCAACCGTTTTGGGCACGTGCTAAGTGATGAAACCGGGGGTGGACCGCATCAGGACTCCAGGGCGCCGAGATTGACAAGATCTGCATCCATGGCTACTCTACCGGACGTTCTGGCGAGACCTGGAAGGGTGTCATGGAAGTATTTCACACGATAGACAGTCTCCCGCGATTCCAATCCGGAAATGCGGTCACGATCGGAAATTTCGATGGCATCCATCTCGGGCACCGTCGTCTGATCGAGATGACCGTTGCCGTTGCGCGGCGAATGCATGGAAAGGCTGTCGTCGTCACGTTCCACCCCCACCCGCTCTCCGTGCTGGCTCCTCAGAAAGAAATCAAATCAATCAACTCGCAGGACCAGACGATCCATATCCTCCAATCACTCGGCATCGACATCCTGCTCATGATCCCGTTCGATCAGCGTTTTGCCGAGCAGGAACCCGAGGAATTTGTTCGCTGCATCATCCTTGACGCACTCTGCCCCGCAGCGGTCGTAATCGGGAAGGATCATCGTTTCGGACGAGAACGCCGCGGTGATGCCCGGGCTCTGAAACGCATTCTTGAACACCATCAGATAGAGATGATCGTCGTGGATCCGGTGTATGATGGCGGGGAACCGATTTCGAGCAGTCGGATCCGGGATTGTATCCGGGAAGGCGACATTGAAAACGCGACCCGTTTGCTGGGCAGGTTTTTCCGGTTGAGCGGAGTTGTTCGGAAGGGATGGGGTAGAGGGCGTTCGCTCGGATATGCAACCGCGAACATCCTGCCAGTCGATCAGATAATTCCATGCACCGGAGTCTACGCGACGCGCACATGGATAACGAACGTCCCGCTTCCATCCATGACCTACATCGGATCGTCACCCACTTTTCATGAGCAGTCCTTCATGATCGAAACACATTTGCTGGATTGTTCGCAGGATCTTCTCAATGCACGGATCGAGGTCGAGTTTGTCAGGCGGATCAGGGATGATATCGCATTCCCCTCTCCCGGGGAACTCATTGCGCAGTTGGCGCACGATGAGATGCAAACGAGGCGGATTCTTGGTATTCTCGACTGAATAGGTCGTTGTATCTGCACGAGTTGGAGAAGAACATGAAAATTGCATTCGGATGTGATCATGCCGGCATTACGTTAAGGGAATCGGTATTGAAACACCTTGAAAAAAGGCAGGTTGATGTGATCGATCTGGGTACAACTTCAACGGAATCCGTCGATTATCCCGATTTTGCCGTCGAGGTATCCAGAACAGTCTTGATCGGGCAGGCAACACTCGGGATACTAATTTGCGGCACAGGTCTCGGGATGGCCATCGCCGCAAATAAAATCCCTGGAATCCGTGCCGTGACCGTCTCGGATACGTTCAGTGCCAGGATGGCACGTGCTCACAACAATGCCAACATCCTGACGTTCGGTTCCAGGGTCGTCGGGCCGGGTGCAGCGATGGATCTCGTTGATGCGTTTCTCGATGCATCCTATGAAGGCGGTCGGCATCAGCATCGCCTGGACAAGATCGCAACCATCGAGAAGTCCGCCCGATCATCGGATCCATTATGAATAGCAGGCCCAGTTGGAATGAATACTTCATGGAAATCGTGTACCTGATTTCAAGGCGTTCCACCTGTCTTCGCAGAAAAGTGGGAGCTGTTATCGTTCGCGACAACCGCATCCTGGCCACGGGATACAACGGAGTCCCGTCCGGAATCCGGCATTGCCAGGATATCGGAGGTTGCCTGCGGGAAAAGCTGGGAGTGCCTTCCGGAGAACGGCATGAGCTGTGCCGGGGTCTCCATGCCGAACAGAACGCCATCATCCAGGCAGCCTTTCACGGCTCCAGTATCACCGGCGGCATCCTGTACTGCACGACCCATCCCTGTGTCGTTTGCACAAAAATGCTCATCAACTCCGGAGTTAAACGGATCTTCTACTCGGAAGGATACTCGGACGAATTATCGATCGAAATGCTCGCGGAATCCGGAATCGAGGTGATTCGATACGAATGTCTCCGAGTGCCTGCAGAAAAGAGATTGGAATCATGAAGTGTCCATTCTGTGGTTTCCCGGATGACAAGGTCGTTGATTCGCGCCCATCCAAAGATAATGAGAGTATCCGGCGTCGTCGCGAATGTCTCTCCTGCGCTCGACGTTTTACAACATACGAGCAAATTGAAGATGTTCAGTACATGGTGGTGAAGAAAGATGGCCGCCGTGAAATGTTCGATCGAAAGAAGATCCAGCGGGGTCTGATAAAAGCCACGGAAAAACGGCCGATCAGTTCCACCCGGGTTACTGAAATCGTCGATGAGATCGAACGAATTCTCCATACAAAAGCCGATCGGGAAATCACGACACAGGAAATCGGAGAATTCATCATGAAACGTCTCGCGGAACTCGATGAAATCGCTTATGTCCGATTCGCATCGGTTTACAGGCAGTTTAAGGATGTCGACCAGTTTTACGCCGAGTTGCGAAAGATCCTGATCAAGGACTAGTGGTCAGATGCCAGCTGTGGATTCGACTCCAGCAGATTCGAAACCCTCATCGTCAAAAATTGCGGATGCATCAAAGCCCGTTCACCCCTCTGCTTCTCGATACGCACTCGAACGAGTCATCGAAGCGGCTGCCGTATGGCATCACTCCTTCAATGATCACACGATCGCCTCGCTGCTCCGCATCCCGAGGCGAGGGGCGCGAATTCAAATCCGCAAATTGCTTGACGGGGGAGTCTTCCAGCCGGCTCGTTTCGATGGAGAGTATGAATTTTCTGAGAATTCCAGAAAATCCGAGACCTATCGGGCGATTCCTGTCGATCGCCGTCACGAATTGCATCACCGCGCAGCTCTTTTCCTGAGAAAGCAAGCCGATCCTTCCAATCCGCCAAAGCCCATCGTTGTGTTTCATACTTCGGCATCCGGGCAGACGATCGAGTCTCAAACCCTGATCCATGCGATTCATTCCTCGATAGAAATGGCCGATGACGAGATTGCCGAAAGGCTCTGTGAGGTGGCCACCCATATCCAGTCGATCGCTGCGGAATCGCTCCTGGACAGAGTTGAACTTGCTTGTGAGCAAGGTGATGAACGGCATGCCCGGAAATTCATTCGGGTGGCAAAACAGATCGGTGATTATGATGACGAGCAACGATTCCGACTCGCATTTTACAGGCTCGGCTTGCTTCGCACGAACCATAGTTCAAAGCACCTGCCGACTCGTTTGGGAAAGTGGTTGGCTTGTCTGGACGACTCGCCACAGCAAATTGCGATCGAACTGCATCTGCTCTCGTTCTGCCTGGACGCCAGGCAATTCAGTTCCTCCCGGAGAATGATCCGTGATCTGGAGACGAAAGCGGTTCGATTCGATTGGTCAAAATTCAAGGTCCATCTGCTTCTCGAAACCATCCGCTTCTGCATCCTGACCGCGGATCTCGAAACCGCCTCCAGCTTATTGAAAACAGCTTTGAAACAGGAGCGTTCCGGGTGGCGACGCGTATTCATCGCCTGCCTTTTCGATCAACTGGGCATGCTGCACTATCTGGAATCATCACCCGGCAGAGGACTGCGCACGACTTCCTATGCGCTCCGGATGATCGAAGGTTGTCGAAGACCCATGACGCATTGTTCGATTCGTATGTCTCGAATGAAAATGATGCGCGACCAGGGGGCGTTTCCGGACGCCGAACTCGAGTTATCCTGCATTGAGAAAACGATTCATGCTCTTCCCTTACTCGCCCGCGGCGCGATCGTGGCTGCACGATTCATCATTCAATCCAGAAAGAGTGGCAGCCCGGATCAACAGTCACGGCAATGGGATCTGCTCGGCAGGATCACCCGGCACGCATGGCCAGTGTATCTCGACTTGTACCGGGAGTTTGCCGTTCAGATGCACTCTGTCAGGCCGGAGATCATTGATGACCGGGGGTATGCGGACACACGATCGGCCAAATCCGGATGGAAGCGATGCCTGGATTTTGAAAACAGTGTCCGGGATAGTGACGACACGGCAGCTGTTCTCTTGCATGCGTTTCTGGTGCCGTCGGGTGATCCCGGAGTAGAAGTATCAGCCAACGAATTGATCATGAGAACACGGTTATTGAATCATCCGGACGTCAGACACCTCATGATCGACTGCTGCCTTGAATGGACTCTGCGTCAGCGCGATTTCCCGGAAGACGCCGGTGGAAGCATCCATGAGATGATTCTGATGCGCGCGCTTACGATCGCTCGTCGATTGAACGACAGGGAGCGAATCCGGAGAGCGGAGCGGGTGATCGGGACTACCCTGGCTCGTATTCTTGACAAGCAGTCTCCACAGAGATGCGCATCGGAGAGCGAATTGCTGGACTCCATTCTGCGCAGCAACACTGCGGACGAGTTGTTCACGGTGCTGGAGTGCATTGGCAGCGCGATCATCGGCAGTCACGGGGGTATGCTTCTGGAACTGAACTCCGAAAATGCAGCCGTGCTCTTTCAATGGGGCGATCGTCCGACTGCATCAGACCTGAAGATCATCGTGAAACGCCTGTTCAGTATGCATCGTGACGCTGATGAGTGGGCAGTCGTTCTGCCGGAAACCATTGCCATTTCACTCGATCTCTCCGGCCGAAACCCGACCGTCGCAGTCTTTCTGGCTTGCGATCGCGATCAACGCACTGATCCGTTGATGAATCGAATTCGGCGATTGCTGGCTGTTATTCGCCTGAGATGGGAAGCGCAGCAGAACGAACCGATTCGCGATTCATCGACCGGGCGGCTGACGTCGCCACTGGATCGTTTGATCGGTGACAGTCCCGAAATGATGACACTGAAACGACGCATGGAACGGATTGTCGCTTCGGATTCAACGGTTCATTTGCAGGGTGAGACAGGTACCGGGAAAGAACGGGTCGCCAAGCTTATCCATTCGATGAGTCCACGGAAAAACAGGCCATTTGTCGCATTCAACTGTGGTGCAATGCCGGAGAACCTGGTTGAAAGCGAGCTGTTTGGGCATGTTCGCGGTGCATTTACCGGCGCTGACACAATTCGACAGGGATTGTTTGTTTCGGCGGATGGCGGAACAGTTTTTCTGGATGAGGTGGCGGACCTGACGCCCGTGACGCAGGTAAAACTTTTGAGAGTATTGCAGGAGAGACTCGTCCGGCCTCTCGGATCAGATAAGGAAAGACCGGTGGATGTGCGGATAATCTCGGCCGCAAATCGACCATTATGGGAGGATGTCAGGTCCGGTCGTTTCCGGTCGGATCTCTATTATCGTCTCGTCATCCTGGAACTGACCATCCCGCCTTTGCGTTGTCGATCCGGAGACATTCCATTGCTCGCTTCATACTTCCTGAACCGGTTTTCGGACCGACTCGGGATTTCCATCACGGGGTTCACGAAAAGCGCCATGGATCTTCTATGTAGACATCGATGGCCCGGAAACGTCCGTGAACTTGAGAATGTGATTGAAGCCTCGATCCAATATTCAACAGCCGGCAAGCCGATCCAACGAACCACGATTGAGGAGGTGCTCAAGCATGATTCCGATATCGGTGCCGGAAAACTCAGTGAGAGGCTGGCCGATGTTGAAAGACAGTTTATTTTGGAAGCTCTGACCGCAGAATCCTATAATGTTTCCAGGGCCGCGCAACGCCTCGGAATATCCCGTCAGGGATTGTTTCAAAAAATGAAGCGATACGATATAATCACCCCTGGTCGTCGAAACAACAATCACGGGTCTGTTTTTCTGGAGAGTTGCCATGAGGGCTTATGGCTTAACAAACGTAGGTCTGAAACGTAACGTGAACCAGGATGCCTACTATCTCGATCAGGAGGCAGCGCTCTGCATCGTTGCGGATGGAATGGGTGGACACAAAGCTGGAGATCTCGCCAGCCGCCTGGCCCTTGATTCGATTCTGGAGTATCTCGAAAGTGGACACCGTGATCCGATCGAGTTTGATGAGGAGGAATCGTACATTCAGGCTGAATGTGATCTCTGCATGAAATCGATCGAGTATGCCAATGAGGTTGTTTTTGAGAAGGCGAGTGAATCGCCCGAGTTTCAGGGAATGGGCACAACCCTGGTTCTCCTGAAAATCGTGAGTGGTCATGCAATCCTGGCCCATGTCGGTGATTCCAGGATCTATCGGATCCAGGATGAGGAGATCACCCAACTGACGAAAGATCATTCCAGAATTCAGGAACTGATCGACCAGGAGCAGATTACCAAAGAGGAAGCACAGAAGTATCCCCTGAAAAACGTTATCACGCGAGCACTTGGTGGAGCATCTGAGGTCAGGGTGGACACAAAAATCGTACCCCTGCAGCGCAGCGATGTGTTCGTTCTGTGTACCGATGGCCTCAGTGGCGTTCTCGATGACGACGAAATTCTTGAATTGATCAGTTCCAACCCGGGTGACCCGGAGGAAAGCTGCCGTCGGTTGATTCAATGCACATTGGATCGCGGTGCCCCGGACAATGTAACTGTCATTATCACGGACACTCGTGCCTATTGTGGTGGAGAACCGCAAAATCAACCGATCGGTGAAACTCCCGGAATCAACGACGATAAAGGTGCATTTCGCCGATTCATCGATCGATGGTTTAATGGAGCCTGATCGTCCCGTCTGATTCACCGAGTGAAACCGAATCATTTCCAACTTCCCATGTGAGCGATCACGCGATCGCCTTTTCCGGAGGTATCCATTGATTGATCTGAATCCCCAACAGATGGAAGCCGTTCACCACAAGGACGGCCCCTTGCTTGTGTTCGCGGGTGCGGGAAGCGGAAAAACCCGTGTGATTGTTGCGCGTATTGCCTGTCTTATCGAAAAACACGCCATCCCGGCCAAGAATATTCTCGCTGTCACATTCACAAACAAGGCGGCCTCCGAGATGAAGGAACGGGTCGGGCAGATTCTCGATCCAGCTGTCGCCAGACAGGTATCCATCGGTACATTCCATGCTATCTGCGCCCGGATTCTTCGAGTGGAACATGAGCATTTCGGGTTGATTTCAACATTCACGATTTCCGATGAATCCGAGCAATTGGCACGGGTGAAGCGAGCGATCGAAACTCTCAATATCTCTACGGATCGAGTCGATCCCAAATCGACCTGTGAGTGGATCAGCAGGATGAAGAACAAATTCATTCCGCCCCATAACCTGATCGAGTCTGCGGGTTTCAATATCCAGCAAAAATGGATGGGTGAAGTCTTTGTTGAGTATGAAAAGCAACTGAGGAATGATCATGCCGTTGATTTCGATGATCTGATAATCAAAGTAGTTCAGTTGCTTGATGAGAATCTGGCGGCTCGAGAAAAATATCAGAAACAATATCAATACATCATGATCGATGAGTATCAGGACACCAATCACGCCCAATACCGTCTTGTCAAACAGCTTGCTTCTCGGTATCGAAACATCATGGCTGTGGGCGACGATGACCAATCGATTTATGGCTGGAGAGGCGCAGAAATATCAAACATTCTGAACTTCTCCTCGGACTTTTCCGGCGTCAAAACCATCAAACTCGAGCAGAATTATCGATCCACCCAGACCATTCTTGCCGCAGCCTCAGCTCTGATGACACATAATTTGAACCGGACTCCAAAAACACTGTGGACGACCAATCCACCGGGAGAGAAAATTACGGTGCATCTGGTCGAAAATGAGCGCGCGGAAGCACGCGCCATTCTCGATTCCATTCAAAGCCTGATTCGGAAATCGAATCGGAAATACTCCGAATTTGCCATTTTTTACCGCGTCAATTCGCAATCCCGCGTCTTCGAAGAGGTTTTCATGGAAGCCCGTATTCCATACCGGATCATCGGGAACATAGGGTTTTTTAAACGGAAGGAGATCAAGGATCTACTGTCGTATATTCGACTGATCCTGAATCCAAAAGATTCCAGCGCTTGCATTCGTGTGATCAACAACCCCCGTCGAGGAATCGGCGACAGTACTCAGGGCTTGATCACCCGTTACAAGGATGAGCACAACATCGATCTGTTCACGGCAATTGAACAGATGATCGAAGCGCAGACCCTGAAAGATCATAAGTTTGACAAAGTGAAGAACTTCATGGAGATGATCCATGATTTGATTCGGACATCAAAGGAGATGCAGGTCGCTGAATTCATGGACTTCCTGATCGAACACAGCGGGTACCGGGTGCAATTTGAAACGATCCGGACCGACGAGGCGACCGCGTCGATTGAAATCATCGATGAGTTTCTTCGACTCTGTTACGATTACTCCGAACGAACGCATGGAACCCTGAGCGAATTTGCTGATTATCTGTCGCTGTATGACGAAAATGCTGAAAAATCGACGAAAGAGAACAATGTGCGCGAGACTGTCTCATTGATGACACTCCATAATTCAAAAGGTCTTGAGTTCCCGATTGTATATATCTGTGGAGTCGAGAATGGCTTGATTCCGCTGATCCGTTCCGAGGCAAGGCTCAGTACGCAGGAATTGGAAGAGGAACGGCGGTTGTTGTACGTAGGGTTTACGCGTGCGCGTGAGCGTCTTTCACTGTCAATCACCCGGCAAAGGCGCATTTACGGAAATATGAGGGAATCGGAAGTTTCAACGTTTATCCGCGAAATTCCTGCGGAGAATCTCAACTACCATTCAATCGACACTCAACGCATCAGCACGGATCGCAAAGAAGGGTCTCCTGCTCCTCGATCATCTGCAGGATCCCAGCCGATGGTGACGCATCCGACCGCTGAAGCGGAATTCCGGAAAGGTGATCGTGTCAGACATTCTCTTTATGGGAATGGACTTGTCCTGGATTTCAAGGGAATGGGCGCCAGTGCGAAAATCACCATCAGTTTCGATCGGGTTGGAATAAAAAAACTGGTATTGGGTCCGGCCCGATTGATCCGAATCAACTGAAGGGTACAGAGAGAGCCGCCGCGCTTCTGCTTCGATGGGAGGATTCGAAGTGCGCGACGGCGCTCCGAGAACAATCGTTTAATCGGCCGGTTTTTCTTTCTCGCCGTTCTTGCTTCCCAGAAACTCGACATCCCTGAGATGGATTTCGGTCGAAGAGCGCTTTTCACCTTCTTTGGTCTCGTAGGTCCGTTGCTTCAGATTTCCACTGATCGCCACATGTGCACCCTTGTGCATGAATTCGGAGCAGATACTGGCGAGGTTCCCGAATGCGACGCAGTTGAACCAGTGCGTGATGTTCTGTCGTTCGCCATTCTGTTGCCGATACTCGTGATAAGCGAATGGGAAACGCACCACACTCACTCCGGATTCCGACGTGTGCAACTCCGGATCCTTCCCGACGTGCCCGACCATGGTTACTGAGTTTATCATTGCTTTTCTCCTTGCCATCTGTGGCTCATTTATTGGTGAGAACGGATGCCAGTTCCGGGAGAGGGATACTTCCCGACTCTGACAAGCGGTTGCAATCGAGCCACTGTTTTGCGACCGATTCCGTCAATTTTCAGTAAATCCTCGAGTGATCTGAATCCTTGCCGTCTCTCACGCGCGTTGATGATTCTCAACGCAGTCGATGGACCAATTCCCGGAAGCGATTCAAGTTCGCTCATGGTTGCTGTATTCAGATCCACCTTCTGGGTTTTTTCATGTAATGCCAGAACACTTGCTGTCACAATGACCAGAAGGGTGAGTGGTATCGAAAATTGCGCTTTCATCGTGGCCTCCTTTTCGGACTTGCTTCGATGCCAGTGGTATCAGCAATGGCGATGCCACCGAGATCAACAGGAGTTAACCTGTTATAAAATATCTGTTTTTAGAGGATAGATGTCTGCGGGATGAGGCTGAAGGCCGAGTACTATGGTCTACGCATCAGGAGGTTTGCACATCGATTGCTTTGGAAAGCATTTGTAACAGATTGAAAAAAAAGAAAAATATAGAGAAATAGAACGCTGACCATGTTGTCAGTACGTGTTGACAAACCTCAAAACTCTTAATTCTCGTTGAAAAACGCTTCAAACGTCAGACGGACTCAATCGGATGGGCTCAGGTTCAAATCCTGCATTTGACTGAGCCGGGATCGTAATCGGCGATCGTAATCCGGCTTGGTACTTGTGATATCCAAGCCCGGCAACCATAGCGGCATTGTCTGTGCAGAATTGCGACGGGGGAATGAACAATCGCTTTCCGGATCGTTCGGATTTCTGCGCAAATGCCGTACGAAGTGCGGTGTTGCAGGCAACGCCTCCAACAACCGCGATGGTGCTCACTTTCAGTAGACTTGCGGCCCGCATTGTTTTCTCAACCAGAACATCGATTACCGCTGCCTGAAAGGAGGCTGAAAGATCTTCACGTGCTGCGTCGGGGTGATGATGGAGATGATACAGTACGGCTGTCTTGAGCCCGGAAAAACTGAAGTCGAGATTTGGTTGGTCGAGCATCGGACGGGGAAAGCGAATCGAAGTCGGGTTCCCCTCACGGGCAATCCGATCGATGATCGGCCCGCCGGGATACCCAAGCCCGAGTGATTTGGCGACTTTATCGAACGCCTCGCCTGCCGCATCGTCTATCGTTCGACCGACCAGTCTGAGTTGGTCGTCCTTCAGATGCAGAATCGAGGTATGTCCCCCTGAGGCGATGAGCGAGATGTTTTCGGTGCCGAATGGCATACCGGCAAAGCAGGCAGCGTAAGCATGTGCTTCGATGTGATTCACGGCGATAAGCGGCTTGGAAAAAACGGCTGCCAGAACCTTGGCCGCAGTCAATCCGATGACCAATGAGCCGATGAGTCCCGGGCGATGTGTGACCGCGAAAACATCGATATCACTCATCCGGATAGAAGCCATATCCAAGGCTGTTTGAATTGTCGGCAGAAGATTCTCGAGATGCTTTCGGGCAGCAATCTCAGGAACGACGCCGCCAAATTTGCGGTGAAACACATCTTGATTGGCCACGCAATTTGCCAGGACGTCACTGCCGTCACGAACAAGGGCAATCGACGTATCGTCACATGAGGTTTCAATGCCCAAAGTGATCATCGATGTCTCTCTTCAAATGTTCGAGGCGCTGTGGATCAGAAGCCGAAATGGTGATTTCCCGTTCTGTCTGAGACAGCATCGGCCAGACCAGATCAATCTGAAATGTGATCCGAGGGATCCGACCAACGGCGATCTCCGGCCATTCAATCAAAATGACCGCGGATTCATTCCATAGATCTTCAAATTCAATATCATCAATAGCCGAATCGATCTCGAGCCGATACAAATCCACATGATAGACCGGCACGGTTCCCTCGTAACGGTTGATCAATGTAAATGAAGGAGAATGAACCGAAGAAATATCCTGCACGCCCAAGCCGGAGGCGATTCCCTTTGTCAGGCATGTCTTACCTGCTCCGATGTGCCCTCGAAGAAGGACACAATCACCCGGGAGCAGAGAAGAGGCAAGCAGGAAACCCAGGCGGACCGTCTGTTCGGGAGATTGGCTCGTTATACGAATGGCATCACTCGTGGAAATCATGGCCAACACGCGCAGAAAGATACACCCATCTCGTACTCGAGCGCGAACGGATGAACACGAAGATGGGTGTAATCGGCGGGTTACTGCTTGACTTTTGTGATGTAGTCGATGGCATCCTTGACGGTGTGCAGCTTTTCGGCATCCTCGTCGCGGATCTCGATATCGAAGGTTTCTTCGAATGCCATTACCAGTTCCACGGTATCGAGTGAATCGGCGCCCAGATCATCAGTAAAAGAGGCTTCAGGTGTAACCTCTGCTTTATCCACGCCAAGCTGTTCCGCGATCAAATTCACGATGCGTTCTTGAATTTCCATGGATTCTCTCCTTCTTCAGGTTGGGTTAAGGGATCAAACCTTTGGTGGCTACATATTGCGCAAAATTTTCGAGGTCGTCAACTGAACCAACGCTCAGACACTCCGCCTCCGGCACAATTCGTTTGATCATGTTCGTGAGCACTTTTCCGGCTCCGATTTCGATGAAACACTCAATCCCGTCAGCCCGCATCCTCCGAATCGACTCCTCCCAACGAACAGGCGCGGTGATCTGACGATACAAGGAGTCGATGACCGTGGCTGGTGTTGGTTCGAGATAATCGGCATCGGCGTTATTGACGAGGGGGATGACGGGGGAGCGGATGTCGGATCGGTGAAGGATCCCGAGCATCGTTTCTGCCGCCGGTTTCATTAATGCACAGTGAAATGGTGCGCTAACGGGTAGCATGATCCCCTTTCGAGCACCTTTGCTTCTGGCGATCAGAATGGCTCGCTCGACCGCTTCCCTGTGTCCGGATAACACGACTTGTCCTGGACCATTGAAATTGGCTGCCTGGATGATCTGTCCTTGCCCCGCCTCTCGGCAGACGTCATCTGCCAGACCATCCGCGAGTCCGATGATGGCGGCCATGGCGCCCACTCCTTGCGGTGTTGCGGATTGCATCGCTTTGCCGCGTTCATGGACGAGACTTACTGCAGTGTCGATCGTCAGACTCTCGGCAAAACAAAGGGCTGAGTATTCCCCCAGACTGTGTCCGGCACATGCCGACACCGTAACAGGGGCGGTCTCTTTGATGGCGGCTGCGACAACGGCGGAAACCGTTAACAACGCAGGTTGTGTATTGGCCGTAAGGTTCAAGTCGGATTGTGGACCTTCAAAGCACAATTTTGAAATCGAATATCCCAGAGAGGAATCGGCTCGGTCGAAAATATCTCGGGCACTCTCGAAACGATCCTTGAAGTCCTTTGCCATCCCCTCGTATTGGCTTCCCTGGCCGGGAAATACAAATGCTATTTTCATGGAAGATATCCTCGCGTCTACAACGCCGGGTTACTTGGGAGATCCAGTTGAGCAAGATCGCGATCGATCTTATTCCAAAGGGATTGCCGGAAGCAATCATATGCAACATGGCAAGCCCGTTCGATCTCATCTGCCCCCGCATTGCCATGACAGACCACTGCCGTTCCCCTGATCCCGACTAACGGCGCTCCACCATAGCTTCGTTTCTGTAAAATCCCCGAGATTGAACCGTCATGCGTCGATCGCTGCAGACAATGCATGCAGAAATCGATCAGGCCTTCTGAGGATTTCAGAAGAATGTTGCCGGTACATCCATCTGTGACAATGACATCCACGGCTCCGTCCCAGATCTGCTGCCCCTCGATGTTCCCTGCAAAACAGTATGTTTCGGATCGTGTCGCGACGGCTTGCATGAGCTGGTAGGTTTGCTTGAGCCGACTGCTGCCCTTCGAACTCTCCGATCCGATATTCAGCAGACCTATGCGCGGGACTTCGATTCCCAGCAACTCTCGAGCCATTACCGAACCCATGAATCCGAAGATCATCAGATCGCGAGAGGTTGCGGATAAAGCTGCTCCCGAGTCGATCAGGATACAACGACGGCCATCGCGTGCAGGAATGACCTGACATAATGCCGAGCGTCGGATTCCTGTGAGCATCCCACAGGTATGTCTGGCGGCTAGAACCGTCGCTCCGGTGTGTCCCGCACTGACGACAGCATCGGAACGGCCTTCATGCAGGTCATGGAATGCGAGTAAAATTGAGGCATTCGGTTTGGATTCGATGCCGATGGCGGCATCTTCAGACATAAGCACCTTCGATGTCGTGTGCACGATCCTGCAGTTCATGTCCCGGATATCATGTACAGAAAAAAAACGTTCGATAGCCTGCGTGTCTCCCACGAACACTACCGATGCACCTGTCTCACAGGCAAAACGATAACCTGCAAGACAGGAAACCTCGATCCCCCGTTCGGATCCGAGCGTATCGATTACGATTGTGAACAACGGTTTCCCATCAACAAATCGTTGCCGGTTGGCTATTTCTCTTCAATCTTTAAAATCTGCTTCTGTCCATAGAAGCCACAGTTTCGGCACACATGATGCGGAAGCTTCGGTTGCTGGCAGTTGCTGCATGTCGCAATCCCTTTGGCGACATAATGCTTGTTTGCGCTACGGGTTCGCTTCCGTGTGCTTGTCAAACGTCTCTTGGGTACCGGCATGGTCTTTCCTCACTTGTTCTCGAACAACTGTTTCAGTTTCAACAGTCGAGGGTCAATCGGGGTTGAGCTGCACGTGCAAGGTCCATCATTCAGGTTCTTGCCGCATTGCTGGCACAAGCCCCGGCATTCATCACTGCAGACCATTTTCAGGGGGATCTGCAGAATCAATTGTTCACGTAAAATGGCAGTCAGGTCGATGATGTCCGTCACCTGTTCACAATCCACCTGATCGACCAGCGATCGATCATTCTCTTCATCCTCGTCCGGAAGCGTTCTCGTCAGAAGCAGTTTGAAACTGTTGGATAGTCTCAGACGAAAGGGATTCAGACATCGCGCACATTGCGTTTCAATTTCGGACTCGAACACTCCATCCAGCATGATTCCCGCACTGAAAGGATTCAGAGAGCCCTTGAATGTGATGTCAGACGAGATGCGGACATCGAGATCCGATTGGTCGATTTCAGCGATCGGGATGCTGCAATCGATCTGCAGACCCTCCGGGAGAATGGTGTCGATCCTGATCTTCATGGGACTCCTCAATACGTCAGATTGATTCGAGCGACGAATCAAAACTTCATAACCTTAGTGATGTGTGCCGGCTGTGTCAAGAGATCGTCGGGGTGAGGATTCAATTTTGAATTTCCTCGGATCCTGTTACAATCAGACCTGTCCCAAGACCGCCCGGGAGAAAAAGGAGACTATCAATGAGGTTCACTGGAAAGACTGCAGTCGTCACGGGAGGAGCGCGCGGCATCGGATACGAGATCGTTCGGCAGCTGTTCCTCGAGGATGCTAGTGTCGTCATCGTTGATCTCGATCAGCAGAACATCGATGCCGCAATCCGGCACCTCGCCCCGGATTCCTCCCCCAATCTCATCGGAATTCCGGCAGATGTTTCAAATCCTGAATCAGTCTCGTGCCTGTTTTCTAAAATCAAGGAATCGTGTCAGGGGCTCGACTTTCTGATCAACAATGCCGGTATCACCCGCGACAATCTCTTCATGCGAATGAAACTCGATCAATGGCAGCAGGTGATCGATGTCAATCTGACCGGTTCATATCTGTGTGCGCGCGAAGCATTCGGCCTGCTGAAAAAATCTGCATCGCCCAGAATTGTCAACCTTTCGAGTGTTGCTGCGCGCGGAAACCCCGGTCAGGCGAACTATGCGGCGTCCAAAGCCGGCATCATCGGATTGACTCGAT
Source organism: uncultured bacterium (assembly GCA_937951895.1). Taxonomy (GTDB): domain Bacteria; phylum CSSED10-310; class CSSED10-310; order CSSED10-310; family CALFER01; genus CALFER01. Next base: position 164,663 of record CALFER010000102.1, read on the forward strand.
CGCTGGCACTCGAATTGGCCCGCTACAATATCACGGTGAACGCGATCGCTCCGGGTTTCATCGAAACCGAGATGACCAGGGCCATCCCTGAAGAAGCCAGGGCAGGCTGGATCGGCAAGATTCCGATGCAGCGTGCCGGAAGTGTACAGGATGTCGCGAGTGCGATTCTGTTCCTGCTGTCATCGGAGGCTTCTTACATCACCGGACAGGTGCTGGGTGTGGATGGCGGACTGAGTGTCTGATAATAGCGGAGTTGCACATGCTGGACTCTTTTGATGACCTTGCCGGGCGACTGAAGATACTCTCCAACCATCATCAGAAGTATCTGCTGATCGCAGAGAGGCACATGCATGTGCTGCGGCAGCGGCTTGAGCAGAAAGGAAAATCCGGACGTGTCCATCTGTTGAGACCCGCTCAGAATTTTCTCAATGAAATGAACATCATCATGCAGGTTTCTGATGATGATGGAGAAGCACGGACGTTTCTGGGTACCTACGTCAGCCTTCAAACGCTTCACCTGCATTTTTTCAACATCGATCGTCTGAGAAGAGAGACATCCAACTATCAGAATCGCAATCAGATTTTCGGGCAGATGCTCATCAAGTTGAGATTCTCCCTGAGAGATCTGATTTCTTCATATCTCGCCTGCCTGATAGGGTTGTTTTCTCCCGGAGCCTCCGACTCACCCGGTATCGCCATCTGCAACATGGGCATGATTCTCGATCAGGATGATCTGGATGTCGGAATCTTCATCGATGAATCGATTGACCGCAATCTGTGGAACAGAATCATTGGCCAGGCAAGCACTGAAATGCTGAAATATTGTCGAAAGATGCATTTCTATCTCGCTGAACGCGTCTCGGAAGGCACCTATCTCACGACGCTGGACGATGTCAAAAAGTATCTCGACCGCAGCGTCTCCAATTTTGTCGTCATCTCGGAACTTCTCCTGACGGAACTGCTGACCGGCGATCAGGTTCTGAAATCCCGGATCAACGCCGAAATTATTGACTCGTTCTATCTGGATGTCGGATTGCGCCGTTTCCATGAAGGATATCTCCGGGGAATGCTCGGCGAAGTCAATGAGAATCTTGATGCGGATATCTTCAGTTTATCAATCACTCCCAAAACGCATGGTCTCAGATTGATCCACAGCCTCGTCAACATGCTCAAGACGATATACGGCATCCGTGCACATGGGTCACGTGACTCTCTCGATATCCTCATCGCAAAAGATCCTGCACTGGCACCCATGTTCTTCCAGTTGAAAGGTATCTTCAATTTTATCGAGATGTTCTTCTATGTATACCAACTCATTGTTTCCGTCGATGAGGAACTCGATATGAGTGACTCACTGCACATGGCGAATCTCGATCAGGTCGCGATCGTCATGGGTTTCCCGGCTCTCGGTCTGGTCCGCCCCGCCATGCGACTGTTGACACATTACTATGAAACACTGGACCAGCTGCATGCCATCGCACGCCAGATCGTCGGGAAGGTCAACGAGCATCTCAAGGCATTCACGGTCATTCGTCAGATCATAGAGGGGAAGTATCCGGAGGATTATGCGGTCCGGTGGCACAAGAACAAAGCGATCAATATTCTGAGAATCTTCAAGATTTATCGCGGAATGATCTACTGGGATGATGTCCTCGAAATGCTGTCGGAGAATGACGGCATGCTTCTGAAGGAGTTGATCCGGAGCATCCAGACACTCAGGCGACCGATGCGCCTGAGGACATTTGAACGATTACTGAAGCTCCTGGTTCTGGACATGGACTCCATGATCATTTCTGGGGTTCTGTTCGATCGCTATATCCGCCAGCCGGATCAACGTGTCTATGTCGACTTCTTCCAGACCTGGCTGAACCGGAAACTCAATTCCAAAATGGTGTATCTGGGTTCGTTTGTCTCGTTGATCCGCACCCACGCTTCCTATCTCACCCGGTATCTCCTCTCGCTGGATTTCGAACGAACGATCGAACTGATACGGATCGTCGAGCAAAACTGGAAGTCGATCCCTTGTCCGCAACATTTGAAAACGAAATTCCTGGTTCTCTGTAAACTCCTCGCTTTTTCGTCCAACAACTACCGTCGACTCTATGCCAAGGTCGCGCAATCGCGTCCGGAAATCGTGTATCACATTGACGATATCCCGTTTCTCAATGGCCTTGCCATTCAGTTATGGACGGAGCTGTCCGATGCGACTCAGTCATCCGAACTCAAGCAAAAACTGGCAACCTATTATACCTACAGTTTTTGCCGATGCGGCCTCATCGCGATCTCGAAATCCGGAGAAATCCGGGCTCTCTATGAGGAGTATCACGCGTTCTTCAGGCGCTACTTCAGACGATTGTTCCGAGCGTCGCTCTGGAGCATCGACGAACAGGGAAAATTTCCATTCGACTATAGTCGTGTCGATGAAGATGACCAGCCACTGGGGATATTTTGTACCGGCGGGTACGCTCGGGAAGAGGCCTTTGAAAACGATATCGATCTGTTCGTACTGAGCACGGATGATTCACCCGAGTTTCTGCGCTATGCAACAGCGGTGATCAATGACATCAACCGGGAACTGATCCAACAGGGTATTCTGCCTCATCATCGATTCGGTGAACTGGTCGGCTCATACGTGATCACATTTGAAACACTCGAAAACCTGTTGAATACACCGGATTCGCTCAGATTCATCGATTTTTCACAACTCCTGGGCTCCCGTCTGTTATGTGGGAACCGCTCAACGGACACCGCAGTCTGTCGATTGCTCGAAAACAACCTCTTCAGTAATCCCACGCCCTTCATTACGGATATGTTCGGGGAAATTACAGGACGCCGGGATGAGTTGGACCAGAAGACAGGGGAACGCGTCAATCTGAAAGAAGATTCCGGCGCTCTGAGAGACATTCAACTTGCAGTTGACACAGTGAAAGCTCGTGTCGCTATCCGTCAACCCATCATGTGGAAAGCATTCGATGAACTTCGTGATCGACTTCCGATCCTGCAATCTGAGATCAATGCATTGCAACGTGCGTATCAGTTCATGCGCAGTTTTCGCGATTCCAACGCACTGTCACTGGCTGCCGGTGACGAAATGACAACCGATCGCCTTCATCCCATCGCCCGGAGAATGGGGATCGATCAACCTGGAAAGGATCAGCCGGAAGAGGGTGATGTGGTGAAACTGATGAGTTCATATCGATATCATCGTCACCGATCGCGTGCTGCAATCCGACGAATCCGCGAGTTTCTTCAAGGCTGAGGAGCAATCGATGCAGATGGAGTCGTGCCGACGATTCATGGCGGTATTGATCGAACTCGAAACAGAGTTCGGATTGGATTACATCGTCTATGCGATCAAAAAGATCATCGACAGGCAGATGCTCTTCATCGAACTCCCTCCCGTTTCAGACGGTTTTTTCCCGATTCTGAAGGTGCTCGATCTGATCTTGACCGAACTGGAGCACGAACTGTATCGCTCGGCATCCGATCGCAGTGCAAACGAGATGGAACAAGCCGTCACAATGATTCTCCAGTGTGCGGTTTCGTATCTCCGAACCCGGCCGCATCAACACCCTGCCGACACCAAGAGCTGTTGACCCAACAGGCTGGATTTGCTATCGTTGCGCTGTTCCGGTCGTACGATATTGTTGTTTTCCGGAAGGTCATCATGCGCTTTGGTCTGATCTCACGGGTAAAATACATTCTCGAAGGGCTTCGATTGACTGTTTACCTGCTGCTTTTGATCAGCGGGACCAGTCATGCCGCTTCATTCTCCTGGAGTGATCGATCGCTGGGACTCCGAGATCTCGATTTTATCTCGATCTCCACCGCTGCGAAACCGGATGTCGCCATGTATGCGGCGACACCGCGGCATGCCTATATGAGCAGAGATGGAGCGCAAACATGGACTCTGGTTTTCACCCTTGATGTGCCCAGCCGTGGTGCGATTGTCGACGAGAATCCCCGATCGACTCCTGAAGAGCAGTTCTCGCGGCGTGATTATGACGAGGATGATCTGCGACGACGCGGCATCGTGCTCGATGATGAGAATTTCGACGATATCGACGACGCGGAACTGTTCCGGCGACTCAAAGACGAGAACCTGATTGAGGATCCTGAGGATACGATCAGAAATCCCGCTTCAGAGACAACTTTTCCGAATCCAGACAATCGTGACAGGGAGATGGAACGGATCGTGGCCGTTGCTGCGAACCCGGACTACTCCGATCGCGTGCTCATTCTCACCAGCCAGGCGATCCATCTGTCTCGCAATGGCGGTCAGTTCTGGACAAAGCTTGCGATCAATCGTACCGATATTCATGCAGTTGCTTTCGACACGAACCGTGATGCAATTCTGTTTGCTACGTCGGATGGACTGTATCAATCCGACTATTCCGGTGGAGGATTCCGGCAGACATCGTTCTCAATTGCCGCCCCATATACACTGGTGAAGCGATCGGCTGCCCGGTCGAACAATCTGATTGCTATCTCTGATCGAATGATTCAACTGGTTATTCCTGACGGATCTGTCACCCGGATCGAACTCCCCACCGAGTTTATCTCCATTCCCCTGCTGGACGCTGATTGGATCGACGATCACTCTCTTGTGGCAGTTTCGGAGCGAAACATCGCGATATACACGGATTCGGCTGATTGGCAACTGAATCCTGTTCTCTCTCTCAGAGGCGCGACGCTTCGTGATCTTGTCGAATGGAATGATCGACTCCTTCTCGCAAGTGATCGCGGTGTGTTCGGCGTTGGATTGGGATTGACGGAAACCTCCACATTCAACGAGGGATTGCTGGATCTCGACGTGCGTGCGGTTGAATCGATACGGATCGGTGAACGCTCCATTGCGATTGCTGCCACCGGATCGGGTATCTTTCTGGGCGGGGAAGGACTTGAAAAGCGTGAACTAGCCGGCGGGGTCGTGACTGATACGGTTTCCGGATTACCGTCGCTGGAAGAGGTCATCAGTGCGGCGAATCGTTATCATGAGCAGCGACCCGAGTATATCTCATCACTGATGACCGGAGTGAAGTCGCAGGTTTGGTTGCCGGAAGTGACCGTTTCGATCGATGGGGGAGACTCGGACAGTACCGATTACAGTCGGGCAAGAAGTATTTCCACTTCGGGTTCCATCATTACAATCGGGCCGGATGATGAATCATACGGCACAGATTCCAGACACCGGATCAACAGCGAACTCAAATTGAGCTGGTTCCCGGGTAATATGAAAATCGCGAGGGATGGAATGGCATGTCAGCGGGCACGGAAAACTCTCATGCAGAAGCAATACAAACTCATGCATCGCGTGACTCGACTTTACGTCTCTCTGACCGAAAAATTACTCGAAGGCAACCGTCCGGTTTCGTCCCGGGCGGATGCCTTGCTGGAAATCCAGAGACGGATTGAGGTGGAACGCCTGCTGGCCGAATTGGATGGATTGACGGGGATGTTTGTTTCCACTTCGTTCCGGAATGAACGTGAAACGAAGTTCTCGGAAGGAGATTGATATGAAGTCATTGTGGCGTTGCTGTGTTTGGGTCATCTTGATCAGTGCTCTCACTCAGGTCGCTTCAGCTAAAATCGATATCAACACGGCATCCGCCGCGGAGTTGGAATCATTGCCGAGAATCGGCCCGGGACTGGCTCAGACGATCGTGGATTATCGAGAGCAGCACGGTCCTTTCCGTTCAATCGAAGAAATAAAAAACGTACCCAGAATCGGCGACAAAATTTATAGTGAGATCAAGGATCTCATTACAGCCGGAGGAACAGGCAGCAAGTCTTCTCCGAAAAAAGAACCGATGGTGAATGCCAGCGCAGAAGATGCGGATACGATGAAGCCGATCCAGAAGATTGCCGAGGTGCCGCCAACACCTGTTCCGACCGTATCGATCGATGAGGTAACGGCTGCGTTCGCAAATGAACCGACGATTCAGGAAGTTCAAGATGCGGCCATTCGATTCGCGGAAGTCGATCCGCAGCGCTTCGCTTCCTGGCGGAGCGGCGTGAGAAACCGAGCGCTTCTTCCCGACACATTTCAGGTAAGTGTCGGTCATGATACCGATGATGATACGGATTACTCGAAATCCAAAACGATAAGCCTGTCGGGCAATACCGTTACAGTCGGGCCGGATGATGAGACATGGGGTCATGATACGGACGATGATTGGGATTACGAACTCCGCATGAAATGGAATCTGCAGGATTACGTCTTCAACCCGGACATGCTGCGGGTCAGTGCCGAGACCCAGGATCAGGTCGAGTTTCGTCAGTCTGTTCTCACTGATGTCACAAAACTCTTCTTTGATCGCAAACGCTTGAAGGCAGAAATGATCCTGGACCCGCGTGTGGATGTGCCAACCCAGATTAAACGCCAGTTGCGGCTCGAAGAAATTACGGCATCACTGGATTCTATGACCGGTGGTTTTTTCAGCGATGAGATCCGAAAACGCACAGCTCCGGTCGAATAGTCCGGAAAGCGAGGCTGAGACAATGAAGCACGCATGGAGCTTTTCAATCGTTCTTTTCTCTGCCGTCCTCCTGAGTCTGGCAGGATGCAGTCCGGATTCCGAGACTGGTTTCCAGGATGAGCATTCAAAGACGTCCGTTTCACCTCAGATCATCGCATCCGGCCTGAATTTTCCCTGGGGACTTGAATTCATCACCAATCCAGACGTGGATGGAACCGGAGAAGGAAGTGTGCTGCCTCGGGGGCAATTGCTGGTTGCAAACAGGGGTATCGCCGGTGGGTATGCCCATTCGGTGGTTCGAGTCGACCCCATCGCTGGAAGCATTGCTGTGTATTCGGATCAAGCTCGTCGGGATCGCCGGGGATGGCCGGCAACCGATTCTCCGATGGACGTGGCGTTCTGGGGATCGTTCGCATGGATTGCGAACGATGCGGGTGGGCTTGGAACCATAGCGGCCACAGATCCCAATCCATCCAGGCAGCCGAACGGCCCGACGGGATCTCCGGGAGACCCCGTTGATGGACCAACCGGTACCGGTGTGTTCGGTTCCGATGATTTTGGCTTCGTCGTCATGTCCATCAATCCAGAAGAGTATGATGAGAACGTTTCACTGAACAATAAAATCGAAGTCGTGTTCTCCCAGTCGGTCGATCCGAATACAATCACCTCATCCACATTCAAGGTGGAAGTGCACGCGAGCGATTTGACTCCGGATCCCCCGGATCCCCGCGGGCGATTCCTCTTTTCTGACGACTATACACGTGTTGAGTTCGATTATGAGGGATCACTCTATGAATCAACAACTTATCGCATTACGCTGGACTCGGATATCACGAATCAGAGCGGAGTCGAGCTGGATGGCAATCTGGATAGCCCGGGACCCGACGACTTTGTCAGTTATTTCTCAACGGGATCCGGAAACCCCCGGGTTGTCTGGGTGGATCCAGGCAACGGAGCGACTCAGGTGCCAGTCGATACCGATATCGAAGTCGGTTTCTCGGAACCGATCCGTAACACCTCGGTGACGACCAGTTCGTTCTATGTGTTGGACTCGGAAGGCGATCGCATCGATGCGGAAGTTACGGTTTACCCGGATAAAACGCGCGCAATCCTTGTGCCCGATACCAATCTGAACCTCAATCAGTCCTACACCGTTCATGTGACGACACGTGTGGTCGATCTGGCGGGGAATCCGTTGGATCAGCAACCCGGAGGATACCCGGACGCGTTCATGAGCGCATTCAGCACAGGCGCTGCCGATACGAGTGCCCCGCGCGTGACACAGATCACTCCCGCCAACGGGGCTCAGAATGTCGATTCTCGCCCAACGATCACGGCAGTATTCTCGGAACCGATCGCACCATCGAGCCGCATCGGCCAATACTTCCTTCTGACCGGTCCTGCCGGACAGATATCAGGAGCAGTTTCCTGGAATTCGGATACCGAACTCCAGTTCATCCCGGCATATGATCTGCCCGAGAGCGGCACTTTTACGATCACGATTTCCGATGTATTGACGGATATGACCAATCTGTCCCTGGATGGAAACGGTGATGGCTTTGCCGGTGGTAACTTCTCCAGTGTGTTCTCGACGGGCTCCGAAGGCCTCTATGTCATCTCATCGTATCCGGCAGACGGTAATGCCGGAATCAGTATCAGTACCATTGTTTATGTGAATTTCTCGAAAGCCGTCAATCCGTCAACCATCAACACTCAAACATTCACGCTCGCCCGCGAATCCATGCCGGATCAGCCGATTCCCGCTACGGTGTTCGCCAATCAGGGAAACATGGGTGCGACGTTGCGACCGGATGCATATCTGAGCGAAGATACGGCTTATATAATCCGTGTTTCGAGTGAGGTAACCGATCCAGCTGGAAATCCCCTCGATCAGATCCCCGGGCTTCCTCTGGATGCGTTCTCGGCCAGATTTGTCACCGGAGGCGAAGATAATACTCCTCCATGTATCATATCGATTCAGCCGACGGACGGAGCGACGGGAATCACCGTCAGCACGACGGTTACAGCAACCTTCGGTGAACCCATCAATCCTGCATCCGTAACTCCGGCGACGTTTACTGTAACGGGCCCTGGCGGAACTATTCCGGGCGACATTTCCTTCACTCAAGGCAATGCAGCCATTGTTTTCACTCCCTCGGCCGATCTGGAGGCGTCTCAGACCTATACAATCCGAGTGACAACCGGTGTCGTTGATACGAGTGGGAACGCACTCGATGGTGATTGTAATGGAACGACCGGGCCGGATTTCACCTCATCGTTCACAACCGGAGTCGGCGGTGTCGTCATCAATGAAGCCGTGGTCGATCCGCAGCAGGACTGGAGTGATTCCGAAGGAGGGGACGGCATCGCATTCAACAACACACCCGGAACCGGATCCATCACGACATCGGACGAGTGGATCGAGCTGTATAATGCCTCGAATCAGTCTCTCGATATCACCAATTGGAAACTGGAGATGGTTGACACATCGCCCGAGACTCACGTGATCGGAAGCGGAAGCGGAACTGAAGTGTATTATCCGGCTTCGTCCACCTCGAGTAACTTCCAGCCGGGCAGTTATCTGATCATTGGTAATCCTGTCGGCAGCAACAACAACTCCTGTTATTTTATTCTGAAGGATGCCCAGGACAGAGTGATTGATGATGTGGAAATCGGCGATGATCTTGAAGGGGACGGAGAAGGGGATGGCGCACCGGAAGCAGGGGAAGACGGAGGCGCGACTGGAGTCAACGATGAAGCTATCGCGCGTTCACCGAATGCATTTGACTCCGAGAACGATATCGCTGATTTCGTCAAACAGGAAGCGACCATCGGCCGGGACAATTCGGCCAGCAAGAGTGGGATGGCGTCACGGGGTCGGATGTCCAGCGACACGATTCTCGAGGGAATGTCGGGCATCGTCGCGGCCGGAATCGCTCCGGATGACCCGAGCCCCTACAATTATCTGTACTTTGCGACTCAGACACGGCGCGAGATCGTGTATGCGATCGATTTCGATGATGGCATCTATCATGTCCTCACCGGCATAGAATCTCCCCGGGGACTGGAGTTCATTCAAGATCGGGATGAGTCCGGTAATCCGCTGCCTGGACAGGGGTGGCTGTATGTCCTGAACCCCGAGGACGGCAATCTCCTGCGGGCCCGTTTCGTTCCAAACGGCCCTGTCGGCGCATACGGGACAGAGGCGAATGTCGAAAATCGCGGTCGTGACGCAATGATCTATTATACCTATGAAGACCTCTTCGACCCGGTCGGTATCGCCTATTCGCAACAGCACAACCGCCTTTACATCGCATGCAGAGGCAACGGATACATTCTGGAAATCGATATGGAAGGGCAGCTCACTGAGATCTTTGACACCGGGTTCGGGATGGATGCGCTGGGCGGAATTGCTGTCGGTGATTTGGGCTCCGGTGAAGTTCTCTTCCTCACCCATACAGGTGGACCTCGTGTGGATGTCGGCAGCGGTCCCAACGGCGCTATTTACTACTTCGATCCACATCCGTGATCGTTGATCAGATGGGAGACGGTTCATGAAACTCGATACAGTTCGGATTCAAAAACCGGATGATATGAATTTTGTTTTCGGGATGTCTCATTTTATTAAAACCGTCGAGGACATCCATGAGGCGATCGTTCAGACAAATCCGTCAATGAAGTTTGGAATTTCGTTTTGTGAGGCAAGCGGACCCTGCCTGATCCGCCTCTCCGGAAATGATCCGGATCTGATAAAAATCGCATCTCAGAATGCAGAAGCAGTGCGCGCAGGACATACATTTTTCATCTTTGTCGATCAAGGATTTCCATTGAACATCCTGAATGCAGTGAAGAACCTTCCCGAGGTCTGTTCGATCTTCTGTGCAACCGCCAACCCAACCAAGGTCATTATCGCAGACGATGACGAGGGGCGAGGTGTGATGGGTGTGATCGATGGATTCATTTCTCGGGGTGTCGAATCACCCGCCGATCAGGAACAGCGCCGACAATTTTTAAGAAAAATCGGGTATAAATTCTAGTCCGCGATGGCCAACTCGTTCCATTCGATGATATCGAACTGGTAAAATCCGAGATTCTTCAGGAAATCCAGTTTCGTCAAACCATCATTGAAGGAAATGCGGATGGATCCTGCAAGTTGCACATTGGCTCCGATGATCGGAGCGTGACAGATCACAGCGGCCCCATCATCGACTGGAGCATTCCAGATCAGGATGTCACCTCGTTGCGACATGACCGGTCCCTCGATGATGGTCCTCGAATGTCTGTCGACAATCAGGATATCACCAGCGGCAGCGAGAGCCGGTGCTCCGGGGTACCCCAGAATTCTCACATGCCATGCTCCATCGTCGATCCATTTGTATGCAGGTAACCCGATGCAGGCATCAGGATCCGTGGCCGGCTTCAGCGGAAATCCACAGAATCGAACGATTCGCCCGTCCCGCCCCGACGAGTACTCCCGCCATCGCCCCGGATGCGCTTGATTCTCCCATCCCCGATCTCGAAGATCGATGCCTGTTTCAGAGATCAGGCATCCGTTAAGAATCAATTCCGAATCCGGAGTATCAACCCGAAAACAACCTCGATCAGGGAAATCACGATCACCCTCGGCCTTCCTGATGTAAAACACCAGGGGATCGAGCGCATGACCATCCTCGGTGAACCGGCCTACCCGAATCTCGAGTCTTTGAGACCCCAAATGATGTGAAACGAATTGATTTGACGGGTCGTTGATGTAATCGGAAAACTCGTCCCAGGATGCGAACACAGTCCCGAGATTCGTTCTTCTCCCAACTTCGGGACTCTGCGCCGCAATGCTCTCGAGGGCTTCAAAGTCGAGTTCAGGGAAATCAATTCGGAACAGGTCCGGGGTGCTTCGAGAGAGCGTCTGAGGCATATCGCCGGTTTCTGAATCCCCGTCTGATCCTTCTGCTGAAACAGCGAATGCCTCCAGAGAATTCTTTGCCGGTGTTGAATGTGTCACCCACAGACCATTGAAGCCTTCTTCGCAGTCCAAACGCGATGAGCAATCGACGACGTCTGAAATCGAGCGAACCTGGCCGTTCCGGCACACGCAAAATGGGAGAAAATAAAAAGAATCCAAAGAGGATACAGAGTTTCGGACGGATAGCCAGTCACATGGATAGAAGGGATCCTGTATGTCGAATCGCGCGACCCGTTCAAAACTTCGCTCCAACGACAGGTTTCCACAGACGGCTTCGCGCCCGAATTGTTCGGAGTTCCCGGAGTCGAGAGTCTTCCGCAGTGACGTTAAGGAAGATGTCATCAGATTACCGATGAGTTGGCCATCGATGATGGAAACATCGACGACACGCGACGTTTTCTGAGCAGTTCCAGCAACAACGCGATCTCCAATCAGACAGATCCCGTTTGAAAAGAAAGGGCCAGGTAACTCAACGGAGCTATCGTTGAGTTCAAAGAGAGAAAAAGCTTTGCCGGCGAAAATCACATAGTCGTCGGGGTAAATGTGGGCTCGAATCAAGCAGGTTCTATGAGCGGTTGCCGAGCCATATTGCGCCTGTACGCGGATCTTGAAAAGACCATTCCAGCGAGGGAAAGGAACATCGTCTCGAAAGTGTTCAGGCTCAACCCAGGTTCGGAAACCTGCTCCCGCAACCAGGGATTGAAGCGTGCAGATTTGGTTCTTCGTTCCGGAGTTGTTCCGGATATCGGCAATCGCTTCGATCGACCGATCTGAGCGATCACGAAAATGGGACTTTCTTTGCGCATCGATTGGCGGGCAGATGGCGCGAGGAATCGGCATGAGATCGGGATCCGAAAAATCCACAACGCCGCTTAGCCATCGGGTTCTCGAGAGTCGATTGAACGTGTAATAAAGCGCTGAATCGGCAGTCGAATCCGCGATCAAACGGTGTTCTGTGTCCCACGACACCCTGCTGATTCCCGCACAGATCCCGATGATCGCGATGAGGATCGCAAGGATGCCGCCCGCGCTTCGCATGATTACTGCGGGGTGTCTCCGCTTGCAGCACGATCCCTGAGGATATCGAACATCCCCGCAGAGCCGGATCCTCGGTTGATGTAAGGAGTTGGTAACACCGGCGGAGTCCCGGTCTTTGTGTTCTTTGTGGAGGTCAGGCAGTTAACCGGGAAACCGATCTGAAGGAAGCAGATATCATCCGGGAAACTTGTAAATCCGGTACACGGCTCGGGAATCAGTGCCAGACGATAGGCAAAAACAGAGCCTTGCTGGATCATGAATGCGAGATTGATGATGGCGTACTGAGCTCCATTCCTCTGGACGTTGAACGAATCGATTGCCTGTGAGTATGCGAGCGGAGTCGGAGTCGTGAGAGGGAAGATGATACCTGAGCACGACGAGAGTGTATCGATCGAACTGCAATCAGTGCCGGTCGTTGCGAAATTCGAGATATGATGATAGGGCGGGTTGGACATCGCCGCAAATCGATCATGAATATCCGAGGTGATCGAATACGCTGATAGCCCGAATCTACCGGAGTATGGAATGGAGAGCGGCGGATTACAGATCGAACTGGAGAAACCGGAGGATGAATTGGGGACGATTTTTAAACTACCCAGATTTGAGAGCACAATGATATCCGGTGGAACTGTCGCTTCAGACATGATGTGACCAGAGGCGATCTTGACGGGGTACTCGGATCCGGAAAAAAGCATCGAAGGCCCGGTCTGATAAAATTCATTCCATGGAGAATGCAGCGCGTTGTACAGTCGGTTGAAGACGATGAGCTGAGGATTCGACCCGGTACTGTTCGTGATCGCCGCCAGATCGGAATATCCATCTCCATCGAAATCTGCGGCTTCAAGATCAACGATTTTGACATTAACGGGCGATGTATAACGGAAAAACCCGACATCCACAATATTGCCACACTGTGTCAGAACACTGAGAATCGAGATTGTGCTCTGTTTGTTGACGCTGTCATACGTTGAGACGAATATCTCCGGGTACAAGGTCGTCACGTTTTCGCCATCGTAGTTGATATCGCCAACGGCAATAGCTGAAATAGTCGAGTTGGTCGATCCAACACGCGCAGAACCGCCCGACACGAAACCATCGATCGACGTGAATGGCATATGATTCATGTAATAGAGGTTCGGATTGAGATTCGGAGGCGAGTCGATGGCATAGATCAGATCATTCCAGCGATCCGGTGCCGTCGCCAGATCACAGAAATTGGCTGAAACCATGTCGACCACGTTGGCGATCGGATCGAGGTTCAGCAGGTACGGGAAACGAAGGGCGTTGTCACACAGGTCGGTCAGATTGATCTGTGTATGGTCAAGAGAAAACGCAATCAGTGCATTGCGGGATCCGACAATGATCTCATCACGGTTGAACACATTCCCGTCAGGAGTAGGTGTCGGTGTTTCCGTCAGGATGGGCGTCGGCGTGTCGGTCGCCAGGGGTGTATTCGATGGAGTGCCAGGTCCGACGGTCGCTGTTCCTGTTGGAGTGTCCGCGGTTGGGGAGGTGGTCGCAGACCCGGTCGGTATCGGAGTCTCAGGGGTGGTCGTGGGGGTTTCTGTCGGGCCCATCGTCGGTGTTGAGGGGGCGGGCGTTACGGTGACGGGTGTGCGGACGAGGATCGGTGCGCCTTCCAGTTCGAGATTGGGAGGTGTGAGTGTTGTTGTGAGTGTGAAATCGCGGAAGCGATAGTATTCAGCCGGAGGGGTGGCGTTCGAGCGCGCCAGATTGTTACCCTGTCGAGAGGGTGATCCGACTTCGGTCGTAATGTTCAGGCCAACCTGTCGGATGATCTGATCGATACGAACTTCTCCCGTAATACGATTTCCGTTGAGATCGTCATTCGGACCTTCCGGTTCGAGAACGTGAACCACCGAGTACTCTGGATTATCCAGCAGGAATCGAATTTCTGCGTCGCTCAGGACACCATCTCCGAGATCACCCGACGGTGTATAAGGTGCTGTCGGATCAGGTGGCTGTCCTCCGCCCCAGTCTCCCCAAAGATCCAAAGGTTCTCCGGGCCAGTCGCCCATTTCCGGATCATCGTTGGGATGGAAATTGTTCAGAAAATGACCCCAATACACAAACAATGGGTCCGGATAGGATTTACTGGGGTTTGGATAGAGAAATGCGGATCGATCGACAGAACTTCCCGGGATATAAATGTTTCCACGCATGTTGGTCGCAATGATCTGTCTTCCGGAATAGGTGTTCGCAATGCCGCTGGCCAGGCTCTTGACACCATAGTATTCTTTGAAAAGAAAGAAATCGCACGGATTCATGTTGTGCGTCATTCCTGTCTCCGTGCTCGCAATCATGTTCTCCGTGTCCATCTCATTGATGGTCATGTCGCCGTTGAAATCCAATGAAAACCGGACAACCTCGGCGCCAAACTGATCAGACCCGTAAGCGATATTGCGGTCCCATCCCCAATCATTGTTCGGGGGCGGTTCGATGAGAAGCCGGATCGGATCGAATTCGCTCAGGGGAGGCAGAGGATTGACGGGGCTTCCGTAGCGATCGAGCTCATTCGTTTTGTCGCGATCGAGATCGGCGACGAACACGAGTTCGTAGGGGCCGGCACGAAGGATGCGGGGCTGATCATTTTCCGCGTCCCTGCCGGCACCGATCTGAAGGATGTCTTCACGGAGCGATCGGAGTGCGTCCTGAGCGGCATTTGCAGCAGCAAGCTCTTCCTGAGTTCCGAAAAGACTATCCTTCGAGCGCATCAGATAGGCATAAACCATTCCCATGATGATGGCGAAGATGACAATCGAAATGAGCATTTCGATGAGAGAAAAGCCCTGAATGGTTCGTCGCTTCGATTGATGATGCAGTTCAATCATTTGAACCCCCTTGAACGTTGCTCGATATCAACTGAAATACCTCTGATCGATCATCAGGCTGATCCTGACCGAGTCCAGATCCGGAGCCACTGGTTCCGATCCTGCGCTCAGCGGCGCACCCGATTTCGGCCAGGATACAATGATATCAATCGTTTTCATGCCACTGAACGGAGTATTGTCTGAAACGCGGATGCTTCTGGTTTCAAACAGAGACTGTCCGTTACCGTCCAGATCAATCGCCTCGGGAAAAAAACTGCTTGAAACAATGTGATCGTACTCCAGAGTGTGTACCCAATCCAACGCTTCCCGAGCAGATCGGATCGCTGCGGAATGCGGTGAATGATAAAATGGACAACCCATCACACAGAATCCTCCGATTCCGATCGCCAGCACACACAGAATCATCCACCGGCTGAGGTGAAATTGCGTGAGATGCTGTCGAGATCGGAAAATCGAGTTCATCGAATGATCCTGACCGTTTTCTGATAGACTCGGATCTGGCGTAAATGGGTAAGATTATCACGGGAGGTGTCACCCGGCTTATAACGGTAGTTGGCCAGGTAGACCCGTGCCTGATCCGTATGCCGATCATTCATTGCGATCGGTTGATCGTCGGGTGTCGCCGAGGATTGCCAGTACATGAATGGGTCCTGATATGTGAAAACCAACCGCTTGACCTGGTAGGTATTGTCCGGAGGGTTGATCAGTGACACATTCGAATCCAGGGAGATGGGACCTTTGAACAGCTCATGATCTTCCATCATGTCATTGTGCCGGGTGTCGGTGTGAAAATTGCCGGTCGAGTGATTGAATTCTCTGGCAAATTCCTCAGAAGGGCCACCGAATTGTGTCGTGAGTCCGAATCGTCGAGATCCATGGCCGCGCCACCCGTCATCGTCAAACAGGAGGTACGAGTTGGACGGGAGGTGATAGATTTTGTTGTCCGTGCCATAATACAATCGACTGCGGTAAGTCAGCAACACGACCCAGTTGTTTTCTTCAGTGGTCGCCTTGATAAACGCAAGCTCAAAAATGTCAGCAAGCGATTGCGTGGCGCTATCGAGTGCCATGACCGGAGCATATGAGTTCCAGGAGATGACTGAAACAGCGCCGAGGACGATGAAAATTCCGACGACCGCAATCAATTCTATCAATGAAAATCCTGCTTGTCTGGTACTCAACACTCCGTTGGACCTCCCGCTTGAAATTTCCGATTCGTACGACTTGAAATGTATACCAAATAGAGGGTAAACAAGTCAAACATACGTCCTGACACGCTATGCCATGCAAAAGAAATACCAGTAACGTCATCAGCCGCTCCGGCCAGATCAGAATGTGGTCAATGAACCGATCAGAGTGGATAATCCGCACTTTGGCGCGGAAAAGTCAGTTCATCGATTCTGTCTCCGGTAACAACCGGGTCGAATCTGGATGTTGATGTGAGAAAAAAAGTAACAGGCCGTGGAACGGATTACTCAGTTGTCTGCTGAATCATCCGGGATTGCCGGTTGGATTCCGAAGCCACGGCATCCGAAGCGCTCCGGGTTCCTGATCCCTGAGGCGTCATACACATCATGACGGTGAAAAACAGGACCAACACGATCAATGTATAATAATAAAGTCGATGCTTGCTTGAAAATAATGCGTCCATCCGAAGATAGATCCTCCAAACCGGCAACCATAATCCCAACCGGAATTCATGTCAACGGAAATTGCTTCCCGAGCGCGTTCGCATCAACCCGAATAGGCGATTCTACCCCCCGCGATCGTCATCTCAGCCGCTCCACGCATCGTCCATCCTCGGAATGCCGTGTTTTTCGATTTGGATATCAGACGCGACGGATCGACGACCCAGAATTTTTCGGGATCGATGATGGTCATATCGGCCACTCTCCCCGTCGCGATCACAACGGGTGCAATTCCCAGAATTTTCCGCGGTGCATGACTCATGGTCTCGACCAGACGCTGCAGATCCATTTTCCGCGTATGCACCAGATGCGTCAGGATCAACGACAGTGCCGTTTCCAGACCGACAACCCCATTGGGCGCCAGACTGTATTCGACCTCTTTTTCCGTGATCGTATGCGGTGCATGATCGGTCGCGATGCAATCGATCGTTCCATCGAGGAGCCCGGCGAGACAAGCGGTTCGATCCCTTTCTGATCGCAAAGGGGGATTCATTTTTGTGTTCGTGTCGAACGAAGCGACGGCTTCGTCCGTCAAAAAGAGATGATGGGGCGTTACCTCCGCAGTGACTCGGATGCCACGCTGTTTCGCTGCACGAATCAGCTCAACCGATTTTTCCGTGGAAACATGCGCGATATGCAAACGTCCTCGCACATACTCGCAGATCTGAATATCCCTGCTGACCATGATTTCTTCAGCCAACCCGGGAATGCCTTGCAATCCGAGCCGGGCGGAAACGGTACCCTCGTGCATGGAGCCGCCTGCCGCAAGATGCAAATCTTCACAATGTTCGATGATTGTCCGGTCAAACCGACGCGCATACTCCAGAGCTCTTCGAAGGACTTCACCGTTCGCGACACAGCGGCCGTCATCGGAGAATGCGACTGCTCCACATTCGATCAGTTCGCCCATTTCTGTCAATTCGTTGCCTTCGAGATTTTTAGTGATGGCGGCGATCGGATAGACCCCGATGGGAGTCCGTCCGGCTCGATCGATGATGAATTGCGTGACTGATTGACAGTCGTTGACGGGCGATGTGTTGGGCATACACGCCAGGGCAGTGTAACCTCCTGCCGCTGCAGCCCGAGTGCCCGATTCGATTGTTTCCTTGTCTTCGCGCCCGGGTTCCCGAAGATGTACATGCATGTCGCACAAGCCGGGTATGATCCACTTCCCTGTGGCATCAATCTCGTGTGCATCATCGATCTGAAGATCACGGCCGATCGACTCGATCAGGCCATCGCGGATCAG
This sequence comes from uncultured bacterium, assembly GCA_937951895.1. GTDB lineage: Bacteria > CSSED10-310 > CSSED10-310 > CSSED10-310 > CALFER01 > CALFER01. The sequence continues at coordinate 182,929 of CALFER010000102.1, forward strand.
AATATCCGCCTGCTCATTCAATTGACTCGATGGGTCAACTACATGCCCGTTGCGAATGATGATCTGCTCCATCACGGTTCCTCTCCGGTGTTAATTTGATTGTTCGCGACTGCTGCGTCCTCCGAGGAGGAACAGGAGTGCCATCCGTACCGCGATTCCGTTACTGACTTGCTCCAGGATGATTGAATGCGGACCGTCGGCGACCGCCGGATCGATCTCGACGCCCCGGTTCAATGGACCAGGATGCATGACGAGAACCTTCGCGGGCGCCAGTTTGAGTCTCTCGGGGGTCAGGCAGTAGTATCGTGAATATTCCCTGAGGGACGGGATCAGCACCTTCCCCTGACGTTCACGCTGGATCCGCAACATCATGATGACATCCGCTTTCGGAATTACGGACTCGAAATCATAGGAAACCTCAACTCCGAGATCATCGACCCGATGCGGGAGCAGAGTGGGCGGTGCGACCAGAATCACGCGGGCCTTCTTTTTTACCAGGCCGAATATATTCGACCGGGCCACGCGGCTGTGATCGATATCCCCGACGATGGCGACCGTCAGATTTTCGAGTGATCCCGTGTGTTGTCGGATGGTCAGCATGTCGAGGAGTGCCTGCGTGGGGTGTTCATGAGCGCCGTCACCGGCATTGATCACGGAGGCATGTGCGCGTGAGGCAATGAAATGGGATGCTCCGGGGATGCCGTGCCGCATGACGATGATATCGGCATTCATGGCTTCAAGATTCCGGACCGTATCGAGAAGTGTTTCGCCTTTTGAGAAACTCGATCCGCTGGTTGCAAAATTGATGGAATCCGCTGAGAGGCGCTTTTCAGCGATCTCGAAAGAAATCCGAGTTCGTGTGCTGGGTTCGTGAAAAAAGTTCACCACAGTTTTCCCGCGAAGTGTCGGAACCTTTTTGATGACGCGCTGCGAGATCTCGCTGAACGAGTCTGCGGTGTCGAGTATCAGATCGATTTCATCGACATTCAATTCAGCGATACCCAGAATATCTTTGTTTCGAAGTGGCAAGGCTCAATCTCCCTTCTCGAGAATCACCTGATCCGAAGACTCGCCCTGTTCTTTCAATCGAACATGGACCTTCTGATCAGGCGTGGTTGCTATCTCAAGTCCCACAAAATCAGGACGAATCGGAAACTCGCGCAAACCCCGATCCACAAGCACTGCAAGACGAATGGCCCGTGGCCTTCCAAAATCGATCAGCGCGTCAAGTGCTGCCCGAACGGTTCTGCCTGTGTAAAGGACATCATCCACCAGGATGATGTTCCTGCCCGAGACCTCGAACGGGATATCCGTCTGCCGGACAATCGGCTGATTGATCTCAAGAGCAATATCATCGCGGTACAGAGTGATATCGAGAATTCCGAAGTCCGGTTCCTGCCGTGCTCGATCGGAGATGGCATGCACGAGTCGTCGCCCGAGATGGGCACCACCGGTTTGAATCCCGACAACGGCGATCTGGTCGAGATCGGGATAGGTGGAAACGATTTCCTGAGCAAACCTCTGAATCACATCCCGGATTTCGGATTCATTCAGAATCGTTCCCGGTTCGGTTCCCTTTCTCATAGAATTCCTCCTGCCCCTCCGGGAAATTGCCCGGACTCTCCGAACCCGGTGTCAGCCCGAACAACTTCAGTTTTCGATGAAGATTCGATCGCTCGATTCCCAATAATTCCGCAGTCTGCGTGATATTCCATCTGTTTTCGTTGAGCCTCTGGAGAATAAAGTCACGTTCAAAAATTTCCTTGGCCGATCTCAAATCCAAACTGCTATCAGAAACCGAGACGGATTTGGAGTCCCCGAGAGGAATTTTTTGAATTTCATGCCTCAGGTGATTCACATTGATCTGGCTGCTGTCGGTCATGATCACCAGACGCTCAACCTCATTGCGCAATTCGCGGATATTCCCCGGCCAACCATACAATCTGAGGCGCTGCATACATTCAGCCGTGATTGTTTTCATCTGTTTGCCGTAGTCTCTGCAGTAGATTTCGAGATAGTGGCGGACGAGATCCGGGATATCGTCGGGATGTTCGCGAAGCGGCGGAAGATGAATCGGAACGACATTCAATCGGTAATACAGATCTTCGCGAAATCGTCCCTTTTCGATTTCCGCGGGCAGCGCCTTATTGCTCGCGGCAATCACGCGGACGTCAACCTGTATGCTCCTCTGGCCTCCAACGCGTTCGATGCGGTTATCTTCGAGAGCGCGAAGCACCTTGGCCTGTGTCTTCAGGCTCATATCACCGATTTCATCGAGAAACAGCGTGCCGGAATGCGCCAATTCGAATTTGCCCTTTTTTTGAAACAACGCGTGCGTGAATGCGCCCTTTTCATGCCCGAAAAGTTCGGATTCAATCAAATCCTCGGGTATCGCCGCACAATTGACCTCGATGAAGGGATTCCTGGCACGCAAGGACGCCCCGTGAATCTCACGAGCGACCAGTTCCTTTCCGGTACCGCTTTCGCCGGATATCAGAACGCGACCGTTCGACGGACCTGCTGTCAGAATCAATCGACGGATTGAATCCATCGCGTGACTCTGTCCGACAAGCGACATCATCCGTTGCACCCGGTTCCGTAACTCACGGTTCTCACGCTCCAGAGCCTGCTGCTTCAGCGCTTGACGGACTTCCAAAACCAGTTTTGGCAGAGAAAGTGGTTTTTCGAGGAAATTGACGGCTCCAAGACGGATCGCCTTGACGGCAGTCTCGATCGAACCATGCCCCGAGATCATGATGACGCCGAGATCGGGATGGCTTGAGCGGATACGGTTCAAGGTTTCAATTCCATCCATTCCTTCAAGCCAGATGTCCAGCAGCACGAGATCCGGGGGATCTGCGGCAATCGATTCCAGTGCCGATTCTCCGGTTTCCGCCAACCTCACCTCAAAACCTTCATCTTCCAGAATGCCACAGATCGCCGTCAGTATGCTTTTTTCATCATCGACTACAAGAATTGTTCCGAAACTCACGCCTGCTGCCCTCTTCCTTCCACAGGGATCTGGATGGGTAATTCCAAAACAAACATCGTCCCGACCGGATCATTGTCCACAGCCCTGATGGTACCATCGTGATCCGAAACGATCCGGTTGACGATCGCGAGGCCCAATCCCGAACCGCGTTCCTTGGTCGAAAAATATGGGAGGAACAACTTGTCGCGATCTCCCGGGGGAATGCCTCTCCCCGAATCGGCAACCGTCAGCCGGACCATCCGATAGGTCCGATCATGCTCGGTGCGAATAACGATCGACCCCTCACCCGACATGGCGTCGATCGCATTGTCGATCAGATTGATCATTGCACGTTTGATCTGCTCCGGGTCAACCATCATTTTCGGCAAGGATGCGTCGAGCTCCAGACGGAAGGAGATCCGGTCGTGAGAACCGGCGAAAAGCGCGATCGTCTGGGAGATGATGTCGTGAAGATTGGCGAGTCTCGGGTTCGGGTCCGGCATCCGTGCGAACTGCGAAAACTCGTCCAGCAGCTTCCGGATGCTGTTGACCTCACCGATTATGCTCGTTATCGCATCTCGGAAAATCGACGGAAAATCCTGCGCATTTTCATCGAATTTGCGCTGAAGCCGCTGTGCATTCAACTGAATGGGTGTGAGCGGGTTCTTGATCTCATGCGCAAGATTCCTCGCAACCTCGCGCCAGGCCGCGATTCTCTGAATTCTCAGAAACTGGGAAAGATCATCGAGGACGATGACAAGACCGGAAAACGTCCCCTGACTGTCGATCAGCGAGGCAAAGCTCACGGAACAGACCTGGAGATGTTTCCCGAACTGAATCGAAATCTCCTTCTGGAATCCCCGGGATTTCTCGCTGAACGCCCGATCCACCCAGGTGACGAACTCCCGAAGATGCGCTTCATGGAACACATCCGAATACGCTTTTCCGAGATAGTCGCGGCCGAGAATGCCCAGGAATCGGCGACCGGCTGTATTCAGTGACGAAACCTCTCCGGTGCTCGTCAATGAAATGACACCTGCCGTCAGATTTTCAAGAAGGGTTTCCAGTTGGTTGCGCCGACTCTCGATCTCCAGGTTTGTCTTCCGTATCTGTTCGGTCGTCTGGTCGATCAGTCGCCTGTTTGTCTTGAGTTGATCGGTCATCTGGTTGAAGGATTCCACCAGTTCGGCAATCTCATCGTAAGCCAGAACGTCAAGTTTGAAGTCGAGATTTCCCCGGGCCACTTCATGAGTCGCCATTGCGAGATGTGAGATTGGGATGGAGATATGGCGCGCGAGATACAAAGCGAGCCAGATGGCGGCGAAAAGAACGGTCAGAGCAATCAGCACAAAGACCGAGACATAGATGCCCTGACTGGGTCTGATCGCGCGTTTCTGCTGCTTGAAGAGATTGTAGTCGGACTGTATCGCCCGGAGTTTCTGGCTTAACACAGGCGGCACACCAATGTTGACGAAAACAATCAGAGAGTAAGGTTCTGCCGCAGTCGCATCGAAACGAAAACCCATCTGAAGAAAGTCTCTGTCGGTTCCGATCAGTGTTCGTGAAGAGGTGCGCTCCTCCATGGTGGAACTCAGAAGACCGGAGTGCGGATCGATGACCATTTCAGGCAAGGCGGGTTCTTCAATCGAGCGATAGAGTTCTTCGCTCCGTGCCTGATCGAAAACCTGAAAGAACAGCATATCGAGATCCGGGAAGCGCTGAGGAATCAGTGTCGGGTCAAACCGCGACGCAGCATGTCCGGCTCCCTGACCCGCCGATCGTGCGTCGGCAGCAATCGACTCGGCGACACGCTTCATGGAATCCTCCATGCTGGTCAAGGTGAATCGCGCGACTTCCATTGAATTGCCGACGAGATCTTCCAGCCTGGGATTGAACCAGTCCTTGATGGAATCTGCGATCAGATTCGATCCGATAATGGCGAGAAAAACGGTCGGGACCATGGTGAGAATGACGAATCCCAGAATGAGCTTGACTCGGAACCTGGAACTGCCATGCCGACTTCGGCTCTCCGCAAACAATTTGAACACATTCCTGAAAATCAGAAGGACCAACAGAAGGATGAGCGTCAGATTGAGACTGAAGAGAGCGGCGATCGCCAAGGACGGATTATGCAGGTATCGCACTTCCAGGACGGTGATCAGCACCAGCAGAAGGAGAAATCCGATGATGATCAGGATGTTCCTTCGACGTCGCTTTTGAATTCTGTCGAGAGTTTCTCTGCGGGGATAGGACGGACTGAAAAGACGTGAAGGCGGCGGAAACTGGAGATTCATTCTCCGCCCCCCGAATCAGTCGACACGGACTGCCTGCCGATACGTCCGGGTTTCGAAGGTCTGCGAGACGAAGAAGAACAGGCTGTCAAAAGGAGGCGGCAGTTTCTCACTCGACATGACCGCCCGGATCGAGACGTAGTAGTCCTTACCCGGTGTCATGTCCTTTCGCGCATAATGAAGTCGCCCTTCGAATGAGCAGAGCATCTCACGCATCTCTGCCACATCCGTTGTGCGCTGCACAATGAAGGGATTCGGGTCGCCATGCCGAGTCTTTGAGACGGTGTAGATCTTGCGAAGCGTATCATATGTCACGGTGTGAAAATACTCGGCTTTTGACAGCGATTTGCTGTCCCAATACCAGCGTTTCATCTTCAGTGCGATGAAAAATTCAAAGGTGGTCGGTATCCCCGCATCGATCATTTCTTCGATATCCTGATTGATCCCTTTGTGCAACCGCGCAGAAACCTGAAAACCCTTGTCTGTCTGTACCCAGCGGAAGCGCCGGATTGCCGGAGTTTCTTCATCATCGGCGTATACAGTCGTCAACGGCCCGACGACCATGAAAAGGACCATGACTGAGACAGGGATAGATAATGCGCGTTTCATCAGGCAATCATTCTATCGTGTCGAGCCGGACGAGTCCAGAGATTCGACCAATGTCCACACTTTTCAAATTTTACCTCGGTATTCAAACGATCCGCCGGTTCCCCGGTTTCGGAACAGCAGTCCCTGGAATCACGGACCGATCATGAAGTCGATCGATGCGACATTGGAGACGATATGGGAGGCGTCAAGATAACCGGAGCGCATGCATACCGAGTAAAAGTACAACGGTCCGGCTTCCGATGTCGCCGGCATGGCGAATGCGCCGATCACCTCGATCTCCCGCTGATCTCCGGAATTCAAGGTCAGTGTTTCAAACGCCAATCCACCTTCGATGGGCTGCCAGGTTGGATAACAGAAATACGTGCCGAATACGTCAAGCAAGATATACAGATCGATCTGAATCGGATCGGCACCGTTCTGTATGTCCAGATTGACCCAGCAGGAATCTCCGGAATGCATGTATTGAGAACTCGGAATGAGAGTTATCGAGAGGCCTGGAGGGATGGTCGCTGTCGCGGTAGCGCCGGGAGGAGTGGGCGTAAAAGTCGGATCATCCGTATGCGTTGACGTCGGAGTCGGTGTCGGGGTGTTCGATGGTGCGGGTGTTGAGGTGCCGGGTCCCGGAGTGTCGGTCGGTGCGACGGTCGGTGTCACTGTCGGGGTTGCGGACGGAGGAGCGGGCGTCATGGTCGATGTCGGGACGGCGGTCGGTGTCGATGACGGTGTGGGTGTGCCGGTCGGCAACTCCGGGGTGGATGTGAAGGCCGGAGTCCGCGTCGCGGTCGCAGTCGGGCCGGTCGGATGAATTCGATGATCATTGGGATTGAATCCTCCCTCGGTTTCCATCAGGTCATCGTATCCATCGGAGTCGGTATCGACACGGACGGGGTTCGTGATGAATCCGTCATTCCCGAAACAGAGTTCTTCAAAGTCGTCGATTCCGTCACCGTCGGAATCCTCTGTGAGAGGGTCGGTTTCACCGGGATCGACTGCCAGGTTACCATTCACATCTTCCAGGAAATCGAACAGACCGTCCGAGTCCTGATCGTCTGCGGAGTATTCAGCGGAGCTGTAATTCATTTGCGCGGAAGACTGAGTCGAGAATGTTTTCAAGGCGATGTAACGACTGCTGCCGGGATACGCCATCTCATAGGGCAGTGATGGATTCGTCACCTCGGAAAACTCGACCAGACGCACCTCATCGAAGTATGCATATCCGTAATCACCGGATTCCGGAGGTGACAGGCGCATCATGATGGATGCATATGTCAAGGAGGATGGCGCAGTAAAATAGACTTCAAAATACGTCCAGTCACGGTTTCCATCGATGGGTCCAAGCAGGAGTTGTTCGGTGTCCAGATAGGATGTGTAAGTATAAGGATAATAATAACCCTTGATGTAGACACGGGCATCGATGGCATTGACCAGGCGGTAGTAGCCGGACAGTGAATACAGGCGATCAGTAGCGATTGGAATACGATCGGAGGACTCCACTGTGATATCCGATGTGTGTGAGGATTGACGTCTGAGTCTGAGACAGTACGATCCCTGATGGGGAGTTGTTGCCGAGATCGACGCGCTGACATTACCGGATAATGCCCATCCGATCCCTTCGAGTGTCTCGTTGTCCATATCCTCTTCTTCGCAGTTTCCGAACATGAACAGATCATGGCCGAGCATCAGAGAGCGTGATCCCGAAGTTCCGGAAATCGTGTTGATCCGCTTCAGGATGGTGCCGTTTTCCAGCCGTATCATCGGACTGAGATATGCCCCGGCAGCAGATCGGTACGTTGTCGGAACCGCGCTGGATTGCGAATTGACAGTCTCGTCGAGAATGGACAGGTCCGGAACAAGAATGCCCCTGCTCAAACTCTGAATGGGAAGGATTGTGCTTTCGAGATCGTCGGACAACCCCATCAATTGCTCCAGAATTCGATATCCGGCGTCTCCCCGGATAAATCGAGGCTGGTACTTTTCAAGGTAGGCCGGCAGGACGGTCAGGAGATGGACACCGTCACGATCCATACGGGCATCGAGCATGAGTGTTTGCATGGTGTTCTGATATTTTTGTTCGAATACCAGGTTGCCGAGACTGTATGCGATGACCTTCCCGTTGTACATCTCGATTCCCTGGGTCACATGAGGATGATGGCAGATCACCAGATCCGCTCCGGCGTCGATGGCTTCTCTGGCGCAGGCGGACACGGTCGACGATGGAGATTGGGCGTACTCGATACCGCCGTGAAGCAGGACGATTGTCAGATCCGCAATCCGCTCACATTCCGATACGGTCCGCTGGATGTTGAAGCTGTTCATCTCCAGCACGCCGGGTTTCTCATATCCGGCCATAAAAAATGGCTGTTCGTTTGCGGGGATCCCGACGATTGAGCACATTCCGACAAAGGCGACACGAAGCCCCTCAACGGCAATTGTCTTTGGGAGCGATGCCTCATGAACGTTCATCCCGGCTCCAGGGCCCTGGATCCTGCCGGGCAAGGCATAGGAACTGTAGCCGGTTGGATTGGCAAGCACTTGCAGCGTTTCCTGCAGGCCTCGATCGGAATAATCGATCAGGTGATTATTGGCGAGGCACACGAGACGGGCCCCGAGTTCGCTGATTGCCGAGACTGCGTCGGGACGGCTGCGAAACGTGATCGATTTCGTCGGGTGAGGTGATCCTTCATCCGTAAGTGGAGATTCGAGATTGACGATTGTTTCGTCGGCGTACAGGCGCCTGAGTTGGGAGGCGATCGATTTGGCTCCGGACCCTCCGTCGCCCGGCATAATCAGTGATCCGTCTCCGTCCCCAGGCGTGCCGTTCTCGTCGGCGTCCTCATATCGGCGGGCGAGCATGAAGTCTCCTCCGAAGGACATGGAAATCATCGGGTTGCGGTCATCACCGACCACAATGTGATGGCTCGCGAAGGCCACCAGAGAGGTGGGATCCTTGACCTGGCATAACACGTTGTAACGACCGGGTGTTGAGAACGCATGCATCGGATTTTGCTGAGTGCTCGTCTGGCCATCCCCGAAATCCCATTCCCAGGTGAACGTCGAACTGTCCGGGTCAGTTGCCTGTGCCGAAAATACGACCGGGGTCTGAGGTTGTGTCGACGCGGGGGCACTGATCGAGACGCTTGGAGGGGATGGTTCCGAATCGGTAACATCACGAATCTGGTCGAAGTAGACCTGACCGGAAGAGGAGTCCTGATCATTGAAGAACAGGAAGTATGTGAGACTCACCGGAGACCCGGAAGGGTACCGGTCAAACCAGTCTCGACCCACCGGAAGCTTGATCGCCGTGAACGTCGAGTTCGTGTTTTTCCATCCGGCATAGACCGGTATCCATGCGTCTGCTACCGGAGTGATATCATTGGCTTGAATGATGTAGCGTATTTCATGGGTGCCATCGCTGATCCCGAAACCCTGAATCGAGGCGCGCGAAGGTGTCAGGAGATAGATTTTCCATACGGATTCCGGTGAAATAGTGTAGTTCCAATCCGAGACAAGATACCGTTTCCAGGTGTTTCCATACAGATACAGTGACTGCGAAGTGCTTTCGGCGCCGTGTGCCGTGTCAATCCGCCAACTCGTCGATTGCTGGTCTTCACCGGGATAACTGCTGAAGCGATTCAGTTCGACCGGAGCTTCAAAATCCTCCAGAAGTTGATCCGCGAAAACCGGGATTGCGGCCGGGTCGAGGGTTATCAGCGCGACGATCAGGATGGTCAGAAGACAACGGTACATACACACCTCCGGAGGTTAAAACTGCAAGTAACATACCAGCCGCTCATAAAGAGTGGCATTTGAGCTGCAGTTACCGGTTGATGTGGTGTCGGAAAACGGGTCCGGGTGTGTCGTGATGACTCATTTCGATACGATCCGGCTGATTGATCTGATCGCTCAACGCCTCGGATCTTCCTCCGGCAGATAATAACGGACCTCTCCATCCGTATAGATGCGGCCCCCTCCGGGTTCTCGAAGGCTGACTTGTGTAACGACGAGGCGATGGTTGAGTTCGCCCACCAGGCCAAAGGCTTCGATCGGCTGATTCACCGGGCATTTCGCTCGGTATCGCAGCCTGAGATCATACGTGAATCCGCTTTTCAGATGCCGAGCATAGGTTCCCCAGAAGGCAGTTTCATCGAGAATCGTTGCCTGAATGCCTCCGTGAAGAATACCGGGAAAACCTGCGAATAGAGTATCCACGGCAAGAGTCGTGAAGACCGTAAAATTCGAATCATCATAGGAGAATGTCAGATGCAGGCCGGTCGGATGTCTCGGCCCGCATGCAAAACAGTTGTAGCCATCCACGTGCTCAAATGAATTCTCAATCGCACGGATCATTTCATCACCTCTCAATGTGAATAGCGGTCGAATATCGCATGATTGAACTCACCAGGCGGAGAAGGCGAGATCATCACTGAGATGATGTCATCGGCCTGGAGATTATCGCTGAATTTCGGGGTGGAGCCATTGAGCATGATATGGATGGAGGAATAATCGAATTGGTCGGCGATTTGAGGATAATTTTCAAGAATGGCCTGAAGGAACATGAAGAATGGCGTTCCTTCGGACACCGATATTCTGCGTTGTCCCAGTCCGGTGAGTTCCGTGAGATTCTCATCAAACTCGACGAAGACAAACACCTGTTTCAGCGGATTATCCGTTTTCATATCTCTTTGTAAATGTGGCGACAGGGTCACTTGGATCGATACGTGATCAATCCCTTGGTCGGGTCATGTGGAGAAACACCTACTGTGACTCGATCACCGAGCACGATCTTGATCTGGTTGGTACGCATTCTACCCGAGATGCGTGCCATGATGATGTGCCCCGAGTCTGTTTCAACCCGATAAAAACCTCCAGCCAGAACCTGTGTCACTCGACCGTCGACCGAAATCAGATCATCTTTTGCCATTCATAACCTCGAACACTCTTTCTTCTCCCTCCATTCGTCCTCCAGATGAATCAGCGATAATGCCGGGAAAACACACTTGATCTTCCAAGCTTGCAGAGAATGCCACAGATGAGAGGGAATGAGCAAGTGGTTCGCCTCGGATTTTCCCCGTACCGCTCAAAATGACCATCCTCCATCATCTAATCCGGTTTGATATGGAGAAACGATCCAAAGTCCGTTAGAATAAGCGCGCTGTGTGCCACTGGTTCTTTCACGATGTCGTCAACAGGAGGGTTGTCCATGAAACTCACACATCTGGTCATCTTGGGAACACTACTTACGATAACAGGAGGCGTTATGGCTCAGAATCCAACCGTGGTGATGGAAACGAGTTTGGGAACGATCGAAATCGAGCTTTATCAGGATAAAGCGCCGATCACCGTCAAAAGTTTTCTCGGATACGTCAACGATTCATTCTATAACGACACGATTTTTCATCGAGTGATCGACAATTTCATGATTCAGGGTGGCGGTTTTACTGCCGACATGAAGCAAAAAACCGCCAAGGATCCAATCAAGAACGAGGCTTCGAACGGCTTGAAAAATGAACGCGGAACGGTCGCCATGGCTCGCACCAATATCATCGATTCCGCGACCTGCCAGTTTTTCATCAATCTGGTCGACAACTCCAGTCTGGATCACAAGGACACCACTGCACGCGGTTACGGATATGCCGTTTTCGGCAAAGTGACGACAGGAATGGATGTGGTGGATAAAATCCGAGCCGTAAAAACGGGATCAAAAGAGCATCATCAGAATGTCCCGATCGAACCGGTGATCATCAAATCAGTTCGCGTCAAGTAACACGGGATTATTCAAACCGGATCATATCCGAATCTGATGCCGATTGATCAGGGTCGAGCCAATCCTCTATCAATCGGATCGCGTCCGATTTTGACATCAGTCTGTTCTGCAATTGCTCGGTCAGCTCTTTCGTGCGCTTCAGACGGCAGTGCGGGAGCGATCCCAGGAGTTGATTGCACCGAATCAACGCGTCAGGAGTGCATGAATCGAGAAAGGTGCGCAGATCCGATTCCCGTTCAATATCTGTCGACCCGGCCCGTTCAATCAACGTTCTGACTTCCATTTCAGGTGTCTGTCCGACCGGTATCTCGATCGACTTAAAAGCATTCAGGGCCATTTGAAGATCATTGCGGATCGAGCGCATGAGATGATCCAGCGAATCCTTCCAGAACGCCTCGGTCACTTCGAATCCACAACTGCAAACGGGGCCGTTCTCGAGTTCACGACACGGGTCACGCTCACAGACCTCTCCGGACTCGCGAGCTACCCATCGCCTCATCCCGGAAAGACTCGGAAGAACGAGTACGGGCATGAACTGCTCGAGAAGTTCCAGTAATCGACATTCAGGACATGCTGTCAGCGGTGTTTTGTGCTGTGAACGTTTGACTGAGATCCACTCGGCATGGGCGTGTGAATAGAGTGAGATGTATGCCGAGCGGAGCGATTGAAATGACTTGACGATTCCGGTTACTGACGTGCCGATGAAAAGGTCATCGCTCACGCGAAGAAGCGATTCCAGCTCGTCGCGAAGAATTCCCAGCTGTTCCGGTGCATGCGCGATCGCTTTTTTGAATCGGACATCCGAGACATAGTTGCGGATGTGTTGGTACTCCGCGCAACCCGACCGGGTGAATTGGTTGAATCGTTTCAATCCGGACAAAACGGTTTCAAGCTCATCGGGCGACTCGAATCGCGAAAAAACACTCGTAAGGCCATCGATTGCCGGTTGCGAATCATCGATCGATGCGATCATTCCGTCCAATTCCTCAATCATCGAGTCGATGCGCCGGGTATCATAACGATCTTCCCGATACTGGTCGACCAGATTCCGGAAGACGGTGTCAAATCCTCTCAGAATCGAATCCCATCGAAGCTTGATCTGGAGCAATTTTTCCCAGAGTTCTTCCTGTCTGTCACTGTCGAAATCGCTGAGTACACGATTGAATAAAAACTTGTACAGCCTCGCTGCATGCGGCCGGAACAGAACCGGTAACAGATGTCCGTGATGAACCCGAAACTGTTTCAGATTCAAGGGGAGATTCAGATCATTCAAGCCGATCGGATGATTGTGTGAGGATATAAAGATCTGGCCTTTGCGAAGGAGCGTGACGAGCATGAGATCGAACACCGGTCGTGACATGCCGTAAGGGGGAGACGCCATTTTGCGCCACAGCGTTTCCAGAGGAATGCTCTCCTCGGAAAAATCCAGAACCGGCTGTATTCCGACGGGTATCAGTTCCGAGAGGAGCGTCATGATGGGTGATTTCCGTGCCGATCCCGCGAGTTTGAACATACTCCCATCCTTGACCGCAATGCCGATCGGAACGGCGATCAGACGCACCATCGCCTCGAATGCTTCTTCTCGAGCCGAAGAAAGATCGCCGGTATGGCCTGGTTTGATCAGGCGATCGAGGATGGTTTCAAGCATGAATTTACCTGAGATCTCGGTCCGAGGGGCGACGTGACGATGCATCGGATAGCGGGCAGAGAGCTGTGAATGGACGACGGATGAGAGCCAGCCATCGAAATGCTCAGGCTGTGATCCATGAAGATCGAGTGAACTCTTTGACGTGATCAGTGTACCATTCAGGTAACCCGCTGTGATGGCAGGAAACAGCTCCGATGAGAATCGTTCAATCTGATTCCGAATCCGGGAAATCAACTCGGCCGCGTTTTCATGATGCGTGATTTCTTCATCCGTCACTAACTTCTGGAAGACATGAAAATCGATCATTTTCTGTTGGAGTGAGGAATCTATTCCATCGCTGGGTATACAAAAACACCAGGCATCGACGAATCGCGCATCGATACTTGAAAGGAGTTTCTGAGCGGCAAGCTTCTGAGCGGTGAAATCGTTCGGGTTTGCGAGCCAGAGGATCAGGTCGTAGTCACTCGCATCGATCCCCTGATTCAGTTCGGTCAGAAGGGTTCCTGTGACTTCGGAAACCCGATCGAGTCTCACGAGAATGCGCCGTGGCGTGCATTCCCATTTGACGCCGTCACGCAGCGCGTTTCTTTTATGGAACACCGCCAGAGGAAAACGACCGTGCGACATGGCTCCCAATACAGAGTGCAGGACGGTGTCGGAGAACGCGGAGAGTCCGGCAGCCAGTCGTGTCCTCTTCCGGTTCACATACTCCAGCAGATTTTCGCCGGCTTCGAGCGTATAGACGAAGTCGCCTGCCGCGGGTCCGCCGGATCGCCGGATATGTCCCGCTTCCCGGTACAAGCGATCGAGGAAGTGCTCGTAGAAGTAGGTGTAGTTCAACTGGCCCTGGGACAGAGCGTCATCCAGCGCTTTATAGAGCAGAATATTGGCGAGTTCGCGACTGGTACGAGGTTGAATGATTGGTGTCGATGCTTGCAGTACCAGAATCTTGATCAAACGTGCGGCTATATCGCGGTCGACCGGATCCGTGTACATGACATGGATCCGATCCAAAAAGTGGTCCCGGAACAGGCGATGATACTTGCCATATTCGGCGGAGGCCAGGATTCGATCTTCAAAGTGATCGAATATGGAATCCGGCGTCAGCAGCGTCTCGGCAGGTAAATCCAGAATGCCCCGTATACCTCTGTCGGGTTTTCCTGCGATCCGGGTCGTGATGAACGCGACGATGCCACGATTCTGGCTGAACAATTCAGGGTTTTTAGCGAGGAAATCGAGCGTTTCCGGGTGAACCGGGTAAATCGATTCGAAGTCTCCGGCTGTGATATCGATTCGACGGAACGAATGCCGATAAGACTCGAACAGAGTCCGTATTCGTTCCAGCGCCTGAGGCCCTTTCTTCTGAATCAGGCGTTTGGAAATCAGATCGTGGAGGTGTCGCGACCCCAGCCTGAATGGCTTTTCATACCGATCCGCTATTTTCCGATAAATCGATTCCTGGATCGGGCCTGTTCGATCCAGTGCCTCCTGGAGCGCTGAAACTATCCAGAGATGGTTTCGCTCGGAGGCTTCACCCAGATACTGCAAAAATCGAGCATCTTCGTTCAATGCCGACGTGTCCTGTTTCGATTTCAGGAACTCGGACAACTCATCATAAACAATCACGATTCCATCAATCGATTCCGCTTTCAGTGAATCGATCAGCTCTTCGAGAATCGTTGAGCGATCGGCTGAAGGGCGGAATGGGAATTCGAGCGATGTATCTTCGAGAAACTGCAAGGCGATGGTATGAGCCGATGCCGGATCATCACGGCAGAGGCGATCCCAGGAGAATTCATCCGGATACGAGCGCCTGAAATGATCGAACTCGGCGTGATGAACGGGGATGATATAGCGATTGAACAGGGTCAGAAATCGTTTGGAATGACTCAATGCGAGCGGTATTCCGGAGAGCGCCGAAGAGACTTCGATACTGCTCCAGGTAATATCCTCAAGAGACATTGAGCTGTTGAACTCAGTCAGAGGGATCAGAACGACCAGCGGTCTGGATGCGATGATTTTTCGCTGGCAGGGCTCCAAGTCCGGAAACTGCCGTGTAAGCGCCGGCCAGGCCCAAGAGTGCCGCAGCGCCAGGGCGATCACCGCAAGCAAATGACTCTTCCCGGATCCATATCCCCCGGCGATAAAAAAACCGCGACCCTTATCGTTGGCAATCGCTCCAAACACGGACGAAAAAATCGTCCGGATGTCTTCAGTAATGACAAATGAATGGGTAAGTGCTTCCAGAGAGGCGCGTGACGCGAGATCATCAGGATCGAGATCTCTGGCTTCCGCCAACTGGACGACGAGCTCAACTTCCGGTATGGAGATCAGGTCACCAACCCGAAGCTGGGCACGCTCGGTCACTCTGTCTCTTCCTTGTCCGTGTCCGTGTTCGATCGGCGTGACTTGAGGATACTGTCAAACGGGTTGTTTCCGGAGGGTGTGTCCGACGTAGACGAAAGGTTTTGCTGTTTTCTCTGCCCGGCTTCCTTCAGGGCTCGCATGAGGTTGTTGCCGCCATCATTCGGGGCCGGCTTCTTCATCGGTTCACCGCGCGAAGCCGCTGCTGATTCATCATCGGGGGATGTTTCGCCGCCCGAAGATTTGGAAACGGGTTCCTGTTTGGGCGAATTCGCCCCAGGAACTGCTGCTCTGGTTTGGGCGGCTGTCGAACTTCCACGCTCCTGTGCCGGTGTTGATCTGGCGTTATGGATGGCTGGATTTGTCGGTCTGGAGGCGGGTGATGCAGATCGCTGAGCGGGGGATCCGGTTCGCTTTCCGGAGTCCTGTTTTCCTGCCTGATCTGTTCCCCGGACGACTCCGGTTTCGTCTATCGCGAATGACGGCTTCCCGAAAGGTCCGGAAGGTTTGTGTTCCTGGAGAGTCGCCAGTTGAGGTGTCTCGGAAGGCGTCTTTGTATCGACTGATGAAAGCCGGGGTCTGTAAAAAGCGAAATAGATCACGAGAAGCCCGATGCATGACACCGAAGCAAAGGAAACGGAGAACGGAACGAGAAATGAGCTGGTTTTACGTGACATATGCTGTTTCCGGAAAAGATCCGAACCTCCCAAGTAGACTATTCAATTTCATCGCGCCGGCAGGATGATGCCGGGCGGCCAACATAAGAACGCATCGGGATCCGAGTCAGTTCCGGAAAAGTCAGACGAATTATCCTGCGATGATCGAATTGAAAGGCGATGCGTAGATCAGGATCAGGGCGACCACGAGCACATAGAGAGCGAGCGATTCGATCAAGGCCAGACCGATAATGAGCAGAGTCTGGATGTCTTTGTAAGAACTGGGTTGGCGAGCGATTCCATCCATGGCGCGGGAGATGGCACGCGATTGCGCGATACCGCATGCGCTGGATGCAATTGCCATGGCAAAGGCACATGAAGCGACGACCACGCTGAAGAAAAAGGTCTTGTCCCCCATGGATGTCTCCGGCTGGCCTTCCGCTGCGAAGATCGTCCCCGTCGCAAAAAACAAAGTTGTCAGGATCAAACTGATCGTGGCAGATTTTCGACTCATACAGCATACTCCTCTCTGTTCAACAGATGCCGGTTCAATGGGCGGATTTCAGGATGAGAAAAGAAACGAGTGTCAGTGCGAATCATGGCTTTCCTCCGCAACCGCACCCGCAATATACATCATTGACAGCATGATGAAAATAAAACTCTGAAGGACTGACGTGAAGATAGCGAACATCATCATCGGGATCGGAACGATATAAGGAACGAGGATGAACAGGATGATAATGATGATGTCCTCTCCCATGATGTTCCCGAAAAGCCGGATGGACAGCGACATGACACGCGCGAAATGACTGATGAGTTCGAGCGGAAACATCAGCGGTGCGAGAAACGGTTTCGGGCCGGCGAAATGCTTCATGTATGCACCGAAACCATGCTCCTTGATACCCTGATAATGATAATAAACAAACACGATGATCGCACAGGACAACGTCACGTTCAGATTGCTGGTCGGAGACTTGCAGAATGGAAGCAGTCCGATCAGATTCCCGAAAAGAATGAAGATGCCCATCGAGGCAATCAGGGGAAAATAGCGTGGGCCTTTGGGGCCGATCACCGATACAAGCAGATCGTTGATTGCTTCCAAAGCCGCTTCGATGATGTTCTGGAGCCGATTCGGGATCAGACTCAGTTTCCTGCGCGCGACCAGCGCCACGACCGTCAGTGCCCCCAATACCAGAGCGCTCTCGACAAAATGATCGGGAATCACCGGCGGTTCCGTGCGCAGCCCGAAAAGTCCGTTGATCTTTTGGGTGATCCAGAGTGTATGTTCAATGCTCGATGCAGACATGTCAGTCCTCTTTGGGGGTCAGAGACCGAGTCAACAATATGACGTTTCCAATGGCGGAAAACAACATGATCGAATATCCAATCAGAAAAGCCGGAGCATTCAGCCCCAGACGCACGATTCCGAAATAGGTGACGGTGGCAAGCACGAGAAATTTGATCATGATGAGTGCTGCAAAAACAGGATGACGGGGGCGATTGCCGGTTACGGTCATCCTCTTCACCAGCCAGACAATGGCAATCAGATTGACCGCGCCCAGCAATGCACCGGTCATCAAACCGGCGCATAACTCGGGTTGATTCAGCAACAGACAGATCAAGACTCCCAGGATACTGAATACGATTCCCGTGATCAGAGTGCGCCCGGCCATTTCAATCCTGCTTTTTCCGGAGACCTGATGCAAGCTTGTACAAAGCTCGAAAGGCTGCTCCGATTCCTCCGGCTAGTCCGATGAACATGCCGGCCGGGCGTGAATCACATATCGAATCAACAAACATACCCATTCCCAACCCGATCATGATGGTCAGGGTGAATTCGATGCCGAAGCTGAACAATCGCCCGATTTCTCCGAATCGGGATGGCTTCCTGTCGTTCATATCGATGGCTACCCGCACATGGATCGAAACGGTGATTCATCCCCGACGAATCTGAATATTCATAACACGCCCCCCGGCGGCTGGCAACCCTGTGAATCCATCGTCAGACATACTGTTCCGGGTTGCGCTGATCGTCCATTCTCTTTAAAATCTGCGCATGATCACCCGAAAACATCTCCTGATCGGATTTCTGATCGCCAATTCGTGGCTTCTGCCAACAATTGTCGGCTATCTGTCGCAACAACCTCCTGATTCTGTTTTCCTGGGATGGATTCGATCCGATGATTACCATCGGTACGGCAGTTTCATCGAGCAGACTGCTCGCGAGGGCAGATTCCTGTATGAAGATCACTCGACAACCGAAGTTCAATCGCCGAGGATGATAGCGATCTATTTCACGGTGCTGGGCTTCATGGCCCGGTGGTTTCGATTGCCTTCCGAGGTAACCTGGCAGATCTCGTATATCTGCGTCTCTCTACTCTTTCTGATCATTTTGAAGCGATTCCTGGGACATACGTTTCGAGATCGAAAAACGCAACTCCTGGCATATTATCTGGTTCTGTGCGGATCCGGCTTGGAATGGCTGATGACCCTTACCCGGATTGACTTGCCGCGACCACGGAATTTCTGGATGGACGGGTTTTCGACCTTCACATCTTTCCATAATCCACTGAAGATTGCCGGTGTCGCCCTGACGATTCTGATGGTGGACAGTGCGAGTCGGATGATGGAGTGCAAGCGATGGCTGAGACAAGCGGGTTGGCTGAGTGCGCTGATTCTCGTGAATTGGATGGTGCATCCGAACAGCGCAATCGTCGCCTACGCGGCGATTTCCTGCATCATCTTTTTCCCGTTCCGGGCAACCGATGCTGCGGATTCATCCACATTGACCCGCTGGTTGGAAACATGGCGACGGGCGGGATTGCTCCTCATCCCCTATCTGATCATCTTTGGATACGTTCAATGGATGCAGACCGATCCGATGACCGCGAACATCATCCGGCAGTATCATGTGCCGCACTCAAGTGAGGCGTTACGCATGTACCCCATTCGATACGCCTGGCTGCTGCCTTTAGGCGTATGGGGAGTGATCATAGCCATCCGGCATGGATCGATCCGCGAACGATTGCTGGCGGCTTGGGTTGCGGGAGCCTTGTTTTTTTCTCTGTATCCCGGAATGACCGGGTTGTTATTCCAGCATATGCTCCATCTCCCCCTGGCGGTGCTAGCCACCCGGCCTTTGAAAAACCTGATGTCCGTTTTTTCTTCTCCGGTTCCACGTGTCCTGATCGCAACCATCGTTCTCGGTACAGGCGTGCTCAATGATGGATATGCGCTGACAAAGGCGACGATACAAACCCGCGAGAATGTATGGCCGACTTCGCTGTATGCATCGGAGTCAGAACTCGCGATGATGCGGATCCTGTCGGGGCTTCCTCGAGGCATTGTCCTGGTCAATCGCGATACGGGCAACAAGATCGGCTGGAAAGCTCTTCAGAACGTATACCTGGGGCATTGGGGCACGACACCTCAGAAGGGCGAAAAGGAAAACAAACTCAAGCGCTTCTATGACCCAATCGTGGATTCCGATTACAAACTTGATCTGTTGAAGCAGTATCACATCCGATACATCTGGTACGGTCCGCGGGAGATGGCCTTGGGGCCGATGCCGGAGTTGCCTGACTGCACACTCGTTCGACGTGTCGGAAATATCAGTTTGTACGAGGTGTCACATCGGGTTGAGCCGACAGACGGTCAAGGCATTGAACAGCCAGATCATGAAACGGCGCACGGATAGCGCTGAACCGAGACGGATCGCCACCGAAGTACGTTCTGTTTGTCAACAGCACAATCACACTCCGACGATGCATGTCGATCCAGATGCTCGTGCCGGTGAACCCGTTGTGTCCGATAGCGTCTCTCGAGATGAGACCGCCTGCGGAAAAACTGGTGGATGCGATCTGCCAACCCAATCCGCGACCGAAGTCAAGTCCTTCCGTGTGATTCCGGCAGGCGTTGCGGATCGTTTCCGAGCGCAGGATGAGAGTATCGCGGCCGATCAAACCTTCGAGTATGCACAGTCCGAACACGATGAGGTCATGTGTGGTCGAGAACAGCCCTGAATTTCCGGTTTCTCCACCTGCCTGGAATCCATTGTTGTCATGGACTTCGCCTCGGATTCGCTCATCGCGCCACCTCGAATAATCTGCACCTGCAGAGCCGGTCAGACAACGTTCGTACGCATTGCCCAACTCGACAGGGGCAATGCGATGCCGACGATTGAGAGGTGGATTGAAGCAGGTGTCCATCATGCCGAGCGGGGTGAAGATGTGTGAATCGCAGTAAGATTGTAGCGAAGTCCCGGATACTCGGCGCACGATTTCCGCCAGAGCGATGTACCCCAGGCACGAGTAGACGACCCGTGTTCCCGGTTCGTAAGCGAGCGGATCCGCGGCGATCTGCTCGATGTACTCCTGAACGGATGATCCTTTGAGATACAGCGGTTTCCATGCTGCCAATCCCGCGGAGTGTGTCAGCAGTTGCTTCACCGTGATCCTGCACAACCCCGTATCGCGAAATTCAGGCAGGTATGCCTCCACCTGCTCCTCAAGTTCTATCCGTCCGGACTCAACGAGTTGCAGAATCGCAGTCGCGGTTGCAACGGGTTTGGTAATCGAGGCGATGTCAAAGAGCGTTGCCGGAGTAACGGGGATGGATCGGGGAGGATCATCGAGAAAACCGATCGAACGAGTCAACAGTAAGAGGGGATGTGCGATCCCGAATGAAGCCGCCGTGAAATAACGCTCGGAATGGAGATTTTCCAGAAACGAACAACAGGATTCGAAAGCAGGGATTGGCATGTCAGGCGGTATGAGAAATCATGAGGATGCCTGCAAATACGAGACCGATACCGATCATCTGGGCAGGCTGCAGTTTTTCCGAGAAAAGGTAGATGCCTGATACGGCGATGAATACAAATCCTGCTCCTGTCATGACCGGGTAGGCGATCGAGATCGGCAGGGTTTTCAGCGCCTGGGTGTAGAAAACGAGATTGAGGCCGAAGGCGAACAACCCGATCAGAAACGGCCAGGAGAGATACATTCCGGTCAAACGCTGCAGAAGCGGGGTGTTGAGAGCCGGGGTGGTCAGGGTGCTGGCGTATTTCATCAAGATGTTGGCCAGAGCGTTGAAAAGTAAAGCTGTAACTAAAAAAAAGGTGCTCACAGGGGCGCCAGTCCTTTCTCGCTGATATGATGCGGTCAAACTCCCCACCGGGCAAACATTAAGTTTGACGCACTCTGGAGTCAATAGTGCAAGTGGTGGTAAACTTGATCCTTCGTTCAACGGGATGCACGAGTCGGACGGAAGGGAGATCGTGATGTTCAAGGCCGTCTATCTGGATATGGGAGGCGTTATTCTTGGCGTCGATCCCCAATATTCACGGACCGAGTCGATCTTGTATTCGATTCGAACAAAAACGGTTCGACGTTTTCTCGGAGAAGATCTCAATATCGATCGATTCGTCTCATTCATTTCGGAGACGATCGACAATGGAGTCTACCGAGTCAACGCGATGGATCAGGGGGATTCCTGGCGGTCACTCATCGTCGCGCTCCGGGCCTTTACTCAGCGCGAACCGTCTCATCGCGCCATCCGGCAGATGTATTGGGATCAGATCGCATATTTACAACAGCATCTGTTCATCTATCCGCATGCCTTTGGTGCACTTCGCGAACTTGCGTCGATGGGACTCCGGATCGGGCTGATATCAAATGTCTTTCATCCTTCGATCATCTATCGAGAACTCCTGTCGAAATACAGAATCCTCGATGTTTTTGATCCCCTTGTCTATTCGTCCGATCTTCGCTTTAAAAAACCGGATCGCAGGATCTTCGAATATGCCATGGCCCGGCACTCCGATTTGCATGCGTGCGAAAGCATGTTTATTGGAGATACCTATGATGTCGATATCGTGGGAGCGATTCAGGCAGGCATGTTCCCCGTCTGGTTGAACAGGAAACAATCGACTGATAATCATCACGGTGTCGCAGAGATCGTGTCACTGGAAGAATTGCCGGATTTTGTCCGGGATCATCGCTGATCGACCCGGGCATTCGGTCCAAAAAAAAGAGGGAGGCCGTCCGCCTCCCTCTCATCAGAATGCGTTTTCCGGATTATTCGTATCCGAACTCGAACGAGTCGAAACTCCCATAGATCGTCATGGTTGCGGGATCCAGCAAAGCAGCCCAGAACTTGAGTCCTGAAGCACTCCCCGCACCCGAAGGCCAAGTGAATTCGAGGATCGTATCCGATTCGAGATATCCGGGGGTCAGATTGAGGTCGACGTAGTCGAGATCCTGCGTCCAACCCGGCCAGAAGAAGTAGTTGTTACTGTAGATATCGAGAATGATGAATTCCTGGACCGAGATTGAACCCGAAGGATTGGATATCGTCACATCCATCTTGAAATTGTCACCGGCGTGGAAGACGTCATGAGACATGGTGATGGCGATGAATGCGTTGTCCGGGGTCGGTGTCGCGGTTGCAGCGGGTTGAGTGCCGGTTGGAGTTGGCGTTGAGGTCGGACCGGTTGAGGTGGGTGTGGCTGTCGGTACTTGTGTGGTGGGCGTGGGTGTTGGCGTGTGACTCGGTCCACTGGTCGGAGACGGTGCCGAGAAGGGAATCTCGAAGAAGGTCAGGATATCCTGCATCAGTTCGCTCTTCGTTCCGCTTCCCTGTTCGATCAAGCCCCCGAATTTTGTGCTGCTCCCGATGGTTTTGTAAGTGTTCCCATCGTAACCGACGCAGGTGTAATAACTGTTGTTGCCGTCGACAAAGAGATTGACTGCGCCTGTGCCCGCGGCGATCTGATCGATGTAGTTGTTATAGGTTGCGCTTGTCTGGTAACCGAATGCCATCCCTTCGGTGAAGGTGCCGGCGATTCCGTTGAGCGGTCCGGCATTATTCGATCCGTCCGAAACGCCATTGATATGGAAGTAAGGATGGACGACAGTCGGATTGTCGTATGCCCACGTTTCGCCGCCTTCCATATACAAACGGCCGCCGCCATCGAGGAAATCCTTCAATGCAGTGCCTTCAGCGCCGCTCAGTGCATGCGCTCCACCGCTGTATACTCCCAGACAGACGAAAAGACTGCGATAATTCGCGAGTGTCTGCGGCATGCTGGTGAGATAGGCCGGACTTCCCAGGAGGGGGATCAGTGAATCTCGTATTACTGTGCCGGAATTATGCGTGGAATCCAGATCGATAACCGCAGCGGCGATGGGTTCGATGATCTGAATCCGATGATACCCGGAGGCAGGGTGATACGAGGTGTTCTGCGCGACAGACGAATCGACTGCGATGATCCGATAGTCGACTGTATCTCCGGCCTGGACGGTTCCACCGAACGAAGCTGTAAAACTGCTCCCATCCTGATCCATCGGAACAGTAACAGCCGATCCGCCGCTGATGATGTATTCGAGTGTGACGGAGTCGATCCCGATGTTATCGGTCACGACGGCAGTGACATCGACAGGCCATGCCGGTTCACCGACTTCCGTGTAGGGTGTATGAGTGATGGAGGGTGCAACCGAGTCGATGATGACATTGAAGCTGTAAACGGTGGTTGGGGCGTTGAATGGTTTGAGGCGGTTGCATCCGGCCTGATTGCGGATATCGAAGTAATAGGAAATGGTTGTGCCCTGCGGCTGAGCCGGGACGCTCGCGGTGTATGTCTGCCACCTTGTGGGAGACATTGTCACCGATTCATAACTGCCTGTTCCTGACCGCCAGTAGAGCATCGGGTAGCCGGTCGTGAATGGAGAATTGACGATGAAGGGGATCTCGATGGGGATCGGATCCGTGGTGTTTTCCGTATCCAGGCGAGGAACGAACTGATCTGCACCCACATCGGACAATTCCGAATTGACGATCTGCATGATGGTGGATTCTTCAAACCCGTAATTCGTGTAACGAACGACCCGATTGCAGTCCAGCACGGCATTGTGCGGGACGTAGCCCATCGAGAACGGGTTGAATGCCACGCGTGAAGGATCGGCCAGAACCGGATGAGTGATGCCGTGAGTCGCCACCCAGGCAGCGGCCTTCGTCTGATTCATCCCCGCTCCGATACCGATTATGATGACTCCGCGATCCTGATACTCTTCCCAAATTTCCTGTAACTGAGGAGCCTCCTCATTACATCCCCCTCAGGTGTCCTGCCAGAAATTGAGAATCACGACGGATCCAGCAAAATCCGTTAGCGAGACGGGATTCCCCAAATGATCGTTCAGTGTCCAGTTGGTAACCGTGTCACCAACCTGATAGGCCGCCAACCCTGAGCCGCCCAATGCCAGCAATCCCAACATGACCAAGGACAACTTCTTGAGATTCACCATGGTTCTCCTCCTCTCGGTGAAAAAAGTCCCGAATCAATATTGCAATATCCGAACCAATTCTTCACGATGGAACCATGCGACTCTTCACAGCAGCTATCGCTATCTCGCTCTTCTGCTGGGTCCCGAACACGCCGAACACCTCCGCCGCGCAGATCAGCGGAGAAGTCATCGACGCATATACCGGCGCACCGATTCAGAACGCAGAGGTGACCTTGAAGCCGGGCGATCATCACGTGATGACAGATATCAGGGGATCGTTCACGATCTATCGAATTGAACCGCAGGAATACCGTTTGATGGTCAACGCGGAAGGATACAGTGGAGCATCCATCGATCGATTCGTCGTGAAGCCCAGGGATCCGAGTTTCCGATTTTTTAAAATTCCGCTTACTCCGCTGGCATACGATGTCGAGATCACTGTATCGGCGAAACCGATCGAGATCCGATTCAAGGATGTCATGGCAACCGAGATCCCGGCGGAGTTATTTAAAGATGCCCCCGGTGCCATGGAAGATCCTGCAAAAAAAGTTCAGACGTTGCCGGGTGTTGTTGGAGAGAGTGATTTTTTATCGATTCTGTATGTCCGGGGAGGCAGTTCCGATGAGACGATGCTGTTCCTCGATCGGGGATATCTCCTGAACCCCTATCATCTGGGGGGCGCTTTTTCGGTCTATTTCGAGGAACTGGTGGATACGGTTGAGTTTTACACGGGAGGGTTCCCGTCGCGATATGGGAATGCCCTTTCCGGCATCCTGGATGTGACCTATCGCTCGGGTGATCGCCAAACCCATCATGGCTGGGCGGATATCAGCCCGATCAGTGCCAAGTTTGTACTGGAAGGTCCCATCACGAAAGGCACATCGAGTTATCTCATCGGCGCTCGAAGATCATACTGGGATTTTGCGGCCGATCTGTTCAATCTGGATGATGACATCGCCGCACCATATTTTGGAGACATCATCGGGAAATATACCTTTTTCGGCTCGACGAGACATGTTTCATTCGAGAGTCTGTATGGCCAGGATGGTCTGCAGCGATTCGACCTGAAGGAATCGGCGGAAAATCCGAAGGCCGATCCCGGGTCGTTTTACTTCCTCAATAAGAGCCGTTTGTTCAATCTGACCTGGAGAGAATGGATCAACCCGAATCTCAGTTTCATCGGGACTCTGGCTTACAGTCATTCATCCACACGCGCCGATCTGACGGGAACAGAACCGTTGAATGCGGATGCGGATATCGACTTCGAGATGGCGGATATTGAAGTCGATCATGCGACTGAATCGTTCATCTTTGCAGGAGGCATACAGGCGGGGTGGGCGACAATCTCGATCGATTCCTTCCTGACCGATTACCGTTCCCAGATCGACGGCAGCCGTCAAACCGGCAACGAGAATACGGATAAGACCGACATTGTTTTCGATACACCGTTTCAGTTTCAGTCAGTCTGGGTACAGTCCGAATGGTCACCGGAGGTCGAGCGAGTCTTTCAGATAACCGCCGGTGCGCGAGCGGATCGATGGGATCCGACAGGAGAGATCACGGTTGCACCCCGGTGTCAGTTTCTGGCCGGGTTGACCCCGCACATCCGAATGCGCGGAGCCTGGGGGGTGTTTTACCAGTTCCCCTACAACGTGATTCAGACCGCGCCCGGTTTCGGGAACCCGGACCTGAGATCTCAGCGCGCACTGCATTCGATTCTGGGGCTCGAAGGCGATGTCAGTCAATTCGTGAAAGTCAGAATCGAGGGATACTACAAATCGTACGACCGATCCATCGTCAATTATGATTCGGCGGAATCCGCACTGGCGGCTGCATCGGAGGGGCGTGCATTTGTCAACGAGGGATCCGGATTTGCGTATGGCGGTGAATTGTTCTGTCAGGTGTTTCCATGGAAAATGCTGGATGGCTGGTTCACCTACGGGTATGGTCTGACCCGGGTGTTCAATCCGCTTCATGAGATCAACCCGAAATGGTATTATCCGCTGCAGGACCAGAAGCACACCGCCCATCTCGTCACGAATCTCCGGTTGCTGAAGCACTGGACCCTGTCGACTCGGTTCACATATTCATCCGGACGCCCGGAGACCGCGGTGCAGGACTGGGATCTGCAGTTGGATCGGGACCCTCCCCACTACATGATCTGGGTTGCTGAATATGGATCTCTCAATGCTCGTCGTCTGGAACCTTACTTCAGGATGGATTTCCGGATTCAATATGCGAAGCGTTTATCACATGGCGATCTTGCCCTGAGCCTCGACGTGCTCAATGCGACAAATCGAAAAAACCTGTATGTGTATAGCTACAATTCGGGAAATCCTCCGATCGAGAAACCGACAAAGGAACGCGTCAACAACCTGCCGATCCTGCCGGTTTTCAGCATTTCCTACCGATTCTGATCAGCGTTCGGCATCGTTCCAGATCTCGAGAAATCGTCCGCAGAACTCGCCGTTCTCCATCAGAATCTCATGATCAGCCAGGATCCTTCCGTCACTGCGCAGATCGTGGAGGATATCCCAATGGATGGCGGAGCGGTTCTTTCCCAGGGTTTCGCGATACGCGTCTCCGAGCGCCAGATGGATGGTTCCTCCCATTTTTTCATCGAACAGGAGGTTTTGTGTGAACCGGCGAACGCCCCAATTCGTTCCGATTCCGAGTTCGCCGATCCGGCGGGCTCCCGGATCCGTATCGAGCATCTGGATCAGGAATCGCTCGTTTGTCTCAGCTGATGCTCGGACAACTTTCCCTTTTTTGAATTCCAGATGGATTCCGGAAACAACCTGACCCATGTAGTAACCGGGAAATGAAAAGCGGATGAACCCGTTGACTTCGTTCTCGATCGGCCCGGTGTAAATCTCACCGTCCGGCATATTCACCTTTCCCGAACTTTCACAGATTCTTCGTCCTCCGACTCCCAGAGTCAGATCCGACGCATTCGATTCGATCCGGAATGATTTGACGTGCTGCAGGGCTTCTGTCATTTTCTGCTGACGGTTGCGCAGTCGCTTCCAGTGATCCAGTGCGTTCTCATGATTCAGAAATCCTGCGCTGAATATGAACTCCGCGAAATCCTCCCTGGACATCCCGGCGTCCTGCGCGTATGCATCGGTCGGATAGGATGTAATATTCCAGCGAACATGTTCCTTGCGGATTCTCGAAAGTGCTTTTCGAGCGAGCCGGACTTTCGAGATCTTGGCGGGTTCAACTCCCGCAAGCGCTTTCGTGTTGGTTTCCGCAGCGACGTGCAGCGACACATCCGTATGGCTGGCTTCAAACAGTGCGGTGCGATGCACGTGGGTGAGTTGATCGGTGTTCGCATACCGGTAAAAGAGTTCAGCGGCTTCCGGCAGAACCGGTTTTAAAACCGGATATGCTCCGAGCATCAGGCAGTGTCGATACAAAGCCAGCATCAATGGAGATCCCTCGATCTCTCCCGTAATCTCGACACGCTCTCCCGGTTTGATTTCGGTGCAGAATTCTGTGATGACCTGTGCCCAGCGCGCGAGCCTGGGGTCACCTGAAAGTCCGGTTGTCATTCAAATTTTCCTCCGACTTTGTGTGGTTTTGGTATACGATATCCGGCGGGGCAATCCGAGCAGCCACCGATTGGAACAGTATGAATTCGAAACGGGCATGTCAAGACAGAGATCGGGGCTGAATCAGGATCGACAGGATTGATGAACGCAGAAGCTGGAACGATGGAATTGATTTTGCATATTTCATATATTCCCTGATGACGTCAAAATTCAACAGGGAAAAAAACGGTGAGACGTTGTCTGCCAGAAGATGGCATGTGTGTGCTAACCTGATAAGGAGGAAACGTATGCGAGGTTCAGTGAGGAAAGCGATGCTCTTGCTGCTGTTCCCGATGATCATTTCGATCAGCGGCGCCGGTGCGGCCGGCTGGCTGGGTTTCAGCAGCAACGGTCGATCCGATTCACAGTTCCAGGTTCGGGAAGACACCTGGGACCACATTCGAATCGACGTGTCCATTCCCGGTGTCGAAAGCCGGGAAATTGCGACCAAAGGAGGGATGTTCTCCCAACTACAACTCGATGACGACGCATTCAAGGGTGCTATCGGTGATCCGCGGATTCCGGTTCTCCGGAAGATCGTCGAGATCCCATACGGCGCTGAAGTGACACTGGGCGTTGAGACTTCCACTCCCGAGATCCTCGGCCTTGCCGAAGCGGGTCTGGCTTATCCGCTCATCCCCGTTCAGGCACCGGTCCCGAAACTCCCGGGAGCTCTCGAAGCCGCGCCGTTCCAGATCAATGCCGATACTTACAGCCAGAACTCATTCATCGGCACTGAACGCGTCCGCATCCAGGAAATCGATACTATGCGCGGCCACCGGCTACTCGTCCTGGAAATTTCTCCCATTGCTTACAATCCATCGGCCAATGCGATCCAGTACGTTTCTCAAATCAATATCGACCTCGGGCTCAGGAACGCCGATCAGAATCGGACACTTGAGATGGCCCGGAGATATGCCGATCGGACGTTCGATCAGATCTTCAACCGAATCGTCCTGAACCATAATTCCGACCGTAACTTCCCATTCCCGCCTGCTGCCCCCATTTCCTACCTGATCATCTCCGCTACCGACTTCCAGACCGCTCTTACCCCATTCATCGAATGGAAGGAAAACTCCGGATATGATGTCACCGTCGAGACTGCACCGACCGGGGCAACGACGACGGTCATCAAGAATATCATCCTCAATGCCTACCAGAACTGGGAAAATCCGCCGGCATACGTGCTGCTCGCCGGCGATACCAACACGATTCCGTGCTACACCGGAGAAGCATCCGGATCCGCGGATGACAATGCGTACACGGAACTTGAAGGAACCGGTTACTGGACACCCGATATCATGATCGGACGGTTCCCGATCCGCAGTGTTACGGACCTCGAGAACATTCTTGCGAAGGTGTTCCAGTTCGAGCAGATGACCATGCCGAGCAAAGACTATTTCAAGGATTCAGTCTGGCTGGCGTCTTCCGACCATTCATCGATGATCGAAGCGACACATCATTGGTGTTTCGATTATCATGTAGAACCCATAGATCCGTCATCCAATACCGCTCACGATGTGTTTGAACGTCTCGGCGGTGATACAGCCGACTTCGCTCAGAATGTGAACGAGGGTCGGGGTATCGTGACCTATTCCGGTCACGGTTACGGAGACGGAAGCGGGACTGCCAGTGTGCATTTCGTGCATGAAAATGTGAATCAGTTGACGAACGTCGACAAGTACGGCCATGTGAATGTGTTCGCATGCGGCACGAACCTGCACGATCAGACGATCTCGTTCGGCGAGCGCTGGTTGCTGCAGCCCAACAAGGGTTCCGTGTCGTACTGGGGCACGTCCGAAAGTTCGTACTGGGATGAAGATGATGCAGAACAGCGGGAAGTCTACCGTTGCCAACATGAAGACCTGATTCACACACTCTCCGCGATGTATTTCACCGGGTTGATTGCGGTCTATACATCGGGTGGTGATAGCGATTATTACTTCGATATCTACAATCTGATGGGTGATCCATCGTCGGATTACGTCACGCGGATTCCGCAATCGATCACGATCAACAGTGCCGATGCGACGACTCCGAACGAGCAGGATTTCGCTGTGAATGTCCAGGTCGGAGGTTCCGGGAGCGAAGGGGCTCTCGTTGCGATCCGGATGAACGGCCAGCTTCTTGGTGCGGCCTACACCGACGGCAACGGCGATGCGAACGTTCACATCGTTCCGCCGGAACCGGGTTTCGGTACGATCCTGGTCTCCGGACATAACCTGATACCGGAGGAAAAACCTCTGATGATCATGGCAGCCGGATGCGGCGCCGTGGCTCTTGACAGAACGATGTACAACTGCGACCAGACCATTCTGATGCGGCTCTGGGACAGCGATCTGAATACCAATCCCGGGACGATCAACAATGCGCTGGTCGATATTGCTTCGGATTCAGAATCGACACCCGAATCCGTGATTCTTCTTGAGACCGGGCCGGATACCGGCGAGTTTACCGGTACGATTCAAACTTCCGGATCCTCGTCAGCGATCGGATTTCTGCTGCTCGCCCACGGGGATGCGATCACACTGCATTATCACGATGCGGCTTGCGAAGGCAGCCCGGCGGATGTGTATGATATGGCGTCCGCGGATTGCCAGGGTCCGATCATCTCCGGGTTGACAGTCTCGGATCTCGGTGTCGACACCGTAACAGTATCCTGGACCACAGACGAAGCTTCGAACACTGTTCTGACCTGGGGTATCAGCACACCGCCGGGTACCGTTACCACGGTTCCTGCCATGGTCACGGACCATTCCATCACGCTCGATGAGCTTCAGACCTGCACCGAGTACTTCTTCAAGGTCGAGAGCGTCGATGCAGGCGGAAACGTGGCGGTGGACGACAACGGAGGTACTTACTACTCATTCACGACGCTTCAGCTCATGCAGATGCTCAGTGCCAACATGGATGTCAATCCGGGATGGACATTCCAGGGGCAGTGGGCCTGGGGACAACCGACCGGTTCGAGCGGAGATCCGATGGGTGGTTACACCGGGAACAACGTGGTCGGTTACAACCTCAGCGGCAGTTACGGCAACAGCATGACTCCAACATATGCCACGACGCCGCCGTTCGATTGTTCGGGCGCGTCACAGGCGTATCTCTCTTTCTGGAAGTGGCTTGGTGTCGAGAGTGCCTCGTACGATCATGCAACGGTCGAAATCTCGACCAATGGCTCGACCTGGGCAGTCGTCTGGGAACATACCGGCGGTTCGGTTGAGCCTTCGTCGTGGGAATTTGTCGAGTATGACATTTCCTCCTGGGCGGCCGGTCAGAGTTCGGTCCAGGTTCGCTGGGGAATGGGACCCTCGGACGGTTCCGTTGTTTACTGCGGCTGGAACATCGATGATGTGTCCGTTTCGTATACGACACCGTGCAATGTTCCGGTACTGAGTTATCACAGTCACGAGATCGATGATTCGGCGGGAAACAATGACGGCGAGATCAACGCGGGTGAATCGATTCAGATGAATGTGATGCTCCAGAATCTCGGCGTCGATGCCACCGGCATCTCCGCGACATTGAGCACAACCAATCCGCATGTCACGATCACGAGTGACGCAGCGAACTACCCGAACATTCCGCAGAGCGGCACGGGTAATTCGATTACACCCTTTGCGTTCGATGTCAGTCCGGAAGCGGCAGACGGTGAGACGATCATGTTCTCGCTGTCATACATCTGCAACGGTTCGACGACCGGCACGACCGGAGTTTCCGACATGGTTGTTGCTCCCTCGTTGGTCTTCCAGACTGCGATGGTGATCGATCCGGAGCGTGGTGACGGTGACGGAATACTCGATCCGGGTGAAACAGCCCAGATCGTGGTGACATTGAGCAACGTCGGGAATGGAAATGCAGCCGGTGTGAGTGCTGAGCTGACATCCGATCAACCCTCATATGTGACGATCAGCGATGCCGTGGCCGATTATCCGGATATCCCGGGGAGCGCTATCGGACAGAGCCTCTCACCGCACTATACCGTTCAGATCTCTGCGTCGATCCCGGATCCGACGATGGTGACTTTCACGCTGGATATCTCGGCCGATGGATACTCATCATCGGATACGTTCACACAGGACATCACGTCGTCCACGTTCGCGCGGCGGTACATCTGGAACATGGATTCGAACCCCGGCTGGACGGCTGAACCGAACTGGGCATGGGGAGATCCGGCCGGTACAGGCGGCGATCCTCAGAATGGATTCACCGGGACGAACGTGTACGGTTACAATCTCAATGGGACTTATGAGAACAACATGACCGAGAAGCATCTGACGACCACAGCGATCGATTGCTCGTATATCGCGGATGCTGAAGTCCGGTTCTATCGATGGCTGGGTGTGGAAAGTGCCTCGTACGACCACGCCTCGTTCAAGATTTCCACGAACGGATCGACCTGGACCACATTGTGGGATCATACCGGTTCGACTCTGAACGAGACCGCGTGGACCCAGCAGGCATTCGATATCTCGTCATACGCCGACGGACAACCGATGGTGTATCTGCGCTGGACGATGGGTACGTCGGATAGTTCGCTTGTTTACAGCGGGTGGAACATTGACGATGTCGAAATCTGGGGTTCCGCGGGAACACCGGTCGATACGCCGACTCCTGCACCGCCGACGAATACGCCGACAATCACACCGACCCGAACTCCGACCGTGCCGTTCACTCCGACACCGACCCGAACCCCGACCGTGCCTTTCACTGCCACTCCGACCCGTACTCCGACCGTTCCTCCGACTGCGACTTACACCGCGGCACCGACGACACCTCCGACCATGACTCCGACACTGCCTCCGCAGCCGACCGATACTCCGACTGGACCGACTGCGACGCCGACCGAAGGTCCTACGACTTTGACGGTGGATTTGACGCTCAGCCAGACGATGTTCCATGGCGGCGATCAATTCCTGTTGATGCGGAAGGTCATCAATCCGGGACCCGAGTTGACATTGGATGAATGGATCATCCTGGATGTTTACTCGAATTACTGGTTCTATCCGACCTGGACGCAGGAACCGCAGTGTGTTCTGACCACGTGTCCGGCCTATGATGAAGCCGAAATGAACGTATTCGACTTCGAATGGCCGACGGTGGAAGGTTCCGCGAACGACCTGAAATTCTGGGCGGCGATGCTGGATCCGTCGACTTCGACGCTGGTCGGCAACTACGATATGGTCTCGTTCGGATACGAATAGAACGGGATTTTCTGATTGTTTCGATGACGGCCCGCTTCGGCGGGCCGTTTTGTTTGTGCGCCCGGCAGGGCGCACCTTCTTGGAGGTGAGATGGAAGCATCA
>CALFER010000103.1 GCA_937951895.1 uncultured bacterium
CTCCGGATTACACCGATGCTCTGACCAATCTGGGTAAAATCGCTTATCTGCGTGGTCAATTCGGCGCAGCGGAATCCCTCTGGAGTCGAGTGTTGGAGCTGGCGCCGGGATCGGAGGAAGCCATGAGCAACCTGGGAACGCTTGCCGTGGACGGCGGGCGGATTGATGAGGCCGAGAACTGGTTTCGGAAGGCCGTGGACAGCCAACCGTATTATTTCCTTGGATGGCTGCATCTCGGGCAGATTCTTCTGATGCAGGGTCGATCGCCGGAGGCAGTGACGGCGCTTGAACGCGCAATCGACCTGGAACCGACTCACCCGCAAACCCTCTTCATGCTCGCTCAGGCACTCGATCAATCCGGTGATCCCCGTGCACTCTCTCAATGGCGTCGGTATGTGGATATTGCAGCAGGGATCTCCTCCGAGGCCACGTTTATCGGACAAGCTCTGGATCGCATCCGACAACTCGAGCAGACGCAATACTGATTTCAAAGATGAATCCTGATGACGCGGTCAGCGGATGCGGAGAGGTGCGCTGACCGGCTTATTTCGATCCTGAAAATGGGTGTCTGGAGAGAACCCATTTCATGGTTCCCTTGATACCTTTATAAGCCAGCTGGTTCTGGATCGTGGCAAAATAGTGCCGGTAGTCGAGAGATTGAGTGGCCGAGTATTTCTCGATGTAGGGCCTCGGAACGTGCCGATCCGGCGCGGGAGTCGGTTTTTGTGCCCATTGCCTGAGCGATTCGGTTGTGGTCATCGGATTGAAGTGTTCCGAAGCGAATCTCTGGGCGGCTTCCGCACGTTCCTTGAGCAGATCGGGATGATCTGCCATGAACAGCAGGGTTTCAACGAAATCGACCACATCCTGTGATCGGAATGTGAAGCCAAGTCCGCGCGCTCTGATGATACTCGACAACTCGCAAACTTCGGAAGTGAACACCGGCAGCCCGATTTGCATCCAATCCAGGACCCGGTTGCGGCTTCCGAGGATGGCTTCATAAGAGAGTCTGTCAATGTTGATGCCTGCATCCGCATCTTTCCAGAACGCCGGAACCCGGGTGAAAGGGATCCAACCTTTCATGATGAAACGATCACGAAACCGACTGGATCCTATCCTTTTCAGGAAATGCAGGTATGTCAGATCGTCGTGACTTTCGATCTGACCACCCGTCGATACGAATCGGATCCGGGGGTTCCGGGTGAAAGCCGTTTCGAGACCCGAGAACAGGGTGTCGACATCCGTCCAGGTGTTGTATCCGCCGCTCCACAACAGAACAAAGTCATCGGGATCCACAAGTGGCCCGCGCAGTTCGGATGGTGCAAGAGTCTCGAGTGGTGGAAGCTGATCGTTGCTCGCGCAGGGAATGGTGTGGACAAAGAGATACCCGGTGGTGGATTTGCTCAGACGTCCGCGGGTGCCGAGTTCTCCGATAGTCGCGAAGCGCTGGGGTTCGGACACCACCGAGAAGATATCCGCTCGATCCAGCACTGTTTGTTCCAGTTTCCACATCTGATTCAGGTAGTAGTCATCATTGAAAACGTATGCCTTCGTCTGGGCTTCGGCCATCAGATGGCCGAACAGATCGGCCCAAAACGGACGATCCGACCGGATTGAGGCGGCCACGGATGAGGGATACACGGTCGCTCCGATAATGCAGTCCGGACGGAAGTTATCATGAATCCGCTGCAACCATTCGTAATCCTCGAATTTCGTCTGATCCAGTGAATAGTACGTCATCGAATCGAATTCGGTCGCAACGACAGGAGGAAGTGGATTGTTGGAGTAGGCGGCGAGATGACGGCTGCAGATCAGGCAGATCCGATGCCCATCCTTTTGCAGCGAAGACGCAAATTGCCAGGTTCGTTTTCCGGGACCCAGCGTGTGCGTTTCGTTTTCAAATGGCAGGGGACACATCCCCAACAACAGAATCCTGCTCATCGCGCCCTCCTCAAAAGCCCACGGATCATTGCCCAACCGAACAGCGGCAGGCATCTGCCGTATGCGCTCAGGAGTGGAATCACCTGTTCCCGCGGTATGTTCCTGCGAATCCAGTCGATCTCGAACCGGCGGAACGTTCCCAGGAGATACCGGAAGGTGTGGTGTTTGAGTATAAACTTCAAGCGATTCCGGTGATACATCATGTAAAATCGATGACTCAGTTTCCCGGTGGAGGTGGATTCGAAGTGCACAAGCCGGGATCCCGACACATACCGAACCCTGTAACCGGCTCGGGTTGCACGCAGGCAAAAATCGAGTTCCTCGAAATAGGCCGGATGAAACCGCTCATCAAACGCTCCGATCCTGTCGATCAGTTGTCGTTTGAAGGCGAGGCAGGCTCCGGTCACATACTCGCAATCCTGGTTCAGATCATACTGCCCCTCATCCGGTTCGCCGGCTCCGATGTGATCCGTCAGCCCGTTCGGATGCACGATCCCGCCGGCATGCTGAAGATGCTTCATGTCGGGATCGAGGATCTTCGAGCCGACAATGGCAACTTTCGCTTGTGATACGAGTTCGTCTGTCAGCGCACGGATGCAGCCTTGCATGAGAACCGTGTCTTGGTTGAGGAGCATGATGACTTCACCGCGGCAGTGCGTGATCCCTCTGTTCACACCTCGGGCAAATCCCTGGTTGGTGGGATTTCGAACGAGATGAACATCCGGAAATTCGCGTTCGATGAATTCGGCTGACCCGTCGTGCGATGCGTTGTCAACGACACAGATTTCAATGTTTTTATAGTCCTGCGATTGGATCGACTCGATACAGTCCTTTAAATAGTGCATCCCGTTCCAGGAAACGATCACAATGCTCGTGAGCGGTTCGACG
Organism: uncultured bacterium; assembly: GCA_937951895.1. GTDB lineage: Bacteria > CSSED10-310 > CSSED10-310 > CSSED10-310 > CALFER01 > CALFER01. The sequence goes on from CALFER010000103.1 coordinate 2,830, forward strand.
TGCTGAAGAACGAGGTCTGGCGCAGAGAGTGCGGGCGCGTGTGTGATGCTGGAATCCACGGAGCCTGTTTGCTGGTGCTTGCGAATTTCCGCTTCGAGGTGAAAAACATACTGTTCGAGTTCAACGATGTGCTTGTTCCGGTTGGATACTTCACTCTCGATATGCGACAGATACTCGCGTGATGTGATGACGATCGGCAGATCGTGGAGCCGACCGCCGGGACGATCGGGTGCGTGTGAGGGGTTTTGAAGCCAGTTGCGAAAGGAACGCGTGGTGTTCGCAAAGGAGAATTCATCGATGGCATTCGTTCGAATGGCATCGGATGCACAGCGGATTTTTTCCGGGTGAGTCGCAAGGTCAACGAGCGTTTTGGCGAGCGCTTCCGGCTGATGAAGCGGAAATGAAAACGCATACCCTTTTTCCGGCAGTGTGCGGGATAACTCGCATAGATTGCCGATCAATGCCGGCAGGCCTGCACGCATCCAATCCATGACTCTGTTCTTTGAACCGAACAGGCCCTCATACATAAAATGATCGATGTTGATGCCGATGTCGGCTTCAAAGTAATAGTCGCCGACTTCCGCTTTCGGGAGCCACCCTTTCAGAATGAAGCGTTCGCGATTCGGTGATCGATCCACCTGTCTGCAGAACTCGGCATATGTCAGTTCATCGTGCCCTCTGATCGCTCCGCCTGTGGAAACAAAATACAATCTGGGGACGCGGCACATGGCGATATCGAGGGCTGAGACGAGCGTCGGAATGTCGGTCCACGTGTTGAAGCCGCCACTCCAGAGTACAATGAATGCATCTTCCGGCACATCGATACCCCGGACGCGCCGTGTGAGATGTGTCAATGGCTCCGGATCGATAGCACAGGGAATCGTGTGGCAGAATGGATATCCGGTCGTCTCTGCGGTCAATCGTCCGATCAAGCCCAATTCTCCCGCGGTCGCCAGCGCTTGCGCATCACTGACTGTGGAGAAACAATCTCCGCAATTGAGCGCTTTGAGTTCATGTTCGAGAAAATGGGTGAGGAACGAGTTATCTTGGTAGCGATGCATCTTCGCCTGAGCCTCCGCCATGACATGTCCGAACAGGTCTATCCAGATCGGGGCGGATGTTTTCAGGGAAGGGAGAACGGATGTTGAAAAAATTGTGGCCGCCAGAATGGCATCGGGAGAAAACTCGTCATGCAAATCTTGGATCAGACGCGAGTTTCGATATTCCTTTTCGGCCACATTGTAACAGGTGATGCGTCCACGGTCCGTTCGAAGAATGTTCGGGAGATTTCCTTCATAAACGAACGGGATGCGACAGCCAATGAAGCGGATATCGCAGTCCAGAGGTTGCATAAACTGCCAGGCGCGTAATCCGGGGCCGTAGTTCTTTTTTTCGTTTTCGAACGGGAGGGGAACAAAACCAAATACCAGCAGTTTCGTCATGATTCGGGGCTTTCAGCAGTCGTGGGGGGCGAGAAAGGCGGGAGTGCTTCCAGTTGATCCTTCTGCAAACGCGTGATGGTGCGATCCGCTTCCGCTCGCTGATGTCGCAATCGCACGATCTGCCGGATAAAATCCTGCCGCAGTTTTTCCAGGTGAGCGATTCGGCCTTCAAGCCGGCGACACTCACCCGTAACCAGTTCGATGTGCCTGAGTTTTCGTTGAATCTCGATCTGATGATCCCGAATATAATCCTGCAATCGATTCATTTCAGAATTCTTCCGGGCGATTTCATTGGACAGGTTCTTGCATTGTTCCGTCAACGCATCAATATGGCCGCCTTTTGCATCGAGATCTGTTTGCAGGTCAGATGCATACGCGTTTCTGACAGTCAATTCTTCTGCCAGGAGATGATGGTGAGTCGTCAGATCGCGGTAGGATTCCTCAAGTCCGGCATATGCCTTCCGGATGTCATCATGTGATTGAGTGATGCTCTCGATTTCGTTCCGAGACGCGGTCAAGGCGTCGGTAACTCGTGCGGCTTCTGTCTTCAAGACGTCGATTTCAGCCGATCGATCCGTCAATTGTTGCTCGAGATGAGAAGCATATTGGGTCAGATCGGATTGCTGAGCGAACGCATCTCTGAATCCGCGAATGATGGCATCGAGATCCAGATCAGGCGAGGGAACACGGGCTGCCGGTACCGTTTCGGGTAGAGGCAAATCAGATGCCGCAACGATCAACCTGTACGTCGGATCCCGACAGATATCACTGCTCGAGAGGGTGTTGTACAGAATGCGGATCGCATCAATGATCACTTGTGGTGTCGGGAGAATCGAGAGAGAGGCTTCAACAAGTGAAATCAGAAACCAGAGATCCGAATGAAAACAAGGATAGAATCGCACATATTTGAAGTCGCTCTTCAGTTGGCGAAGAATCGGTTCCGGATCGACAAGTCCGAATTTGAGATGTTCTTCAAGAAAGGGATCCGGTCGGCCTCTCAGCAGTGTTTCGATCCTGTTGAGTGCGGATTCACGGAGTCTGTTGAGGGGAGTATCGATGGGGAAAGAGAGGACGATGCCCGTACGCGCGCATCGAGTCAGTTCGTCGACAGCGTTTGACCGAGCTTCGGCAGGGATATGCTCGAGAACATCGATGGAAACGGCCACGGAGAAATGTTTGGATCGAAAAGGGAGATCCGGCAGTGCGGCATGAATGCTGGGACCCCGAGCGGGTTTAGAACTCAGATCGATGCCGATGATCGGGTTGGGGATATAGTCTGACAGGTATCCCTCTGCGCATCCTGCATCCAGGACAGAATCATCATCACCGTGCGTCATTGCTGTCACGAATGCAGCGGTATACAGCAATCGGAAGTATTTATCGGGGGAGTGAGAAGGCATAACAGGAAGTTGTCTTACATGGACTTCGAGGCCCCTGTCAAGCGGAGTGGACAAGTTGAGACAATTATGATAGAAAGTGAGGTCGAGTTTGATCAAGGAGGATCGCATGAAACAAGTTGTATTGAGCGTTTTTTTAATGGCTGCACTGACCGGCGCGGCATGGTGTGCGGATGCACCTGCTACGTCAACCGATATCAAGTGGATCGATATCACCGAGAAGCTGTATGCGGGAGCAGCGGACAGCCCCGGTTGGGAACAAGATGCGAAGGGGCAGATTTTCAAAGATGAAACCCAGATGTTTCTGAAGATCGTAACCTCGCAATTCGGCATGTTCAAGGTCGATCTCAAGAGTCAGAAAGTTTTCGAATTGAAATCCGATGGCGGGCAGACAGAAATTGCGGATGCCAGCATCCTGCAGAGAGATCATGGTATGACTTTTGTCATGAAAACGCCGAAAGTCAAAATTCGCGGGATGATCAAGGAAAAAGTCGAAGGGATGAAGGGCGTTTCAGGGATCAAGGGCGTGATGTAACCGCACGGATCGTTCTTGAGGTTCGGTCCGCATGCTCGTACGGGACAGGTCAGCATCCTCGATGAGCAATCGGTTGAATCGTGCCGTATGCCATTCCGGTTTTATGTGTATGATAATTGCACGATGAAAGAGGCGGCAGACTTTGTCGGGAATCGGCATGGAAGATGCAAATCCGGTTCTCGAAGTGAGTTCCGGATATGCCGCGGTCAGTCGTTTCATTTGATATACAGCGGAAAGAATGGTAGTTTCAGGATGTGAAATTCCAACGCGTCCGAGAGTTCAAGCCATGGCGAGTCAACGGATTGCGGATACACACTCCGAGTCGTTTTCGCACTGCCATCGTCATGACAGGCCTTGTCTGTCTGTTTGTTGTACAGACGTCGATTGGAGCCGACGCACCGGATCCCGAGGAGTTAATCGATCTGTGGGGAGCCCAGAAGGAAAGCTTCCTTGATCCCCGCCCCGGTACGACTGCACTGGATTCGAGGATGTATGCCATCTGGGAACACATCCTCGATCAGGGCATCTCCCGATCACCCTGGATCGCGATGGCTTATACCGTCGAAGGACAGGCGTTGCTGACACTCAATCAGAGTCGAAAAGCGCTATGGTCTTTCCGGACTGCGCTCGATTTCGATCCTGGTTACATCCCGGCTATCCGGGCGCAATTCATGTCATCTTACAAAACGGGATTTGGATCGCTGCTGCAATCAATCAAGGCTTACGTGATGGCGCGAACGGTCCATCTCAATTTCTGGAACAGATGTCTGGCCTTCGCGAATCTCTGTCTGGTGCTGGTATCAGCGATTACGGTGTTTCTCGTCGTTTTCGCCCTGACGATGACCATCCGCTTCACCCCGCTGCTGCTGCACGATCTCAGCGAACGTTTCCCCATGATCTCCAACCAAATGCTCGAACGCAGCATCATCGTTGTGCTCTGTGTTCTGCCGTTGTTGCTCGGTCTGGGGTTGTTCTGGAATTCACTCTGGTTACTGGTTCTGCTTCATCCGTACTTCAAGATCAAAGAGCTTCGTTTCGTCTGGTTCATCGTCGCTCTTCTGTTTGCCATCATCCCCTTGCAATTGGCCCGTGTGGCCGTACTGCAGGCCGCAGAGGATGGTTCTATCGCCGTGTTGACGCATGCGCAGGATGGCGGATATTCAGGGAATGCGATCTCGCTCCTCGAATCGGTTCGGAAACTCAATCCGGATAACGCGAAGATGCGTTTTGTCGCAGGGATGCTGTATAAGCGAGGGTCTCACTATTTCGAAGCTCTCCGGGAATATCTCGAGTATGTCAGAATGGACGGTGCCGATCCGTACGGCCATATCAATCTCGGAAACATTTACTTCATTTTGAACAACCTGAATGAAGCGATTGCCGAGTATCGCAAGGCGGAAAACCTTTCCCCGGACAATGCGGCGATCTATTTCAATCTGTCAAAAGCGTATCTGCATCAATTCAAATTCCAGCAGGCAACCGAGATGCTGAAGAAAGCCGGAGATCTGGATGCACGTCTGGTTGCCCGGCAAACTGAGTTATCGACCACAACGCCGAATCGCATGTTGATCGATATGACCATCCCTGATTCCTGGATCCGAACGGAGCTGTACCGCTACTGGACTGCGGCACTCGTCGATGAAACCCGGTTCTGGCAGCGTCCGGGGCCCTGGCTGACCATCGAAGGTTATCTCATCTCCATGGTCGGACTGGTCATGACGATGCTTCTGTCGCTTGCATTGAAAGATCGCGTCGTGCGCGCCGGTTTTTGTGCGATGTGTTCACAACCCCGTTGCAGAATGTGCGTAAAAGAGGGGGATTCGCAGTATTGCTCACACTGCCAGCTCATATTCTTGAAAAAAAGCCAGATCGATTCGAAGGAACGGGAGAAGAAGATGCGGGAGATCGGTGTTCGCGTGGATGTGAAACGCCGGACTGCTCTTGCTTTGACCATCGCGTTTCCCGGATCCGGTGAACTGTATCTGGGGCGATTCTGGAGAGGATTCATCATCGGTTTTTTGTGGATTTCCAGCATCTTTTATGTGCTTTACGCCAGCCGCAGGTTGTTGATTCCATATGAGTTCATTTCGATCGGACAAAACCTGGACCTGGCTCTTTGGTTCTTCCTCATGCTGGTGATCTATTCGGTGTCGATGCTGCTGATGATCAGGGAGAAGCAGGATTGAAATTCCAGAGGGAAGGCAATCTGGCCGAGCGGCCGTTTTTCCGCGTTGTCGGGGATATCATCCGTCTCAAGGCTACAGGGACATTGATCGTCCAGGGTGATTTCACCACCGACTATCTGAGTTTTGAGAATGGATTGTGTGTGTCCGTCGACGTGACAGGCGGGCGTGAAGACATCCCTCTGGGTCAGTTGCTGGTCAATCGCGGATATCTGACGCCGGATCAGGTTAATGGACTGCTCGAGGAGCAGAAGAAGAGTCTTGTCAAATTCGGGTTTCTCGCGAGACAGACCGGGCATGTCACTGCTCTCCAATTGATGGAAGTTCTCGAAGATCAGATTCTCCTGCATATCGCACCGTGTTTCACCTGGCCGCGAGGTCTGTTCCATTTCCGGTTTGAAGATTCGGTCTTGTATGACAAGGATTCATCTCGACCCGTCGATCTCTCGGTGTTTGTCGATGTCGGAGAGGAGATTCTCAAGAACTGGCCGTGGATGTCCAAGCGTATTGCCGCTCCGGATCTGATCCCGGTCCCGGCACCGGGCACGCGTGTCCTGCCACCGGGAGTGCAATTGGAGGCATTTTCGGGTCCGGGAACTCCTCCCGTGGTGCTGACGCCGGAAACCGAGCGCGTGTATCACTTGGTGGATGGAATCCGCTCGATCCGCTCGATCCTGGATAGTTGTCGGCAGTTCGAGTATTTCTCGGTCAAAGCCCTGATCGATCTTGAAGACGCAGGTGCGATTCAGATCCCCTTACAGGAGAAAAAGAGGGAGACGACAAAACACGATTGGGACTCCATCATCTCAGCGATCACGTCTCAATCGAAGACCGTTCTCGCAGCGATCGCCGCCCTTGTGGGGATCCTCGTGCTGCTCGTTGTTCCGATCCGGTTGCTGCCGTCAATCACATTGGATGCTCCGGTTCGGGAAAATGCCATTCTGACCAAACTGCAAACACAACGCGTCCAGTATGCTCTGGTCGCGTTCTACGTCGTCAATCGCCGCTTTCCTGATTTTGCCTCCGAGTTGATCGATGGAGGATATCTCATGGACCACGATCTGATCGATCCGTACGGATCTAAAATATTTTATAAGAAAAGCAAAAACGGGTATATTGTTGCATGCCAGGGTGAAGATAAAGTCTGGGCGACAGCCGATGACTATAAAGTCGAGGAACGGGAGTTCCAGATCGAGAGTGGAAGTTTCTTCCCGAAATGATTGATTCGTATCCGCGCATGTCAGGGAGGACATCATGATGAGACGTTCCGGATTGATCTGTTATCTTGCTCTTATAACTCTTCTTCTTGCCGGTTGTGCAGAAGTCGGACCGCAGGAAGGCGGTGTCCGAACGGCATACATCGGCTTCGGCGGTGGTTTGGGCACAGGGGAATGGTTCAAGCAGGGAATCAAATCCATCCCTCTGAAACCCGGACTGTTTTTCAGCATCCCGCACCTCTCGCACGTTGAAATCTATCCGGTCAACGAACTGCAGTATCATATGTTCAAAGACAATCCGAACGGGCGTGATGATATCTTCTTCAAGACGAAGGACGGGCAGAAAGCCTGGATCGATGTGTCGATCCGATACCGCTTGCTGTTCGATAAACTACCGGTTCTTCACCGGGAAATCGGACAGGATTATATCGAAAATGTGATCCGCCCCCCCATCCGCGCACTCGTCGGCAATAAATTCGGTGAGTTTTCGGCGGAGTCGATTTATGACGGATCGACACGACAGGCTGTTGCCGATGAAATCAAGAAGACCGTCAACGAGGGCACTACGACGCAGCGTGGAAGTCGCGAGTACGGACTGGAAATCATCGAAGTCTTGTTCCGTCGATTTGAGTTTACCGACGAGTATCAGGCGGCGATCGAGCAGAAACGAATCGCCTCGGAACAGTATCTCGCTGCAGTCGAAAATGCCAAACGGAGAGAAGCCGAGGCGACCGGAGAGAAACTGGCTTTGATTCAACAAGCCGAAGGCGAGTCTGCGAAAATCAAGCTGGAGGCCGATGCGGACCTGTACGCGAAACTCAAGGAAGCGGAAGGCATCGAGGCGGTGGGCCTCGCTGAAGCCAAATCCCAGCAGGCTCTCGCGGGTGCCCTCGGTGGCGGCGATGAAGTCGTTCGACTCGAATTCGCTCGAAAACTGGCCGAAAGCTTCCAGGTCTGGGGCGTCCCGACGGGCGGACAATCCCAGGCGTTTCTCGATCTGTCCGGTCTGTTCGGATCGATGATTCCGCAAGGACCGATGAAACCGGAATCCAAACAACCCATGGTGACGAACTGATATCATGCCGGTCGAAACCCGACATCTTTCGGTCGCAACGACGGGCAACACACAGATTCTCGACCTGACGGCAACCATCGACGCTGAACTGTCGCAGTCCAACCTCCAAAACGGCATGCTTCTCGTGTTCGTTCCCGGCTCAACAGCAGCAGTCACGACGATCGAGTTCGAATCCGGAGTCATCCTGGACCTGAAGCACGCCATCGAAAAAATCATTCGAAGGGATATTCCCTATCAGCACGATGAGCGTTGGCATGATGGGAACGGTCATTCACATGTTCGAGCCGCTTTTCTCGGACCATCGCTCATGATCCCCTTCTCAGGAAAAAAACTGCTGCTCGGAACCTGGCAACAGGTTGTCCTGATCGATTTTGACGTGCAACCACGCCAGCGGCAATTGATCGTGCAGCTGATCGGAGAATGAGCATGACATCCGACGAGCCGAAGTATCAGATTTCCGTAATCGCTCAGATGCTCGATGTGCATCCTCAGACTCTCAGAACCTACGAACGCATGGGGCTCGTGATCCCCCCGAGAAGTGCCGGAAACACGCGGCGTTTTTCCGATCGAAACATCGAGGAAATCCGATCCATCCTGAATCTGACTCGTGAACTTGGTGTGAATCTGGCTGGAGTCGAGGTTGTTTTACGGATGAAACGGCAGATCTTCGAGATGCAGCAGGACATCATCGATTTTATTCTCAGACTGCAAGCATGCACCTCGGATCTCCCTCCTGAATCCGTCGCGGTTGTCAACGAGGTCGTTTCCAACTCGGATCTCGGTTGTATCCGCCAGGCCCTCGATCGGATCGATTCTCGTGGCGGCGCGACAACATGAAATCAGAAGGATCGTCCCTGGGTAAATACCTCAGTGAAATCAAAAAATTTCCAAAATTGCTGCGCGAAGATGAAACCGAACTCGCATATCGGATCAAAGCGGGGGATTCCGATGCGCTCCAGAGACTTGTCGAAAGCAATCTGCAGTTCGTCGTTCTGATTTCCCGAAAATACATCAGCAGCGGGCTTCCGCTCCCGGATTTGATCAACGAGGGAACGATCGGGTTGATCGAGGCTGCCAAACGGTTCGATCCCGAGCGGGGTGTCAAATTCATCACCTACGCGGTCTGGTGGATCCGTCAATCGATCCTCTATGCCATCGCCGAAAAATCGGGCATCATTCGGCTCCCTCCGAAACAGGTTGCTCTCGTGTATCTGATCAAGAAGAAGATCCAGACACTGACTCAGAAGCTGGGGCGGGCACCGATGCTGGATGAGGTGGCTGACGAGATCAATTTGCCGGTGTCCGAAATCGAATCCCTGCTGACGATCACGCAATCCGTCCTTTCGCTGGATCCATCTCCCGAGGATGAAGACGAGAATGGGTATGCCATTTCGGTGGTCGATCAGAATGCCATCCCCGTCGATGACAAAGTGATGGAAGATTCCTTCGTCAATGAAGTCGAGCTTCTTCTGACGTGCCTGGATGATCGCGAAAAAGAGATCATGAAGCTGCACTACGGACTGGACGGAACGATGTTGACATTGCAGCAGATCGGTGATCGATTCGGGCTGACTCGCGAGCGAATTCGTCAGATTGAGCAGCGTGCCATAAAAAAACTCAAGCGCCTCGCTCTGAAAAACAACCTGCGTGATTTTCTCAAGTGAACTGCCTGTCAGGGAAAGGATGGATCATGACGGTTCTTGTTGTTGGATCGATCGCTCTGGACTCGGTTCGAACGCCTCATGGTGAGTGCACGGAGATGCTGGGAGGGTCAGCGACGTATTTTTCACTGGCAGCTGCACATTTGTCTCCGGTCAATGTGGTCGCTGTCCTCGGTGATGATTTTCCAGACGAGTACCGCAAAAGTCTCGCCTCCCGAAACATCAACCTCGATGGTCTTCAGACCGCCCGAGGCAGGACATTCCGGTGGGCGGGAACCTATTCAGGATCGATGAATGAAGCCAGCACGTTGAAAACCGATCTGAATGTGTTCGAGGGGTTCGATCCGATGCTTCCGGATCATTATCGCACGACTCCCTGGGTGTTTCTCGGCAACATCGACCCTGGATTACAGCGTAAAGTCATGTCGCAGATGCAAGGTCATCGCATGATCGCTCTCGATACCATGAATTTCTGGATAACCGGACACCGGGCGTCTCTGATGGAGACATTGAAATCCGTTGATCTGGCGATCATCAACGAGGCGGAATTGAAGATGCTGACGGGAGAACACGGCATTCCGAAGGCAGCCGCGGCGATGACCCGGCTGGGGCCTCGAACGATCGTGATCAAACGCGGCGAGTATGGATGTCTCCTTTTTCATGAGGCAGCATGGTTCTGCGTCCCGGCATATCCGGAACCGAATGTCGTGGATCCGACCGGAGCCGGGGATAGTTTCGCAGGAGGTTTCATGGGAGCGCTGGCGCAATCGGGATCGGCTGATTTTTCGAGTCTGAAGCGAGCGGCGGTCATGGGATCGGTCATGGCGTCATACAACATCACCTCGTTCGGTCCATGGCGACTTGCGGAGTTGCTGCCTGCGGATATCGAGCGACGATTCACCGACTTCCGGAATCTCGTCGCCCTTTAAGTCGTTGCAGAATCCCCCGGGGATTCCAGCGCGTGCTTCAGGACTTCCTCGATACGGGAAGCAAAGATAAAGCGAACCGTCTTCCTGACGTACTCCGGGATTTCCTCAAGATCCTTTTCGTTTCTTTTCGGAAGAATCACACATCGAATACCCGAACGATATGCCGCGAGGATCTTCTCTTTGATGCCTCCAACCGGCAACACGTTGCCCCGCAGAGTGATCTCGCCTGTCATCGCCAGCCGATCCAGCACCTTGCGCCGTGTGAGCAGCGACACGAGAGCTGTGACGATGGTCACGCCCGCCGAGGGGCCGTCCTTGGGTACTGCACCTTCGGGAACGTGAATATGCAGATCGGCGGATTCATAGAATTCCGGAGCAATCCCATATTTGGAGGCGATGGAACGAACGAATGAGAGAGCTGCCTGGGCGGACTCTTTCATGACATCACCCAGTTGTCCGGTCAGCGCGAGTGTCTTTTTGCCCGTCATGATACTGGCTTCGATGAAAAGAATGTCGCCCCCGGTGGGCGTGTAAGCGAGACCGATTGCGATGCCGGGTTCGCGGGTTCTCGCTTCGATTTCGGAAAAGAACTTGATGGGTCCGAGGAATTTCCGGAGGACAGCGGGAGTGATCGTGGATGGCTCTTTTCGCCCCTCGACGATCTCTCGCGCCGTTGCCCGGCAGATCGAGGATATCTCGCGTTCAAGGTTCCTGACACCGGCTTCCCGGGTATACTCCTGAACGATCCGTCGGATGGCTGTATCAGTGAAACGAAGCATCTTTCTGGATAGTCCGTGCTCCTCGAGTTGCTTCGGAAGCAGATGAGTCCGTGCGATCTGCAGCTTTTCTTCGATGGTATAACCCGAAAGATGCAGCACTTCCATGCGGTCCCGCAGGGCGGGGGGAATGGTCTCGAGTATATTGGCGGTCGTAATGAACATGACCTTGGAGAGGTCGAAGTTCAGATCGAGATAATGATCTGAGAACGAATAGTTCTGCTCCGGGTCGAGAACCTCGAGTAACGCCGACGCGGGATCGCCCCGGAAATCCATCCCGATCTTGTCGACCTCATCGAGCATGAACACCGGGTTGTTCGATCCGGCTTTTCGCAATCCCTGAATGATTCTTCCCGGGAGGGCACCGATGTAAGTTCTTCGGTGTCCGCGAATTTCCGCTTCATCACGAACTCCTCCAACCGAGATCCGGATAAACTTGCGGTTCATCGCTCGCGCAATGGATTTCCCGAGCGATGTTTTTCCGGTTCCGGGTGGTCCGACGAAGCAGAGAATGGGGCCTTTCATATCGGGCTTGAGATGACGTACCGCAATGTATTCGACGATTCGCTTTTTTACTTTTTCGAGACCGAAGTGATCTTCGTCGAGAATTTTCTGAACGATTCGTGTGTCGAGATTGTCTTCGGAGGCGGTTGCCCAGGGCAGATCGACAATCCAGTCGAGATAGGTTCTCGAGACGGTGTATTCGGCTGCCGCCGGGGGCATACGTTTCAACCGGTCGAGTTCTTTCATGGCCGTCTCATGGGCTTCCTTGGGCAGATTCGCCTTCTCGATTTTCGAAACTAATTCCTCGATTTCCGTCGTGCGATCGTCGGCTTCTCCCAACTCCTTCTGCAACGCCTTCATCTGCTGTCGCAGGAAATACTCCCGCTGTGCCTTCTCCATCTCATCCTTGATCTGCGTCTGGATCTTGTTGCCCAGTTCAAGGATTTCATGTTCGCGGTTCAGCAGGACATGGATACGTTCGAGTCTCTTCACAACATCGGTGATCTCGAGAATCTCCTGACGTTCTTCAAGACTCAGATTGAGGCTCGACGCAATGATATCAGCCAGTTTCCCCGGTTCAGTGATGTTCTGGATAATCAGATTGAGTTCTTTGGGAATGTTCGGTGAGTTCGAAATGATGTTTTTGAACATGATCCGGATGTTCCGCATGAGAGCATCGGCGCGGATGTCGGGATTGAACTGGTCGTTCACGACTTCGATTCGGGCGCGGAAAAACGGGGATGTTTCGAGATACTCACGGATTCGGATTCTGGACATTCCTTCAATCATGATGCGAACTGAATCATCGGGCATTCGAATCATTTTTATAATCTGAGCGGCAATACCGACCGAGAAGATCGCATCGATCGCAGGATCTTCGTCTTCGGGATTCTTCTGTGCGACAAGACCGATCAGACGATCCCCCTCCAGAACTTTGTTGATCATGTGGATCGATTTTTCGCGAGCGATGAGCAGGGGGATGACCATGGTGGGATACACCACCGTTCCTCGTAACGGAAGAATCGGCAGTTCATCCGGTATTCCCGGCTTCTCCTTGTTCTCGAGTATATCAGACCCTAACAGGTCTTTCTCGGGATTGCGTTCCTGCCTCGTTGTCCTTTTTCCTCGTTTTTCTGCCATTTTTTCCATCCTGTTCCGGGGAATGTTCAGCCCGTAATAATTATCGAAAGATTCTCATGTTGGCAAACGTGAAAAATGACTCGCGCATAAACATGCACGGGAGATGGGTTTGACCTGGAGATGGTGAGATGATAAAAATAGCGGTTCGGGTTCGCGACCGATGGAGAATCTATGCAGCACGGGATACTGGTGACATTTGAAGGGATCGAGGGTTGCGGTAAGTCAACGCAGGCCAGATTGCTCGAGGACTTCCTGCGCACGCGCGGGTACCCGGTCATGTTGACCCGGGAACCGGGTCATGGTGAATTCGGTCAATCGATCCGATCCATACTGGTGGGAGGTGCCGCCGAGAAGATCGATGCGTTGACGGAACTGTTCCTGCTCGAAGCAGACCGCACCCATCACGTCAACCGATTCATCCGACCCGCTCTGGATCAGGGCGAGGTCGTGATCTGCGATCGATTCTCAGACTCGTCTCTCGCCTACCAGGGTTATGGCAGAGGCATCGCCGTGGATTTTGTGAATCGCCTCAACAATGCTGCCACATCGAACCTGGCACCCGACCTGACCATCATCCTCGATCTCGATACCCACTTCAGCCTGGAACGCTCACAGACGCGGCTGCGCCAGCAGGATCTTTTCGACAAGGAGGGGCGGTTCGAGCGGGAGGGAATGAGTTTTCATCAGAGAGTGCGCGAAGGGTATCTCAAAATCGCGCATGGGGAACCTCAACGATGCCACGTGTTTGACGGGACTCTCGATATCGATGCCCTTTCACAGCAGATCTCCCGTCTCGTGCTGACACGCCTGGCTCAGTTTTTCCAGATCAAGGATATTACCGGCTGAATATGATTGAAGTGATTGAATTGTTTGTTCGAGGCAACTCTTTTCCGAGTCGGTATGCGACTCAGAAGATCCCGCTCAGGGCAGGAGATTGCTGCCTGGTCGAAAGTCCGATCGGGATACAGATTGCCCGAGTCAAAGGCCCGGCGCGCTTCCACAAGGACAGATTTATCCATGAAAAACTTCCGAAGGTTTTGCGTAAAGCTTCGGAAGATGATCTCAATCACCTCCAACTTCTGGAAAAACTGGAGCAGGAGGCTTTCGATTATTGTGCTCAGCGAATCGCGTCGCGAGGATTGGCGATGAAGCTGATTCGTGTCGTGTTTGCATTCGATCAATCGAAAGGCCTCTTCATGTTCACCTCGGAAACCCGCGTCGATTTCAGGGAACTGGTTCGAGACCTTGCACATCAATATAAAAACCGAATCGAGATGAAGCAGGTGGGAGTCCGCGATGAAGCGCGAATCCTGGGCGGAATCGGAAACTGCGGTTGTGCATTGTGCTGCACGACTTTTCTCAGAGATTTCCAGCCTGTTTCGATCAAGATGGCGAAGGATCAGGGATTGAGTCTGATTCCATCGAAAATTTCGGGTGTCTGTGGACGTCTGATGTGCTGCCTCCAGTATGAACACGCGCACTATGCCGAGCAGATCAAGCAGTTGCCGCGCGTCGGAAAGCGCGTGAAAACTCCGAAAGGAGAGGGCCGGGTCAGACAACTGAACATCCTGAAGGGGAAAGTGCTGGTCGAGTTGGCGAATGAAGAGCTGGAAGAGTTCAATGGCGATGAGATCCAGAGGATTTTACGTCCGGATCAGCAAATCGAAGAGACAGCGGCTGCAGCACCCGACGACGGACTCACTGATGGCCCTCCCGAAGTCGATGCGATGCTCCCGGTCATCCCTCCTGAAGACCCCACCGAACCCCTCCCATTGGATTGACCTCCGGCGCCGGTCAACGTTTTCCGAATATCCGGATCAGTTGTTCCAGAATCCTTTCCGCGTGCATGCTCCGTGACGCCTTGATCAGGACTGTATCCCCCTCCCTCAGCACTGTCGCCACGGCCTCGGAAGTCGCTTCTCCGGTTTCGAAATGAAATGCGACGGATCCGTTCGTGAGAGCTTCCTCCCAGGCCAGTTTCATCCGTTCACCAAAGAAAAAACCGATATCGACAGGGAGTTCAGCCATCAAACGACCAACCGCACGATGCTCGGCATCGGAAATGTCGCCGAGTTCCAGCATGTCTCCCAGGACTGCGACAGTCCGACCATTACCGGCAATCTCACGCAACATCGTCAGATTACTTCGAACCGATGCTGGAGCGGCATTGTAACAGTCATCGATGATCGTCATCCGGTTGAGCTGGAATACCCGGCAGCGATGAGGTGAAAACCGGGCCTCGCTGAGCCCCCGCCGGATTTCGTCCGCCGAACACCCGATCTGATGCGCGACGCACAATGCCGCGACGGCATTGAGAACATTATGTCGCCCGGGAAGAGGCATTTCGTAGAATCCGGCAAGTTCGACCGGCTGAGTCATCTCGAAAACCGATCGCAGGGCATCCTGTCTCACGATGGTGGCTCTGAAGTCTCCACCCTCAATTCCATACGTGACAGCAGAGTATCTCGATCGAACAGATTCAAGCCCGGGATCATCCGCGTTGAGGATCCGGATGCCTCCCTGCTTCACATGATCCAGCAGACGGGACTTTTCCCATGCCACAGTCTCGACTGTTTTCAGAAATTCGGTGTGAGTTGAAGCCGCGCAGGTAATCAGTGCGATATCCGGTTGGAGAACCGGCGCCAGCAGGTCCATTTCACCCGGTTTGGAAATCCCGATTTCGATCACACCGGCCTCATGATGGTTCCGCAAGCGGAAAATCGTCATCGGAACCCCGATCAGGCCATTGTTGTTCTCATGGGTCTGAAGCACATTATAGCGCGTTCTGAGAATGGATCCGATCAGATCCTTTGTGGTCGTTTTCCCGTGGCTGCCGGTTATTCCCACAATCGGAGCCGAAAACTGTCTGCGGTAGTGTCCCGCGAGCAACTGGTAGGCTCGAAGCGGATCGTCCACATGGATCGTTCTATCGGAAGCAAAACGGTCCTGGCGTCGGACGACTGCTGCCGCTGCGCCGCGTTCCAGACAGGTCTGAACGAAATCATGTCCGTCGAAATTATCGCCTGTCAGTGCAAAAAAAAGCTCCATCGGCTGGATTCGTCTGCTGTCAGTACATACTCCGCAGAATTCCTCCCCGCAATTCCCGTGCAGGCGCCCTTCCATGATCTCGGCTGCGAGTGACATTTTTATCGGCTTCATTGAACTCCCCCTGTATCCTCCCGACGCCCTGCGCGTCGATAGACCATGATCAGACCGATGGCCTGCAATCCGATGATCGCGATCATGACAAGCCTGAAGTCCGGCCAAATCAGCAAAACACCGATCAGAAGCATGGCTCCGATCGCGGACACGATCAGATCGAGCGCGTAGAATAGACTGGTCAGTCCGGCATGTAAACGACTCCAGGCCGTGAAAAATGCGCCTCCCGCGAGACCGGTGATCGATCCGAGCGACATGATGAGGGGAATCGATGCATCTTCCGATCGGGAGATGCACCGGATTAAAAGCAGGGCGATGGTCACGAAAGCGAGATGAGAGATCGATGCGATGCGGGATAACCGTATGTCGAGAAGCGTCGAAAGAAGAGCGCCGATCGAGAGTCCGGCCGAAAAAAGGCTCAGAAGAAGGGCGATGTTGAGATACCCGTCGCCGTGGATGATCTGCAGGAGGCATAACAAAGAATTCAACAGAATCATCTGCGTCAGCCCCAGTATCGAGAGGGATACGAACGGCAGGAGCAGAATATTTCGCCTGGTCGGCAGAGATGTGGCACATGTTGCCAGGGCACCCGCGATGATCAGAACGCACAACAGTGTGATCAGCCATCCCGGAGTGCGGGAGAAAGAGAGCCATGCGCGGATTGCAGCGGAGAAGGCAAGGGGTCGGAACAATGTGCTTTTTTCGCAGTCATCCGATTTCCCGAGCAACATGCGATCCAGGCGTGCGCATCGCTCTGGTCCGCAGCGAAACGGTAAATACCCCTCACCAGCGTAAAACGTTTCCAGGGATTGTTCCGCGAGAGCGTTTTGAACGATTCGTGGAATCGATGCACAGTCTGGAAGCTCTCCTCCGGATCCGATCAGGTCGACTGTTTCACCCGGTATCAACCTGATCATGTCGCCGAAAACCGTCCGAAATGTGTGCGTCACGATCCTCGCAAATCGCAAGTTTTCTCGATTCAGGTAATTGTCATCGATGTTCAATCTCAGGATCACGATACCGTCCGGTGAGAGAGCTCGACGAAGAAGACTCAGAAACTCGATGGAATAAAATCTGGATCCGGCGATGGTGAGAGGAGGTGGCAGATCGAGAATGATCAGGTCATAGGCCTGATGCCTCCGGAAAAATCCCATCGCATCGTCCTCATGTACAACGACGCGGGGTAAATCGAATTCATTGCAGAAGGAATCCGAAGTCCGGTTCCGGAGAGTCTTCACCGGCATGCTGTTCCGCAGCACCACATCGATCGGTGCGGTGGATCGCCGTCGAATCTCGCGGATCATCCCCGCGTAACCGCCTTCGATGATACAGATCGCGGAGGCCGGTTTTGGGAGAAGCGACAATGGAATATGGGTCAGTTCCTCGGCTTTCGACGATTCGTTGGAGTGCGCGATCAGGGCATGGTTG
Organism: uncultured bacterium; assembly: GCA_937951895.1. Taxonomy (GTDB): domain Bacteria; phylum CSSED10-310; class CSSED10-310; order CSSED10-310; family CALFER01; genus CALFER01. The sequence continues at coordinate 20,276 of CALFER010000103.1, forward strand.
ATCAACAGGGACGTTTCACCTGCATGTGTGCGAATCGTAATTCGTCCATATGGGGATTCGCGGGATCGAACGGAATCGGCGCCCGGCCACTCGAGTTTGTTCAGAACAGCAGTTACTCGTTCAGCAGCCACGAATGTTGATGCTCCGCTGCAGAGGCAGACCAGAGCAAAGATGGTTCGATAGAAGGACTGTCTTGAGAACAGGGCAGCAGAGAGAGAGATGATGGCGAGTTGAAGCAGCAGAGTTCGTTCATTTGGAACGGTAATCAGCAATCCGAATCGCAGCGTTGCCCCCGCCACGATTCCGCCTGCGGCTTCGAACGCATAAATGTATGAGGGCCCGCGTCGATCCGGGATCCCCAGTTCGGATTGGACAGCGAGCAAGCGAAAGGTGAGGCCATTGATGATGCAGACCGGTGCGAGGATGGGTAGGGGCATGAGCAGGGCATCGATCAGCCCGATTGATTCTCCGGGCAGGACATCCAGCGCGAACCGGATCGCGCGCAGCAGAATGAGTGACAGGAGAGCGAACAGGCACTGGGCAACGAGCAGCGACCAGATGGCATCGTCATCGTGACGGGCTCCGGGATGGCTCCGGACAGTCGCGCCGATTCCGGTCAGGATGAGCCAGGCGGACAGAAACGCCACCCAGGCGATCTCTGAACCCTGACATTGGGCGATGTATTCACGGATCAACACGATCTGATTGGCCAGGCTGATGAAACCGAGCAAGGCGCTGAGGATTGGGGTTCTCATTCGCGCATTCTCCATACCCGGCAAAAGGTGTCGACAGCTCACACGATTCTGACGGACACTCTAAAGAAGCATGCCGATCCCTGCAAGGGTTCACTTGGAATTCGCGGACGATCTGATAGTATTGCGCGTTGAAGTGAGATGCTGACCATGTTTTTTTCCAGACCCTCATTGAAACATTGTATGTTCGTCGGCTTCGTACTGATGATGCCGATCGTCGTTGCAGCCCAGCAGAGCAACCTGGTGTTCATGAATCAGATCACCGGGAAATCGACCGGTATACAAGTGAAATCAGTGGATTCTTCAAACTATTTCGCCTTGAATGACCTGCTCCTTCAGATGGAATGGGAACTCGAACTGGATTATGCCGAGGGGATGATCCGATCTCATTTCCGTGACATGGAGTTCCGGTTCGCCGATGGAGTTTCCGGTTATTATCGATCCGGTGAGTATTTCCGGACTCAGTTGCCCTTTCGACTCGAACAGGAACTTCTCTGGGCACCGTACGAAATCATCGAGAGTCTTCTTATTCCTGCCTGGGGTGGCGATCTGGTTTGGGATCCGACCCAATCTGAATTGCGATTGATGAAAACCCTTGATTCCAATTCACCCCAGGAATCTGTTGCATCGACCGGTTCTGACCAGGCCATCGTTGTCATCGATGCGGGCCATGGCGGAGAGGATTTCGGGTTTACGCTGTCGAACGGAAAACTCGAGAAGGAGTTGACGCGGAAGCTGGCGGAAAAAACATCCCGATTGCTCGCTGATCGAATGGGGGCTGATGTGCTGCTGACGCGTAACGGCGACTTCATGATTTCGGAAATCGAGAGAGCGATGATTGCCAACCGTGCTCACTGCGATCTCTTTCTGAGTATCCATCTGGTCTCGACACATGAAATCGCGCCCAAAGGGTTCATTCTGTATACACGAATGCCAACGGATTCCCGCGACTCCGGAACGGCGGGACTCAGCCTGTGGGATCGGGTTGAACCTGCCAGTGTTCAGAAAAGCGGAGACTATGCGGCAAGGTTCGGTGATGCTCTATCCGCAGCAGCCAACGGGGTTCTGTGGCAGATCCAGCCCATGAGTCTCAAGCTGCTCGAAGGCATTGCCTCGCCGGCGCTCGTTGTCGAACTCGGGACATCTCTTGCCTTTTACGGGGATGTGCCGATCGATCAGGATGATGGATTGAATCGAGCTGCGGAAGCTCTTTACGACGGCATCCAGCGAGCGCTTGAAATGGGAAAAAACAATGGAATCTGACGAAAACACACGCGATATCCGGATCCGGAACGATCGTCCGAGTCTTTGGTTCTATATCCCCTTCGTTCTGGCCGCCGTTTTGCTCGGAATCCTGTTCGTCACGATGCGAGATGGCGGCAATCCGCTGAGCGATGCGACGAGACTTGCCGGTTCCATCAGACAGGTATCTTCGGGCCTCGGCGCTACTCGTCGCGAAGTTTTCCTGTACTTCCCTCGCGCAGATTCGGACTGGGTATCACAGCCCACCGAGATCAAGGGAGGGGAGTCGATACGGCATGAAATCAGACAATGTCTCGAATTGCTGCTCAAGGGATCTCCGCAACTCGGCGTACAGCTGTTTGGCGGGAGTCTGCTGATTGACGAGATCTACATTGATTCCAACCGGAACGTGGTCATCGATTTTCAAACCGCTGATCAGACGGTGATGAATCTTGGCGGCATTCAGCGTGAAAACCTGGCCATCCAATCCATCATCCGCACTCTCGCGGTCAATTTCCCGGACCTGCAGACCGTTCGATTTCTCTTCAATCATAAGGAAACTCTGACTTTCGCCGGTCATATTTCAAACGATCGATCGTTCGAAATCCGGCCGCGACAACCGGAAAACACGGTGATTCCCGAGATGACACAGGAGGCTCCGGATGCGGACTGACCGACAGGATACGCAGTCACGACCGATATCGTTCGAATTGGATTACATCCCTCATGCGCCCGGATCGGTTCTTGCGCGATTTGGGAGCACGGCTGTTCTGTGTAACGTGTGCATCGAGGAAACCGTGCCGAAGCATCTGATCGGAACGCAGAAAGGATGGATCACCGCGGAATACGCGATGCTTCCGCAAGCAGGTTTACGGCGCTCGCCTCGAGACGGCCGGCCAACGGTCAAAGGGCGCGTACATGAAATTCAGCGTCTGATCGGACGGAGTCTTCGGGCCGGATTGGATCTGAATGTACTGGGTCCCCGAACCATCACGGTCGATTGTGATGTGCTTTGCGCGGATGGAGGCACACGAACGGCATCGATTACTGGAGGTTGGATCGCATTGAGAATGGCTGTCTGGCGTTTTTTCGATCACCGGGTGCCGCCAGGTCTGATTTCCGCCGAATGCCTCGCTGCGATCAGCGCAGGTTGGGTCGACGGCCGTTGTCTGCTCGATCTGGATTATCATGAGGACAGTGCTGCAGATGTCGATCTGAATCTGGTGGGCACCGATCAGGGCGGGTGGATCGAGATCCAGGGGACCTCGGAATCCAAACCGCAGCATGCTTCCGTGTTTCAGGATCTGATTCGTCTGGCGGCAGAGGGGTTGCCGAGTTTGTTTGCGAAGCAGCGTGAGATCTTCGAGAGAGGGCGGATCGGATGACTCCGCCGCGTCTCGTCATCGCTACGCTGAATCGTCATAAATTCCATGAGATCACATCGATCTTGAAGGGTATCCCGCATGAACTCGTTCCGTTGTGGTCCCTGGACAGGGTCTCAGACCCGGATGAATCCGGTGCCACATATCGGGACAATGCGCTGATCAAGGCATCCGAGACGTCGAAAGTTGCCGGGTTGCCGGCCATCGCTGATGATTCGGGCCTCGAAGTGGATGCGCTCGGGGGACGCCCGGGAGTGCATTCGAAAAGAATGTTCGGCCACGATTTGTCCGATCGGGCCAAATATCTCGAATTGATCCGTCAGATGGAGGGGGTGGAGGATGCCGATCGAACGGCCCGGTTTATCTCCGTGGCCGTTCTGACAATGGGTGATGAGTTGATTTACGAGAGTCGCGGTGAGGTTGAAGGTCGGATCATTGAGCATGCCAGAGGGGAAGACGGTTTCGGGTATGATCCTGTATTCTGGATTCCCGGGAAGGCTTGCACGATGGCCGAGTTGAGTCTGGAAGAGAAAAACGGGATCAGCCACCGGGGTCTTGCGATGAGGGGCATGAAAGAATTCCTCTTGCGCAATCCCTGTTTCCTTGATAAGAATGCACGGCTGTGAGTGCGAACTCACGTGCGGGGTGTAGCGCAGCTGGTAGCGCACCTGCTTTGGGAGCAGGGGGTCGGAGGTTCGAATCCTCTCGCCCCGATGCTTCGGTAGGAACGGACCTGCCGATGAGCGCCCGTAGCTCAGCTGGATAGAGCAACGGACTTCTAATCCGTAGGCCGTAGGTTCGAATCCTACCGGGCGTAGGCTTGAAAATGTGTGGTGGGTATAGCTCAGTTTGGTTAGAGCGCCTGACTGTGGATCAGGAGGTCGAGGGTTCAAATCCCTCTACCCACCCTGAATTCCCCGCCTCGCGGGGTTTTGTTTATTTCCGGTGTTTGCGCCCGTAGCTCAGATGGATAGAGCGCCGGACTTCGAATCCGTAGGCCGTAGGTTCGAATCCTACCGGGCGTATATGGAAGGTTTTATTGCGAGGATGGCGGAATTGGCAGACGCGCTGGACTTAGGATCCAGTGTCCACGGACGTGGGGGTTCAACTCCCCCTCCTCGCACCATGACCAGAGGGCTTCGAGAACCCCGGCACATTCAGGCTCCTCACAACTCATTTCCGGCGATGAAGGAAACAGATTATGAAAGTTGATGTTACATCGATCTCCAGTGAATCCAGAACCATTTCAGTCGAAATCCCTATTGAAACGGTTCAGAGTGAATTGAAAAAGATGCTCGAAGAACTGCGCAATGGCGTTCAGATTCCTGGGTTCCGCGTCGGGAAAGTGCCGGACAGTATCCTGAAAATGCGTTTCGGGAAGGAAATCCGGAAGCAGATCGGTGCGAATCTGATCGAAACCACCTTGTTCGATGCGATCGACGAGGCAGGAATCACCCTGGTGGGTCCGCCCGAAATGAAAGAGTGGATTCTGGAGGAGGAGAAACCGTTTACGTACGCATTCACGGCCACGACGCTTCCGGACTTTGAAGTGGCTTCATACAAGGGTGTCGACATCGAGAAGGTCAAACCGCAGATCAAAGATGAAATTGTGACGGAAAGACTGGAGAGGCTGGCGCAATCCCAGGCTTCTTTCGATGTGGTCTCCGATCGTCCGTCGGCTGCCGGAGATCGTCTGTTTGGCAAGATCAAAATGATGATGGGCGAAGAAATCGTTCCGGGATGGCGCGGACGAAACGTCGACATTGCTCTCGGAGAAGGACGCTTTTTCCCGGGAAGCGACTTTGAACAGAAACTGATCGGATTGATGCCTGGAGCGGAGCATGCATTTGAGGTCGTTTTTCCGGAAGATTACAAGTATTACGTTGATTTCGCGGGCAAAACCGTGTCTGTCATCTGCGAGTTGAAGGAGTTAAAGACCAAGCAGGTTCCGAAGCTCGACGATGATTTCGCCAAGGATCTCGGCCTGGAATCCATCGAACAGCTCACCAATCGGATCCGTGAGGATCTGGCGACAGAGCAAAAGTCGATTAGCGATCGTGATTACAGGATGCGATTACTCGACAAGATAACCGAGGGAACACAGTTTGAGATCCCGGAGTTCATGATCACCGCGGAACTCGATGAAATACGGGAAGAAATGAAAGTGAGCGAGGACAAGGACTGGGAGGAACTTCTTCCCAAAGTCCAGCAGATCGCCAATAAAAAGGTGAAACTCCGTTTGCTCCTCGAGCGTATTGCACATCTGGAGGGGATCGTCGTGACCTCCGAGGATATCGATCAGGAGATTCAGAAGGCGTTGGATTCAGAAGAAGCGACGCGTGAACTCGAGGCCAGGAGCAAGGATCCCGCAGTGCGGTCTCAAGTCCGCAGGTCGTTGAAACGGGAACGCGCGATCCGGTTGATCGTCGATTCGTCGGTGGTCAAGGAAGTGGACGCGTTGTCAGAACCACAGAAGACGGGAGAGTCCCGGGAAGAACAGGATCAGGTATCGGGATCCTGATGCCGGATGGAGCGGATGCACATGAAAGAACCTAACATGAATCTGGTGCCGATTGTCGTCGAGCAGACGAGCCGGGGAGAGCGAGCATTCGATATCTATTCGCGCCTGCTCAAGGAAAACATCATCTTTCTCGGTTTCCCCATCGATGATTTCGTCGCGAATCTCACCATTGCACAGCTCTTGTTTCTCGAAGCGGAAGACCCCGAAAAAGACATCCAGATCTATATAAACTCTCCCGGAGGAATCATCACCTCGGCGTTAGCCATCTATGACACGATGCAGTACATCAAACCGGATGTCTCGACGATCTGTGTCGGACAGGCCGCCAGCGCGGCAGCGGTTCTCCTTGCGGCCGGGAAGAAGGGCAAGCGATATGCCCTCAAGAATTCCCGGATCATGTTGCATCAACCGATGGGTGGCTTTCAGGGTCAGGCGGCCGATATTGACATTCAGGCTCGGGAAATCCTGAAAATGCGCGAACAGATCAATCAGATCCTGACGCACCATACCGGACAACCCATCGACAAGATCGCGACGGACACGGATCGGGATTTTTTCATGGATCCGGGCGATGCGATCAAGTATGGATTGATCGATGAGATTCTCGTTGCGAAGCCCCGCAACACACCGGGTGAGTAGTCGCTCCGGAATCGTCGCTCTCGATGAAAATTTCCGATGCTCAATACATCAAAAGTGCCGTCTACCCGTCTGATTTTCCGGATGGCATTGGTCCTGAGATTGCCTTTGCCGGGCGATCGAATGTCGGTAAATCGTCGCTGATCAACAGCCTTGTCAATCGCAAGCGTCTGGCGCAGACCAGTTCACAACCAGGTCGAACCCAAACGCTCAATTTCTATCTCGTCAATTACCAACTCTATCTGGTCGATTTGCCCGGATACGGATACACTCGAGCTCCTGAGTCGGTCTCGCTGAAGTGGCGGCAGGCGATTGACCGGTATCTCTCCGGACGTGAACAACTGACCGGGTGCATCCATCTGATCGATATTCGTCACGATCCGACTTCCATGGATATTCGTGTGTCGAACTGGCTCAAAACGCAGCGTATCCTCTTGTGCACGCTCGCCGTAAAAGCCGATAAACTCAGCCGTTCAGCCTGTCTGAAGGCCATCAGCCGAATCCGGGCAACCCTCGATCTCGGTGATTCGGACCCGATCATGGCCTATTCATCGTTGACGAACGACGGGCGGGATGCGCTCTGGCAGCTGATTGAAGAGAAGATCGGATACGAGAAGGGAGATCGGGCATGAAACCCGATTCACAGTCGATTCATCAGGGCGGCCGCGTATCCTGCTCCGAAACCGTTATCGATGTTGACGACTGTCACGCCGGAAGCGCAGGAATTCAGCATGGCGAGAAGGGCCGCGAGACCCTTGAAGCTGGCTCCGTAACCGACGGATGTGGGCACGCCGATCACGGGGCAGTCGACGAGTCCACTCAACACGCTCGGGAGCGCACCCTCCATGCCGGCAACCGCAATGATTACTTCCGCCTGGGTGATCTCATCATAGTAAGTCAGCAGGCGGTGAAGTCCGGCAACACCGATATCATTTAGACGACGCACGTCATTCCCCATCAATTCGCACGTGAGCGCCGCCTCACCCGCCACAGGCAAGTCCGATGTCCCTGCTGCGGCCACGAGAACGTATCCACGCCCGAGATTCTCGCGGCCAATGCGTCTGAACGCACAACGGCTCAGATCATCGTACCGAAGATCCGGAAGCGTCCTTTCGATGGAATCATATGTACACCGGTCGATACGTGTGATGAGGATGTCTTGGTTGGTTGTCGCGAGCGACTCTGCGATGGATCGTATCTGATCGATCGTTTTACCTTCTCCAAACACCACCTCCGGAAATCCCTTTCTCAAGGTTCGATGGTGATCGACTTTGGCGAATCCGAGATCTTCGAATGGGTAGTGCCGCATGGCTTCGAGTGCTTGATCGACCGTTAAATCGCCGTTCCGGAGTCGTTCAAGGAGCGCTTTGAGGGCTTGATTGTTCATCGGTTCTTCGTCATGCGGCCTTCGGCCAGCGTCATGGTGTTGGCAATGAGCATCGCGACGGTCATGGGGCCGATTCCACCGGGAACGGGCGTCAGGAATGATGCGGTTTGCGGACCGGTGATCGGGTCGACATCTCCAACGAGACAGGATCCTTTTTCCCGGAGTGCTCGAGCGCATGGAGAGGTGTCCGTCCGGAGACTATCCGGAGCGGTTTCCGACGTTATCCGGTTGATGCCGACATCAACGACATAAGCTCCGGGGCGGATGAATTCCGATGTGATCATGGCTGGCCGGCCGATAGCGGCAACGAGCAGGTCGGCCTGGCGACAGACTTCAGGGAGATTGCGGGTGCGGGAGTGTGTGAGAGTGACGGTGCAGTGTCTTTCGAGCAGAAGCGCTGCCATCGGCTTTCCGACGATGTTGCTCCTTCCGACGATCACGGCGTGAGATCCGGAGAACGGAAATGAATACGTTTCGAGGATCCGGATAATACCAGACGGTGTGCAGGGAGCGATCGAGTAGGTGCCGGTCCATACGTTTCCGATGTTGAAGGGATGAAAACCGTCGGCGTCTTTCTCCGGGAGAATCGCAGGGATGATCCGGGATTCCTCGACACCGCAGGGAAGCGGCATCTGCACCAGGATGCCATCGACCGTGTCGTCCCGGTTCAGACGAGAAATCTCATCGAGAATCTCGCCGGTTGTCACTGTCTCAGACATGCGAATCAGGGAAAAATCCATCCCGGCCTTGCCGCAGGCTTTCTCCTTGTTGGAGACGTAAGAAGCAGAGGCCGCGTTGTCACCGGCAAAGATGACGACGAGTTTCGGGCGGCGGTTGTGGGCAGTTTGAAACGCTGCGGATCGCTCGGAAACCGACTGGATTGTCAAGTTGGCGACCGCCTTTCCATCCATTGAAATACACATTATCTGGGCCCTCGCAGGAATAAGACGCAGTCACGGTATCAGTAGAGGGATGATGAGTCAAGGCTTGACAGAAGGGCTCTCAAATGATATGCAAAACTCTGCTTTTTCAATGGATGAGGGCAACCCAGGAATGAAAAAACCCCACTGATTGGCGGATCTCGAGGAGTAAAGCATGAATCAGACGCACCCTACCGTTTCAAAGCCCACGGAGTTCAGCATCCGGATCAATTGGCAATCCGCGCTATGGCTGGCTCTATTCATTTTCATGATATTTACCCGGTTTTCCCATCTCGGAGACAAACCGTATCACCACGATGAAAGCCTCTATGCGAAATATATGTGGAATTTCTTTGTGGGGCAGGGATATCAATATGATCCGATGCAGCATGGGCCATTCATGTTTCACGGTCAACAGGTCTCGTTGTTCTTGTTTGGAGTCAGCAATTACTCCATGCGGATTTTCCCCGCTTCGATGGGATTGTTCCTGATCCTTGCGATCTATCTGATGCGCAAGCGGTTCGAACCGGGTGTCGCACTTCTCATGGGATGGTTGTTCGCGATCAATCCCGTTTTCATGTACTTTCAGCGATTCAACCGGGAGGATCCCTACTACAGCCTCTTTTCGATCCTCATTTTCTTCTTCCTGGTCCTCTGGTATCAGGATCGAAAACCCTGGCAGGCATACGCTGTGGCGGCATCGGTCAGCACGCTGTTCTGCATCAAGGAAAATGCTTTTGTCAACGTGTTCATTCTCTTCACCTTCGCACTATTGAAGGTGCTCGTCGATGCGTTTTCGAAAAAAGATGGCGCATTTGTCGGCATGAAAGCGATTTCCGATAATGTCAAGGAATACCCCCTGACAACGAAGGCCATGTTGTTTGTTGCAATCTGGGGCGTTGCCTTTTTCTCCTTTGCGATGGCTCTGATCAAGATGAAATCCAGTTTTACCAGTTGGGACATGAGTGCTCGTATTTATTGGAGTGTCGTTTTCCTGTTCATGGTCGGAATCGCGTTTCTGTTCGTTTATCTGGGAGAGAAGCGGCGTGAGACGGCGGACGGAAGTCCTTCCTTCTACCGGGATGGTTATGTCTTTGCCCTGTCGGTGATCATCTTCGCGGCCATCTTTATCGTTCTGTACACGACATTTTTCACCAACACCAGGAATGGATTCTGGGGAGGCGTATACAAGTGGTTTGAATACTGGTGGAATCAGCATTCGATCGCCCGGATCAAGGGACCGTTCCACTATTATCATCATCTCATGCTGATTTATTCATTCACCGCCCTTGCCGTCGTTCTGATCGGGATGATCTGGCGGACGATGACGAAAGCCGGATACATCACCAGCATGGTATTCATCCTTGCCTTCGCTGTCCTGATGGTTGCAGCCCATCGGAGCAAGAGTGCATGGCCATTCACAAAAGCCGAGCTGTTCACCAATGAGCATCTCGTTCTGGCCTTGATCTACTTCATCGCCGGTACGTTCTGCGTCATGACGTACATCCGTGAGCGAGCCTTCATGCGGGGATTTCTCGTATGGTGGTCGGTGATGGCCTATCTGATTTATTCCTACCTCCAGGAAAAAGTTCCCTGGCTCGTCATGCATATCATTACACCGATGATCATCCTGACGGCTGTTCTGCTGATGGATGTCTTCCGGAATAAACGGTTGGGCTGGCGTCGCGGAGTAATGATCGGTCTGTTTGCGGTGATGATGATGTACTGCTTCCACACGTCCATTCAACTGTGCTGGTACAATGAAGCGGATCCGACCGAGCAACTGGTCTACGTGCAAACCACGTATGAAGTGCCGAAAATGATCAGCGAACTCGAGGAGATGGGATTCTGGACCAATCAGGGCAACTCACTCCCGATCTGCATCGATGGCGACGCAACCTGGCCTTTCTATTGGTACCTGAGAGACTGGAAAAATGTGATGTACGGGAAAAATCCGGATCCCAACCGGCACGTTGCGGTCATCTGCAACTGGGGCGATCGACACCTCTTCGCCGATAAACTCGGTGATCGCTTCATCCCCAGACGTTATGGGCTCCGAGCCTGGTACCTGCCGAACCGATCGCATTTCTCGCAGAACTGGCTCCGTGAGGCGTGGCGATGGGTTGTGTTGCGGGAGCGTTTCAACCCATCGTTGTATGGTGAAACGGAAGTGTGCATGTTCGTTCGGAAGGACTTCGCGAAGTTTGAAAAAGCCACCGAAATCGGAGAAAAACAGGCTCAGCCGCAACAGCAGCAACGGGCGGAAGCCCCGGAAAGCGAACCGATCTCGATGAAAGCCGTTCAGGAGATCGGGCGATTCGGAACAGGTTCCGGCCAGTTCAACGAGCCCAAAGATGCGGCGGTGGGTCCCTCCGGTGAGATTTTTGTTTCAGACAGCAAAAATCACCGTATTCAGAAATTCAAAGCGGACGGATCCTTTGAACTTCAATTCGGATCGTTCGGGAAGGAACCCGGTCAGTTCAATGAACCACGAGGACTCACGGTCGATGCATCCGGAAACGTGATCGTGGCTGATACGTGGAATCACCGTATTCAGAAATTCGCACCGGATGGCAAATTCATCCTGGAGTTCGGGGACTCCAACACGTTCTGGGCCCCCAAGGATGTGATCGCGGATGCCTCTTCGGCCATCTATGTCGTTGATACTGGATTTCACCGGATCCATAAATACTCGGCATCCGGCTCGGAACTCTGGAAAATCGGATCGAAAGGGGAAGGGAAGGACCAGTTTACGGAGCCGGTCGGGATCGCATTGGATAAATCCGGGAAGATCTATGTTGCGGATACTGCCAACAAGCGGATCAGCGTATTCGATGCAACGGGTGCTTTTGTGCGGCAGATCCCGGTTTTCGGATGGGAATTCTTCTATACGGAACCTTACATTGCTATCGACGAGACTATTGGTGAGATCTACGTATCGGATTCCAAGAACAATCGTCTCGAGATATTTGATCTGAGCGGAAAATTCAAAGCGTTCTGGGGAGAGGAAGGATCAACGAAGGATATGTTCAAGAATCCGGTCGGTGTCACGATCGCCTCAAACAAGATTTTCGTTGTGGATTCGATGAATCATCGGGTTCAGGTCTTCAACGCGGAAAAACACTGATTTTTTCGAATCGCTCTGATCCTCCCGCTGGACTTGATCAGGATGCATAGGAGGTGCGATGATCCCCGGAATCATGTACATCGTTCACTGGTGGTTGTTGATCAGCCTCATCGGCCTCCTGGCACTGCCACTGACCCGCCGTTTTTTCGCCTCCTTTCCGGATCGAGGATATCTTCTGACAAAAGGGATCGGATTGGTGGTGGTCTGTTTCTTCAACTGGATCCTCTGCAGCCTCCATATTCTACCGTTCTCTCTTGTTTCGATCGGTGCAACTCTCGTCATCCTTGCGGGTCTGTCGTTCCTTCTTGCCCATGAACCGCTCGGTGAGACACTCCGGTTTTTCAAGGAAAACCGCTCGCATGTTCTGTTCACCGAACTGACTTTTCTCGGGTGTTTTCTATTCTTCGGAATCATCAGGATGTGCAATCCGGATATTGCCTCGACAGAGAAGATGCCTGATTTCGCGTTTCTGACGGCGATCCTGAACAGTGAATACTTCCCGCCGAAGGATACCTGGTATCATGGTGGGACGATCAACTACTTTTACTATGGGCACTATCAGGTGGCGCTTCTGACCAAACTGTCGGGAATCGCACCGGAGTTCACATTCAACCTTGGGATTGCTTTTCTGTTCGCGATCACGTTTCTCAACGCCACGTCAATCTCGTTCGCACTGACCGGACGTCGAGGATATGCGTTGATGGGAGGCATGTTTGTTGCGTTCATCGGGAATCTGGATGCCATCTTTCAGACGTTTGCCCAGATCGGAAAGGTTGTTTTCGGGAATGGTCAGTTGTATCCGTTTCAGTGGTTCAACTGGTGGATGAGTTCTCGAGTCATCGTCCGCGAAGGGGTGGACATCACCATCAATGAATTTCCGTTCTGGAGTTACATCCTGGGTGATCTGCATGCACACGTCAATGTCGTGCCGTTTTCACTGGCTGTTCTGGCGATTTCTCTTGAGGTGCTGCGGTCCGCGGGTGATGGTTTATCTGTACTGGGTAAGGGCCGGGATCTCTACTTCCGGCTGTTTTTCGTCGCTATTGCTCTGGGAGCCATCCCGGCGGCCAATACTTGGGATCTTCCCACTTATTACAGCATTCTGACGCTGACCTTCGTGTTCGGGAGACAGTTTTATCTGAAAACGCCTGCTACGACATACGGTGCGATGCTCCTGACGCCGTTTTATGAAATCGCGCATCTGTTCAGACCCGGGCATGTATCCAGAACATCGTGGCGTTCCTGGGCGACAGCCGCCCTCACCATCATCGTCATTATCGCTGTCTCTTTCGCTCTCTATTACCCGTACTATGCAAATTTTGATGCTAAAGGCACCGATGGACCCCGGTTGGTCAACCCGGAGCAGAGAACACTGCTTGACGATTTCATCACTATTTACGGGTTCTTTTTCTTCTGTCTGATCAGTTTCGTTCTCTCTCTCGTCATTCCACACTTCAAGGATGTCGCCCCGCGATTGAAGATTCTGGTGCTGTCCGCGATCGGTTTTCTGTTCATTATCAGTCTGGTCGCCTTTGGAACGGTGATGATCGCGATCTGCATCCTCCTGCTCGTGCTGTTGCTGCGCGTTCCTTTCGACCATGAGGAGGCGCAATCGAAAAACAAGTTTTTCGCGTTATCGCTGCTGTTCATTGTTCTGCTCATTCTGCTGGGATGCGAATTCATCTATCTCAAGGATGATTACGGAAAAACCCTCGAACGCCAGAATACGATCTTCAAGTTCTATTATCAGGCATGGATCTTCTGTGGATTATCGTCGTTGTATGGTGTGTATTGGATTCGCGAACATGTGAAGGGGTGGTGGACGGATCTGTGGGAGACTTCCTTTCGGATTCTCTTTCTTTTCACTCTTGCGTTTCCAATTCTGGGAACAACCGTCAAATGCGATCATTTCGCTGCGTTCAGGCCCTCCAATCAGTATGCAAAGGTCACGATGGAAGGAATTTACTACATGTCCTGGCGTTTCCCGGGAGATTACCAGGCGATTCAATATCTGAAGAAGAATGGGCGCCCATCGGATACCGTACTTGAAGCGACCGGACCGGCATTCTCGCATTATGGTCGTATTTCGGCAGCCACCGGCATGAGCACACTGCTGGGATGGGCCAATCATGAAAACATCTGGAGGCGTGGTGCCTGGAATCTGATCAGTGAACGGGTCAACGACACCAAGGAAATTTACACGACCGCCGATGTCGTGAAGGCGACCCAACTCATCCGGAAGTGGGGTATTCGATATGTCTTTTTCGGGGGGTTGGAGCGCGAGCAGTATCCGCAGGCGAATGTCCAGAAGTTCGAAGGTTTCATGAAAAAAGTGATCGAAATGACAGACTCCGACGGAAAGAGGACTGTTTTATTCGAGTTTACTGAAAACCGGCCATCCGGGGAGGGTTAAGAGGATGGAATCCTACCGCTCGTCGCTCCTTTTCTCTCATCCGCGCGGCCGGAACTGGGCGCTGTTTCTGATCGTCTGCATCGGCCTGTTCTTCCGCTTGTACGGAATGAACTGGGGAATGCCGCATTACTTTCATCCCGATGAACGGCAGGTGATGTATAAAACTGGAGACATCAGTCTGTCCGACATGAATCCGCACTTCTTTGCCTATGGATCTCTGCCGATTTATCTCCTGAGGGGAACCACGGAAGCCGTCGGATGGATGAATCGCAATGTGGTCAATCTCGCGAGCGCAATGAAATTGAGCCCGGACATGATGTCTGACGTTCGGAACTACTTTCCGAACATGAATGATCTGAAGCAACGGACGCTCACCGGGCGTTTCCTCTCGGCCATTTTTTCTACCCTGACCATTATCGTCATCTTTCATCTCACACAACTCCTCTACAATCGTAAGACAGCCCTTCTCGCCGCCCTCCTCTTCGCTCTCACGGTGCTTTCGATCCAGCAGGCACACTTTTACATCGTGGACGGAATTCAGACCTTTTTCGTCACATGCGCGATTTATTATGCGGTTCGAGCCAGTTTGGGGGAGAGGTATCGCGACTATTACTACTCGGCGTTGTTCATCGGGTTTGCGATGGCAACTAAATTCAGCAGCTTGCCGATCTATCTCGTATTTGGCTTCGCTCATCTCATCGCCATGCTTGAAAAGCGGCGCAGAAGTCTGTCGCATCAGGTACACTGGGGACTTGCTCTGGTGTTTTCCGTCATCGTCATGTCCGTATGCATGCCATATTGGCTGCTCGACCATACTACCTGGCTGCGCGATGTGCGCGAACAGGCCAACATGGTATCGGGAAAGGTTCGCCTGCCGTATACCATCCAATACGCTCACACGACTCCGTTTCTGTATCTGATCGAAAATATGGTGCTCTGGTCGGTGGGGATTCCTCTGGGGATAGCCTCCTTCGTCGGATTCGGCTATGCACTCGCACGATTTTTTAAAAAGCCGCTCGATATCGGCAACAGAATCATCTTGATCTGGGTCGTTCCGTTGTTCATCCTCAACAGCACCTTCGAGGTGAAGTTTCTCCGGTACACGCTGCCGCTTCTGCCTTTTTTCTGCATTTTCGCCGCGAAATGGCTGCATGGTATCACCAGGCGGATCGGGCGGGCCTGGGGTACGGCCGCCACTACACTCGTTGTCGGCCTCACCGCTCTCTGGGCACTCGCGTTCCTGAACATCTACAATCGAACGGATACTCGGGTCGAGGCATCCAACTGGGTGTACAAGAACATCCCCGCCGGAGCTCGAATCGTACTTGAGAGCGGATGGGACGATGCTTTGCCGATCGGCACCGATGAAGGAAACTCTGCGCGCTACGGCGACCAAAAAAAACTCGAGATCTATCAGGAGCCGGACAATGTCCAGAAGGCTGCCAAGATGGCCGAGACTCTTGCGGAGGGAGACGTCATCATCCTGCCGTCCAAGCGACACTACGGCTCCGTGCTCCGGGTGCCTGACCGGTACCCCATTTCCAACAACTTCTACCGCGCGCTCTTTTCCGAAAAACTGGGTTTCAAGTATGCTGCGTCTTTCTCCAATCCCCCACGATTGGGTCGGATGGTGTTTCGGGATGAGACTGCCGACGAAAGTTTTTCGGTCTATGAACATCCGAAAGTGGCGGTCTTCGTCAAACAGAGTGTGTTGACCAAGGAGCAGATCCTGACGTATCTCGTTTCACCGCCTCCTGAGATCAAACAGGTATCGTATGACGATATTCTGACGATGGAGCCGGCGGATCGGATCGGTTCTCGAGTCAGCTTCCCGGTGGCTCGGTGGATTCTCGCCATCGAGCTTCTCGGTCTTGTCGTATTTCCCCTCATGTTTGTCATCTTCCACCGCTTCCCTCACGCCGGATATCCGCTCGCCAAAGCCGGTGGACTTCTCGTCATCGGTTATCTGGTATGGTTGATTGCCAGCCTGAGAATCTTCCCGTTTTCTCAGACTCTGATCTGGCTGGTCATCCTACTCGTTGCCGCAGTGAACGGACTGCTTCTGATGCGCAATCACCGCGAGTTCCGGCGGTTCTGGCGGGAAAGATGGTGGTCGGTTCTCGGGTATGAACTGCTCTTTCTCTCGGTCCTGACGATTTTCCTGTTGCTGAAGAGCTACAATCCGGACATCTTCTGGAGCGAAAGCTCGATGGACTTCGGTTTCATGAACGCCGTGCTCCGGACAGATTACTTTCCGCCGATTGACCCATGGATCGAGGGCGAGGGTATCAATTACTACTATTTCGGCCAATATCTCGCCGGCTTCCTCACCAAGTTTACAGGCGTCGAAGCGAGCTACGGATACAATCTGTTCTTTGCGACGATCCCGACATTTGTCGCTCTCGCGGTTGCCTCGATCGCAATCTCCCTGACCCGCAGAATGTGGGTCGGATGCCTGGCCGTGATCATCTCGATTCTCGTCGGAAATCTGGACGGGCTGGTACAGATCGTACGGATCGCCGTGAACAACGCCAGGAACACCCCGTATTGGGATCTTGCACGAGGCGTTGAATGGGTGATGGATCTCTTCTTTATGCTGGGGCGTCCCGCCACCCAATTCCGCTTCTTCCGATCGGCTCATGAGCTGATCAATCCGACGGTCCATGAATTTCCATTCTGGAGTTACAATTTCATGGATCTGCACGCTCATACGATCGCCACATTCATTGCCACTTTCTGCCTGGCGCTCGTTTTCGCTTTCTACAGGAATAAAATCAGCCAGAGCGGCATCTTTGGATCCGGAATCACGGCCTGGTGCACCATTCTGGTCGCAGGCATCGGATTCGGTGCCATGATTCCCACGAACAGCTGGGATTATCCAACCTATCTGCTCTTGGTTCTCCTGATCCTCATGTTCTTCTGGCCGCGTACCGAGAAAAGCGAATCCCGCGAATCAGTCAGCCTTCCGATGGATCCGCTGCCTGAACCGATTTCCGAAGAAGACCCTGCTCCAGTTGCTTCGACACCCGATCCTTTATCTGTTGAGGAGATCACCCCCGTACCCGAGGCGACCGTGGTGCCTCCGGAATTGGCAGAACCCGAAATCCGGACTCAGCAGATAGCCTGCGAGGAGCCGGTGCCGGCGCTGGCCGAACCTGTCGAGATTCAGGAGATAACTCCTGAGTTTCCGGGCTCGGAACCGGTCCCCGTCGTGAGTGATGCCGATCGGGCCGAGTCTGATCTGATTCCGGAGCAGGTTGAGCTGGAGACCCTTGCGTACGTAGCGGCCGAGGAGCATCCTCAGCCCGCTCCGGTCAAAACCCGACTCCGGATGCGATTCCCCTTTGCGCTACTCCGGAACGCCGGCTCGAAGGTCATCGGTTTCCTCGGTGCGATACCCCTCAAACGGAATTTCACGCAGATTCTTCTCCCCTGGTTGATTCTGATCGGTGTCAGTATTGCGCTGTATTTGCCATATCTGATGCATTTTTCCCGCAATGACATGGGGATCGGATTTCTATTCCAGCACAAACAGACGACGAATTTTGACGGTTTTTTCACGATGTTCGGCTTCTATCTGTTCATTCTGACCACGATTCTGATCAAGATCTGGATCGGGTATGAACGCGGTCGAGGCCGCTCGCTGATGCGGGTTCTCGCCATCGGAATCTCGTATGTCGTTGCGTTGATCATCTTGTTGCTCAGCGGTCTTCTATTCATCAAAATCGATTACTCCGTATTTCTGTACAGTCTGGGGATGATCGGCCTGATCGTGTATCTCGGCTCGAAAGAGTTGCAGGACGGGGATCGGCGGTTTGTCTACCTGATCTCGTTCATGGCGTTCGCGATTACTGCCGGATGCGAGATCGTCTACATCAAGGATTTCTATCAGGGTGGCGATCATCGCCGGTTCAACACCATCTTCAAATTCTACATGCAGGCTTGGTTCTTCTTCGCTCTGGCAGCGTCGTACTTCGTCGGTGTCCGGCGCAGGGTCCGGATGTTTGCGGCGACGCGAACCGGGCTGCGGCATCGGCTGGCGGGCTGGACATGGAATCTTGCATTCCTGTTTTTCCTGGGTTCAGCATCGATCTTCACGGTCATGGGACCGTACGCACGCCGTCATCATGACGAATATGCGCGTGAAAATCTCCCTCTGACGCTCGATGGGCATGCCTACATGAAAACCGGTCGTCTCCAGGAGGAATACAAAGCGATCGAGTGGCTGAACAGAAATGCCCGTCCTGATGCGGTGATTCTCGAAGCGACCGGCGCAGACTATCTGTACGAGTTCGGGCGTGTATCTGCGAACACGGGGATCCCGACTGTGCTCGGTTGGTGGAGTCATGTGGATCAGCGAGAGTATAAACGGGATACCGGGCGAATGAAAAACGCGATCAAGGCGATCTATGACAGTCTCGATATCCCTTCGGTGCTCGAACACCTCAGAACATATAACGTGAATCTGATATATGTGGGAAAGACCGAGCGGAAGAGTTACTCGGAGGCCGGCTTGAGCAAATTCAGTGAACTCACCGATTATATGACTCCGGTTTACGCCAACAGTGAAGTGGTCATCTATCAGGTCAATGACTATGGCATCAATGTCGACTTCGCAAAGGTCGCCTCGGGGAATGACGCCCTTGCAGCCCTGCAACAGCGGTTGATCCAGGAGGAAGCGGAGCGAGTCGAACAGGAACGACAGACGGAACTCGCCCGGATCGAACAGCTCCGAAACAGTCCTCCGCGAACGATGTATCAGGGCGGGGAGGGAGAAGCGAGAGGGCAGTTCCGGGAACCCCGATCGCTCGATGTCGACTCCGAAGGATTCGTTTATGTCGCGGATTTCCGGAATCATCGCGTGCAGAAGTTCGATAATCTGGGTAACTTCCTTTTTGCATGGGAAAGTCCGGAATCGGAAGAGGTCAAAGGGTTCAACGATCTTTGTGACCTCGCCGTTGACAATGCCGGTGTTTATGTTCTTGACACCTTCAACAATCGGATCCAGAAGTACGATCATGATGGTCAGTACATCGGCGAATGGCGCAATGCCGACGGCGCTTTCTTCTATCCGCGAGGATTGGCCGCAGACGGGAACGGCTTCCTGTATGTCGCGGATTCAGGCCGCAACCGGATCGTCAAACTCACCAATGAGGGCAGGTTCGTCAAAAGCATCGGCACACTGGGAAAGGAAGCCTCCCAGTTTGTCGAACCGATCGGCATCTGTGTGAACAAGGGCGAGGTGTTCGTGAATGATGCGAAGAACCGGCGTGTTCAGGTGTTCGATGCGGATCTGAATTACCTCAGAGAGTGGGTTGTGGACGGTTGGGATGGAAATGTGTTCGTCGAACCCTATGTCGTCGTCGATCATCAGGACCAGGTCTGGATTTCCGATCCCAATGCCCATCGGCTGTTGGTCACGGATCGAATGGGAACGCTGCTGAAAACGGTCGATCAGCGCCCGGATGGACGCCGTTTGACGCTCCCCATGGGTCTGGCGGTTCTGCCGGATGGATCCATACTGGTCGTTGAAACCCATCGCCACATGATCACAAAGATTCCGAATCCACCCCGGTAGCGCGATCACCGTTCCTGTTTTCGACATCCGGATCGGACGACTCATTCCATAAACGCCGAACCTTATCGGCAGGAACAACATACGTGAAGTAAATCGGTTCGATCCCCAGTCTTTTATCGCGGAACACCGTTTGCTCACCATCCGGTTGCGCGTCACGGATCGCCTCA
Organism: uncultured bacterium; assembly: GCA_937951895.1. GTDB lineage: Bacteria > CSSED10-310 > CSSED10-310 > CSSED10-310 > CALFER01 > CALFER01. The sequence continues at coordinate 40,401 of CALFER010000103.1, forward strand.
AAAACAGGGTCATTCTTGTGATGACTCTCGAGAATGAACGCGAGTCCTTTCCCTTCGGGCACGGGGGTTCTTAAAATTCGATGCAGGTTTTTCATCAGAGCATCATCCGAGACGACCTCGATGACTTCGCCGTTCGTAATCCCGAAAATGTCTCCCGGGATTCCGTAACAGAGGAACTTGGGCGTGTCGATAAAGTGTGCCTGGGAGATATAAATCTGGTTGTCCTTCGCGAGTTCTGCGGCTGTCATGCCGATCTGGGTGTTCTTGCAAGCGTATCCGTACTGGGCGAAGTAATTGGTCCCAAGCCTCACGAAATAAAAGTGACTTTCGAAACTCATGATCGCGAGCACGCTCATGGCAAGCATGGAATTCTGAAGCAGACTCGGGGCCCTGCGCGGCAAAAGTCTCAGCATACTGACAATCCCGGCTGCGGCGAAAAGAGCGATCGCGAGGGGACTCATGATCGCCCGGGCAGCGTCAGGTTCCGATAAGACGGCCGGCAGAATGCCGAAACCGAATATCATCAATGTCGTGAACGATCCGCGATTGAAGCCGTGACGGAGGTGGATCGCACTGCCGATCAACGCGAAAAAGGCCAGTATACGAGTGATGATCGGCCAGTCGTTGTTGAAGAAATTGCCGACTTTGGCCTTGTAGGTGAAAACCAATAGATTGCGATAGATATTGTCGAACAGCGGGGCGAGAGATCCGGATTCCTGGATTTTTTTGCCGACAAACAGAAAGTTGGATCGTGCCATGAATGTCGAGTAGTTGTGGTACGCATAGAAGGCCAGAGGCGTGAAGAACAGGATCGCGAACACGAGAAACAGCAGCAGTCCCCACCAGTTCTTCCGCATGAACCGTCGGTGTTCAATCCAGGTGAAGAGGCCGATGATGATCATCAGGATCGGGATGCCCCTGAAAGAAAAATACGTGTTCAACCCGATACCGAGCGATGATCCGGCGGCGATGTACCAGAGGAGTTTCCGGTACCAGCGTGAGGCGTCGACGGCGAGATAGAAGAAACCGAGTGTCAGCAGAAGATATAAAGGAGCCTGGACGGCCCGGTATCCGGTCCGGGAAAAAACGATATTCCATGCGGTTGCAGAAAAAACAAACGCTGTGATGCATGCGAAACGCCCGCCGAACAGCTTCCTGGTGAACAGGAACAAGGCGGGTACTGTCAGGCTGCTGATCACCAGGCAGGGAAGAAGCAATGTCGTGCGGCTGATACCGAATAACTTGAAGCTCAGTGCCACGAGATAGAAATACATTGTTTCTTTGCCCCAGGCCTGATCGGTGAACGGACTGAACGGCTCTTTCCCGTCCAGAAACAGCCTCGCAAAGGTGCCGTTCCATGCCGCGTCATTGTTGATGCCCCAGGGGATGTCGGCAAAACGGTAAACCCGCACCAGCACGGTGACGCCCAACAGCAGCAACGATCCGATGATCATGCGCTTTCGGGTCATCCTCCGAGAATCTATACGAAAGGACTCGTCATGTGTCCTCGGCAACTCCTGCAGGAAGATCAGAACCAGTCCCGCCACGGCGATTATCGAAGCAATTCCCGGTTTATCAATTGAATACATCCACAGCGAAACTCCGATTGCGATCGATCCCAGGATGAACAGCGCCAGAAGCGTCTTGGGATAACCGGACAGCATCCGGATTTGTCGTTGAATCTTCGAAGGTTCTCGGGCCTTTTCCAATTCCGGAGCCTGGCGCGGTCGTGCGCGGAGTTTCCGGGTCAGCGCGATTATGACGATGATCAGGGCGATGATATCCAGAATGATACGGGCGATTGAGAGAAGTCGATGCAGAGCAGACTGTTTCGCGGGTGTCGGCGCCGTCAACGGTGAGGGATTGGTGTATTTGACGACCCGATGGTTCAACGAATCCGAGATGTACAGGGACTGACTGTCGTCGAGCAGAATTCCAGTCGGATAGAACAGTTCCTCCGGCCCTCCTCCTTTTTTCCCGAATCGACTGTAAACCGAGCCATCGGCGTTCAGGACAAGAATGTGGTTGTGCTGGGGCACCGTCAGATAGATTTTTCCATCCGCTCCGATCGACAGGAATGATTCGTTGAACGCTTCCCCTGCGAGGTCCGGGATTGGGAAGATATTGAGTACCTGTCCGCCTGGTCCGAGAACTTTCAGACGATGATTCCCGGTATCGGCGACATAGAGATTGCCGTCGGGGCCGATGGCCAGACCGACCGGATCATGAAACTGCTCCCGTGCGGTTCCTTTGGATCCCCAGGTTGCCAGAAGTTTTCCGGACGCGTTGAATACCTTGATGTTGTGCTGGCTGGTATTCGCGACATAGACCTTGGCGTTCGAGTCGATCGCTATGCCTCGCGGCGCGTAGAAATCCGTCCCGGAAGCCCAGTTCAGTTGCCATTCTCCGTTCGCGAGACATTTCTGGATCCTGTGATTCCAGGTGTCGACGACGTACAGGTTCCCTTCCGAGTCCATCACGGCGTCCGTCGGATCGTTCAATTCACCCGGACCGTTTCCCTTGCTTCCCCATGACTGGAGTGCTTTTCCGTTTCGATCGATCTGTTGAATCCGGTAATTTCTGAAATCCGTAACGATGAGTGTTTGATCCGGTCCGGCATGGATCCCCCGGGGTTCCTGAAACTCGCCCGGTTCGGATCCGGCTGCACCGATCTGCTGCAACTGCCGGTTCTGGACTTTACGAAGCTCCGGGTTGGATGAACATGCGCAGAGAATGACGATCAGCAGTCCTATGGAGGCGTTTCGCAGCGGTGTCTTCATCCCCTTCATCCCTTGATATCAATCTCGTCCAGTCGATCGATCACGTCTTCGGTCAGTCTGCGATTGATGGCGAGAAGATCGGCGATCACTCCGATCAGAACAAGGAAAAATCCGAACATCAGAAACACACTGGAGATGATGAGAGATTGCACCTTGCCGGACGGTTCCGGCCAGGAACTGATGTAGTAATAGACAAACCGGATGAGAAGCCCACCTCCCAGCACCAGATTCAGAAGACCGGTTCGAACGAACAGTTTGACCGGACTGTAAAGCGCCCAGATTCGAAACATCGTCATGATCTGCCGTGCGATGTATCCGAATGCTCCTCGAAACAACCGGCTCGGGCGAACCGGCGGGTTGACCTCCACCGGGATGGACTTCAGGCGCAAGCCGCTTCGGCTTGCCTGAATCAGAGATTCGATCGTGTAGGTAAAGTCCGAAACGATTTTGATGCGCCGTGCTGCGCGTCGGCTGTAAGCCCGGAATCCCGATGCCGCATCATCCACCTTGAACCCGGTTAAAAAGCGAACCATGGCGCTTCCCGTTTTCTGAAGGAGTTTTTTGCTGGTCGAAAAATGCGGAATCCGATGAATCGGTCGACATCCGACCGTGATATCCGCCGTGTTGTCCAGGATCGGACGGATCAGATCAGCAATAAAACCTGCCTGATACTGATTGTCGGCGTCGGTGTTGACGATGATGTCAGCCTGAAGCTGATAGATGCTGTAACGGATTCCCTCTGAAAATGCGCGAGCGAGTCCGAGATGTGAGTTGAGCGGGAGGACGTGATGCACACCGCAATCGTGTGCAACCGATATCGTGCGATCCGTCGATCCATCATCGATCACCAGAATCTCGATTGAATCGATTCCGTCGATCCGAACCGGAAGGTCGCGGATGGTGCGATCGAGATTGGCTTCTTCATTGAAGCAGGGGATTTGGATCACGAGTTTCATCGGGATGCCCTCGGAGTTCCAGTCACGCATCAACGAATCTTCACAATATCATAATGCTCGGATTTTTGCCGTAAAAATCCGGAACTCGCAACTCAGGCTCACCGTATTCGGTTCCTGTCGATTGCGAGACAAATGTATGGTACGATATTCGAACGAGCGTTTGGCTGATTCGCCTCTCGAGGCCATCTAGGACAACAGTGGAGACTCACATGGAGATGCATGCCACCGATACGACTCCTCCGCGGGAAGATCTCGATCTGCTGGGTGCGGATACGGATGCGGATGCGGGGCGGATATTCAGCCGTCGTCTTCATGCCTGGCACTGGGTTCTCTTTGCCCTGATTGCTGCGGTCGCGTTCGGCATTCGTTTTTACAGAGTCGGAGATGTCCCCGCGGGATTGTATTGCGATGAAGCCGGTCTGGGTTACAACGCGTTTGCTCTCGCCAACTATGGAATCGATGAGAACGGTGTTCGATGGCCATTGTTCTCATGGTCGTTCGTCAGCTACAAGAACCCGGTTTTCATATATGCCGCCATGTTTCCGATCAAAGTATTCGGACTGTCCGAGATGTCGCTCCGACTCACAAGCGTGCTGTTCGGATGGGTCACCGTCCTGGCGTTGTTCTGGATGCTCACTGAGTTGTGGGGAGCCACGTCTGCTCTCTTCGGCAGTTTTCTGCTCGCGGTGACTCCATGGCACATCCACATGAGTCGGATTGCCTTCGAGTTGATTTCATTCCCTTGCCTGTTCATGATCGGGATGGTGTTTCTGGTCCGGGCCATTCGTCGCGGCGGTTTCAACTGGGCAGTCGCCATGTTCTTTTTCGGATTGACGCCCTACAGCTATGCCATCGCGAATCTTTTTGTTCCCCTCTTCCTGGGAGGGGTGTTCGTCCTTTTCTTCAAGGAAATTCTCAAACACAAAATCAGCTTTTTCGCCGGAATCGTGGTTATTCTTCTGACAGTGGCTCCATTTGTGCATTTCAACCTGACGAAACCTCGAACAGACCAGTATTTCAAACGCAATTCCTGGGTCACACAAGCGAAACCGCTGAAAGAAAAAGCGGACATCTTCCTGAGAAACTACCAGGGATATTACGGTGCCGATTTTCTGTTCCGCAAGGGTGATCCGTTGATCCGTCATTCAGTCAGTGGTCATGGAGAACTGTACTGGTCGTTCCTTCCTCTGATAATCGGAGGGCTCGGACTGATTTCATGGACGCCTTCCCGATTTCGGTTGATGATGCTCTGGTGGCTTCTGACATTCCCCATCGGAGCTGCGTTGATGCATGAGGAAATGTCGGCGACTCGATCGATCATCGGCAGTCCACTGCCCGCGATCCTGGGTGCATTCACCTGTGTAACCGTGTTGTCCTGGATCATGCGAATCCGCTGGCGATGGCTCGCAATCCTCATCGCTTTATCGCTGACCGGCTTTCTTCTGATCTGCATCGTGCGCGATGTGCGTGCGTACCAGACTCGATACTTCGACAGTTACTATAAACAGTCCGCTCGCGGTATCTATGGCTTCCAGTACGGGTATCGCGAACTGTATGAGTATATGGAATCAGTGAAGGACGACTATCCTCAACGCTTCCTGACTGCCACCGATGTCAACATGCCGTACATCTTTGCGCTGTTCTACACCCGAAAAGATCCACATGATTGGGTCAACGGTCGCAGAACCGGCTATCAGGAGTTCAAACCGGATGAATTCAGACGATATGAAGTCGATAAACCCACTCTGTTCGCAGTTCGACCCAATGAGGTGAATTACTTCGAGGAATATGACGTCAAAAGAGAGATCATCGGTCCCGATGGAGTCACCGAGTTTGTCATCATCGATCTGAAAAAAAGAAAGCAGTTCCTGACGGATTGGAGCGCTCTCGGGTTGTTCGGAACCCCGCGCGAGGAGTTTTTCTCGCAATCGGAACTTGATTTTTCAACCGATTCCGATCGGAACTATGATGGATTGCATGGGCCGATTCAATGGCAGCGCATGGACAATCAGTTCATCAACGTGGATCTGAACGGTTTCTTTGCCCGCAAGGACCCGCAAGCGCAGAACAACCCCGAGGAATGCTGCGGCAAAGCCTGCACATACATCCAGATTTCGCAGACTCAGCACGCACGGATTGAAGTCTTCGGGTCGCCCGACCCGTTCGAAATCACCATCAACGGGCAGGTGGTTCTCGAAAAGACAGTCCTTCAGTCGACGCGTGTCGATACGCGGGATTGTGTTCTTGTGGAAGGCTGGAATCAGGTGTTCGTGCGATCTTGTGAGGGTGTCGGAGATTGGTATTTTACACTCCGCCTGATCGATCTGGAAGGCAGAAGTATCGAACTGGAGCACCAGCAGAGCTATCCGCCCGCGGATTTCGATCTGAACCGGATTCGTGAATCATCCGGGAAGATAACACAACCCGATGCGGGCGATGCAGGCGGAGACGCTCGGAAACTCATGACGGAGCACCGGATATGTACAGGCGACGATGTCGATACATACTGCTGGAAAACAGAGGACATCGAGGCGAATGTCACTGCGAAAATCACGTTTTCCGGGGCATTCTCCGGGACCGGCCTCTCGGCGGAACTCTGGGTGAATGGTCGAATCAACATTCCGATCGAGTATAAGCACGTGCCGACACAATCGACCTGGAAGGGCGACGGGGCACAACTGGTATTCATCCCGGAGGATGATTCGCCATCGGTGCCGGGCAGTTTTCTGCTCGAGATCGAACCGGGGCGCCTCCCGGTGAAAGGACCGCTCGAACTGTGCATGGTTGTTATCAACGGAGCACCGGAGAGTTGTTTTCATCTCTTCCCTTCATCGTTTTCCCAATGACCAATGACCGGATGCTTTCGAATCGGGTTGGAACCGCTGACTGAATGATGAAATCGGCAGCTTCCGGATTCCTCGCATTATCGGCGGCCAAACTGGCCTTCATGCTCTCAGGATACGCCATCTACTTTTTCCTTCCTCGGATCTTGAACGACCCAGCGGCATTCGGTCAGTTCGGCGTGGCTCTCGGCTATCTCAACGTCTTCAACATGACCGTCATCGTCGGCACGATCCAGGCGGTGTCCCGGTTCGTGTCGTCCGGTGAATACTCGGAGTCCAGCATTCGTCGTACGGCGTTGTCGTTTCAATTCGGATTCGGGTGGATTCTTTGTGCCGCAATCATCCTGACCGCACCTTGGATCGCAGGTGTATTGAAGGATCCCGGCCTGGTGCGTCTGATTCGGATCGGTGCATTGCTTCCATGTGTGTATGCATTGTATGGAGTCGTGATGGGGGAGTTGAACGGTCGGAAGCTGTTCGCTCGTCAGTCAGCGCTGGATGTTTCGTTCGCGCTCCTGAAAACGATTCTCGTTCTGGCATTCGCGTTTTTCGGCGACGGTGTGCCCGGGGCATTTCTGGGATACCTGCTCGCATCCCTGGTCATCATCATCATCGGATTCCTGGTGTTACTCAGGGTGCCGGCGCGAGCCATCGGGAGTATGTTCTCCTGCCGGATCCTGATCAACTTTCAGTGTGCGACAATGCTGATCACCCTGTTCAATAATCTCTTGCTCAATCTCGACCTGTTTGCAGTCAAAGCACTGATGCCGGCGGAGTGCTCGGGGGAAGCGGCAGGTTTTTACACGGCGGCTCAGACTTTTTCCAGAATCCCATACATCTGCGTCGTCGCAATCGGGCTCGTGGCCTTCCCGCTCATTTCTTCAAGCCGAATGGAAAGGGATCCCAGAAAGACAACAGTGCGTGCTGAGCGGATTCTGAGAGTCACCTTGCTGTACAGTTGTCTGATCGCGACCGGAATCGCGGCGCTTGCACCCGAATTGCTTCAATTGGTCTATCCGAAAGCGTATATGGAGGGACGGCACGTGCTCAGAATCCTGCCGATCGGCGAGGTATTCTACTCGATGATGTTTATCTCGTTCATCCTTCTAACCGGAAGCGGCCTGCCGACACGACCCATCCGAACAGCCGTTCTGACGATCGGATTGGAAGTCTTCGGGTTGGCGGTCCTGGTGCCGGTTTACGGTATCGAAGGCGCTGCGATCGGTGCGGGTGTGTTCTGGTTGATCGGTATGGTGATGGCCTTTCGAGATCTCAGACGTTCCGGCTTCACACTCCTCAGATCCTCGACGTGGATCAACACCTGTATGGCAGGCGCGTCGGTGTATGCGGTGGGATACTTTCTTCCGTTGACGGGTTTTCTGAAACTTGCGGTCGCAGTTCCGCTTATGGTTATGGTGTACAGTCTCGTGTTGATCATCAGGAGGGAAATCGCATGGAGACATCTTTTCGGTATTCGTGCCATGCTTCACTCCGGCTCGGATCTTCCTGAGAGGTGTTACGAGGTATCGACCGATGGGGAAGGGGGGTATTCTGGATGAACCGGGTTCCTTTGGGCAATCAATACAATAAATACGATTCAAAAAACCCGGTGACGAAATGGCTGATGACCGGATTTCTGGAGGCGTTCGACCGGGCGACGGATGTCATCGAGCGTCCGGATTCCGTCCTTGAGATCGGCTGCGGAGACGGAGTCATGCTGGAGCGTGTGAGGCGGCGATGGAAGCCCATGCCTGTCGCATGCGGGTTGGATCTCGGATTTGAGGAACTGAAGCGGGCCATGAATCGGGCGCAGGCATCGTGTTTTACGCAGGCTTCGTGCGGGGCTGTCCCGTTTCGCGACAGATGTCACGACCTGGTTCTGGCACTCGAAGTGCTCGAACATCTCACGGATATCCGAACCGGGTTGGAAGAACTTGATCGTGTGGGCCGCCGGGACTTTATCATCAGCGTACCATGGGAACCGGTCTGGAGGATCGGTAATGTGATCTCGGGGCGCTACATCCAGGATCTGGGTAACACACCCGGACATGTTCAGCACTGGTCCCGCCGGGCAATTCTCCGGTTACTCGACGAATACTTCCGAATTGTGATGGTACTCAAACCGTTTCCATGGACGATGGTGGTTTGCCGGAAAAAGGACTGAATCCGGGAGATTTCTATGGTTCGCCATCCCGAATGATGTATAATGAAGGTGCCAGAGACATTCACAACGAGGTGTCTATGAACTCTGATTACTCGATTTCAATGGTTTTTCCGGCTTACAACGAACAGGACAACCTGGATCGATTGCTTGCCGAGGCCGATGCGGCGGCTCGCAGGGTTTCGTCCGATTACGAGATCATCGTCGTGGATGATGGCTCGCTGGATGACACTCCGAATGTGTTGAAACGTCTTCAGACGCAATATGCCAATCTTGTTGTCTATACACACACCCCCAACCGCGGCTATACCGCAGCTCTGCGGACCGGTTTCACGAACGCACAAAAGCCCCTGATTTTTTACTCGGATTCCGACTGTCAGTTCAAGTTGGATGAGATCGATCTGCTACTGCCGTACACTCGGGATTTCGATCTGGTGGTGGGATATCGGAAAGATCGACAGGATCCATGGATTCGAAAATTCGTTTCGCGTTGCTTCAATCGGATGTCTCACGCGGTCTTCAAGTTCACCGTTCGGGATGTGGATTGTGCATTCAAGTTTTTCCGCAGGGAAGTGTTCGACAGGATCAAGATCAATTCGGAGCACTTTATGGTGGATACTGAAATCATGGCCAAAGCGGTTGTGTATGGATTCAGAGTCAAAGAAATCGGTGTCACGCACCTGCCGCGTCATGCCGGTCAGACTACTGTCAAGCCATCGGCCGTCTATCGCACCATTCTGGGAATGATTCAGTTGCACAAAGAACTTCAGCAGATCAAACAATCCCTCAGATAAGCTGACGGACTCCTCACATCGTTTCGTGCCGCGCAGGCGAAGAGGGATGATTACGGTTTCGGCTGTTCATCGGAAGGCGGGAGCTTGGGTTTATCGTCTTCCGACAGGGACTTTTTCAGGTTTTTAAATGCCTGCCCGATACTGGTTCCGATTTCGGGTAACCGTTTCACGCCGAAAATCATGATCACGATTGCCAGTATCAGTAAGATTTCGCCGAATGATGGTCTCCACATACTCTGAATTCTACTCCCGCCCCGGCCGCTCCGCAATGACAAACCGGAAAAAAAATCCGGGGATGCACGCATCCCCGGAAACACAAGGAGGAAAACGAATCAGGGTGAATCACCCCAAGAATCAGCGATAGCTGAACTCCACATAGACATAGTTGCTCAGCAACTGGTACGTCTGCGGTTGACACAGGATGTAATGGAAGAGTATCCCCTCAGCCTGTCCGTCGACCTGAGGCCAGAGGAAGTTGAAGATCGTTGTTACCGACTGACCCGGTTCGATCATGCGTTGCATCCGATCGAGATCCTGTTGCCAGGACGGATAAAACCAGAAGTTTCCGTAAACTTCCAGAAGGAGGTATTCGTCGACCAGAATGGCCGCGCCGGAGTTGTCGACCTGCGTTGCGAGCAGGAATGGATCACCCGCGTGAAACTCGGTTCGCGAAAGCAGCAGATTGACGGAGAGTCCTCCGGAGGATGATGTCGGTGTTGGAGACGGCAGCATCGTGGTCGGTGTGGGTGTCGGAGGAACCGGCGTGTTGGTGGGTTCTCCCGGGGCAGTTGTCGGAGTCGCGGTCGGTGGAGGTGGAGGGGTGAACGTGGGGGGAACATGGGTCGGTGTCGTTGTCGAGGGCGGGAATGTCGCCGTGGGAGGCGGAGCAGTCGGCGTCGGTTGTCCGGACATGTACACCGACATCGTATCCGACGCGGAACAGCCGGTGTAATCCGGACTCCCCGAACATCGGATCTCCAGTGTATACGTCGTGGATTCCGTCGGGTAAACCGTTACCGTCGATCCGGCCGACCACGTGCCGGCGCCGAGTTCACCTCCGCGCCAGCGATAGGCTATACCGGCCACGCAGTTGGCGATCGATGAACCTGAGCCATTGAGAACGACCGCGCTTCCGGCGGGTGAGGTGACATCCTGGCCGGCATTTGCGTAAGGACCTGAGCATTCGAAGGAATCGCATTCCGGTGGAGAATCGGAAACCAGCTTGAAGTCATCGATGTTCCATCCGCCAAAGGTGACTCCTCCATCCGAAACCAGTTCAAACTTGATCTGTACCGACGGATTGTTGTCGGCAATCGCTGAAATGTCGTAATCGACGGGCATCCACGCGGTATCCACGTGGTCGCTGTTCTGCGCATTCTGCCAGATCTGCTCATTGTTCACGTATACGGTAGCCTGATCGTAAATGCCTTCTTCGACACTCAGCCAACGGCGGAACTGCAACCGGACTCCGGATTTTCCCGTGCAATTGATCACCGGCGACAGCAGATAGTTGTTCACATAGTTCTTGTAGTTGCCGTCATATCCTTCGTATCCGAGATCATTACCCCAGACATTCACTCCTTCAAATGCACTCGATGGATCATACTCACTCGTGCCGGTGCAGGACCCTCGTTGCCAATCGTCCTGCGTTGCGACCTGGACATGCGTCCATCCCTCGTCCGATGTGCCTTCGAATCCGGTCGAATAGAATGTTTCGATCCCTCCGGACTGGCCGAGCTGCAACGGAATCAGCAATGCACCTGTCGGGCCTCCGCATGCGGAGGGGATCAGAGTCAGAGATGTCAGATCGGGGCATTCGTGCGTCATATCCACGATGAATTCGAATGTTGCGGAAGCCGTTGCGTTGAAACTGAGATCGCCGAGGGATTGCGGGCTGGAGACGACATGGATGAGATTATCCGGTGAACTCAGGTTCGCTGTGACGTCGTATGCGGTAATCGGGGAACTGTTTCGGATTGTGATGCTGATCTGGACCCGTTCGCCGGATTCTGGCGATCCGTCCGAATCTCCGGAATCCGAAATCACATCGGCGTTAGCGAAGGTCAGAGACGGTTGCGCAACTGTCACGACGACGGTGTCGCGGCCCTGGCAGAGATACCCGGAGGCATTGACTGTCAATGTATAGGTTGTGGTCTGCGAGACACACGCCATCGGATTGGCGATGTTCGGATTGTCAAGGCCGGTAGTCGGAGACCATTGATAGGTATATCCCGAGACAGGAGCGGCTCCGATCTGGACGCAGTGCCCGGCGCACGTGAACTGATCGAATCCGGCATTTGTCGGAGGCGAATCGATGGTGACGGTGACCGTATCCGATCCCACACAGCCGATGCTGTCGGTCACGAACACCGTGTAGGTTGTCGTCTGGTTCGGGCTGACCGACGGATTGGAACTCGAGAAGTTGCCGGGTGTCCACAGATAGGTGAAGGGCGGAGTGCCGCTCGAGGCCGTCGGATTGCCTCCGATTGTCACCGCCTGTCCCGGACAGGTCTCCTGGTTGCCCCCGGCATCGACCAGCGGCGGGTTGGCGCATCCCGTGATCTCGACAGCCTGACAGGTCGAAAAAGCCGACACGCAAGCGTCGTTCGATCCGACAGCCTGGACGGCGTAGTAATAGGTAAAGTCATTCGCAACGGAACTGTCGACATATTGCGTCGTCGAACTCGTTCCGATCAGAGTCATCCCGAAATTACATCCGACCGTGTTTCGAAAAATCCGGTAGGTCGAGGCGTTCGGTACGGATGACCAGGAAACGGTTGCCGAGTCATCTCCGGGAATGACGGCGAGCGTGGGTGTCGATATCGTGGGGCAGGTGGTGTAACAGGCCGGTTGCGTGCCGCATGCAATTCCATGGTCGTTGAAGGCGTTCCAGAGTTCGCATCCATGAGGCGTGCCGTCTGCGAGATTCCCGTTGTCGTCGTCAGCGAAGATCCAGGTCTGATAATAGTTCGCACTCCCGCACCCATTGATCGTGGCACTCGGATTACACGTCCCGCCGGACTGGATCTGGTAGGCCGCTCCTGCGCTTCCCATCGTTTCGAAGAACAGACGATTGGCGTGTTCCCATCCGGCCTTTCCTCCCATCTGGGTGGCGAGTTTATTAGCGGCATCCCAGATGGCGCCTGCGGCGATGAGGGCTTCACAATGTCCCTCGTATCCCATGATCCCGTCGTACCCGTAATACGGGCAGCTCCAGCGGTCGCAATTGGCCGGCGCCGACGTGATGTTGGACGGTCGAACGAACGGTCTCACACCGGCGTCACGAACACCGGTGCAGGTCGAATCGCAACCGAAACTGCAGGGCGATCCGGGCTGAAAGTTATGACCGATGCACGATACCTGGGTCTGCAGGAAGCTCATGATATCGGCGAGTGCTTCCGCGGATGCCATGTCCGGCGATCCGGTCGCGGTGTTGTCATCCAGCCCATGACCCCACTCGTGCAGGAAGACCGATGAAATTTCACCGGTGTTCGAACAGCCCCCGCCGGATCGATAGAAGTTAATCGTACTGCCGTTCCAGTAAGCGTTGCAGGTGTCATTGATATTGACATTGGCTGTCATGTTCTGCTGCAGCCATGAGTTCGATGGCAGGTAGCCCCGCGCTTTCATCTTGATGTCATTGACGTGGAAGTAGCAGGATCGGGATGCGTGTGTGTTCCCCGAACCGCCGAACCCGGGTGTTGTGCAATCCTGCCCGGCGCTGCCGCCGAAGTTTATATCTCCGGGATCCGCCGAGGTTGACAGGCTGATCGATCCGCAGTTGTCGCTGATCCGGACATACTGACCATTCATGGTGCAGGAAGCTGTTCCACCCGTATATGTATATCGACCACCGCTCGTTGCGGTTCCCTGTGAGGTGCTCGCATACGCAAACGGCAGATTCACCTCCGTATCGATGTTGGTGACCGGATAGACACCTCCGGAAACGGCAGCCGTGCGGTTGTCGTTGCGGAACGACAGAATGACACCCGTCTGAGCATCGATGACGGCAAACCATGTTTCAGGATTGGGATCGATACGAAAACGTGTTTCCCAAACGAGTCGATGCGAATAGCCCTGCCCGGGTGTCCCTGTGAATGGCTCACCGGGAATCAGATCGTCTGTCTCTGCGAAGGTCTGAATCCAGAGTAGTTCAGGCGGATCCACGATATCGAGGTCGCCGAATGCGAGACGGTCGGCGTGGGCCGTGGCGATTTCGAGCGCCTTTTCGGCTCGGATTGCCGGCACGGGATTCAGGGACGGGTCAACCGGGAAGTAACGATGCGCGCCGAATTGTGTGATGTTTCCCGAATTTACCCGCACGAACACTTGAGCGTGTTTGACCGGGATACCGCGATGCACCTGGTTGAACACCACGAAGCATAGCCGGTTGTTCCCGAAGGTTTCTGTCGCGAGTTCGTCGAGTCTGAGATCGGCCGGTTCAACCCGAAGCACGTCGTACTGATCTTCGATGAACTGGATCGCGAGTTCTCCCATAGTGGTGCGATCGAGTGTCCGGATCGGTTTCCCCAGAACAGTCACGTCGCTGAGCGTCAGCGAGTTGCCGGGGCCTGGGATCAGCGGAATGCCTTGTCCCGAGATCAGATCCGGCCGATCGGATCGCAGATCCCACTGCACATCCCACTGTGCGCCGAAGCGAGTCATGAAGTTCAGAATGCGCGGGTTTGAAGGCGGATTGTTGCCGGAGAGGAAGAAGGGAGAAAGAGAAGGCGACACGAGGATGGAGGCATCGGGAGGAATCAGAAGGTCGCGCTCCAGCACACTGGGTTCGGCTTCGGTAAATGCATGAAGGTTGGGCAGGAATACCGAGAGCAGGCTCATGGCGAGCAGAATGCCTCGAAGAGATCCTGCTGGCGACTGTCGAAGGGAACGGTTCATAACAACTCCTTATGAGGAAGAAAGTGCTGCATGCTTCCGGATCGCGGTACACGCGAATCCCCGGATCATCCAGAGATGCAAGATTCGATCCATGCCGTCAGGATCATTGCTAGGACAGAATCAGGGAATTCCAAGTGCTCCCCGATGCATACCGCGGTCGTCCAATCTGAGACAATCGGAGCCTTCGCGGCGCTCCATCTTGAACGATTGATACATGACTTCGGATCCCACGCGAGATTTGGAAGGATCTTCGATGAACAAGGTCCCGACGGTTCGTGATCGGGTGATTTTACCAAGATCATAGAAATAGGTCCTGCCGGATTTGCCTTTGTAGATCGCGATACCGGTAGTTTTGATCTGGGGCTCCCGGATGGTGTCGAAGGGACTGTTCAGATACACGGCCAGATAGGCTCGTTCGCCATCTTCCATCAACTGCGCGCGAACATCCCAGGTGCCGGCTTGCGGTTCGCGGTCGCATGATACAGACGGATCGATGCGTGAAACACTATCGGGAAGAGGAACCGGGGGAGTCGTCGCGCAGCCTGCCAGTACGGCGGCGGTTGCAAGCCCGATCAGATATCGATGCATCATCTCTGTGCTCCTTTCGTGAGAATCTCGATCCGCGGACTCGGCGGATCCATCCGTAAATCATATAGTTAGAGGATCTAAAAGGACAACCGTTACAGGCCGAACAGGACCTGAACGCGCTGCTGTATCGAAAACACTTGACAATCATGTGCGTGCCGGGTAAAAGAGGTGGGTCTCGATTCGAAAGGGTCGGGAGGCTTCAGGCGCGTAGCTCAGGGGGAGAGCACTTCCTTGACGCGGAAGGGGCCAGGGGTTCAATTCCCCTCGCGCCTATCGATTTTGAAGCCCAACCTGGGCTTTCGGCCGAAAATTGAAACGACGTCGCCGGGGCAGAGCCGAGATTGGATCAGGCAATGCCCCGTTTGTTGAAGGTGAGAAAAGGAGCCGGCTTCGCCGATTTGAGATCATGTTGGACATCATCTTGAAAGATCATGGGTCGCTTTCTGTTCCCGAAGGCATTTCCGGACTGGAGTTCGTGAAGCATGTCGAGAAAGCGACCGGGAAGAAATTCAAAAATCCCCTCGCCATCCAGATGAACGATCGGTTGATCGATCTGCATTCATCTGTAACGATGCCGGGTGAAGCGGACATTGTATGTGAGGGGGACGCGAGAGGTCTGGATGTGGTGCGCCACAGCGCTGCGCACATCATGGCCCAGGCGGTCATGAATCTGTTTGACGGCGTGAAATTCGGGATCGGTCCGGCAACGCAGGACGGTTTTTATTATGATTTCGCGGTGAGCCGACCGTTCGAGCCCGATGACCTGGCGCGGATCGAAGAAGAGATGAACCGGATCGTCAAGGAGAACGCGTCTTTCGAGAAGCGGGAGATGACGAAGGAAGAGGCGGTCGAGCTGTTCTCGAAGAAGGGCGAAACATATAAAGTCGAGCTTCTTGCTGAGATTCCCGACGCGAGAGTATCCGTTTATCAGCAAGGCTCCTTCATGGATCTCTGTCGCGGACCACATGTCTTGAACACCCGTTATATCCGGGCATTCAAGGTGTTGTCTTCGGCGAGTGCGTACTGGAGGGGTGACGAACACAACGATATCCTGCAGAGGATCTATGCGACCGCGTTTTATTCCCAGCAGGATCTCGACGCCTATCTCGAACTTCGCGAAAAAATCCGTCTCCGTGACCACCGAAAACTCGGCAAAGAACTCGATCTGTTCTCAATCCATGAAGACGTCGGCGCCGGATTGATTTTCTGGCATCCCAACGGCGCCACTGTCCGGCATCTCATCGAGGAATTCTGGCGGGCCGAACATTTCCGGCGTGGGTACCAGATGGTCTATACGCCACACATTGCGCGCGAGCGGATTTATGAAATCAGCGGCCATCTTCAGAACTACGCGGACAGCATGTATGCGCCGTTGCTGATCGACGAGCAGCCCTATCGGCTCAAGCCCATGAATTGCCCGGGTCATATCAAGATCTTTCAGTCGCAGCTCAGGAGCTATCGCGATTTGCCTATCCGCTACTGTGAACTCGGAACCGTCTACCGGTTCGAACGCAGTGGAACGTTGCACGGCATGCTCCGGGTCCGGGGTTTTACCCAGGATGATGCGCATGTTTTCTGCACACCGCAGCAAATGGCGGAAGAGGTGTTCCAGATCATCGATCTGGTGGATACACTGATGCGCGCGTTCGGGTACACGTATCGGATCTTCCTCGCCACTCGCCCCGAGAAGTATCTCGGATCCGAGGCGGAATGGGAATGGTCGACCAATGCACTGAGATCCGCTCTGGAGCGCTGGGGAAAACCGTATGATATCGATGAAGGCGGTGGGGTGTTCTATGCACCGAAGATCGATATCAAGCTCACGGATGCATTGGGTAGGGAATGGCAGGGTCCCACCATTCAGGTGGATTTGAATCTTCCCAAGCGTTTCAAGGTGAATTACATCGGAGAAGACAATGCCGAGCACGAAGTGATCATGATCCATCGTGCGGTATTGGGTTCGATGGAGCGATTTGTGGGGGGACTGATCGAGCATGTCGGTGGTGCGTTCCCGATGTGGCTCGCTCCACTCCAGATCGTCACGATCCCGATCGCGGAGCGGCATCACGAGTATGCGCGAAAATTGACTGCACGGCTGCAGATGGCGGGTCTTCGGGTTCGCAATGATGAGCGTAACGAGAAGATGGGTTACAAGATTCGAGAAGCGCAGGTGCAGAAAGTTCCATACATGTTGGTCATCGGGGATCGTGAATCGGAGACTGATCAGGTTTCGGTCCGACATCGCAAACATGGGGATCTCGGCGCCATGCCTATCGACGCATTCATCGAACGGGCATGTTCCGAGGTTCAGGATCGAGTGATGGATTGAGTCCGGTATGCATGATCCGATGAATCGAAACTGAAAAGGAGGCTGTTTGAGGCGAAAACCATTCGTACCCGAAAAAGATCCGAAGAAAAAGGAAGAGTGCCGGATCAACGACGAGATTCGTGTAAAGAACATCCGCTGCATTTTGGCGGATGGAACGCAAGTCGGAATCATCACCATCGAGCAAGGGTTGGCGTATGCATCTGAAGCCGATCTCGACCTGGTGGAAGTATCTCCCAATTCGGACCCGCCTGTCTGCCGGATCATGGATTACGGCAAGTTCAAGTATCAGCGGTCGAAACGCGATGCTTCGAAGAAAAAGCAGAAGGGTGCGACTTTAAAAGAAGTCAAATTCCGTCCAAAAATCGACGAGCATGATTACAATTTCAAACGGAATCATGTCGAACGGTTTCTGAAATCGGGTGCGAAAGTTCGTGTAACGATTATGTTTCGGGGGCGTGAGATCGCGCATACGGACAAGGGGCAGGAGATTCTGGATCGGATTGCTGCTGAAATGGCCGACTTTTCGCGAGTCGACAGCCCGGGACGTCTTGAAGGCCGCAACATGAGCATGATACTTTCCCCGAAGTAACGGATGCGTTACAGCGGGCTGAAGAAACAAAGAGGTTGAATATGCCGAAATTGAAAACACATCGAGGCGCTGCCAAGCGGTTAACTGGAACCGCAAATGGCAAGTTGAAAAGAAAACACGCATTCGCCCGACACATTCTGACGAAAAAGACGACCAAGCGCTTGCGCCAGCTTCGAAAAGGCGGGTATGTGGATGGTGCGGATCTGCGACAGACTCGTCGGCTCGTGCCCTATCTATAGTTCCTGAGGAGGTTTATCAGTCATGCCGAGAGCAAAGGGTGGTTTTAAAACGCGTCAACGACGCAATCGTATATTGAAACTGGCGAAAGGGTATCGGGGCTCACAGAGCGCTCGGATTCGTCCCGCAATGGAAGCTGTCTCCAAGGCAGGCCGACATGCGTTCGCGGATCGACGCAAGAAGAAGGGTGACTTCCGGGCACTCTGGATTCAGCGGATCAACGCCGCTTCCAGATTACAGGGGCTCCCCTATAACAAGCTGATCCATGGTCTCGATAAAGCCGGTGTGCGGATCGATCGCAAGGTCCTTGCGGAACTGGCCATCAGCGATCCGGCGGCTTTCAACAGACTCGTTGCGGTAGCTAAAGAAAATCTTTAAGGTTTTTGCATTGAGGAGATGGCTTTGATAGACTCTGCCATGGTCCAGGGTGACGATGTTTTCGTATCGCAATTCAGCGCGCTCGAAGCCAAAGTGCTCCGGGCCGTTCAAGTCATTCAAACTCTGCGCGACGAAAATACGCGTCTGAAGACGGAACGCGACGAGTTGCGACGGCATGTCCAGGAGTTGAACTCGGCGGTCGATGCAGCATCGGCAGTTGCACAGGAGGCAGAGCAGTGGAAGGCTCAGATTCAGGAATACGAACACCTGAAGATGAACATTGGAGCAAAAGTCACGCATCTCCTGTCCCTGATCGATTCGCTGCCTCTGACCGATCAGTAACTCCGTCAGACTCATCGACCTCCAGACGACACACCGGTCCGGTGCATCGTGTGGAGGTTGAAATTTTTGGCCAATTCTATAATATAATAGGTGAAGACGATGCCGAGCGTGTCCGATATCTGGCGCGCTTGGTGAACGATCGAATGGATGAAATTGCTCGGACGAGCAAAGGCATGTCGGCGTTGAAAATCGCGATCCTGGCGGCATTGAACATCTCGGATGATCTCGTCAGAACCCGCGAAACGCTCCTGAAACTCCAGGACTCAGAGAAACGCCTCCTGCTCGAGCTTGAACGGGTGGTTGAAGAATGAGGAACAATTTGACCTTGGAACGGAAGGGAAATCTTCAGTTACTTCGAGTGATCGCAGCGCTTTGGATGGTCTGCATCACGACAGCCTGCTTCGTATGCCTGCTGCCGTCGATGCAACGGTTCGATTATCATTTATGGGCGGCATGTCCGCTTGAGTTATCGGCTGTTCTGTTCATATTGAATGTCCCTCCTGTGGTGTTCGTGATGGCGCGGAACTGTTTGAGCCAACACTTTGAAAAAGGGGGTCTGCGTTCCTGCGGTGGATTCATGCCCGGCAACGGGACGAGCGACCCGCCGGACAAGGCTCCCACCTGTCTAAGCAGGTTCAAAGCATCCTCACCACACGGCATTTCATGGGAGGGATTTATTGTGTCGTTTCCGATTTCCGCTGCGCTCGCCTCGGACTGATACTCCCTCCGATTCCATGATTCCTTGCTCGTGCTGGCACGGCAGGGTTATTTTGGGAGGTGAGTGCCATTTCTGGTCTGAATTATCTGATCTGCGGACTGATTGCACTGTTATCCGGAATCATCGGTTTTGGCGCACAACGGTTCATCGCATCATCGGCCGCTCGCAAACGGATGCAGGAAGCCGAATCGAAAGCTGCCGAAATTCTCGCCAAAGCCGAGGAACAATCGCAGACACTCCGAAAACAGGCTGAAGTCGAATCGAAAGAAAAATACTACGCGAAAGTAAACGAGTTCGAAGCGAAAACCAAGGAACGGCGTGACGAACTCCAGAGACTCGAACACCGACTCCTCAAACGCGAGGAAAATCTGGATCGAAAACAATCCGAATTCGATAAAAAAGAACGGATGCTCAATCAGCGTGTGAAAACACTCCAGCAGAAGGAAGACGATCTCCAGCTTCTCGAGGACAAGAAAAAAGAACTGATTGCCGAGCAGGATAAAGTATTGCAACGCATCGCCGGCATGTCCATGCAGGAAGCTCAGAAGATCATCGTCGAGAGAATGGAAACCGAGGCCAGGAAGGAAGCTGCGGATCGTATCAAGCGGATCATCGATGAAGCCGAAGAGAAGGCGGAATCCCAGGCTCGTGAAATCGTCTCGACGTCCATTCAGCGCATCGCGTCGGATTATGTCGCCGAGGCTACTGTCAGCGTGGTCGATCTGCCCAGCGACGAAATGAAAGGACGGATCATCGGCCGCGAAGGACGCAACATCCGTGCTCTGGAAGCCGCTACCGGCATCGATCTGATCATCGATGATACCCCCGAAGCCGTCATCCTTTCCGGATTCGATCCGATCCGCAGGGAAGTTGCCGCTATCTCCCTCAAACGCCTCATTTCGGACGGCCGGATCCACCCGGGGCGGATCGAGGAAATCGTCAAGAAGGTGCAGAAAGAAGTCGATAAAACCGTACGTGAAAGCGGCGAACAGGCCGCGTTCGAAGTGGGTGTCCAGGGCCTCCACCAGGATCTCGTCAAACTGCTCGGACGCCTCCGCTACCGCACCAGTTATGGCCAGAATGTCCTGCAGCACTCCAAGGAAGTGGCGTTCATCGCCGGTATGATGGCAGCCGAACTGGGTGTCAACGTCAAATTCGCCAAACGGGCCGGTTTGCTTCACGATATCGGCAAGGCGGTTGATCATGAAATCGAGGGTTCGCATGCGATCATCGGTGCGGATCTGGCGAAAAAGCTCAACGAATCGAAGGAAGTTGTGCGAGCGATGGCTTCGCATCACGGTGATGAACCTCCCTCCAGCGTCGAAGCGGTTCTGATTCAAGCCGCCGATGCACTCTCGGCCGCACGCCCCGGCGCCCGCCGCGAAATCCTCGAAACCTATCTCAAACGACTCGAAAAACTCGAGGACATCGCCCAGTCATTCCAGGGCGTCGAAAAATCCTTCGCGATTCAGGCGGGGCGAGAAATCCGGATCATTTTCAAACCCGAGGATATCTCGGACCAGGAAATGGCCCTGCTCGCCCGCGAGATTGCTCAACGCATTGAACATGAGTTAGAGTATCCCGGTGAGATCCGTGTGACGGCCATTCGAGAAACCAGGTGTGTGGAATATGCACGATAATCAGTTGGATACTCTCTCCAGATATCCGCTGCTGAATCAGATCAGGACGCCTGACGATTTACGGAAACTCCCTCCGGGGGTGCTCGACAGCCTGGCAGCAGAAATCCGCTCCGCCATCATCGATGCTGTCGCCCGTCATGGAGGTCATCTCGCGTCGAATCTGGGGGTCGTCGAACTCACGATCGCCCTTCACTATGCATTCAATTCTCCGTACGACAAATTCGTCTGGGATGTCGGTCATCAGGTCTACACACACAAACTGCTCACCGGACGGCTCGCGCCCTTTGTCGACGGGTTGCGGAAAAAAGGCGGCACAGCCGGATTTCCGAAGAAGGACGAAAGCGCTCACGATCACTACGATACCGGACACAGCGGCACGTCGATTTCCTTCGCTCTCGGTATGGCCGAAGCCATGCGTGCAGCCGGATCGTCGAACCGGGTGGTCGCGATCATCGGCGACGGAAGCATGACATCGGGAGTCTCGTTCGAGGCCCTCAATCAGACCGGGCACCTCAAGAACGAAAATCTCATCGTCCTTCTGAATGATAACGAAATGTCGATATCACCCAATGTCGGCGGACTTGCGGAATACATCAGCCGGCGGATGGTATCTCGTCGGCCGGCGCAGTTGCGGAAGATGGTCAAGAATCTGCTGCAGTCGATTCCGCGCGCCGGCACGGACCTGATTCGACTCGTTCAGAAAATCGAACGTTCGATCAAGGATCTGATTCAACCCGGTCTTCTGTTCGAGGAACTCGGATTCCAGTATCTCGGCCCCTTCGACGGGCATCGCCTGCAGGGATTGGTCGAGTTGTTCGAAAATATCCGGACGATTCCCGGTCCTTTACTGGTTCACGTGCTGACGCGAAAGGGTTTCGGCTACAAACCTGCGGAATCGGAACCCGAACGGTTTCATGGCGCCCCGCCATTCAATGTGCAAACCGGGGCATTTGAGGAGAAATCAGGACCACCGAGCTACACATCGGTATTCGGGAAGGCGGTCTGTGACCTGGCGCATGCGGATGACCGGATTGTCGCGATCACGGCCGCCATGACACTCGGAACCGGTCTGGCTCAGTTTGCCCGTGAGTTTCCGGGACGTTTCTATGATGTCGGAATTGCCGAACAGCATGCAGTGACGTTTGCCGGCGGCCTGTCGAGTCAGGGAAAGCTGCCGGTCGTCGCGATCTATTCGACCTTTCTTCAGCGTGCCTACGATCAGGTGTTCCACGACATCTGCCTCCAGAATCTTCCGGTCATCTTCGCGATCGATCGAGGCGGCGTGGTTGGAGAAGACGGGCCGACCCACCATGGCATTTTCGATCCGGCCTATCTCAGACACCTGCCCCGTCTCGCGGTCATCGCGCCGCGGGATGAAAATGAACTCCGCCGGGCGATGTTCAGTGCCGTGACGTACAACATGCCGGTTGCGATCCGCTATCCGCGGGGTTCCGGAGTGGGTGTTCCTGTCGTCATGAATCCGCGGACTTTCGCGCTCGGGGAAGCCGAAGTCCTGCGTGCGGGCTCCGATCTGACGATCGTTGCCGCCGGACCGCTTGTCTACGAGGCATTGGCGGCCGCCGAGGATCTTGAAGCGGAGGGCATCCACATCGAAGTCATCGATGCCCGCTTCATCAAACCCCTCGACAGCGCCAGGATTCTCGAATCCATCCGCAAAACCGGCCGGCTGCTGACCATCGAGGAAAGTTCGCTGGCAGGCGGGATGGGCAGCGCGGTGCTCGAATTGCTCGAAGGCCATGCCGTCAATCTCGAACAGGTCGACCGCATGGGCATTCCCGACCAGTTTGTCGGTCTGGGAACTCCGAAGGAACTTCGCAAGGAATTGGGATTGTGCCGGGACGACATCATCCGGAGGATTCGACTGCTCGTGTCGCGACGTCCTGCGGACCTGCCGTTCCGGGACGAATCCGCTCAGCAGCACCATGGACTTCATCCGAGCCGATCGTCTACTCACCCACCGCGGCGTCACCGAGAGTAGATCTCAGGCGGCGGAATACATCCGCAACGGCTGGGTTACCATCGATGGCAAACCCGTGTCCAAACCATCGACTCTTGTACTCCGCTCCGGTCATGTGGCGCTCGATCTCCCGGTCGATTCATTTGTCAGCCGTGGCGGCATGAAACTCAGCGGTGCTCTCGATGCATTCCATATCGATGTGGAGGGGAAAACAGCGCTCGATTGCGGCGCATCGACCGGTGGATTCACGGACTGCCTGTTGAAGGCCGGAGCCCGCAAAGTCTATGCGATCGATGTGGGATACGGACAGCTTCACTGGAAACTCCGGCAGGATCCGCGTGTGGTCGTGATGGAACGCATCAATCTCAGACACCTCGACCCGACATCGATTCCCGACCGGATTCAACTCATCACATTGGATATGTCTTTCATTTCACTGACGCTGATTTTTGACATTCTGATCGGATTATTGGATGATTGCGGAGAAATCATCGCATTGATCAAACCGCAGTTCGAGGCTGGCCGTGATGCGGTCGGTTCGGGCGGAGTTGTCCGTGATGGGCGTGTGCATGAACAGGTATTGCGATCATTGGCGACGCACGTTTCGGAAAACGGCTGGCGCCTGCGCGGCATGGTTCCCTCCCCGTTGCTCGGGCCGAGCGGCAACCGCGAATTCTTTTTTCATCTCGATCGCGGCGACCCGACGGATCCGGAGCGGTATGAACCATGGATACGCACATGCGTCGAGGCCTGACGGAGAAACATATGGATCATGTTGCATTGTTTGGTAAACCGCATGCGCCGAAGTTGCAGGAAGTCGGGCGTGACCTGCTGCGATTTTTCACAGCTCGCAATCTCCGTGTCTCGATCGAAGCCGAATCATTCGACCAGATCGGCGATGGCAGTGCGGCGCGCTTCTCGGAATCAATCCCGGCGGACTGCGATCTGGTGATCGTTCTGGGCGGCGACGGGACGCTGTTACGCGTGGCCCGTGCGCTCAGACGCTTTGATGTGCCGGTGATGGCCGTCAACATGGGAAGCCTCGGATTTCTGTCCGCGTTCACTCTCAACGAAATGTACGACTCCCTCAACAGGATCATGGACGGCGACTTTTCCGTCTCACGACGCCTCATGCTGGACGCCGCGCAGATCCGGGGTGAGGAGATCGTGCATCGCAATTCGGTTTTGAATGATGTGGTGATCAACAAAGCGACGCTGGCGAGAATCGTTCAGATTGCGGCGAACGTCGACCGCAAGCCGTTGACGACCTTCTTCAGCGACGGCGTCATCGTATCGACCCCTACCGGTTCCACCGCCTACTCCCTCGCCGCCGGAGGCCCGATCATCAGTCCCTCGCTCGATGCAATCGTCCTGACGCCGATCTGCCCGCACACGCTCACGAACCGGCCCATCGTGATGAGCGCGGATCAGGTCATCGAATTCGAGTTGCTCTCGCAGGACAGCGAAGTCACTCTTACTCTCGATGGCCAGTTATGGTTCCCTCTGGAGCATCTCGACCGGGTCGAAATCCGCCGATCGCCCAAATCGATTTCCCTGATCGAAAATCCCAACACGTCGTTTTATAAAGTGCTATGCCATAAACTCAAGTGGGGGCAGCGCTGACCGCCATGATACGGATGCTTCACATCGAAAATGTCGCTCTGATCGCCTCGCTCGACATCCCCCTCGACGAAGGACTCACGGCCGTGACCGGCGAAACAGGCTCCGGCAAGTCCATTCTCGTTCAATCCCTCGCCATGCTGCTCGGTGAGCCCGCCGATCAGAACACGATCCGCACAGACGCCCAGGTCGCCGTGATCGAGGCGGAATGCGCGCCGGCCGATCCGATCGCGATCACCCGGACTCTGCAGAGCCTGGACATCGAGCCGGCCCCGGACCACTCCCTGACCCTTCGCCGCGAGATCAACCGGAAGGGCCGGAATCGTTTTTTAGTCAACGATCATGCCGTCTCACGTCAGGATTTTCTTGCAATCACGCTGCCGCTCATCGAGATCAACAGTCAGCATGAACACCAGGCGTTGCTCCAACCCCGTAACCATCTATCCCTGTTCGATCATGCCGTGCAGCTCGACGACCCGGTCGATTCCATTGCTCGCATTCATGCCCGCCTGATCGAACTCACGCAATCGATCGACCATCTCGAATCGCGCATCGAAGCCGACCGTCAGAGAAGTGAGCTGGTTCGGTTTCAGATGAACGAGATCGATCAGGCGGAGTTGAAGGTGGGCGAGAAGGAGGAGTTGATCGCCGAACAGCAGCGACTTCGCTATGCCGAGGAGATCATCCGGGCGCTGCACGAGGCGGGACAGGTTCTGGGAGATACGGATGAGGGGATCTGCGCCCGAACCGGTCCGATGATCCGGTCGCTCCAGAAGGCATCGATGCGCGATCCGGATATCCAGGCACTCACCGACCAGGCCGAATCGCTTTCGGTGATGATCGAAGATCTGTCGGATGCCATCCGTCGCCACCGCGATCGCGTTTCGGTATCCCCGGCGCGTCTCGAAGAGGTCAACGAACGGCTTCATTTTCTTCAGAGTATGGAAGGCCGGTATCGGAACAGCATTGATGGGATCATCGAGTATCGACGTCAGATCGAAACCGAACGACAGTCGATGAGCGATCTCGACGACGCACTCCGGGGGCTCCAGACCGAATGGATTGACGTGTTTTCGGCGTACTGGTCCGCTGATCGCGCGCTTGGGTCGGCCCGTCGTCGTCTGGCTCCGGGACTCTGCCGCCGGATCGAAGGTGAACTTGCCGAACTGGGTATGGAGAAATCGCGGTTCGAGGTTGCGTTCGGACCTGAGCGAGACGTGGAGGCAGTTCCGGTCGTGTATCGAATTCCTGCGTGGTGCGGTGCGACGGGAACCGACTCCCTCGAATTCACGCTCTCCGCCAATCCCGGCATTCCGCTCAAACCGCTCGTCCGGGTGGCATCAGGCGGCGAACTGAGCCGGATCACGCTTGCGCTGAAACAACACCTGCTGTCATCGCGTGACGCCGATACGGTTGTATTCGACGAAGTGGATTCGGGGATCGGCGGGCAGACAGCGGTCGCGGTGGCCCGTCAACTCAAGCGTCTCGCGCACGATCGCCAGATTCTATGCGTCACCCATCTCCCGCAGCTCGCCGTCGCCGCCGACCGGCACATTGTCGTGCGAAAGATACTGAGAGATGAATCGACACAGGTCCTTGCCGACGTGCTTGATCCGGATGCACGGCTTCGTGAGATCGCGCGGATGCTGACCGGTTCGGATGATGACCCCGAGGCATTGCGTCATGCGCGATCGCTCATGGAAGCCTCTCACTCGACCGCGCGATCCGTATGAACTGACAACTGGACGTTCCCCGGGTTATTTTTTGCGGTAGATCGTATATTCCGCGATGATTCTGAGGATGTTCCGGGAATTGGATTCCGGCAGTGCATCGAGTGCGGTCAGAGACGCGGCAATCAATCGTTCGGCCAGAGATTCGACATGTTCCACTCCGCCGTTTTCCAGAACCAGGTTCCGGATTTCATCGACTTCCGATTCGGACATATCCGGTTTGCCCAACAGCGATTCGATGCGGGTTCGTCCCGCCGGTGACGCATGATCGAATGCGAATTTGACGGCCAGCGTGCGTTTGCCTTCGCGAAAATCCGATCCGATGGGTTTCCCGAGAGTTTCCGCGTCGCCGATGATACCGAGAACATCGTCGCGCATCTGGAATGCCAGTCCCAGGTTCTCGCCATAGCTGCAAAGTGCCTTGATCCAGGGGTGGGTCTGGTCGTGCGTGTTCAAGCCGATCATTGCACCCGCGCAGACTGCGAACGTGAGCAGCGCGCCGGTTTTCCGTCTGAGCATCAGTTCGATGTCATCGATCGAAATCCGTTCCAGAGGTTCATGACTTTGAAGCACATCGCTGACTTCACCAGTGAGCAGAGCCGGAAGGACCTTGCCTTCGAGGCGTGTGATGAGGTGGAGAACCAGTTCTGCAGCGATCCCGCCCGTGAGCCCTGCCTGCGCCATCATGTCCACGACCATCCCATGCTGGGCGTCGCCGATCAGAAGTGCCATCGAATGGGAGAGGTGTTCACACGAGGTGCCGGGAGGGAGATCCCCGCAGTCGCGGAAATCCTTGAGAATCCTGGCGTGCATGGTCAAACCACCGCGCCGGTGATCGTCACGGTCGATGATATCGTCGTGAACAAGCGTCCATGTGTGAAACATTTCGGTGGCCACGGCGATCGGGAGAACCGGATCGGTATTACCGCCGACCGCACCGCAGGCTGCGACCATCAGACCGGGACGGAGATGTTTGCCTCCCCGGAGCGAATAATCGAGGATGCGATCCCTGATCAGACCTCCGGGGAGATTCCCGATGAATGCGCTGTCCGTCAATTCATGGATGACCTTGTCTCCGATGTCCTTGAGAAACACCGAGAGCACATGGATATCGTGTTTGCTCAGCACGTCGCTCCGCTTTCGGGGTATCCTCGGAGAAAGTCGAGCATGGCTTCGTATTGGGTCGATGCCTTGCAGAATTTTTCGTCGACTGTCTCCCATGTGCCGCCGCCCCACATCAGTTCATCCAGGAGATCGCAGGCGGTTTTCCGGTTGAGGAACCGGGCTTCCCACGCGTGGACGATTTCGGCCGCGAGTTTGGACCGGTCGTCATTGATCGTCCGCAATCTCGTTTCGTTCGGCTCGTGGCCGTCGAAGAGCATGATATTGAGATATCCTTCGCAGCCGATGTCATGGCGGCAGGCGGCATTGACTGCCAGGATCATCTCGAAGAGTCCCTCGACGCGGTCGATCGCACCCCGGCGTTCCGGCACCGTCTTGCGGTTGCTGTATTCGGTCATGTATACCGAAGCCATGTCGCGGCCGGATCCGTCGCACAGGAAAATCTCCTGAACCGGGTGATAGCCGTATTCGATCATGGACAGGCTGAAGATGCGGAATCCCTGTTGCGGATCAAAACCCGCGATGATGCCGGCGTTCAGAAAGACGGACGTCATTTCGCCCGAGCGGTTGCTCCAGGTGATCGCGTCCTGAATGGCACTGATCACCGCCTTGTCCTTGATCTCGATCTTTTTGCCCTCGACTTCATAGTATCCGCGAATGAAATCGTTGACTGAAAACCCGTATCGGCCCTCGATTGTCTGATTGATATGGTCGCGCTTGAGCTTTGTTTGCGCCTCGAACGCCCACTTCGCGAGTTCTTCCATGGTAATGAATTTCTCGGGTGTCCGGTCCTTCTTCTTTTTCAGGCCATCGTACTCCTGGCGAACGCGCTTGCGGATGTTGAACTTCAGTTCGTCGCCGATCGTCGATGTTCCCGTATTGCCGTAGCAGGCCACAATGCCCTGTTCCCGGACGATGTCTTCGGGAATGACCGGTTTGATCTTGTCGGCGGAGTTGATGATCATGTTTTCCGGATTCCATCCGCGTTGCTCATCGCACACCATGGCACCGGAGAACTCATTGAATCGGATTGCATTGATGGATGTCATGTCGGCGTCTCCTTATGATGCCGTCCCGGCGGTTTTGGTTTCTTTTTGAGCGGGCGCGGGCGGATACGGATGGAATTTGTAACCTCGGAGGAGTTTATTGAGTGATTTCTGGTCCTTCACGCTCTGGAAGAATTTCTTCTCGACTTTGCGCCGATCCACGCGATTGAAAATCAGGTCGTTGATGAGGGGATAGATCTGGGCGTAGCCGACGAGAGAATACTGCGCGGTTTTGACCATCTCGTGTGCGAGCCGAGTGACGTTGTCGTGGAGTTCGATATAGCGATCGGCAGCGGAGGAGGCTTCGCCGTTGATGTAGATGAAATTGAGTCCGCCGCCGACTTCGTGGAAGTGATCATACGCTTTCAGCGTCGCTTCGATCAGGGCGATGACTCCCCAGACGCGATCGAACCCGTTGCGGCGTTCGTCCAGCGTCAGTCGGTTCATGATCCGCGAGAACTCGACGCCGGCGCCGTACAGACCGGCTCCGATGGCTTCGAAGCCTCCCGAGATCAGCGAACAGACAGTGTTTTCGGCATTCACGTGGAATCCACGATATCCGAAGGATCGGTCATAACCGATCACGACGGCCTTGTTTTTGAAGATCGGATCGGTCAACCCGGTTTTTTTCTCGTAGGTGACGATCTTCTTGGCGTCCGTCACGACATTTTCCTGCTTGATGTCGTACTTCGTGCCGTTCTCTTCGAAGACACCTTGGTTCAGTTCGTCCATGTTGAATCCGTAGAGGTATTTCAGCATGTCATCGACCTTGCGGCGCCGCGTATCCTGCATCGCCTGGCGCACGATCATCGCAATGTTTTCGATATCGCCGAGTTGTCCGGCAGCTTTGTCACCCGTTGAATCCTGGAAGATTTTCGTGATCTTCTCGCGTGTCCGGCGGATCACTTCCTCGTGAAAACCGGGATGTCCATATCCGCCGTAGGCGGCCTGGATACCCAGCGCATCCGCGACGTCTTCCGGGATCAGGTTTCGGATGTTATCGGTGAAATAGGAGCGTCTGCGCCGGAGATACCAGTATTCTTCGTCACAGATCATCGCCCCGGAAACGGGACTGAATTGGAGAGCGGTTACGACTGCCATGATGCCTCCTCGTAGAGTCTGATGCGATGAGATTAAACCCAGCGGATCGATCAACAAATGTCCGGGGTTTCCGAACGGAGCCAAACACTATCATAATCACTGGCTCTGTGCATCAAAAAACGAGCGCTTGCGGTGTGAAAACGCCGTGCATATAATCACCTTCCGGTGCATTCCTGTGCAGATTTCCCGCCGGTTCGTCCGGCGCAGGACTCCTCCCGAGGCAGCCCGATGTCAACTGCTCCCATCATTCTCGATTTTTGCAACCCCGGCCCCGATGCCGATCTGACGCTATCGGATTTCATCGGTGCCCGGATCGCCCTGCGCCTTCCGCCTGTCCCGATTCCCGCACACGCACGCCTCAAGCTGTACATCCGGATCAGTCCGCTCCATGCGATCAATCGGAGTCTGTGGTGCTGGCACACGGAGCCTCCGGAAGACGGGTGGGATGTCGAGTCAATCGTGCGGATAGATGGCGATCGAGCGATCCGGGAGGTTGAGGGGAAGTTGCCGGACAATCTCGAACTGGAATCGCGAATCGAATTTGAAAACGATGCGCGCTACCGGATCGAAGCCGGTCTGTTCGACATGCGCACAGAGACCCGGTTATGGGGCGGTCACATCGATCGCTTCATTCTGCATCGTCTCGCCGGATCCGAATTTCTCCGGGTCCTCGACACGCAACACCTCAACCCATCGTCCCGATCCTATGTCGATAACAAGAACTTCAACCTTCTCGGTGTAAATCGAGGCCGACGGATTGCGACATGGATCGCCGAGTCGACGGGCCTTGAAAATCGACTCATCCTGGATCTCGGTTGTGCGACGGGCGGAGCTACCTGCGGCTACGCATTCTCGGGCGCTCGCGTCATCGGACTGGAACCCGACGCGGTTTCGATCGAGTTGAGCCGGTTGCGGGCGGCGGGGGAGCGCGCCGATGTGCGCCTGGTGAGGGGGAGCGGGTATTCGCTTCCGTTCCGGTCGGGGCGGTTGGACGGCGTGATCATGGCGGATGTGTTCGAGCATGTTCCGGAGCCCGGATTGATTCTGAGCGAGATCCGTCGGGTACTGCGGCCGGGTGGCTTTTTCTATATCTCAGTGCCCAACCGCCTGTCGATCGGGACCATCCGGCGCGAACCTCATTATGGTTTGCCCGGAATCGCTCTGATGCCGCGCGCCATGGCGAGGTGGTGGGTAACCCGTTGGAAGAAAACGAGTTCGACGTACGAGTTGTACGGGATCCCGACGTATTGGGGGTTGAGAAGACGGTTGCATGACAAGGGGTTTCGGGTCGACGAGACTGTTCCGTTCCGCGAGGCGACGGAGGAGATGGTCGGGAATCGGCGGCTGGGTCGAGGCATCGAGTGGATGCGAAAGCTCGGGCTGGCGCGATGGGCTGTCAACAAATACACCGCGCGCATGTGGCTGGGTTTCATCCGGGCGGATATCGAACTCCTGGCTTACAGGAACTAGAATCCTGAAATGTCTTTATCCGGACGGCCGATCCCGGTATACTTGACCGCCGGGGGTTCTGACATGAAAAAACGATCGACAGGTTTCAAAATAGGCATGCTGGTTTGCGCTCTGGCGGTCTGTGTGGCGTATTGGGGATGCGGCGGACGTCCAGCGCCCGTGCCGTCCGACTCGACCGACACCGGCATCGTGATCGGCCTCGGATCCGCGCCTCAGAGTCTGGATCCCCGACTCGGAACGGATGTCTCGTCGGCCCGCGTTCAGCAACTCCTCTACAATTCGCTCGTTAAAAAAACCATCGACTCGAATCTCGTGGGCGACCTGGCCGAAAAATGGGAGATCGTCAACAACAGGACGTACCGGTTTTTTCTGAAGAAGAACGTGCAGTTTCACAACGGCGAGACACTGACTGCGTATGATGTCAAAGCGACCTTCGATTCGATCCTGAACGACGCGCTCGCATCGCCCAAGAAATCCGCCTATGAAAAGCTCAGTTCGATCACCGTCGAAGATGAGTACACGATCGTGTTCCAGACACGTGAACCGTTCGCGCCGTTTCTGATCAACATGGTGATGGGGATCCTGCCCAGGTCGGAAATCGAGAAACCGGATGACGGGCATGGAATTCTGCCAATCGGGACGGGACCGTTTCGGTTCGAGAGCCGCGAAGGTGACGATGAGATCCGGCTGGCTCGGTTCGACTCGTATTTCGAGGGCACACCGGGACTCACCGGCATCCGGTTCCGGATCATTCCGGACGACACGATCCGCACGATGGAACTCGAAAAGGGCGATCTCGATTTTCTGCAGAACAACGTCCCGATCGATTCGCTGGAACGCCTCAACCGCATCGAGACGCTCAAGGTCATGACCGGGCCGGGTACATCATATTATTACATCGGCTTCAACTTCCGGATGGACACGCCGCTGCGGGATGTGCGGGTGCGCAGAGCCCTTGCGATGGCGCTCAACCGGGATTCCATGATCGAGCATCTTCTGGGCGGGCTGGCCTCGAAGGCCGCAGGGGTGATTCCCCGGGGACACTGGGCGTTCAACCCCGATATCGAGCAGATTCCGTATGATCCGGAGGGGGCCCGTGCGTTGCTCGGCGAGGCCGGTCTGGCTGCGGGTGACGACGGCGTGCGGCTCAGGATCAAATTCAAATGCCCGCAGAACAAGCAGAGTCAGCGTCTGGCGGAGGTGATACAGGCGCAATGGGCCGAGGCGGGTGTGCAGATGGACATCCAGTCGCTCGAATGGGGCACTTTTTACGATGACATCGTCAAGGGCAACTTCGAGACGTATGTGCTGAGTTGGGTCGGCGTGACCGATCCGGACATTCTGTTCAGCATCTATCATTCCGACAACGTCCCGCCGAACGGCAGGAATCGGGGCTGGTTCAAATCCGAACCGCTGGACAGGCTGCTCATCGAGGGCCGAACCGAACTCGATACCGGCGCGCGCGCCTCGATTTACCGCGATGCGCAGCGATTGATCGCCGAGGAACTCCCGTGCATCAGTCTGTGGCATACCCACAACATCGCCGTGATGAAACGGAATATTGCAGGATATGAATTGTATCCTGCGGGTGATTTCGATTCGTTCGCGAAGGTGAGTCGCGAGATCCGGAAGGAATGAATTGATTCAGTTCATCATCCGGCGTGTGCTGTTGACCATCCCGGTCATTCTCGGCGTGTCGCTCCTGGTGTTTTTCCTGATCCATCTCATCCCGGGTGATCCGGTCACGCTCATGCTCGGCGAAACCGCTCAGCCTGCGGATGTGCAGAAACTCAGACAGGATCTGGGGCTCGACAAACCGCTCTCGGCGCAACTGGTCGAGTTTTTCGTCAATCTGACGCATGGGGATCTCGGACGGTCGCTGCACCGCAGGACCCCCGTCGTCTCGATTCTGGCATCTCGTTTTCCCGCGACTCTCGAACTGGCCCTGATCAGCCTTGCGACCGCGCTTCTGATCGCGTTTCCGCTCGGCATCCTGTCGGCGGTCCGGGCGAACACGCCGGTGGATACGGCATCGCGCTTCTTCGCGCTGCTCGGTGTGTCGATCCCGCATTTCTGGCTCGGTCCGATGATGATTCTGCTGTTTTCGATCCGCCTGGACCTGCTGCCGGTTTCGGGGAGGAGTTCGCTGGCGTCCTATATTCTGCCGGCGTTGACACTCGGGACCGCACTGAGCGCGATTCTGACGCGGATGATTCGTTCGAGTCTTCTCGAAGTCATCCGTGCGCAATACATTACCACGGCACATGCCAAGGGTGTTCATCCCGCGAAAGTCATTCTCAAGCATGCGCTCAGAAACGCCCTGATTCCGGTCACGACCATCATCGGTCTCCAGTTCGGATCGCTGCTCGGCGGATCGATCATCACCGAAACGATTTTTTCGTGGCCCGGCATCGGGCGCGAGTTGATCCTGGCGATTCAGGGGCGTGATTACCCGCTCGTTCAGGGCTGTGTGCTCCTGATTTCGTTCACCTATGTCTTCATCAATCTGCTCACCGATCTGGTCTACGGAATCCTCGATCCGCGCATTCAGTATTCGAGCGGATCGACCGGATTTTTCGCGTCTCTGTCCCGCTTTTTCCGCAGGGCGGTCGCGATGCCGATGCGCCTGACTCGCCGGGGAAGAATCCTCTGGGTTGTGGTCATCGCGGCGGTGATCGTGATCGGGGCATCAGCCGGAGTGCGCGGTGAAATCCTTCGCTCCGGCGCATGGAGTATCGGCTGGATCGCCTCAACCTGGAGGAAGGTCGCGGGGATCGATCTGGTCTGGCTGCGGTGGGTGATCGTTGCGGCGATCGGACTGATGCCGTTCGGCGCGGGTTGGTACTGGCGGCGAGTGGATGCGCGAAGCTGGAGGCGGTTTGTAAGGAACCGACCGGCGATTGCGGGGTTCGTCATTGCCTATGTTTTTCTGCTGATTGCCGTGATCGGACCGTATCTCACGCCGTTCGATCCCGTGGCGCAGGCCTTGAAAAACCGCCTCAAACTGCCGGATGCGACACACTGGTTCGGGACGGATGACATGGGACGAGACCTTTTCAGCCGGGTGCTGGCCGGCGCGCGGATTTCGATCTATGTCGGCACCGTCGTGACGATCATTTCAATGATATCGGGCGTTCTGATCGGCGTATCCGCGGGGCTTGCAGGCGGCTGGGTCGACGAACTCGTCATGCGGATCGTGGATATACTTCTGGCGTTTCCCGGGAT
>CALFER010000104.1 GCA_937951895.1 uncultured bacterium
ATTGATGCCGGGTGGCGCCGGCCTCCGTGCCGGCGTCTCATAAACAGCACCCAACCCTCGTCCAAGTATTGCTCCTGTCAGAAAACAAACCCCTCACCCGTTTCATGAGCGATCCGGCCCAAACCAACCGGATCGAAACACAACCCTTTTCAACGAGGTGACGTATGTCCGTATCGCGCGTAACTCCGCAATCAATACAAGCCGGTCTCGGCAAACGCAAACTCCCCATCATCATGCTGATCGATACTTCATCCAGCATGTCGGGACTCGGCATCCAGCAGGTCAACATCAACCTGAAGGAATACATCGAAAATCTCAAGAACATGCCGGACCTGCACGGCGATATCGACCTGTCGATCGTGACCTTCAACTCGAGTGTCGATGTCCTGGCCGAATTCGTGCCGCTCGACACCTTCACTCCACCGACGCTCCACACGGCGGGCTCCACCGATCTGGCATCCGGCATCGAAGCGGTCATCCGGCTCATCGACCAAAAACGAGCCGTTTACTACGATCAGTACAAACGCACACTGTTCGTTCTGATCTCGGACGGCAACCCGGACCCCGGAAATCAATGGAAACAGGCCATCTCGAAGATGAACGCCGACCATTATCTCGAGAAAGCCATCCGCATCGCTCTCGGCGCCGGTACCGATAACGCGATCGATGACACGACGCTTCAGGCGTTCATAAAAAACCCCGAGACCGATCGTGCGGTCCGGATCACCGACATGCGTGATTTCCGGGACTTCATGAAGTATCTCACGACAGTTTCACGGGAAGCGTCGAAGGGAAAAGCGATCAGCACGCCGCGCCAGGCCGGTGTCCAGGACAGTGTGCAGGTTGTGTCCGGGCAGTAGATCGAAACGGAGATCCACATGCCGAGAATTTCCCGGGGAACCATCGCCAATCGCTTCTTTTTCGCCTATTCGCAGATCGGCCGTGATCACATCGACCGTGAGCTGCCCAATCAGGACAACTACGCATATGCATACGATCGCGAGACCGCCTGCTTTGCTGTCTCGGATGGACTCGGCAGCTGCCGTTTTTCAGGGATCGGATCGGAAACCGCTTCCAGCCGGATTGTCCAGGAGATGATCCGTCTGGCGGACGCTCCGTGGAATGAAAGGGGGATCCTCGAGCACTTCACGCGATCCATTCGTTCCATCCGCGAGGAACTCGATCGGATCGCCCGTTCAATGCCTCAAACCCCTTCGATATCGGACGAATTCGCCGCGACGCTGCTTTTCGTGATGATCCGCTCCAACACGCTGTTCGCCGCTCAGATCGGTGACGGCGCGATTTACGGGATCACCGAACACGGCGCGTCGCTGATCGTGGAACCCTTCCGAGGTTCGGTCAGCAACGAAACGGTGCCGATCACCGCCTTCGATTGGGAAACCCATCTCCGCACACGATTCATCGACCTGACCGATTCGGATCGCTATGTCTGTCTCATGACGGACGGTTTTGCCGACCCGATCCGCAGGCCCGAGGTCGTGTTCGGTGCCGTCAGCGATGCTCTTGCATGCGACCAGCGTGAGACCTTCGCGGAGTGGGCCGGGGATCTGAACGAATATTTCGAGGACAACGGATTCAGCCGGGACGACAAAACGCTGCTCATCGTGATGTTCTCGAAAGATGATGCGGTACCGGAGGCCGGCGCATGAAGGTCGGCGACACCGTTCGGGATCGGGCCGGCGTCGTCTACAGGCTGGATCGAGAATACCTGGACGGTGCGCAGGCCCATGCATTCCGGGCGTATCGCGAAGGTGATTCCGGGGATGATCCGCTGGTCGTGAAGATTTACAAGAATGCCGAGAACGACCGTGAAACGAGGCTTGAGCGGATCATAGCCTCCGGTCCGATGATCGTCCGGGGATTACCCGATCGGACACTGTGTTTTCCGTTTGCGCAGGTCGATACTCCGGACGGCGACGGAGTCGTCATGCCGCACACACCGCTCGATTCGGTTGCGATGTCGCATGACGACCTGTTCGAGGATCCCTTCGCGCGTCAGTATTGCATCAACCATTTGAACCGCATCTGTGACGGGATCATTCCGTATAAAATGATGTATCTCAATGCGTTTCACCTGGCCCGGGCGATCGATCGGATGTATCGCGCGGGCTTTGCGCACTGTGATTTTTCGTTCAATAACATTTTCATCAACACGAAGACCGGCCAGGCATCGATCATCGATCTGGACAATCTGGCCGTGGAGGGGTTTCTGACGCCGCGTGTCATCGGCACGCCGGGATTCATCGCACCGGAACTCGACAGCGATCGCACAAGACTCCCGGATCACACGACCGACGCCCATTCGCTTGCCGTCATCATCTTTTTCATGCTCCTGGGCCGTCATCCGCTCGTCGGGATCAAAAAAAACCCGCATCTCGAAGACCGCCTCTTCGGAAGTGACGCGCTTTTCACCGAACATCCCGCTGACCGCCGCAATACCTTCGCGCCCGATATCGGATTTCATTACGAGGAACTTCCGTCCGCCATCCGAAAACTGTTCATGCAGGCCTTCGTCGACGGGTTGCACGATCCGGCCCGAAGACCCTCGGCGACGCAGTGGATCGATCCCTTGTGGGCATCCGTCGACACGATGGTTGCGTGCAGACACTGCTGTCAGACCACGCCGGTGCAGTCCCTCACGCACTCGACGATCCATCCGCCTGCCAACCAGTGCATCTTCTGCGGGAAAGCGCTCAGAGGCCCTCTTTTTGCGCTTCGTTTTTCGAACGGTCAGGTGAAGGCACTCGAGGAAGGCAGCAGGCTCTACCCGCACCATCTGCTCGGAAACGCGCATCAGTATGATTTTTCGACCGTCCTGGCCGACTGCAAGAAACACTGCTCCGGTGAGATCATCCTCGCCAATCGAAGCGCCCGGCCGATCACCGCACATTTCCGATCGGGGAACCAAAAGAGCATTCAGCAGCAGCAGGGATTTCCGCTGAAGACGACCCGGCGGATCGAGTTCAGTTCCACTGTTATCGCCGATGTAGAGGACCTTTCCGCATGACTCAGCCCGTCATCGTCATACTCTGGATCGTATTTGCAGGTTCACTGCTCGCAATCCTCGCGGTCTACCGACGAATCAGGCAGGGCGCGCGCGATCTCGATACGCTGGAACGCATTTTGTCTCTGCCCGATCAACCCTGGGACACCGTACAAAACGCGAAACTTGCCAGTCTCGTGATTCGCGAGCGGATTGTGCGATTGAGCGCATTGTTCGAGCAGATGGAGCGGCCGGACATCCTGCTTCTCCGGGAAGAATCCGATGCGCAGTTCGACAATCATTTCGGCAATCGGTTTCTGCAATTCAGCGCCTCTTCCCTGCTCATCATCGGCCTGTGCGGAACCTTCATCGCATCTCGGAGCATTCTGACACACAGCGGACTCGACACCGTTTTCTCGGGCGATACGATCGATATGCAGCGATTCCGGGCGTCGATCGATGCGATTTATTCCGGATTTGAACATGCGTTCGCCGCGAGCATTCTCGGCATCAGCTTCACGATTGTTGTCAGCGCATGCATGATCGGTGTTCAGAAATACTGGAAAGGGTTTCTCGAACGATTCGACCGTCTGACCACGACCGTCATCCTGCCGCGGTACAGTCGGCGGGACCGGAGCGAATCCGGTGAGTTGCGTGATGCCGCCGCATCGATTCAGGCGGCATCGACTCGTCTGGGAACCGCTGTGGGCGATATTGCGGGCAAGGGGCAGGATTTCGCCGGGAACATGGACGCGACCGTGCAGCGGATGGCCGACGCCGCGGAGGTGCTCGAGACCGTCACCGCGGAGGAATCGCCGCTGGTGCAGACTCTGGCGGCCATCGCGCTGCTTCAGAAGAAGTTCATGGACGAGCGCGACCGGCTCGACGGGCAACTCGCGAACCTGATCGCGCAGATCCAGACGCTTGTGGGGACGGTTGCGGCGTCTCAGGGTGAGTTCGTCCGGCTCAACGGAGCGCTGGCCGGGTTGCATGATGCGTTTCCGGCGAAAATCGAGGCCATCACGACGGCATACAGGGATTCGATCGAGCGGCTCGTCGAACGGAGCATCGATTTCATCCGCACCGAGTCCGGCAAAATCGATACGCAGCGCAGTGCGGCGTTGACGCTCCTGCAGGGCACACAGGCGTTGCTCGCGAGGATCCAGAGCGGGCAGGACGCAGCGGAATCCCGTTTGACACCTTCGATTCAGAAACTGGAGCAGACCGTTGGGGATCTCGATGGTGCGGTCCAGCGGATACCTGCCGAGATCCGGACGGCTGTCAGCCAGATCACATTTCCTCCGATTTCGATTCCGCCCGTCAGCGTTCCGCCGATCACCGTGCCTCCCGTGCAGTTGCCGGATCAGGCGTTGAGTGATTTGAGGCGGGTGAGTGGCAGCGCGGATCGTCTGGCCGACGCAGCCGGGAAACTGGAAAGAGCGAGTGAGAGACTCGAGCGGGTGAGTCACGAGTTACGATCGGGCGGCGTGATCCCCTCAACAGCGAAAAGGGGTGGAGTGGTAGGGCGGCTGTTCGCCAGGATGATCGGGAGGGATTCGCGGTGAGGGGGCATCGGATCAACTACTGGCCGAGTCTGGCGGACATGATTCTGTCGATACTGATCATCGTGTTGATACTGGGATTTGTGCAGAACGTGTGCACGACCGCCGAGCGGTTTCAGGCAGTGTCGGCCGAGCGGCGTGACGAGGAGGCATGGCGGGAGGTGGACGCCGAGAACGCGCGGTTGAGGGGGCAGGTCGCGGAGATGGAGAGCCGGCTGCGTGATCTTGCGGTGGAGCTTGAGCGTTTGCGGGAACTGGAGACCGCGTATCGTCGGGACAAGCCGCCCATCATCACGCTGGACGAGGCGCGGGGGTATAGTTTCAGGACCGCCAGTGCCGCCTTGAGTGAGGAGTTTGCGCGGGCGATCGACGGTGAGATCATTCCGCGGTTATGCGGTATTTTCGAGGAGTACGGGGTGGATGTCGTCGAGGTCATCGGGCACACCGACGGGCAGCCTGCGGGACGAGGCATCGGGAATCTGGATGTCGCGCTGGAGTCGGTTGCCGCCGGGGTGCTTCCCGTCGAGGCGCTCGTGTTCGGTTCCAATGCCGATCTGGGGCTCATGCGCGCCGTTGCGGTTGCGCGGAGGTTGCGCGAGAGCGGGCGATTGGCGGGGCATGTGCAAATACGTGTGTACAGTGCGGCGCAGCTCCTGTTGCCGGACGGCACGATGAGTCCGCCGTATCGGAACGACGATCCCTCGCGCCGCCGGATCGAACTGCGGTTCACGAAGCTGACGCCATGAACGTGCGGGAGACCATTTCGCGGCATACGCGGCGATGGGAGGAGTTGCTCCGGGGCGTCCCGCGGGAACCGAAGCCGGGAGTGGCCTGGGGGCGGTTCGGGCAACTGGAGCCGGCGCGGGATGCGGTGGAGGGGTTGCGCGAGCGGATTCGTGAGTTGGAGGGGCACTTTCGCGATCGGTTCATTGTGCGATTCGAGGCACCGGGAGGAGTGATCGGGGAGGAGACCGTCGTGGCGATGGAGTCGACCGGGGTCGACGATGATGTGTTGTTGAGCGATCCGGCGCTGACGATGCTGAACAGTTATGACTGAAGCAGAAGGGGGCGCCGGGCGCCACCCGCGCAAAGCTGCAGCAGGCGTCTCTGCCTGCTGCCCCCATTTTTAGCCAGTGACAAGTGGGTGGCGCCGGCCTCCGTGCCGGCGGCTGATATGGGGTAGTGACTCTATTGGGGGGGTTGAGGGGATTGGGTGGAGGCAGCCTCTAAGAAATGGCACTCACTCTGTATAAGAACGCCGGCAGGGACGCCGGCGCCACCCGCGCAAAGCTGCAGCAGGCGTCTCTGCCTGCTGCCCCCATTTTTAGCCAATGACCAGTGGGTGGCGTCGGCATCCGTGCCGGCGGCTGATAAAGGGTAGTGACTTTATTGGGGGGGTTGAGGGGATTGGGTGGCGCCGGCTGCTGGCTGGTGGCACTGATTCTGTGTGAAATGAAATGGGGACAGGTAGCGCCGGCATCCGGTAGATGGCACTCAATCTGTATAAGAACGCCGGCAGGGACGCCGGCGCCACCCGCACAAAGCTGCAGCAGGCGTCTCTGCCT
>CALFER010000105.1 GCA_937951895.1 uncultured bacterium
CTCTGCCTGAACCGGACTCAATTCACAGTCCACCCCACACACCATCGCCCGCCGAGCCCCCGCCAGTTCCATCACCCGGATCAATACTTCCGGATTCTCCCCCGATCGCACAGCCGGCACGATCATCTTCATCCGCCAAGCACTCTCACTCCCCGTAAACTCATACACATACGGCTCCAGCACCTTCTGCCCGCTGCCGCCAAACACCGCCACCTCTCCGGGCTCCCACGTCAGAATCTCACCCAGGCTCCCCATGTCACACACCCGATCCCATATCGCCGCACTCCGCACCCGGATCCCATCGATCACCACTCTCCAGCCGGGAAATCCAACGAGAACCCGATCCAACGCTCCGGTTCCACCGTCATACGCACATACCCGCTCCATACGCGCGGTTTCTTCCATTACCGCATCATGAATCTGCACTGTCTGATACAACCCCAAGTCACGCGCAGACAACTCCGGATCGATCAACGCCCGCATCTCCCGAACCCGCTCGCCAATCACCGTAAACACATCGAGATTCTCTAAAAACCAGTTCATGGCGTCCATCATCGATTCCGATACACTCTCCTCGACTATCCCCTCCCGCGCGGCAAACTCGAGCACAATCTGCATGTCGTCCAACTCATCGAATTGCCCGGCTACCCACGCATGATACTCTGCCATATCCTGAACGTCGCCGCCGAGAAACACATCCGCACACTCCTGCGCCGCAACCCGCCATCCTTCGGGACTGACCAGTTCATACGCCAGTTTCACGAGTTCCCGCTGCCGGTCACGGACAAGCACTTCGGCTGTCTCTGCCAACTTGCGACCACTATTCCTCCGTGTGCGCATCCAGCGACCATACGATGCCACAATGTCATACGCCGCATCGGGATCACCCTCGTGGCGCTCCCAGATGTCGATCGCATCGCCGAGATTCCACAGGATCTCCTCAGCATAACCCATCTCCGATTCATGCCTCTCGGGCGTCTTCCAGTCCCGTCGATTACTCATTCCGCCTTCTCCAGCATGCCTCGCATCCTTGCCTCGAATATGGAAAACTCGTGCAACCAATCGTCCAACTCCAGTTTCAAACCCCCGGCGCGCGCGAGGATCGGTCTGAGTATACCAAATTGATGTCTCGGCAGAAACGCTCCACGTTCATGTAACGGAGGCACAGGCAATTTTCTGATGTGCTTGATCGCAATGTTGTAGATTTCATGGTAGATCAACTCTTCCCGACTCCAGCCATCTCGAATGCGCCGCTTCACCCGGTCCTCTCGCGTGCGTTTCGCATCCCCCCGGCCCTCGCGCGACCATCGGACCTGTCGCCGGGTCTGCCCCTCGTCGCGCGGGAACAATACCCCCTCCGCCTCCCGGTCACGGGTGTTCCGAACGGATTCCGCCGTCGACTGGCCCAGAAACGCAGCCGATAAAACCTCACGGTCAAACGGAATTCCCAGGCCGACGATCGACAGATTGATCCACGCATTCCAGGTCCGTGCACACCACTGACGATCCCAGGCATCATCCAGTGACAACTCGATCGCCATGGCATACGCCCGATACACCCTCGAAAGGATTCCCTGATCCTTGGCCTTGATCCGCTTCATGATCTCATAGCAACTGTCCCCGGACTCCAGATCGATCCCCTCGAACAAAGCACCGAACACGAGTCCCCAACAGCTGTTCTCGGGTTGCGTCAATACATGATCCCGGATGTGATTGACCGCCGACTGCTCATCACGAAAAATCTGCACACGCTGACCGGTTTCCGGATGCTGCCATCCGCTGAATTCAAGTGGCGTCATGGCGCACCTCCGCCGGGAGTGATCAATCGGAAAAACCACTCCGGAAGTTCCCAATCCCGTGTCTGCCGCCTCGCGCGATTCACCCAGGCATACCAGAGATTCTGATTCAGCTGACTCTGAGACCCCGCTTCCCGATTGAAGATCTCAATGAACCGATCCGCGGTCATCAACACGTTCTGGTCGATCGGATCCCGTAGCCACCCCCAGATGTCACCGATGACCGGCCACCCTTCCCGGAACGAACGAGCGGCCTGCGCATCGGTCCAGGGCACGACGGCCTCGATGATATCGGCTGCGTTCTGGTATCCCACCGCGTCCCGCAATTGCTGCGTCCTGCGCATCTCGCCGTGAACGACGAACCGGAGATCGAGCAAAATTACCGCGAAATAGTCGATCCGGGATACAGGTCCGCTGCCGAATCGAGTCTCGAGATCCGTCAGGACGGACGAGAAACGCATGCGCAATCGCTTCTGATTGTCACTTTGCTGAACATCGACGGGTTCTTCCACTGGAGATTCCAGATCATCCTCGATCGGGATCATATTCCTATGTTCGCGAATCTTGTCCATGATCAGGTTGTTGATTGTCGTACGCAGATAGGCATCATTCCATTGTTCCTCGGGCCGATGCGACAATCGGATCAACGCTTCGTGGTAAATCTCCTCTCCATCAAACAGATGCGTGATCCGGGCTTCATATAGCATCCGGGCCGCATACTTGATGAAATTCCGCTTCCGCGGCTCAAAACAGGTCGGGATCGGCATCATGCACGTCCCGTCTGTTCCGGAGTCGTCACCGGAACGACACTTCCGATCCGAGGCCCCCGCACGGAGTGGTTCATCACCACGATCCCCCCGGCCAGTCTCGGATCGTAAAGCGCAACCCATGCGAAGACATGCGCGAGATGCACGAGATGCGCATAGAGCCACACGGGCCCCTTGCCGGAAATCACGAGACCTTTATCCCGCCGTCCCAGCAACTCCACCGGGAAATCCGTCCCGGCCAATACTCCCGGCTCGATCAAGCCGCCCGGGATCGAAAAATGCGCCACCGTGTACTCCGCTTCCTTCCGCACGCTCCATGTCACCTCTCCTTTCGCCGACTCCACACTGCCTCCAATTTCCTGTACTTCAGGATTCAACCGACTATTCCAAACCCATTCGATCTCGCGAACCCGCTCCCGGCCGAAATCGACCTGATTGTCCGCACCGAAGGAATGATCCAGATACAATACGCGTGCACGGGCTTGTTCGGCCGCCACCACGATCGCCAAAGCCATCACCTTGGTTCCGCTCGTGATGTCAACCGCGCGCGCGGCACCATCGCCCGCTTCCTCCAGAAACTCCGATACCGTCCGGACCAGATTTTCCTCACCGTTCTCAGCCATGAGATGAAATCGCCCTTCCGG
This sequence comes from uncultured bacterium, assembly GCA_937951895.1. Taxonomy (GTDB): domain Bacteria; phylum CSSED10-310; class CSSED10-310; order CSSED10-310; family CALFER01; genus CALFER01. The sequence continues at coordinate 3,208 of CALFER010000105.1, forward strand.
AAAAAACTGCCGGACTGTCCCGACATGACACGCGGTCTCGTTCGTATGGATGAACATGACGCGCTTCGCCGCCACAATGCTCGCCATCAGCACCGACAACTCATACCGCTTGCTGATCATGACTACAAACCGATCGATCGAACACCGAGCGGACAGGCCAACGGCAATTCGCTCCGACAGGTCGGCGACGATCGACTCGAGATAATACCCGCATCGTCTCGGGGTATCGCGCCTCATCCAGAAAGAATTCGCGTATTCGATCCGCCGATCGAGATCGACTTCCTTGCCGGGCTGCACAAACAACTCCTGCATGATCTCCTGTAGAACGATCTCCCAGTCCGGTTCGCCGACAGGCAGTTCCCGGACATCGAGACACCCTCTCGACAGCTCCCGAACTTCAGCCGCGTTTTCCCTGGGAACAAAAAAGATGGCTTTTTCCGCCGATCCATTGGCACCTTTGCACAATTCCATAATCCGCCCGGTTTTCTCGACGATACCCCGAACGGCAACCAGTCCGGCGCACCCCGAGCCGCTCCGGTCACACACCCAGCTCCCGGTCGCGAACACGTCGGGGCGCGAACGCCCCTGCCGGGATGTCACGAGCAGCCCCGAGGCAAGCGATACCCAGATCGATTCCGCGGTAATGGTCAGATCCGACAGATCGATCCGGTCGAATATATCCGGCAGATGCAGGCCATAATTCGCGACTCCGAGCAGGTCGGCCACGGATCGCGCCACGCCTCGGATGCCCGGTGGCAATCGGTCGGAATCCTGCGTCGACTCGCGCCAGACGAAAGGGAGAATGAATCCGGGAGACAAGACATCCGCACATTGTGTTCCATTCCGAATCAATTCTTCTCCGAACGCGAACAGGCAGGGAACGCTCCCGGGTTCAGGATGAAAAACGGGATCATCCAGGTTCACCTGATGCCGAGCCGATGGATTGAGCAGATACCTCGCGAGGTTCGGTCCCAGTTGACAGACGGCTTCTTCGGGATTGATGCAGTATGTCAGATCGTCGATCCTCAACCGTCTCATCACTGGCCCCTCCACCTTCACACGCCGACTCATAAAATGACATAAAACGGGAATTTTGTAAAGGGGGAAGTTTGGGGGAGGTTTTCAGTTTTCGGTTTTCGGTTTTCAGTTTTCGGTTCTTGGTTTGAGCAACTGAAAACTGAAAACGTCCAACTGAACACTCAAACAATCAAATCGTTGGCGGTAAAGATTTCGGGTGTCGAGTAGCCCATTCGATGGATGCGATCGAAACAGTGTTCGCACAGGACCAGTATCCCGACTTTGTCCTCGCGGATGCTGATGAGTGCCCGTATTCCCTCGGTGAGCTTCACGACCTGCACATCGGACAGGAGACACTCGAAAAACGAAAACTGTGTCCGGATGCCGAATCCCTTCAGGAACTTGAACAGTTTTCGGCGCCGTTTGTTGTCGGTAATGTCATAGACAACGAGGACACGCCGGTCGCGAATCATGATCAGCGAATCCGATAGGGCCGGAAGCGCGGGATTTCACCGGTCAGATACTTTGCGAGAAACCGCACTTCCATTTCGATCAATCGTCGATAGGAGAGTCGCGTGTTGAAGATCGGATGAATCGCCTGCTCCTGCATCCGCCCTGAAAACGCCCTGAAGAAGGCGTCTCGGCCGGATTCGGTGAGGAAACAACCGGAGCGACCCGGATCGGGCGTGACGAAATCCCCGGGAGCGACCATCCGGTTTGAAAACATCTTCATGACGACCGAATCGGCGATGAAGGGACGAAAGGCTTCGATCAGATCCAGTGCGAGACACGGACGGTTGTAGCGTTCGCGATGGAAGAAGCCGATGTAGGGATCCATTCCGACGGCCTGGATGATGCCGGTGATCTGGCCTGCGAGAATCGAGTAGGCGAACGAGAGCACGGCGTTGACAGGGTCTTTCGGCGGACGACGGGTGCGGCGGGTGAACCCCCAGGATTCGGCGAACAGTGTCCGGAATCCGGCGAAGTAGGCACGGGACCCTGCACCTTCGACTCCCATCAGTACACCGGCATCCCGGGCGCTCCGGATTTCCTTCCTGAGCGCTGCGATATGATTCACGGCGCGTTCGACCTCGGGATTTCCCTTCGATACCGCGCGTCTGAGAATGACGCGCATGTTTGCCAGTTTCGCATCGACGATTTCCTTCGCGATATCCAGGCTTCGTGCTTCGTCCGCAGCAGCGTGGATCTGCGTCATCCGCATCTTGGTGTACTTCATTTTTTCGGGCGACAGACATCCTTCATATCGACCGAATGCCGAGAAGAAGGCAACGAAGACATTTCTGCGGAAAAACTCGTGGAGAACCGCGCCGCTGAGGTTCATATTACCGATAATGAATACCTGATCGAACATCTCGAAAGGGATCTCGTGCAGAACATCGGCTCCCTGTTTGATGACCATTCGGTTATCGCGCCTCCCCAGACTTCCCCAGCTCTCGTCGAGAAACACGGTTCGTTCAAATGTGGATCGCGGTGCAACCCCGACGGGTTCCTTGTCTTCCCTGCCGGACAACCGGGTGACCTCATCGGGCATACAGATATCGGCAAGGGCGCAACCACGGCAACGGGCGTCATCCAACGGTACAGGGACTTCACCATCCCTCAGGATATCTTGGGCCTGTTCGACGGCGGCGATCACCTGCTGGCGGAGTTCCGACGTGAAGTCCACGCGGATCCGCTGCTTCGATCCGGTGTAGTACAGGAAACCATGATCGATTCTCACGTCGCGCATGGATTCGAGCATCATTCCGTAGGCGCACAGTTGTGCCCTGTCATAGATGTTTTCGTCTGTCCGGCCGGATTTGTATTCGAGCGGGACGGGGCCATCCGGGGTTTCCTCGACGGCATCGAGCACGCCGGTCAACCCGAGAATTTCGCTGAAGACATTGACATTCCGGTGATGAACGCCATCCGGCCGATGAACGGTCTCACGGGCTTCGCGACGGGTTTCCTCGGCTGACCCATGGGCCATGGCGGCATTCTGGTCCTGGACACCCTGGATATAGCGGTAGAAGAAATTTCTGGGGCAGAAGAGGACTTCGAGTGCCTGGGAGACCGGGAGCAGGAAGCCGGTCTCTTCGCTGGGTTCCTCGGGTGACAACACGGTATCGGTATCATTCGACATATTGGGATCCTCCGATTCGGGTGAAACGAACACCTCACCGAAGCGATAACGGAGGCCATACGGAATTTCTGACAGGATGGTGAGTATTTGTGAGTGTAAAGATGATTGGACAGTTATCGTTTCTGGTAGTGTGCGCTCAGGATCGGGAGTTGAAATCATCATGATTGATATGTATTTATCGTGCAGACATGAACCGGGAGAGTATTTAAACTGATGGACACTTCGACAGGCTCAGTGTCCGGGTTTTGCGCTTCTTGCGCCAAATGCGAACAGAAAACACGATTACGCCAGGCGTCTCTGCCTGGCGGTTTTATCTCTATTTTTATTCAAACCCAAAATCCCAACAGGAAAAATTGATGATGGGTGGCGCCGGCCTCCGTGCCGGCGTCTGATAAACAGCTCCTGACATTGTTTGAATGTCAGACAGCCTCCGGCATCTCCGTGCATCCACCGATTACGCAGATTACATAGGTTATTCTATCCTCTGCATAAACCCAAAGCGATGTCATTCTCCCGGATGCGGGAATGGATGGGTGGCGCCGGCCTCCGTGCCGGCGTCTGATAAACAGCTCCTGACATTGTTTGAATGTCAGACAGCCTCCGGCATCTCCGTGCATCCACCGATTACGCAGATTACATAGGTTATTCTATCCTCTGCATAAACCCAAAGCGATGTCATTCTCCCGGATGCGGGAATGGATGGGTGGCGTCGGCCTCCGCGCCAGCGTCTGATAAACAGCTCCTGACACCAGATGATTGTTTAACAACCTGCAGCATCGCTGCATATCCACCGATTACACAGATTACACAGATTGTTTTTCAGCGTGGGGTACTACCCGTTCCGCCCTTCGACACTCCGCTTCGCTCCGGCTCACGCCGAACGGTTATGGAGGGTTCTTCATGGTCAGGATCGAACAACCCAAACACCAATAGCAAAAATTTGATGACGGGTGGCGCCGGCCTCCGTGCCGGCGTCTCATAAACAGCACCCAACACTGTATGAATGTCAGTCATTCCCGCGGATGCGGGAATCCAGTTCCGGCCGGGTGGCGCCGGCCTCCGTGCCGGCGTCTGATAAACAGCACCCTAAGCTGTGAAGTGACTGCGGGACTTCTCTTCTCCTGGACACTTCGACAGGCTCAGTGTCCGGGGATGCTTCGCTCCGGCTCAGAACGAACGGTTTTCCGGATTCACCCGAGATCATGGTTACACGGAATCTCATCGGATGTGTTCGCATAACAATACGCACAGGAATGCGGACACGTGTTGTACCGCCCGATGTCCTTGCTCACCACACACCCGCACTCCTTCCGCTGCCCCTTGTCCTTGATCGCTTTCCGCTCATCCGCGAGCAGTTCCGGCCACCCGGACTCATCATCCCCGAACATCACCAGCTGTCCGCTCTTCGGCTTCCGCCCCAACCTCGCCGCCAACCCCTCATCCCGCGAAATCCGCAGCAGCAACTCATCATCCATGCAGCGATTGTGCGAAATCCCAAGATGCTCCAGATCGATGCCCTCGGCACACGTCGCAGCCTCGATCCCCCACTCCTTCGCCATCCGCGCAATACTCCCGGCCAACCGCACCCGCTCAGCCTCATCCGGCTCGCGACCCGCAATCCCCGCCCGACCCAGCTTGTTCCTCACCTTCGCATAACCCGCAATGTCCGCAAAACTGAACACAATCTTGCGTGTGAGGGGATGCAACCGGTCACCCACACGCCGGACCGACTCGATCAACTCGGCTTCCGTGATCGCGTCGGTCAGGATGAGGGGATCACTGCGCCAGATGACACGGTGGGATCCGAGACGCGTGGAGAGCGCCCGGAAGGTGTCGACGCGGGCATCGAGAGCCGGGACGTTGCGTTCGAGACGCCCCCCGTGGAACGGCGCATAGTCGTTGACGGTAAACTGAAAGTAATACGCGATTCCGCGCCGGTCGAGACGATCGAGATACGGAAGGATGGGGGCGGGGTTTTTCGACCAGAACACGACGGCTTTCATGCGGGCAAACGAGACATACTGCCGGTTCTGGTTGAACGGATTCGTCCAGGTGCAGTAGCCCCGATCGAGTGCGTCGAAGAACCAACCGGCATAAAAAGCAGGAATGTCGGTCGCGCGGCTGGCCGAGATAATCTCAGGGGCAATGGCCTCATGCCTGCCGCTTTCAGTCTCGATGTCGATCTTCTCCCAGTTCATGCCGCTGCTCCCGTTCGCTCGACATGCAGGATTCGATAATGAATGTCGGCGTTCGAGCATTTCGGAAATCGCCCGAGTATTGTCCGGCAATCCTGCTCGGATCGCTCGGGATGAGTCTCGCGTCCCGGACACTGCAGATAGAAGTTTAACATGAAATCCCGAATATGCGGCGGATAATTAAAGAAAGGATAACAATCCCGTCCGGTTGTATGTGTCGAAATTTTACTACATTACATCCTGCTGCTGTTTCAGGTAGAATCGTTATCGGAGGGTGGCGCACAGACACACACATCGTGAGATCGAACAGGAGGTCGACATGCCGTACCGAGACTTCACGTTCAGCGATCTGAAGACGGAATGCCATATCGACGATGATGCCGAGTTGCGGCGACTGCTGTTCCGCAACGGATTCACACGCATCAATCAGAAACGTCCCATCGACCGGCAGACGGCAAATCGAATCGTCAGACGAATCACCGGTCAGTCGATCGATTGGCACCAATACCGGATCCGCGACAAGGATCTCGGCAAAGGAACAATCCATATCCTGGACGAACCGCCAACCGAGATCGACAGGTTCATCGAACAGGTCTATCGCTCGATCCGGACGGATCCCGGCCCTGCTCCGGATGCCGGATCGTATCTTCTGGGCTGCGCATTGCAGGGCGGTTTCTTCACCTCACCGGACGACCACCCGCTGATCGTGCGTTTCGATCGCGGCCTGAACATCTTCATCGGCGATCGCGGAACCGGAAAATCGACACTACTGAACACCGCCGGCATCCTGTCCGAATCCCTCAACGAGGCCACCCATACGCTCTTCAACAAACTGATCGACATTCTCTCGAATCATCCCGACGACGACGACTCGGTCAATCTCAGGCGGATGTTCACGATCATCGATCGCTACGGCATCACGCGACTCGTGAACTTCATCGTGCATAGGCGCGAGATCCTGTGTTGTTTTTTCGACTCCTCTACCCGGGAAGCCGGTTTTTTCGTCCGTCACGGCAACGGCTGGGAGCCCCTCAGAAAGATATCCCGGGATCAGCTCCCGGAATTCCGATTTCTGGGGCAGGGCGAAATCAACCGGATCAGCGACGAGAACAACGTGGTTTATCTGAATCGGATCATCGATGCGCTCGATCCCGAACTGGCATCGGAGCGACTGGCTTTTCAGAAAAAACTGAAAGCACTGATCCAGCAGTTCGAGCACTATCAGCACCAGGACGATCTGTTCGATCTGCAGAATTTCAGCCGTTTCATCCATCAGCGCGTGACGGAACTCTGGCGGATGCGCAACGAGATGCAACGAGGACGGCTTTCGGATCAGAGTATCGAACTGATCCGGACTTACATCCGGGAAGCGCTGTCGTTCCGGCAGACGACCGATCGACCCGACGATCTCCCGATCCGAGCGCTCCTGGACCAGGACGAGTCGGCCGGTTACTTCCTGTACGTCATCCGGATCTGGGGTTTTCTCGAGAAGGAACTCGATGCGATCGAAGCCCTGCAGGAAGCGCTCGATGCATACGCGACATCGAACGCAACCGAACTGAAGGACGTGCTCCGGCAGTACGAAACGGAGGAGTCCCGGACGGGACGCGACGAGTCACTCACGCCGATCATGCGCCTGTACGGGGTGCTCGGACGCCATATCGCCGACCTGCTCGGTTTCCTGAGAACCCGGTTGCGAATCCTGGATACCTACAGGCGGGGTTTCAATTCGCTTGGTTACTCGCATTCGCCGATGGTCGATTCGCTGATCAGTCATTTTAAAGACCTGCTGGACGCCCGCACCCTCCTGCGCGATCGGCAGAACGTCAAGTGCGAGAAAATTTCAAAGGAAATTTCAAACGGCGGATCGAGAATCTCGATCACGACGCCGACCGATCCGATCTGCCGCACGTCGATCGAAACGCAGTTGGATTGTCTGTCCGGGCTGAAGGATGATTATCACCTCTTCTACAATGCTTCGATCCGGACACCTGTTTATGAATTTCGGGATGCCGCGTCCAGGTACAATCGTCTGATGGATCTGCTGATGACCGAACTCGATGAACTCAGTCGGGACAATAACTACCGGAACCGCTTCGTGTTCTGTCCGATCCGGATCGAATTCAGCCAGGGACGGACGACGCGATCGTTCCATGAACTGTCGTTCGGGCAGAAAACGGGGATCGTTCTGAAGATGGTGTTCACAACGATCACGGATCAGATCCTGATCATCGATCAACCCGAAGACAATCTCGATATCAACTCGATCGTGAGCATGCTGACGCCCACCCTGCAGTCACTCGGGAAGGACACGCAGATCATCATCGCGACACACGCGTCGAATCTGGTGCTGGGGCTGGAGGATTACCATCTGATCGTGATGGAATCGGACGGCGAGCACGGTCGGATCCGCATGCAGGGAACACCGGATCAGGAGGCGATTCGCGAAGAAATGCTGAACATTCTGGAGGGTGGCATCGAGAATTTCCAGCAGAAACTCGACATCTACCGAAACTTTCTGCATCGATTGAATGAACGGGAGTTTTCGACGATCCATCCGGGTTGAATACGGATGCGCGAATCCAGACACGACCCGAATGCCCCATTACGCCAGGCGTCCCTGCCTGGCGGTTTTTTCTCTCTTCTCTGTTAAATCCAAAATCCCAATAGCAAAAATTTGATGCCGGGTGGCGCCGGCCTCCGTGCCGGCGTCTGACAAACAGCACCCAACA